>DUQG01000032.1 GCA_012837935.1 Bacteroidales bacterium
ATTATCCGGACAGAGCCTATCTCAGATAGTACTATGACACTTGATGTAAGCAAATATGCTAAAGGTATCTACTTGATTAAAGCAGGTAAAGTTAATCGCAGATTAATAATTAAGTAAACAGTAAAAAAAACACAACTTAATTATAAATTGCACTCTGAAACTCAATAAAGAAAAAAATAGAAAGATAACTCTATACAGCACTCCATAAAACCTCTTCCGTCAGCTGACGGAGAGGTTTAGAGTGGATGTACTAAACGAATGAAATATAAATAATCTACTATTATAATTTCTCTAATATGAAAACAAAAACTTTACTCACGCTTATTGCCTTTACAGTATTGGCAATAGCCACAAGTGCAGTCAAAGCTTATGCACAATCCACGCCGCCTGCAGGTACACCCGTAATAGCTATGAAGCTAACAGAGAACACAGATTTTATCTGGACCAATTTTTATTTGGAAAAAGCCGGAACCGTGTGGATAGAAACTGCCCCCGGCGTATTTGAAGAAAAGAACTTTGAACATGATTGGCAAAGCTATGTAGTTACTGTCAAGAGTACATCGCTTAAAATATACGGTAATATTACCAAGTTTAATTGTGCCCGAAATCAAGAAAATCTAACCGGATTGGATGTTAGCGGCAATACACAGTTAACTGAACTGCAATGTAGTGAAAATAGCCTGACCGAATTAAACGTCAGTGGCAATACACAGTTAACTAAACTGCAATGTAGTGAAAATAGCCTGACCGAATTAAACGTCAGTGGCAATACACAATTAATTGAGCTGGATTGCAGGTATAATAAATTGAGCAAATTGGATCTAAGTGAAAATACACAGTTAACTAAACTGCAATGTAGTGAAAACAGCCTGACCGAATTAAACGTCAGTGGCAATACACAGTTAATTGAGCTGGATTGCTTTTCTAATAACCTAACCGAATTAAACGTCAGTAGCAATACACAGTTAACTGAACTGCAATGTGGTGAAAATAGCCTGACTGTTTTGGATCTAAGTGAAAACACACAGTTAAAAGAATTGAATTGCCGGAAAAATAGCCTGAAAAACTTAAATATAGAAGCAAATACAGATTTAAGAAATTTGGACTGTTCATATAACTCTTTTATAGAAGGTGCTGGGTTAGATGTTAGCAACAATACCCGCTTAGTCAGTCTGTTATGTTCAAACGTCGGACTTAAGAGTCTTAATATTGTTTCGCTTATCTTCCTGAAAAAGTTGGATATATCTAGGAATAAGCTGGACGCCTGTGCCTTGGATAAAATATATAATGACCTGCCTTTCATCTTCGCCGGAGACGAAGCTTTATGTTACAACAGCAGCAACCCGGGCACAGCTAAATCCAATACAAGCATAGCTATCCATAAAAATTGGGGTGGTCTTACGAAAGGCGATGGCACGGGTTGTACTCCTACTACTTATCCTCTTTGGGTGAGTGGTATCCAAGTAAACTCTGTGAATAATTCAAAAATTTACGGCAACGGTATCTCCGGCAAAGTAAGCTACAACCCCGACACAAAAACTCTTACGCTGAATAATGCTACGATAACAGGGTACTATAAAGCTGAAGGTAGCGGTTACTCTATTGTGCGTAATATCTATTCAAAAGATGATATAAATATAGAGCTTATAGGCAATAACAGTTTGCAGTTGGATGAAGAGGAATATCACGATCTTATTTTCGGATACGGCATTGAAGCTATAAATAATTATCCTAATTACAAAAATATTAAGTTGTTTGGTACAGGTACACTGAATATCCACACAAATTGCATTTCAGTAGGTGGTGATTACTACAACACAGGTATAGAGGGCAAATCCATAGTTCTAGACGGTACTATTACATTGAATATAAAAAGCTCGAATTATGGCATTTATTCTTCAGAAAGCAACATGTCGGTAGCTAAAGAAGTTGGGTTAGAGATAGCCACAGACAAGACCCACGGTCATGCATTGGTGTGCCGTTATGAAATGTATCCTGATATAGAAAATGAGGACCAAAGAATAATTAAGGAAGGTACTGATGCAGATTCTGCCAAAGAGGTGCCCAAGTTGACTATGCATGACGATACAAATACAAACAGTTCCAAACCCTACGTAAGTATTACCTCAATAATACCCCTTCAAGTAGCAGGTGTTAAAGTAACCTCTGATAACGCCTCTAATATCTTAGACGGCACGGTAAGCTATGAGATCGACACCAAAACTCTTACACTTACTAATGCATCAAACAGCCACAGAAGAACCAGTGTCGGCATATTCAATGAAGGTGTCAAAGGGCTTAAAATCATGCTGATAGGCGATAACTACGTTTATGGAGAAAGTAGTGGGTTGAATCTCAAAAGCTCAACCACAATTACCGGTTCCGGCACACTTAAGACCGAGGGATATTATGCAAGTATATCTCTCAATAATTGTAATCTAACCATTGATGGCGGTTGTACTGTTACAGCCTATTCTTCTAAAGGCGGAGGAATTTTGGGTACTTACGGAACCGAAGAACTTTTCATCAACAACAGCACGGTAAACGCAACAGGGTCAATGACCGGAAGTATTGGGAACTTGGCCGAACTTATCCTTGAAGATTGCGAAATAGTATCTCCTGCAGGTGCTAAGTGGGATGCTACCCAAAAAGCTGTGGTGGATAGTGAAGGCAATGTCGTAACAGAAGAGGTAGTAATTTCCAATACTACGGGCATTGATGAAGTAGAAGTTGCTCGTCTGCTTAACTTCTATCCAAATCCGGCTCGAGAACATATCACAATAAAAATCGCTGACGACCTAAAAGCAGAAACATTATATATTATTGATATTTCAGGTAGAATTATCCGGACAGAGCCTATTTCAGATAGTATTATGACACTTGATGTAAGCAAATATGCTAAAGGTATCTACTTGATTAAAGCAGGTAAAGTTAATCGCAGATTAATAATTAAGTAAACAGTAAAAAAACACAACTTAATTATAAGTTGCACTCTGAAACTCAATAAAGAAAAAAATAGAAAGATAACTCTATACAGCACTCCATAAAACCTCTTCCGTCAGCTGACGGCGAGGTTTAGAGTGGATGTACTAAACGAATGAAATATAAAAAATCACTTAAAAAAATCTATCATTATGAAAACAAAATTATTTATTCTGATCGCCCTGTTTGTGGCAGTTTGCTCCTTCTCGGCAGAAGCACAATTAGGCGGTTTGCTTAACAAAGCAAAAGATTTAGCAAAAGACAAAACAAAAAACATAGCAGAAGACAAGGTAACAGACACAAAGGACAAAGTAGAAGACAAAGCAAAAGATGCCGTAAACCAAGCAACTAATTCTACTGACGATACTGATAAAGCAAATAATCAGGATCCCATTGCTACAATATCTATGGCTGAACTTAAGGAGTCGTACAAAAAGTTGAACTACGATATATATATACCGGCAAGTAAATCGTTTCGTTTTCTCTTTACCTATAAAATTTATGAAGATAACGAGGAATTAGATCCCTTACGCACATTACTTTTGAAAATGATTGCATCAGGCGGGGAATCACCTTGTATCGTGTATAAAGGTTATCAAATATTTGTACTTCCCGCCGATGCAATTATAAACGCATCTTTTGCTCTATTCCAAGCATTTCCGGCAGAAACTTATCCCTTCTTTATGGAAGCACGTATGCTGATACATGCAATGGATGAAGGAAAAATAAATCTTGATTACGAGAACACTAACACACTTGTAGTAAACTATTCCGGCGGAGGGTACGGGCCCGAAAGGTACGAATACGATAGATCGAAGAATGTAGAAAAAGGATTTGGATTTAAAAGTAACATGATTGTGGGAGCACCAAAGGAAGGTGGTAATAAACTTGCTCAATGGAAATCAGAAGAAGCTCGCCTGATGAAACTTTTTAGGGAAAATGTGCCCTTTGAAAGAGTGAAAAACACATTTATTAATACTATGATAGCTACAGTTAATTACAGCAAGGAAAAGGATTGGAATAATGGTGTGTATGAGAGCTACAAGTTGGCTGTGGCTGCCGAAGATATGAAGTCGCACCCGAATAAAATAGAAGATGAAGATTATACATATGCCTTGCAAACCTACGAACAATTAAAAACCAATAACTATCCAAAATGGGAAGCTGTGGTTAAGAAAAACTGGATGGAAGAATACGATTTTATTAAGAAAGATATAAACAGAACATATGGGATATACGAGATAGTTAAGGCAGAAATCCCAAAACCGGCTGTCAGAGACGCTAAGTTAGAAGCACAGTTATTAGCAGCTACAAACTCTATGCTTATTAATTGGCCTAATGACGGACGTATCCCCGTAAAAGTTATTCTTACAGAGGTGAATTGGAAACATCAACGCAATGCTTTTGGAGTAATTTTAGGTCGTGGACGTAACGCAAAGGTTATTTACAAAATGCCTAATGGAAAATACTATATGAGAGATGCGTATTATAATCAGGATTTCGATGGCGTAAACTACGGTCCAATAAAAGGAAATACAATCGGATATGATTATATAGTGGATTATAAGTAGCTATGAGGGACAGTGATAGGGGGATACACATCCGCTGAAAGTCAAACAGATTTCCTAACTTTGAAACTTCGAATTTCATAGATTAATAAAAGCGGTAAGAGATTACCGCTTTTATTGTTAGAATATTCTAATCAACTAATTAACCAATTAAGCTAATCAACTCATTCATATCAACCAACTTCTGTTCCCCTGATTTCATATTTTTCAGCATCACTTTATTTCCTTTCATCTCATTTTCCCCAACAATAGCCACAAAAGGAATTTTGTTACTATCGGCATAACTCATCTGCTTTTTCATTTTGGCAGTTTCGGGATAGATTTCTACGTTAAAGCCTTGTTTGCGAAGTTCATTTGCCCAAGGCAGGCAGTAAGCCAATTCCTTTTCGCCAAAAGAGACAAACAAAATCTGCGTCTGATCGGCAGAAGTTTCGGGATAGAGTTCAAGCTGATTTAGCACATCGTAAATGCGGTCAGCACCAAATGAAATACCCACACCCGACACATCCGGCATTCCGAAAACGCCTGTCAGATTATCGTATCGACCGCCACCCGTGATGCTGCCAATTTCCACATCCAACGCTTTTACTTCAAAAATAGCCCCGGTGTAATAATTCAATCCGCGTGCAAGTGTTAAGTCAAGTTCTACTTCAGTTTGTAAGTGTACGCTTTCGCAAAGTGAGAAAATCGTTTCCATCTCTTCAACACCTTTCAGACCAATTTCAGAACTTGCAAGAATCGTTTTCAGTTGATTGAGCTTGTCTTGATTGGAACCGGAAAGCTTCAAAATCGGCTGAATTTTCTCGATAGCTTTATCTGAAATTCCTTTTTCAGCCATCTCTTTGTTTACATTTTCAAGCCCAATTTTATCCAACTTGTCGATAGCAACGGTAATATCGGTAATTCGTTCTGCTTCGCCCACAATTTCTGCAATTCCGGAAAGGATTTTGCGATTGTTGATTTTCAGTACTACATTGATTTTCAATCGTCTGTAAACTTCATCTACAATCTGAATCAGTTCCAACTCGTTGATAAGCGAGTTGCTTCCCACCACATCCACATCGCACTGATAAAACTCTCGGTAACGACCCTTTTGCGGACGGTCTGCCCGCCAAACAGGCTGAATTTGATAGCGTCTGAATGGAAATGAAATCTCGTTACGGTTTTGCACCACAAAGCGAGCAAACGGCACGGTTAAGTCGTAGCGAAGTCCTTTGTCGGAAATTTTTCCGGTCAGTTGAACACTGTTTTTTTCACTTAGCTCTTCATCGCTTACATTTGACAAAAAATCGCCCGAATTCAAAATTTTAAAAAGCAATTTGTCGCCCTCTTCACCGTATTTTCCCAACAGCGTAGAAAGATTTTCCATTGCCGGAGTTTCAATTTGCTGAAATCCGTAAAGGCGAAAAACATCTTTTATCGTATTGAAAATATAGTTGCGCTTAGCCATTTCTTGTGGCGTAAAGTCACGAGTTCCTTTTGGTATGGATGGTTTCATAAGCCCCTATGTCCCCCGCAAGGGGGACTTTTTGTTAGTTTGTAAAAAATCTAAATTATTCTTAGCTAAGTTAATTGCCACGGCTTTCAAGCCGTGGACTAATACTTTATACCTATAAGGCTTTAGCCAAAATTTATTAACTTTGGACTAAAGTCCAATTAATGTCTTCAAAGTATCCACGCTATAAATGGCGTGGCAATTAAAAATACCTTAGGTAAGGTTTTTATGACATTTATTAAAATAAAAAGGCATTCCAAAAACTGAAACGCCTTTATAAGATGGAAAGTAAATAATTCGTAAATTAACAATCTAAAATCGTAAATCTACAATCGTAAATTTGTTTTACTTTCTAATTCCTAATTCTTTAATGATAGCACGGTAACGGTTGATATCTTTTTTGATAAGATAGTCAAGCATATGACGGCGTTTTCCTACCAACATAACCAAAGCACGCTCAGTAGAATAGTCTTTTTTATTCTTTTTCAAGTGCTCAGTTAAGTGATTGATGCGGTAAGTAAACAACGCAATTTGAGATTCCGGAGAACCGGTGTCAGTTGCGGATTTTTGAATACCGTGTTCTTTAAATAATTCTTGTTTCTTCTCAGATGTTAAATACATAATACTGAATTTGTTAAGTTGTACATTAAGAACAGCGCTTTCACGCTATGTTCCAATAATTTTTGGATTGCAAAGATAATACTTTATTTTTGATTTTCAGCAAGTAATGTTCATTTTTTTTAATAAAGCTATTTGCAAGCGATTTTTTTCCCCATTTGTTATCCATTTTTTCTAAAAGTGGATAGCAAACCCATGCAGAAATTACACCGATTGCCGAGCCAACTAAAACATCAATGGCAAAATGTTGTGAAAGATAGATGCGTGAATATCCCACCAAAGCCGCCATAACAAAAAACAGCAGACTAAGCCATCTTTTTTTGAAAATAAGCGCCAATCCGAAAAACAGCGCAAAACCTGTAATGGTATAACCGGAAGGAAAACTGTGTGCATAATGGACTCGCACGCCTTCTACAAGCGGCAAACTGATTTCCGGGAAGTTTTCCTGAAAATAGAGTAGGGGACGCGGTTCGTCAAATGTCCGTTTGGCAATAACCGAAACGATACCGCCAAAAAATTGAGCAGCAAGCAGATAAATAGTCCAACTATATCTGTAAAGTAGCAACAGACCCAAAAAAACAAAAGGCAACCAGCCACCACCAATTTCCGTATAATTGCGAAAGAAAAAATCGTTAAACGACGTGTGGTTGGCATTCATCAACAAATGTAGCTCTGCCTTCGGATATTGCACCAAAGCTGCAAGTAAAATGATAAAAAACAATATGTAAGGGGTAAGAAAAAAGCTAAGCACCCTAAATCCCTTGCCCCTATCCCCTTCGGGACTTTCCTCAAAAGGTGAAAGAAAAAGGAATTTGTTAGCTTTTGGGACTTTTTGTGATTGCATATAAATAGGTTTAAAATATTTGATATAGTTTTATCAAAAAATAATCATATAAATCAAAGAAATCATAGTTTAGACAATTTTCTCGCTCTCAAAATCTCTCTTTTTCCCGGCGGTCCGGGAATTCTCTCTACCGTAAATCCTGCCGACTGCATCGCTCTTCTAACTGCACCTTTGGCTGAGTAGGTTGTCATTACGGCATTTTTGGCGGCACAAAGATACAACTTTTTGAACATCGCTTCGCTCCACATTTCCGGTTGTTTTTCAGGCGAAAAAGCATCGAAATAAATCACATCAAAACTTCCATTCGGCTCGTACAGTGTAAAATCTAAATGTAGCTTTCTTAAAAAGAATTTTTCCGAGATTTGAACTTCTTTTCCCCAAGGTGAAGTGTGCATTTTTTCAAAAAAACTTTCAACTTTTTTCAATAAATTATCGTCTTTCTGAGCGATTAATTCGGGATAATTAAGTTGCATTGCTTCTTCCACGGCAAGCGGATAAAGCTCAATGGAAGTATAGTTGATTTTTTTAGCTCTGATTTCTTCTTTTTCAAGCAGAACAGCCGTCAGCAAAGCATTCAGTCCCGTTCCAAATCCAATTTCCAGCAGATTTATTTCCGTTTTTTCGCACTGTTTTAGTCCGGCATCAATAAAAATATGGCGACTCTCTTGAATAGCGCCATTGGTAGAGTGGTAGCACTCGTCAATTTCCGGTACGTAAAACGTATGCGAACCGTCGTTTGTTATTATTGGCTTGAAATTTTGCATTTGCAAATATAGTGGTTTTTAGGCAAAAAAATCCCCTTCCGATAAAGGAAAGGGATTTTGTAACTTGCAATCTCAAAAGATTAGTAGTTTTGTCTCTCTTCTTCAAAGTAAGATTGTGGGTGAGCACATGCAGGACACATATCGGGTGCTTCTTTACCAACATACACGTAACCGCAGTTGCGACATTGCCAAGAAATTTCTTCATCACGAGTGAAAACTTGGTCTTTTTCTACTTTTTCAAGTAGTCTGCGATAGCGTTTTTCGTGTTGAAGTTCAGCAGTTGCGATATTTCTCCATGCTTCTGCAATTTCAGGGAAACCTTCTTTTTCTGCAACATCAGCAAAGTGTGGGTAGTCTTTTGACCATTCTTCGTTTTCACCTTCAGCAGCTGCTAATAAGTTTTCAGCAGTTGTTCCTTCGATTCCTGCAGGATAAGTTGCTGTGATTTCAAGCATTCCACCTTCTAAGAAACGGAAGAATTTTTTTGCGTGTTCCAATTCTTGCTCAGCAGTTTCCAAGAAAATAGCGGCAATTTGCTCGTAACCTTCTTTTTTCGCTATTTTAGAAAACATAGTATAGCGACTGCGTGCTTGGCTTTCGCCTGCAAATGATTTCAATAAGTTTTGTTCGGTTTGTGTACCTTTAAGACTTTTCTTCATAACTAATAAAAATTTTATGTGTTAGTATAATCAATCTCTCTAACAACAAAAATAGCAAATTTGTTGTCTTTATCAAAAAAACAAGGAAGATATTTGAGCTGAAATTTACTATTAAATTTTACAATATTCACAATTTTGGGCTATTGTAGAGCGTTTATTGCTTTTTATTTAGTCTGATTCTAAATTAGTTTAATGCGATTTTAATACCAGTATTGAAATTTATTCCCGGTTGCTCGATGCCGCCAAATTCTACATATTTTTGATTGAGAATATTGTTTAGTTCTGCAAAAAATGTAAGTCGTTTGTCTTTGTACATTAATTTCGTGTTAAGCATCCAATAGGGTTTATAATTAACTGGATTTTTAGTTACAAAGTCGGTGTAAGTACCGCTTCTGTCAAACATAGCTAAGTTCCAGTGCATGGATGTTTTTGAGAAAAGAGCATGATTCAAATTGAGAACCAATTTGTGTTTCAAGTAGTCCAGTGCATATTTGCTGTCGAAACCTTCCGCTTTTTTGTCCAGACTTAAAAATGAATAGTTGGCTCTTATGGATTGTAAAAACGTATTTTTGAAACGATACTCGCCACTAAACTCAAAACCCATAGCGTTCACATTGGTCAGATTGCGACTTTCCCATTTTTCGGTATCGGGTTCTTTTATCCAGTCGATAATATTATTGCCAAGACGATAAAAAGCAGATGCTTCTACAGTCCAATCCATTGGATTGATTTTAGTTCCTAGTTCAAAGGTCGTAGATTTTTCAGGTTTTAAATTCGGGTTACTGATTTGCGTAGCACTTTGGTAATATAAGTCGGTAAATGTAGGTAAGCGAATAGCAGAGTTGGCATTTACGAAAATTCGTGAATAGTTCGTTGGTCTGTAGGCCAAATCAGCGCCGCCGTTTGCGTGTGTGCCAAATTGCTTGTTTTGTGTAATAGCAAATCCGCCTGACGCATACCACTTTCCAAAAACAGCACTATGGTCGAAGAAAAGTGTAGAAAGCAGTCTGTTTGCTTCTTTGGTGAAGTTTTTATCCGTTTCAAAAGGAACTTTCTTCAGTTCGTCTATCGCTGTGCCCAACACTGTACTGTAAATATGCTCGTTACGAATGTCTGCTCCGAGTGATGATTTTCCTAACTTCCAGGAATAAGAAATTGTTGCTTTTCCGCCCGCAACGTCAGTTTGGTGATAGTTGTGGTCTTTGTACCAAGGAAAAGATTCTGCTCCTTCAAAGTTTCTGAACAACTCAAAGCGGTCGTGATGCTGTCGCCAATAGACTTGCGAAGTTAAGTTCCAACTTCCTGTGTGCAACTTCCAATCCAGCGCCGAAAACATCGTTTTAGTATGTTCAAATTGATTGGGGAATTTTTCGCTGTAAAAGCTATTTGCCCCGAATGATTTCTGTTGATATGCCAATTGCAGGTTAAATTTTCCTGCTTTGTCGGTTTTTACGCTGCTTTGAATATAGGCGTTAACGATATTAAAATCGGTGTTATTAATGTAGCCGTCGCTTTTTCGGTGCGAAATAGAGCCTAAAGTGTTAAATTTTCCATCCGTATAATTCCCCGTTAGCACGTTGGAAAGGTAGCCGTAACTTCCGGCTTCAGTTTGAAGGGATACGTTACTTTGGCTTTTTTCATCCGTAATAATATTGATTGCACCACTAAATGCATTGGGTCCAAGCAATCTTGCCGATGAGCCTTGCAGAATTTCTATACGACTCACATCGCTCAAGTCAAGCGGAATATCCAGATTGTAATGGCCCGTTTGTGGGTCGGTAATATTTACGCCATTCAGCAGTACTAAAATTTGGTCGAATGAACCTCCTCGAATGCTCACATCCGCCTGCACTCCATACATTCCACGCTGACGTACATCGATTCCGCTGATATAATCCAGTAAATCGTTGATATCACGAACAGCGATTTTCTCAATTTCCTGTTTGTCAATTACGCTGACAATTCTTCCAAGGTTGGAATACATTTTTGTGCGTCCGGCAACAACTTCCAACTCATTTAACTCAATTTCTTGCTCAGGAATTTCTGCTTTTGTATTTAGAAAAAGGCAAGTAAAAATAATTAAAAGAGTAATTTTTTGTTTCATGTTTTTTTAATAAAAAAGTTGGAACAGAGCGTTTAATCTCTATTCCAACTTTAAGTTTCTAATATAATAATGTCTCAAACCATAGACAGGAATGTCTATAGCCAATACTTGTAAATTTGTTTGCAATAAGTTGTCAAAAAGCAGATCTTCCGCTTCTTCTGCTTCGTCAAAAGTTTTAAGCAAATTACCTGCAAAAACAGCATTTGCCACCAAAAGCGAATTGGTTTTTAAAGAAGTTCTGTCGCAAATACCCGCTTTTATTTTCCCGATTGAGATAACTTTATTCAATCCGGCAAATACAGCATAGCTTTTTCGTGTCCAGCGACGGAAACGAATATCTTTGACACTATTTGTTTGCTGTTTTTTCAAAATACTCAGCCTGCGAAAAGATAATTAGTATTTAGTCGGGTCTTCTGCGTAGTCGATGAAGTTGTAGAAGTTTACTTTTACCTTCCACACATCAGAAAGTGGTCCATTTTTGGATTTTCCACCAACAATGTACATGCTCTTATCCTTTTCGTCGTGAATAATTGAAGCATTTGTACGGAACGTGTAGTTCGCAGGAAGTCTGTTTTGAAGCGTATCCGGTTTTATCCACGTAAGTCCTTGATCAATAGATTGACGAAGTTGCACGATGGTATCACCAATTTCGTTGTAACCCGGTGAGCCGCCCAATAAAAGCAATTTGCTACCGTAATAGGCAATTCCTGCATCTTGCACGGGATTTAATCGGTATGTTTTATGCTGTAAATTTACCCAATAGAGTGTGTCAACACCCATAATGTTTTCGGCAGACCAACGTGTAGAAAGGATATTGCCGTTTGCATCTTTTCCGCCGATTACAATTACTTTTTCTCTTCCGATGGCAGGTTTGAATCTTGTTGCAGCAAAGTTATCTACAGGAAAATTGGTAAATGCTCTTTTTTCTGCGAAAGTCCAATTTACACCGTCAGTAGAGCTGACAATTCTAACTGTGTTGTCGGTTTTGTGCTGAGCTACTGCCCAAACTTTATCCTTAAACGTGAATAACAATGCTTGATAGTTGTAGTTCGTATCGGCATTAAGCATTTCTTTTGTCCAATCTGTTCCGTTGGTGGATGTGTAAATTTCGCTGCCGTTGTGAAGTAGCATCATTTTATCGCCAAACACCAAAATATTTCTAAGTTTTGCACCTAATGGTAGTCCATTGATAACGCCTGCAGCAGTCCAATTGCTCGCATCCGTAGATGTGAAAAGGGAATTACTTGTGCCGTAATCAAAGAAATAGTAGAATTTACCGTTTAGCAGAACAGCTTTTTGGTTTTCAGACGCTGTGGTAGCTACATTTTTCTGCAATTCAGTCCATGTGTGCAAGTAGGTTTCCACTTTATGCACACGAAGTTCAATGGTGTAAGACTGGGATGTTTTTCCGTCAGTTGCAAAGTTTTTGATTTTTACAGGTTTAGTAAAATCCACGTGACGTGATGTCATTCCTGAGTTGTTGGCGTAGCTACTGTAATAGATGCTTCCTGACGGAGCTTCAGGTACGGTATCATTGATAATAAATCCGTTGGTGCTACCAAAACTAAAACTTACATACAAGCTATCCACTTTAGTTCCATATGGCAATGAATCCACGTTGAAAATTAAGCTATCGGTTTGATTAATAGTGAAAACCGCTAATGAAGCGTTGGGTGAACTGTCATTATACAGAATAGAAACACCTAAAACACGTGCGTCATCGGAAGGATTTACTAATTTTGGCTCTGTTTTACAAGCTGAAATGATTACAACTAAAATGAGTAAGTATTTCCAGTATCTAAGACCTAAATTTTTCATTTGTCTATCTTGTTTTGTATAAAAATTTTCTAAAAACGAGTACAAAGTTAAAAAACAATTTGCACTAATAGGCTTTTAGATTGAATATTTATTTTTTTTTATAGAATAAGCTCTTTTCTAAATAAATTGTTTTATAGTTTGATGGTAACTTCAACCGGACAATGGTCAGAGTGATAGGCGTCAGAAAGAATTCGTGCTGACGCTAAATTGTCTTTCAGCGTATCGCTAATCCAATGATAATCAATACGCCAGCCTAAGTTTTTGTCACGTGCAGCCGTGCGGTAGCTCCACCAACTGTAATTATCGCCGCTTTTGTCAAACTCACGGAAGCTGTCAATCATTCCCGAAACTTCGTAATTATCCAGCCATTCGCGCTCTTCCGGTAAAAACCCTGAAACACCCACTTGACGTTCAGGATTGTGAATATCAATAGGTTTATGACAAATATTATAGTCGCCGGAAACGATGATATTTGGTCTTGTTAAACGTAGATTGTCGAGAAAAACCTGAAAGTCTGCAAGAAATTCCATTTTGAAATCTTGTCGAATATCGCCTGCACTGCCGGAAGGGAAATAGGCAGAAACGATACTAAGGTCGCCAAAATCCGCACGTAACACTCTGCCTTCTGCATCGTACTTTTCATTATCCATGCCCATTACGATATTGTCGGGTGGCATTTTTGTGAAAATAGCTACGCCGCTGTATCCTTTCTTTTCGGCAGAATGGAAAAAACAAAAGTAGCCCATTTTGTTAAATATATCGGTTTCGATTTGTTCGGGTTGAGCTTTTGTTTCCTGAATGCAAAGCACGTCCGGACTTTCACTTTTAATCCAATCTGCCAAACCTTTTCGCATTGCAGCGCGAATGCCGTTAACATTATAAGAGATGATTTTCATTGTGATTTTGAGTTTTACGCTAAAATTTTATGTTTTTCTTGACACATAGTTTTTTAGCGTTTTCACATAGTAACATATAGTTTTAAAAAGTCATTTTTTAGAACATATAGGAAAATATGATTATCGTATTCTTTATCTAAAAGTTTCTTTAACATTAAGGCATTAAGGTGTGGTTAAGGTGTTCATTAAGAAAGACTTAATGTGCCTAAATTTCTTAATAAACTTAATGTTTTAAGAATAACAATCTAAAATTAGGAATTCACTTCTTTTACTTTTTTAAATAATTCGGAAGCAAACACAAAGTCATTCAACTCTTGCACGTCGGAATTAAATATCATTTTGTTATTTCCTTCCCACGCTTTTCTACCTTTATTTATAAAAAGAATATAATCCCCGATTTCCATCACCGAGTTCATATCGTGTGAGTTGATAATGGTAGTAATATTGTATTCTTGTGTAATTTCTTGAATCAATTTATCGATTATCAGTGCTGTTTTTGGGTCAAGTCCTGAGTTTGGTTCGTCGCAGAAAAGGTATTTCGGATTTAATGCAATAGCACGTGCAATAGCCACACGTTTCTGCATACCACCGCTAATTTCGGAAGGGAAAAGGTCAAATGCTTTATTGGTTAAATCCACTCTCTCCAGACAGAAAATAGCTCGTTTCTCCATTTCGGCTTTCGTTTCCGATGAGAACATTTCCAGCGGATACATCACATTTTCCATCACGGTAAGTGAGTCAAACAGAGCTGAGCCTTGAAACAGCATTCCCACTTCACGACGCAGTTTGCGAATTTCCTTCATCTGCATATCGGGAAGGTTTCTGCCATCGTATTCAATGCTGCCGGAGTCAATGCGATGTAGTCCGATAATGCTTTTCATCAAAACCGTTTTTCCCGAACCGCTCGCCCCGATAATCATGTTGCATTTTCCATTTTCAAAAACGCCTGAAATGTCGAACAGCACCTGATTTTCATCAAAGGATTTATTTAAATTTTTTACTTCAATCATGGCTTAATTCAACATTAAATTAGTGATTAACAAGTTGAAAAACAGGATCAAAATGCTGCTGTTAACCACGGCATTTGTACTTGCTTTACCCACGTCCAAAGCTCCGCCATAAGCGAAATATCCGTAGTAGGACGCCACAGATGAGATAATAAAGGCAAAAACAAGCGATTTTACAACCGAATAAAAAATATAGTAGGGGACAAAAGCATATTGAATTCCCAAAAGGTAGTCAGCTACAGTGATTATGTCAGAAAACATGCCCACCAAATAACCGCCCACAAGTCCAATTGCCATACTGAAAATTACCAAAAAAGGCATCATCACAATGAAAGCTGTAATTTTTGGTAAAATCAAGTAGTTGGCTGAATTTACACCCATAATTTCAATGGCGTCAATCTGTTCGGTAATTCGCATGGTACCAATTTCGGAAGCAATATTAGACCCCACTTTGCCCGCCAAAATCAGACACATAATGGTGGATGAAAATTCAAGTAGAAGTGTATCGCGAGTAACCAATCCCGTACTGTAAGTCGGTAAAAGCGGGTTTTCGGTATTTAATTTGGTTTGGATAGTTAGAATGGCACCGATAAAAATGGAAATAATGATAACAATCGGCAGAGAAGCCAGTCCAAGTTTTTCAACTTCCTTCGGAAACTGTCGCCAAAACATTTTCCAACGGTCAGGTTTTGTAAAGACTTTATGCATTAACATTGCATACTGTCCTGTTTGGTATAGGTAGTTCATACTTTACTTCAAAAATTTTTACAAAGATAAAACGAAAAAGAGAAATTCAAAACTGAATTTCTCTTTTCTATTTCTTTTCTTTTTTGAAAGATTAGTAACGTCTTTCTTTGATACGCGCTTTTTTACCTGTACGTTCACGTAGGTAGTATAGTTTAGCACGACGTACTTTACCTCTTTTATTTACCGTAATGGTTTCTACGAATGGTGAATCCATCGGGAAAATACGCTCAACGCCCACGTTACCGGACATTTTACGCACTGTAAAGCGTTTTTTGTTCAAGTGACCAACGATTTTGATAACATCGCCTCTAAATTCCTGAATACGTTCTTTGTTACCCTCTTTAATGCGGTATCCAACAGTTACGGTATCACCGGCTTTGAACGCAGGAAAGTTTTTCTCTTGGTCAAATGCTTGTTCTGCAACTTTTATTAAGTCCATGATTTAATTTGTTATAAAGTTGATACTATGCGTAATATTCACAGACTTATTCGGTTTTTCCTTGCTGCCAGAGATTACGCTGAATTTTGGGTTGCAAAAATACTACTTTTATTTTAAATAGACAAGAAAATGAGAAAAGATTTTTATGACTATCTGCAAAACTTCTTAATCAATTGAAACGTCCCTTTAGGGCGTGGGTAAATAGTTGGAAATTCAATCGGCTTTAGCCGAAATTTAAATAATCTTGGGCTAAAGCCCACTGTTAAAAACGTTTTGCCCTTGAGTTAAAACTCGTGGTAATTGATAAGTATTTTAGGACACATTGCGGATAATCATAAGTATTTTTAAGAATTTTCTTCGCTTGAGCTTTACTTATCAAACAATTATCTCTTTTTTCAAATAGAAACCACTTTCCCTAACCTCACATAATAAATCTTTCCTTCTACATCCTCGTATCCCATCTCTTTTAGGAAATGAGTGTAATTTTGCATTTGCTTGTTGTAGAATGTTTTTTCTTCTTCACCAAACTTATAGTCAATCACGATGGCTTTTTTGCCTTCCAAAACCACACGGTCAGGACGATACATGTCGCCGTTGGGAAGTAGGATGGGATTCTCGTTTAGTACTTCTTTTCCATCTGTAAACCAATTTGCCGCCTCTTCGTTTGACCAGAAAAGCTTAAACTCTGCTTGAATTTCCGGTAAGTCATCTTTGTTAATTCTACCCGTTGAAACTAGTTCAGCAATTGCTTTTTCTTCATCACCACGGTGAATGGTTTTTTGCAGAATTTCGTGCATCAAAGTACCGTAGTTCACTTTGCTTTCTGAAATAGGTTTAGACTTCCAATAATCTTTGCTTGTATGCTTGATTCGCAGTCTGTCGCTACTATCCTCTATAGGGTAGGAAGTCTGTTTTATGGAAATCTCTGTTGATTCTTCCTCTTTGTAAACTGCTTTTGTCGGTTTGCCAATTTCCAAACCACCTTCTTCTTCGTTCCAATGTTCAGCCAAAGTCGGATTTTCAATTATGGACTTATACATTAAATCAGAAAAATAATTCAGATTGTCAGCGTTCTTAGTAGGACCTTCGGAAAAAAGATACATCTCATTTCTTGCACGGGTAAAGCCCACATAGCCGATGTTTAGATTGTCCACATATTGATGTAGCAACTCATCAAAATACTCTTCGCTGAAAATAGAGTTTGCGAGATTGCTTCCAAACTTTACAGGCAACAAAGGCAGTTCGTTGAAAGGTGTCACATCGGTTTCGCACCACAAAAGCGGTGCTCTTTGTGCACTGCTTTTAAGTCCCCAATTACAAAACGGCATAATTACCACCCTGAAATCCAATCCTTTGGAAGCGTGAACCGTCATCACACGGAAAGCATGTTCGTTTTCAGGAATATTTATCCGTTGCTTTTTGCCTTCCTCTTTCCACCATTTTATAAAGCTGTTCAGGTCAGCGTTATTGTTGTTTGAATATTTAAAAACAACATCTTGAAAAGCCTGTAAAAATATCGTTTCGCCGTACCAGCTTTCAATTTCAAAGGCACTAATCAATTTTTCCACCGCTTCATAAAGCGACAGATGGATTATCTCTTCCAAACATGCGTTTTCTTTGGTAGAAAAGAACAAAGAAAAATCAACTTTCTTGTCGAAAAGAACTGTGTTAGATTTACCTTCTCTTTTGTTTTTGGCAAGTTGGTATTCGTACAAAATATTAGTGCGTGCTACATCATCTTTTGGGTCAAGGATATAGGACAATACGGAAATAATAAAATTAATCGAAACAGATGCCGAAAGCATAAGTCCCTCATTCCCCACAACCAAATAGCTAAACCCCTCTTTTCTGTCCGGCGAACTTGCGTAGTTCAGCATAAATTCGGTAATTAGTTTTGCCTCGCTGTTTGTGCGAACCAAAAATGCAATATCAGAATTTTTATAACCGTTTTCTACCAAACTTTCCACCAAATTGGGAATTCGCAACAAGATTTCTTCTTGCCATTCAGCTTTTGAACCTTCTTTTTGTACAAATTCCACGCGTACATAACCCTCGCCGGCATTTTTTGAAGGCTTTTGTTTTACATCGTCGTAAGCTGTTTTTATTTTGTTGTCTTGTTGATTGGCAAGATTAGAACCTTCAAGTTCAGTGTTAAATTTAGTTTGCAATAAATCCGCACCAGTTTCAAACAGATTATTGTTAAACGCTATAATATTACGGTCGCTACGCCAATTTGTATCAAGTGTGTGCTTTTCAACTTTTTGATTTCTAAAATCACTCTCTGCCTGTTCTGCAAGCAGTTTCCAGTCTGAATTTCGCCAACGATAGATACTTTGCTTTACATCGCCCACCAACATATTTGTCTTGTCGCCATTTGCCAAACTGTTAGCAATCAATGGTTTGAAATTTTCCCATTGAAGTGCGGATGTATCCTGAAACTCATCAATCATATAATGGTCAATGTTTAAGCCTGTGCGCTCATAGACAAACGGTGTATCACTACCATCAATAATTTGGTTTAAAAGCATATTCGAATCAGAAAGCAGCATTACATTTTTCTCGTTGGTAATCAGTTGGATATGTTCCGCCAAATCGGCTAAAATTCCCAGTGTATCAATATTTCGTAGGATAAGTTGAGCGGAATTGTATTCTTCCATTTCATTATCAATAAAATGGATTATATTTTTCATACTATCCTGAATACCACTATTATAAGCATTGGTAATCTGTGGGGTGTTCGGATTCTTTTGGGGATTTGTAATGCAATTTTCCAAACTTTCAGAATAAGTTCTAAACGATTTTGCTAAATCATAATCCTTGTCTGTACCCAGTTTTTTAAGAGAACCTAAAAGGTAATTTCTTTTAAATTCAGAGCCTGTAAGTCCATTTTCTCTCAGATTTCTGTAAATATTTTCAACTTCTTGCTTGATTTTGCTATCAAAATCCCTTTCTATCTTTCGCAATTTTGCCTTATAAGCATTTAGAAAATCCTTATTTTCCAATAACTCTTTGACTTCCTTCGCCTTATGCTGATAATTTTCTTTAAATAGTTCTTCGCCAAAACTCAAAATCACTCTATCTACATACCTCGAACTGCCGCTTTCTATCTGTTCTTGCAAAAATCCGGTCATCCAACTTAGCAAGTTTTTATTTTCTTCAGCCGACAGACTTGCATACATATTATCTAATGCTTGCTGCAAGGTCATTTTATTGTCCAGTTCCACATTGTAGCCACCGCTCACACCGATTTCACGAGCAAAAGAACGAATAATTTGTAGGAAAAATTTATCAATCGTGCTGATAGAAAAAAACGAATAATCGTGTAAAATGCCGTTTAGGATGGTTTTAGCTGTGGCATTTACTTCGTTAGCGGTCTTTGAATGAGCTTCCATTAAATCCGCCCGATAGGGTGAATCTGCACCTGTAGCAAGCAGATGTAGCTCTTTCATAATGCGAGATTTCATTTCGTCGGTCGCTTTGTTGGTAAAAGTAACCGCCAAAATACGACGATGCGGACGTGGATTCTTAGCTTTAAGATATGCATCAAACAAAAGCGAAATATAATCTTTTGTCAGCTGAAAAGTTTTACCGGAACCGGCAGAAGCACGATAGATATTTAGCATTTTGTAGAGTTGATAGACTATTAGAGTTAAGACTTTTAGAATAAAGACCAATGTGTCGGACGTTAGTTAATCTCTTTTCGAAACACAAAAATAGGAATTTATTTTTGGATTTGGTGTAAATGGCTTGATATAAAATTTTAATTCGATATTTCAAATATTGAAATATTATTTTGAAAAATGAAATCGATGTTTTATCTTTGTAAAAAATTAGTTCTGTATGAGAATTGTGTCCAAAAAGATGCTTGTTGATTACTACGAAGTACATCCGCAAGCTAAAACTGCATTGTCCGAATGGTACGAAAAGACCAAAGCAGCTAATTGGAAGTCTTTTGCTGATGTGAAAAAGACATTTAACAGTGTGGATAGTGTAGGAAATAAGCGTTATGTTTTTAACATTAAAGGTAACGATTTCAGATTGGTGGTTATAATTGTTTTTACACCTAAAACTGTGTACATCAAATTTGTAGGCACTCACGCAGAATACGACAAAATTAAAAATATTCAAAATTTGTAATTATGACCGAAATAATTAACGAACAGCAGTATGAAGTAGCACTGCAACGCATTGAAGAACTTTTGCCATTGGTAGATGACAGCACGCCGACTAACGACAGAAATTATGTTGAGTTGGATATGATTTCAAGTCTTGTATCTGATTATGAAGAAAAATACTACCCCATCGAAAAGCCAAGTTTCATTGACATTCTCAAACTTCGCATGTATGAAATGGGATTGACACAAAAATCTATGTCGAAATTGATTGGCGTAAGTCCGTCAAGATTAAGCAATTATATGACAGGAAAAAGTGAACCTACGCTTAAAGTGGCTCGTGAAATAAGTAAAAAGCTGAATATCAGTGCTGATATTATTTTGGGGGTTTAGTGCAAATTGCGGTTTAAAATCGCATTTTGCCTAAAAAAGAATCATCAACTTGTTAACCCGCCTGCGGCAGGTAGGCTTGTCAACTAAAAAACCTTTACTATCGCATAATACAACAAAAATCCGCCGACAATCAGTTTGGAAATAATGCCGAGCAAGAATCCTGTAAACGAGCCAAAACCTGCTTTAATCGCTGCTTGTGTTTGTTTACCACCACTTAGTTCGCCGATAATTGCCCCGATAAAAGGTCCGAGAACAATTCCCCACGGTCCGATGAATAAACCAATCACCATTCCGATAGTACAGCCCCAAATTCCCCATTTAGTTCCGCCAAATTTTCTTGTTCCCCAAATCGGAACTAAATAATCAAGTATTTGTACCAAAACAACCATTACCGCCCAAAATATTAAAAATTGAGGCTCAAAATCTACTTTTTCGGTAAAATGCAGCAGTAAAATTCCGATGTAACTTAGCGGAACGCCTGGCAGAACAGGTAAAATAGAGCCAATAATACCTACAATAATCAGTATAAATGCGAGTATAATTAAAAGTGTATCCATAACTCACAAAGATACGAACAAATTACGCTTGATAAAATAAAAATCTGTAAATTTGTAGCATTACGAAACACTAAATTTATATGAGTAAAATCAAACAAGCAAAAAATGCGCTGTTAGAAAGTCTGTTCTCAACAAAACCTTATAAAATCGGCATTGCTTTGAGTGGCGGAGGCATTAAAGGAATGTGTCATGCCGGCGTGCTGAAAGCCTTGGAAGAAGAAGGGATAAAGCCGGATATAATTTCAGGTGTAAGTGCCGGCGCCATCGTGGGTGCACTCTACGCAGACGGATATAGTCCGGATGAAATTGCCGATATTTTTGAACATGTGGAATTTCGGAAAATGACCAAGTTACAAGTGCCTGATGGTGGTTTTTTTCGTACAGAGCGGTTTGAGAAATACCTTGGAAGCAAATTGCGAGCTAAGACATTTGAGGATTTGAAAATTCCGTTAAGAATTGTAGCAACTAACTTAGACAAAGGCGAAAGCACCGTGTTTTCAAGCGGAAAGTTACTATCTGTGATAATGGCTTCGTCCACTATTCCTATTCTATTTTCACCCCGCAAAATAAACGGAGAAAACTACGTGGACGGTGGTGTGTTAAAAAACTTTCCGGTCAGCATAATTCGTGATGAGTGCGAAAATTTAATCGGAATCAATGCTAGTCCGCTCGTGGCTGACGAATATAAAAAATCCATTCTGAATATCGCTATGCGTACCTATCACTTTATGTTTAAGGCAAATAGCCTTGCCGATAAAGAATTATGCGATTTTTTGATTGAGCCGATTGATGTGGAAAATTATGACACCTTTGAAACGGAAAAAAGTCGTGAAATCTTTGATTTGGGCTATAAAACAGCTCGAAAAATGATAGACAAACGAAAAAGAAATCTAAAAATGACAAAAAATTAGGTTTTTGGCTGATTTTTTGCAATTATTGTTTGAAAAATGGCGAAAATTAAATAATTATGTTTATTTTTGCCGAAAATTATTGACAAAATCATTTTTTATAAATACTAATAATTATTATGCTACAAGTATCCGAAAGATTGGCATCTTTATCGCCGTCTGCCACATTAGCGATGGCACAAAAAAGTAGTGAGCTGAAAGCTCAGGGAATTGACGTAATCAGCCTTAGCGTGGGTGAGCCAGATTTCAACACGCCCGACCATATTAAAGAGGCTGCAAAAAAGGCAATTGACAATAACTTTTCATTTTATTCACCCGTGCCCGGTTATTTGGAACTGCGCAAAGCTATTGTTGAAAAACTGAAAACTGAAAACGGATTGACTTTTACGCCAGCACAAATTGTTTGTGCTAACGGTGCTAAGCAAGCGATTTGTAATGTGCTTTTGTCCGTTGTTGGGCGTGGTGACGAAGTAATTATTCCGGCACCGTATTGGGTGAGCTATCCCGAGATGGTAAAAATTGCCGACGGAACGCCTGTGATAGTTTATTCCGATATTGAGAGCGACTTCAAAATCACACCTGCTCAGCTTGAAGCTGTCATTACACCAAAAACAAAAGTATTGATGCTTTGCTCGCCATCCAATCCTACAGGAAGTGTTTACACTCGTGATGAGTTAAAAGCTTTGGTGGATGTGTTGGTAAAATATCCTGATATTATTATCCTTTCTGATGAGATTTACGAACATACCAACTATTTGGATAAACATGTGAGTATCGGCGAGTTTGCGGAAGTTTTTGAGCGTACCGTTATTGTTAATGGCGTTTCAAAAGGCTATGCCATGACCGGATGGCGCTTGGGTTGGATTGCAGCACCGAAATGGATTGCCGATGCCTGCAACACCCTTCAAGGACAATATACATCGAACCCGTCAACGATTGCTCAAAAAGCTGCCGAAGCCGCTTACACAGGCGACCAACAATGCGTTGCCGATATGCGCGCGGCTTTTGAAAGACGCAAAAATTTGGTGGTAAAATTGGCTCGCGAAATTCCCGGATTTAAAGTAAATGAGCCGAAAGGTGCGTTTTATATTTTCCCGGATTGCAGCTACTATTTCGGAAAATCATACAACGACACTGCCATCAACAATCCGGAAGACTTAGCGCTCTATCTGCTTGCCGAAGCTCACGTGGCTTGCGTAGGCGGAACCGATTTCGGAGCACCGAACTGCATTCGTATGTCTTACGCCACTTCCGACGAGAAATTGGTAGAAGCGTTTACAAGAATGAAAAATGCGTTGGAAAAGCTGAAGTAAGTCTAACTATGATTTTTGTGATTAATATGATTTTGAAGATATAAGGATGAAAGCTCTCTAAAATAATAGGAGTTTTTCCCTTTAATTTTCAATTGTCTTAAAACTGTTGTAGTAAAGTTGTGCTTTTTAAAAGGTGCGTAGCACCGAAATTATGGTAGTAGTAAGAAATTGTCCCAACAATTAAAAAGGCACGTAGTGCCGACATAAAAAACAAATAACACGCTTAATTTGTCAAACATTAAATATCAATGGAAATGTGGCGTTAGGGTTGTAATTTATTGAAAATTTATCAAAATAGCGGCGAACTTGAAGTTAGCTGCTATTTTTTTTAAAATTAAACCTAACTAATCTGAAATTGTTTTATCTTTGTAGAAATCAATTAGTGAAAAGTTATGAGTGCACAAAAGAGATTGTTTCGTTCGAGAAGTAGTAGAATGATAGCCGGAGTATGTGGCGGACTTGCAGAAACTTACGGCTGGGATCCTTCCGTAGTTCGTATAATTTACGTGTTGTTGTCCCTTTTCTCTGCTGCATTTCCCGGTATTTTAGTGTATCTTATTTTGTGGTTGGTTATCCCTGAAGAATAATGAAAAAAGACAGAAAACTAATCAGAAAGCAGGAAAACACGGTACTTGCCGGAGTTTGCGATGCTTTTGCCGAATATTTTGGCATCAATGTCAAGTATGTTCGTATATTTTATATTGTTTTAACTGTACTAACTTTCTTTTTCCCGGGGATTCTTCTCTATCTATTTTTAATGCTGATTATTCCAAGGGAAGTAAACGAGTTGACAAGAGTATAGAGCTATAATCATTAAATCATATCACTATTCAACTAACTAATTACCATAGCCACAGCGTTTTTTGTGACGGACGAGCCTCGATGGAGGATTTCGTCCGATTTGCTATTGCAAAAGGTGTAAAGAAATACGGTTTTTCTTCTCATGCGCCTCTGCCATTTCATACGTTTTGGAATATGAATTTGGATAGTTTACCTTATTACAAGGCGGAATTTTACAGGCTGAAAAAAAAGTATGCCGACCAAATTGAGCTTTTTTTAGGGTTGGAAGTGGATTATATCGAAGGTGTTTTTGATGCTCGAAGCGACCTTTACGACATGCAAGACTTTGATTATCTGATTAGTTCTGTACATTTCTTGGCGCCACATCCCGATGGTGGCTATTTTAGCGTGGATGGAAAATTCTACAATTTTCAGAAAAACATAGAAAAAGTTTTCGGTGGCGATATCCGTTTGGCTACGGAGCGATTTTATGAAATCAGTTCCAATATGGTTCGCAAAGGCGGCTTTGAAATAGTAGGACATTTGGATAAAATAGCACAGAACGCTAGAAACTGCCCCGATTTTGACGTAAAAGCTAAATGGTACATAGATTTAGTAACCGAGTATTTGGAGTTGATAAAAAAGCAGGGAATGATGATTGAAATTAATACCAAATCTTATCTTGAACTTGGCATCACCTATCCCGATGTGCAGTTTTTCCCCATAATCAAAGAACTTGAAATTCCCGTAATGGTTAATTCCGATTGTCACTATCCCGATAAAGTGATTGATGGATATAGTGAAGTTTTTAAAAAGCTGAAAGAGGCGGGGATAACTGAAACGGTAGATTTGACTGAGGAAGGGTGGAATTTGAGTTAGAAGCCCCCATCCCCTTCGGGACTTCCCCCTCAAGGGGGAAGATTGGGATAGTGCAGGAATGTAAGTTTTCTGTTAAAAAGTCTTATTTCTAACTGTCTATTAATCTAAAATCTTTTAGTCTAATGTCTATTAGTCTGAAATCTTAAAATCTAACTGTCTATTTATCAATGGAATTTAAAATCGTTTCCCCATATAAACCTACCGGCGATCAGCCGGAAGCTATCAAGCAGCTTGTGGACGGCATCAATCAGGGTGTGCCTTATCAGACTTTGCTGGGTGTAACCGGGTCGGGGAAGACTTTTACCATTGCCAATGTGGTGGAGCAGGTGCAAAAACCGACTTTGGTGCTAAGCCACAACAAAACTCTTGCTGCACAGCTTTACAGCGAATTTCAATCTTTTTTCCCGGATAATGCGGTTGAGTATTTCGTGTCGTACTACGATTATTATCAGCCGGAAGCCTACCTTCCGATTACCGATGTCTATATTGAAAAAGACCTTTCCATCAATATGGAAATTGAAAAATTGCGACTTCACACCACTTCGTCTTTGCTCTCGGGAAGGCGAGATGTGTTGGTGGTTTCGTCGGTTTCGTGCTTGTATGGAATTGGTAATCCTGATGATTTTAATGAAAACGTAATTACGGTTCATCGCGGACAAAAATTGGTTCGAAATGCCTTTTTACGGACGTTGGTGGATAGTCTTTACACCCGAAATGAGATAGAATTGAATCGCGGAAATTTCCGTGTGAAAGGCGATACAGTTGATATTTTCTTGGCTTACAGCGACTTTATTTTACGGATTGTTTTTTGGGGAGATGAGGTGGAGGAAATTCTGACGATTGAACCTGCCAATTTTCGTGTGATTGAAAGTTTCGACAGCTACAAAATCTATCCGGCAAGTATTTTCGTAACGACTAAACCGCGGATTATGAAGGCAATTGAGATGATTGAAAGTGATTTGGAAGTGCAGGTCGGAAATTTCAAAGCACTTGCCAAGGATTACGAAGCAAAACGGCTCTACGAACGGGTTACGTATGATGTGGAAATGATTAAGGAGTTGGGATATTGCTCAGGAATTGAGAACTATTCCCGCTATTTCGATGGTCGTGCACCGGGCAGTCGTCCGTTCTGCTTGATTGATTATTTTCCGAAAGATTTTTTGCTTGTGGTGGATGAAAGCCACGTAACACTGCCGCAAGTTCATGCAATGTATGGCGGTGATGCTGCCCGCAAAGCCAATTTGGTGGAATACGGTTTCCGTTTGGAAGCAGCTAAAGACAACCGTCCGCTTAAGTTTGATGAGTTTGAAGCTCTTATTCCGCAGACCATTTACGTAAGTGCCACGCCTGCTGATTATGAGTTAGAAAAATCTGAAGGCATTGTGGTTGATCAAGTTATCCGTCCGACAGGATTGCTTGACCCGATTATTGATGTGCGCCCCAGCTTAAATCAGATTGACGATTTATTGGAAGAGATTACATTGCGTGCCGAAGCTAATGAACGAGTGCTTGTAACCACGCTGACCAAACGAATGGCGGAGGAGCTTACCGATTATCTGCTGCAAATGAACGTAAGATGTAACTATATTCATTCCGATGTGGAAACGCTTGACCGTGTGCAGATTATGGAAGAATTGCGAAAAGGTGTCTATGATGTGCTTGTAGGGGTAAACTTGCTGCGTGAAGGCTTGGATTTGCCGGAAGTGTCTTTGGTGGCGATTTTGGATGCGGATAAGGAAGGATTTTTGCGTAATCATCGTTCGCTGACACAGACGGCGGGACGTGCAGCCAGACACTTAAACGGAAAAGTGATAATGTATGCCGACAAAATCACCCAAAGCATGCAGAAAACCATTGACGAAACTAATCGCCGCCGCGAAAAGCAGTTGGCATACAACGAAAAATACGGCATTGTGCCTACGGCTATTGTTAAAGGTGAGCGTAGTGCATTAAGCAAAATGGAACCGAATGCTTACGTAGAGAGCGAACACCAAACTACCATTGCTGCCGAGCCTGTAGTGCAATATATGACAAAACCTGCTTTAGAAAAAGCCATCGCGAAAGCTAAAAAATCGATGCAGGAAGCCGCTAAAAATCTTGAATTTTTGGAAGCTGCACAGTATCGGGATGAGATGTTTAGGTTGGAAGAATTGTTGAAGAAGAAGGGACAGGGACTTTCCTAAGTCCCCGATATTTCAAACGATTGGGAAATCGTTTGTCCCAAAGAAATCATTTGTCCCTGTTTCGTCAAAAACCTTATACCTCTAAATCACTCAAATTCCCCTTATTCTTATCCACAAACTTTCTTACTTTAATTTTCCGCATTAGCATTTTCCTCCATTTTCGCCAGTAGGTACCGAAGTAAAACACAATTGGTGAAGCGATTAGGTAGGCTAACGCACATAGCCAATTTTTGCTAATCAGTCCCACCAAAACAAACTGCAACAAATAGAAAAGTGGAACGATAAAAATTCCGGAAACGATACGGACAGAACTGATAAACTGCTTATTTTTAAATAAGTTGAGCAGTTTTTTATAAATCAAAGTTGGGAAAATGGTGTTAAGCAATCCGACAAAAGCGAGTGGCGCAGTAGCTATCAGAAGTATTGCACGGGTAATTATTCCAAATTTTCCGATAGGAGGATTTACAAAATCTTTGCTTGTAAGTCCATGAGATTTTAGTAGTTGGCGTGCATTTTTTGTAGCTGAAATTTTATCGGCATAAGCCTGCGGTGCAGTCTCTTTTAGTTCTTTTATGCGTCGGATAATTTCCTGCGATGCACGCACCAAACCATCTTTTTTGGGGAAAGATGGTTTGGCTAATTCCGTAGCATTGAAATCAATTAACGCTGAAATTTCATCGTAATCTTCCATCGGAATATCCACTACATACTCACGTAGGCGAGCATCCAAATCGAGCCGAAGTATATTTGCTGCTTGATTTGCATCTTGTTCGTAAAGCTCTTTATAATCGCTTACACGAATTGGTTTGCCATAAGTTACATAAAGGTCAGACAAAAACTCATCTTTCGCTGTGTAGTAAAATGCCATCGGAACAATATGTGTGTCTAGCGTAAAGTCCGTTTCTGCTTCGGTAGGTAGCACAATACGCGGAATAGCTTTTTGCAGTGGCAGTAGGTTTTGGTGCGGATTGTAACGACCTTCCGGAAAAAGTGCAATCGGACTGCCTTTTTTCAAAATTTGTCCACACATATCAAAAATCTGCTGATTTTTATCTAGATTTTCTTTGCCGTCGCGAATGCGGTAAACAGGCATAATTTTTAGAAAGTTCAAGATTTTAGCGATAGTCGGATTTGCAAAAATATCGGCACGTGCCAAAAACACCACTTGTTTCTTCACATTTTCATAAACCAAAATCAACGCATCCACTAATGCATTTCGGTGGGTAGGTGCAAATATGATTGGTTTGTCGGTAGGGATATTTTCTTTGCCGATAAAAACTAATTTTCGAAAATGAAGACGAAACACCGCATTAACATGCTTTTGCATCAGGAAGTATTTAAAATCAAATTTCTGTAACATAGCTATGGATTTTAGATTTACGATTTTAGATTTATGATTGTTGAGTTGTCTAATTATAAAAAATGGCGTTAAAACCATAATTCTTAACACAAATGTATCTTAATTTCCTATTATTTCATTTTATTTGCTAAAAAATTTATTTCCATTAACACTTTTGAAGTATATTTGCAATGTAAAATAACACAAATGAAATCTTTTAAAGAATTACTTAAACCTTCTGCACCGCAGAAATTCAAACACAAAATAGGCATTTGTCTAAGCGGTGGTGGAGCGCTCGGATTTGCGCATATCGGCGTGCTACAGGCGTTGGAGGATCATCGTATTTTCCCCGAAACCGTATCCGGTTCAAGCATAGGAAGCATTATCGGTGCCATGTACTGCGCCGGATATACGCCTTCGCAGATGCTTCAGTTTATCAAGGAAGGAAAGCTTTATAAGATTACAAAGATAATGCAGTTTCAGCCTGCATTTTGGAAAGCTGGACTCTCTAACCACAGCACCATACTTTCATTAGTAAATGAATTTATTCCCAATAATAGTTTTGAAAAACTGGATAAACCGATGCATGTGTGTGTAAGCAATCTTAATTCGGGAAAATGGGAAATTATCAGCAAAAGTGAAAAGTTGGATATCTGGATTGCTGCTTCGTGCAGTATTCCGGGCATTTTTAATTCTATAAAGATAAATAACAACGTCTATGTAGATGGCGGACTCTTGAACAATGTTCCTGCTCAGCCACTTCGTGAAACTTGCGAGTATGTGATTGGCTCGGATGTGATTCCGCATCTTACCACAGAAAAATCACTTCAATCGCGTGATGTGCTTGTAAAATCTATCCGTGTGGCACAGCATCAAAGTTCCCAAGCAGGCAGAAAATTATGTGACTTTTTGATTGAGCCTAAAGCCATTAAGAAATTCAATGAGTTTAGTTTCGACGCCTATCAGGCTATTTATCAGTATGGTTACAGAGCTGCGACAAAATTTATCGGTGAAAATCCTGACTTGCTAAAACTGGCAAACTACAATGAAAAACAAAACCAAATAAATTAATAAATTATGACAAACACCTTACTTTTTACTCTTTTTGGAGGGCTAGAACAGTTAGATAAAGTCCGTTTGAATTTTAGCGATGGCGGTGTAGTTTTAATGAATATTGCTATCGCTTTTGTAATGTTTGGCGTAGCATTAAACATCAAACTCGAACATTTTAAAGACTTAGCTAAAAGCCCTAAGACGATTATTTTAGGTGTAATCTCACAATATGTTATGCTGCCGCTCGTAACATTTCTTTTGGTGTTATTGATAAATCCGACACCGGCTGTGGCATTTGGGATGATACTGGTGGCTGCTTGTCCGGGCGGAAATATATCTAATATGATTTCCATGTTGGCAAAAGCCAATGTGGCGCTTGCGGTAAGTTTAACGGCTTTTACCACTGCTTTTGCGCTGATTATGACACCGTTTAACTTTTCGTTTTGGGGTGGACTCTATGCAAGCCAATCGCCATATTTGGTAGAGTTGGTTATCGAGCCTTCGCAGATTTTTCAAACTATCGGTATTATTTTGGGAATTCCTGTTGCTTTGGGTATTTTTGTAGGTGCGCGTTTCCCTAAATTTAGAGAAAAAATCCAAAAACCTGTTCGCTGGGCATCGTTTTTCGTGCTTATAGGTTTTATAGTGGGTGCACTTGCTGCTAATATCGACCACTTTATGAGATACATTCATTTGGTCTTTTTTATTGTGCTTATTCACAATGGTTTGGCTTTTGCGGTGGGTTACTGGTTTCCGAAAATATTCAAAGAAAAGACCATCAACAGTCGTACGATTTCTATTGAAACAGGTATTCAAAATTCCGGTTTGGGATTGGCGCTTATTTTTAATCCAAAAATTTTCCCGCCTGAACTCGAACTTGGCGGAATGGCATTTATTGCTGCTTGGTGGGGCGTTTGGCATATTGTTGCCGGAAGTGGATTGGCATGGTGGTGGAGCAAAAGACCAGTGAAGAGTGCGTAGTTTGAAGTTTATAGTTCACAGTAAAATATTTAAATAGAGATAATATACATTATGAAACATATATTTTCAATTGTCTTTTTGTTTTTTGCCGTTCAGTTTGCATCTGCTGATTTGTTGACGGATATTACAGATGGAAAATATCGTGCTAAAACCGTTCCCGGAATGAAGTCGATGAACGATGGTGAGCATTATACGCTGTTGGAAAATAATAAATACATTATCCGATACAGTTATAAAACCGGTAAAGTGGTGGATACCATTTTTAATGCATTAACTACAAAGTTGAATAAATTGGAGAAAATTAGAGGCTACGAATTTAGTCCGAACGAGCAGAAAATTTTGGTTTTTAACGAGCAGAATTTTCGCTATCGTCGTTCGTTTACAGCGGAATATTATATTTTTGATGTAAAACGAAATGAGCTAAAACCGCTTTCAGAAGATGGTCCGCAGGAAGTTCCGCTTTTTTCACCGGATAGCCGTTACATCGCTTTTGCACGGGAAAATAATCTCTATTTGCACAAACTTGATTTTGGCACTGAAAGTCCGATTACTAAAGACGGTGAGTGGGGAAAAATCATTAACGGAACAGCCGATTGGGTTTATGAAGAAGAGTTTACTGCGACACGTTATTTTGTGTTTAGTCCGGACAGCAAACTGCTTGCTTTTGTGAAGTTTGACGAAACCAATGTGCCAAGCTATCAGATGCAACGTTATTTAGATAGTTCTGTAAAGCAGGACGAAATACCGCTTTATCCTACATTTCAGTCTTTCAAATATCCGAAAGCGGGTCAGCCTAATTCCAAAGTAAGCGTTTGCGTGTATGATGATTTTTACAAATCGGTACGCACCATCAATTTGGGTGTGGAAGATACCGATTTTTACATTCCTCGTATCAAATGGACGAAAGACCAAGATAAATTGGCAATTTTTGTGTTAAATAGAAATCAAAATCAGTTGGATGTGATTTTCTCACATCCTAAATCGCTGATTTCCAAACTTACCCTTCGTGAAACAGATAAATACTACGTGGATTATGCCAATATTGACGATATACATTTTACCAACGATGGTAAATATTTCACTTTCGTCAGTGAGCGTGACGGCTGGCGACATGCTTATCTCTACAACATCAACGGAACGCTGAATAAACAACTAACAAGCGGAACCTTTGATGTTACAAAAGTATATGGCTACGATGATGTAAAACAAACTCTCTATTTCCAATCAGCCGAAGCATCGCCTTTGCAACGAGATATTTATTCCATTGACTCAAAAGGCAGAAAAACTTGCTTGACAGACGGTAAAGGAACTCACAATGCGTCTTTTTCAAGTTCGTTCGCTTACTTTATGGACAATGCTTCCGAGCTTAATAGTCCTAATATTTACACGATGCGAAACAATAAAGGAGAAGTTTTGCGGATATTGGAAGATAATGCGGAGTTAGCTGAAAGTTTTAATGCTCTGAACTTGCCGAAAAAGGAATTTTTCTCTTTTACCACTTCGGAGGGTGTGCAGCTAAACGGCTGGATAATTAAACCTACAAACTTTAATCCTAATGCGAAATACCCGACTTTGATGGTGCAGTACAGCGGACCAAATTCACAAGAAGTAAAAGATGTCTGGGTTGTTGGCTGGGAATATTTCTTGGCATCGCAAGGTTACGTGGTGGCGTCTGTGGATGGACGTGGCACAGGTGGTCGTGGAGCGGAGTTTAGTAAATGTACTTACATGCAGCTTGGAGTTTTGGAAACGAAAGATCAGGTGGAAGCTGCGAAATATTTAGGCAAGCAATCTTTTATAGATAAAGACCGTATTGGAATTTGGGGTTGGTCGTATGGCGGATTTATGACACTTAATGCGATGAGTACCGATGAACACATTTTCAAAGCCGGAATTTCCGTTGCACCAGTTACCGACTGGCGACTTTACAACACGGCTTACACTGAGCGTTTTATGCGTCAGCCGAAAGAAAACAACGGCGGTTATGATGCGGGTTCACCACTTAAACACGCTGATAAACTTTCAGGAAATGTGCTGATAATCCACGGCACAGCTGATGATAATGTGCATGTGCAGAATACTTATCTCTATCTGAATGCACTAACCGCAGCAAACAAACAAGCTGAACTTTATCTCTACACTGATAAAAATCACAGCATTTTGGGTAGAGAAACTCGCAGACATTTATTTAGGAAAAAATTTGAGTTTTTGGAGCGCGAATTGAAATAGCGAATTAAGACGAATTAGGACGAATTAGGACGAATTACGCGAATTTTAGGAATTGTAAATTATTGTTTTCTACAGCGATTTGCAATTCTACTATTAAGGACATTGTCGTTTCAATCGGCATTGTCCGTAAACAAGTTTGTAATTTAAACGAATCAACAAATTGACTAATCAATCAATGAACTACATAGCTCGTATCTACACCGACTTTTCCAGCAAATTTGGTATTCCACGCCAGAGTAGGATGGTGAAAGAATTACAGGGAAAAATTGTGTTTGAACCGGAATTCCGAAATCCGGAAGCGGTGCGTGGATTGGAGGATTTTTCACATATTTGGCTGATTTGGGAATTTTCGGAAGCCAAGCAAACCGAGTGGTCGCCTACGGTACGCCCGCCGATTTTGGGTGGAAATATTCGCAAAGGTGTATTTGCCACGCGCTCACCTTTCCGTCCCAATTCGCTTGGACTTTCTGCGGTAAAACTTGATAAAGTGGAAATCGATAACGAATTAGGTTCTATTTTATATGTTTCAGGTGCTGATTTGATGAATGGAACACCGATTTTTGATATAAAACCATATATTCCGTATGCCGATTCTATCCCCGATGCGAAAGGAGGATTTACCGAAGAGGTGGAAAAGAAAGTTTTAAAAGTTGTTTTTCCCGATGAACTGCTAAAAAATATTCCGCAAGAAAAGCAAAATCCACTCGTTCAGATGCTTGCATTAGACCCGCGTCCTGCCTATCAAGATGATGATGGACGAATTTACGGATTGGAATTTGCCGGATTCGATGTGCGATTTTTGGTGGATGATGATGTGTTGACGGTGGTGGATATGGTGGATATGTAGAGGCGCCATATTATGACGTTTCTACTATAAATAACACAATAAATCAAAATCATGTCAAACTCAAAATTTCAAAATAAATACCGCATATCATCAGCACGTGCAGAATGGCATGATTATTCTGGTGGCGATTATTTTGTAACCATTTGTACGGCAGAACATGAGCACTATTTTGGAGAAATAACTAATGGGAATATGGAATTAACTGAAATTGGTAGATATGCGGATGAATGTATAAAACAGATTGGAAACCATTTTGCAGATGTGGAAATTCCATTGTACGTTATTATGCCAAATCATATTCATTTGATAGTGATTGTTGATGCATCCAATGTAGAGACGGGGCATGCCCCGTCTCTACCACAACCGTCTGAACTAACAAACATTAACGAAAAAATGCGTACTATTTCACGTTACAAGGGACGGTTGTCAATGGCAATAGGTTCGTTTAAATCCACCATTACCCGTCATGCCACCGAAAACAACATTTCATTTAAATGGCAAACACGCTTTCATGACCGTATTATTCGTGACCAAGATGAAATGAATAGAATTGCAAAATACATTGAAAACAATCCATACAACTGGATGAAAGATAAATACTATTGATTGACAAAAAAATGGCTAACGAAATAAACATCGCTAGCCATTTTCATTTATTTATTCACAAAAAAATTATTTTTCATCTGCTGATAGGAATCTTTTGTAAACCCATCCTGCTGCCATTGCGCCTGCAATTGGTACAAGGATAAACAACCAAAGTTGACCAATGTAATCACCACCTGCGAAAAAAGCTTGAGAAATACTACGAGCCGGATTTACTGAAGTGTTTGTTACAGGAATGCTGATTAAGTGAATTAGGGTAAGCATCAAACCGATAGCCAGTCCGGCAAAACCTTTTGGAGCACGTTCGTCTGTGGCACCCATAATCACGATTAAAAACATAAATGTAAGCACAAATTCAACAACAACAGCTGACAAAACGCCGTAGCCGTGTGGTGAAAGATGTCCGTAACCATTAGCAGCAAAAGCGCCGGCTTGTGTGTTGTCAATACTAAAACCGGGAGCGCCGGAAGCAATAACATAAATAACTGCCGCTGCTGCTACAGCACCTAAAATTTGAGAAATGATGTAAGGTAGTATCGTTTTACAATCAGTTCTGCCACCTGCAAATAAACCAAGTGTTACCGCTGGATTGAAATGTGCGCCGGAAATATGTCCAAGTCCATAAGCACCTACCAATACTGTGAGACCAAATGCCAATGAAACACCGGCGTATGCAATGCCTAAATTCGGAATTCCGGCTGCTAATACTGCGCTACCACATCCACCAAGTACTAATCCAAAAGTACCAAGAAATTCTGCTAAATTCTTTTTCATATAAAAAATGTTAATTTTTCACCTACTCGTAAGGCTTTTCGGTTTCCGCCTTTTGATTTATGTTTATATTAAAGTTTAAGTTTCTGAAAATCAATAATTTCTAAAAGAAACCAAGATTGTATTCTAGTTTAGCAAGTTTTGAGCCAAAATAGATAAATGTTTTACCTGTTTTATGGCTTTGCAATTATTTATTAACTTTGCACACTTTATTTTTATAATTTGAATTTATCCGATTTCCAAAAAACATACGCTCAACATCCGCAAGTAGAGACGGCGATGTTATGGGCTGCATCACGAGAGCAAAATCTGAAAATCAGCGGTTTGCAGGGCTCGTCATTGGCTTTGGTGGCGGCATCGCTATTTCAAAAAATAGGTAAAACACAAGTTTTTATGTTGAACGATGCCGATGAAGCTGCCTATTTTTACAATGACCTTGTTCAAATTCTGACAGATGAAAATGTGCTCTTTTTCCCTTCTTCTTACAAAAAAACAATTCGTCTTTCTCAGCTTGACAGTTCCAACGAAATACTGCGAACCGAAGCATTAAACCGACTTTCAAATAGTTCAAAACCTGTTTTTCTGGTAAGCTATCCGGAAGCAATGACCCAAAAAGTGATGTCGGCGGAAGGATTTAAGAGCAAAACACTCAAAATAAAGCAAGGACAAACGCTCGCCATAGAAGAACTAACCGAAGTGTTAAATGAGTTTGAGTTTCAGCGAGTGGATTTTGTCTATGAACCCGGACAGTATTCCATTCGCGGGGGAATTGTAGATGTATTTTCATTCTCTTTTGAAATGCCATTTCGTGTCGATTTCTTTGGAGATGAAGTAGATAGCATTCGGATTTTTGATATTGAGACACAACTTTCCAAGGATAAAAAAGCACAGGTAGAAATCGTTCCAAACCTACATAAAGGCGACAAAAACTCAAAATTTGTGGCTTTCCCCGAATTTATTCCCAAAGATGCTATTTTTCATTTTACGGATGTACTTTTTGTCAAAGACCGAATTAATCAATATTACGATGAAGCATTGGTGAAGGCGAACACGGATGAGAAAAAAGTACCGGATTTGCACGATACGCACATTACGGGGAATGAGTTTTTGCAGTTTGTAAGTGAGTTTAGAAAAATAGAATGGAGCAATAAATCCCATTTCAAAGCCAAGGAAACCGTTCATTTCAACACATCGCCGCAACCTGTTTTTCATAAAAACTTTGACTTAATTTCCGACAGTCTGCAAAATTACATTTCAGAAGGTTACAAGATTTATATTTTTAGCGATAGCGTAAAACAAACCGACCGAATTAAAGCCATTTTTGCCGACCGAAACGATAATATTGCTTTCCAACCCGTCCTGAATACTATTCACGAAGGATTTGTGGATAATGATTTGTCCGTTGTCTGTTTTACCGACCATCAGATTTTTGACCGTTTTCACAAGTTTAAACTCAAAACCGACCGAACTCGCCAAGCCAAAGTAGTGATGACGCTTAAAGAGCTAAATCAGCTACAAGTGGGTGATTATGTGGTTCACGTGGATCATGGAATTGGAAAGTTTGGCGGTCTGGTGAAAACCAACGTGAACGGAAAGATGCAAGAAATGGTCAAACTGCTTTACAAAGACGATGATATTATTTTTGTGAGCATACATTCCTTGCACCGAATTTCTAAATACAAAGGGAAAGACGGCGAAGCGCCTAAAATTAACAAACTCGGTTCCGGTGCATGGGAACGACTGAAAGAGCGCACAAAATCCAAAGTAAAGGACATTGCACGCGACTTAATAAAACTTTATGCCAAGCGAAAAGCGGAAAAAGGATTTCAGTATTCGCCGGATACTTATTTGCAAAATGAGTTGGAAGCTTCATTTATTTATGAAGATACACCCGACCAAGTGAAAGCCACTACCGACATCAAAAAAGACATGGAGTCTGATGTGCCGATGGACAGGCTGGTCTGTGGCGATGTAGGTTTTGGAAAGACCGAAGTGGCCGTGAGAGCTGCATTTAAAGCTGTGGCTGACAATAAACAAGTAGCGGTGCTTGTACCTACCACAGTGCTTGCCATGCAGCATTACAATACATTTATGAGCAGGTTAAAAGACTTCCCTTGTAATGTATCTTATATCAGTCGCGCTAAATCAACTAAGCAAACTGGAGAAACCCTTGCAAAATTGGAGAAAGGCGAGATAGATATTATTATCGGTACACATAAATTGGTTGGTAAAACTGTGAGGTTCAAAGATTTGGGATTGTTGATTATTGATGAGGAACAAAAGTTTGGAGTTTCGGTAAAGGAAAAGCTAAAACAACTAAAAGTCAATGTGGATACGCTAACCCTGACTGCTACGCCTATTCCGCGAACATTGCAGTTTTCACTTTTTGGCGCTCGTGACTTGTCGATAATAAACACACCACCGCCTAATCGTTATCCGGTACAAACCGAGCTTCATACCTTTGATGAGGAAATTATCCGTGATGCTATTAATCTGGAAATGAGCCGAAACGGTCAAGTATTCTTTGTAAATAATCGCATTCAGAATATTTACAAGATTGAAGCCATGATAAAGCGACTAATTCCGGAATGTAGAGTTTGCGTGGGTCATGGTCAGATGCCGGCTAACGATTTGGAGGAAATTATCATGGACTTTATTGATTATGAGTACGATGTGTTGATTGCTACAACGATTATTGAAAGTGGTATAGACATTCCAAATGTGAATACCATTATTATAAATAGTGCTCATCGTTTTGGTTTGAGCGATTTGCATCAGTTACGAGGCAGGGTAGGACGAAGCAACCGAAAAGCTTACTGTTATCTGTTGGCACCGGAAATGAGTTTGCTTACACCGGATGCTCGTCGTCGCTTGCAGGCAATTGAAACATTTTCGGAATTGGGAAGTGGTTTTAATATTGCCATGCAGGATTTGGATATTCGAGGTGCCGGAAATATGCTTGGTGCTGAGCAAAGCGGATTTATTACCGACTTAGGTTATGAAACTTATCAACGTATTTTGAATGAGGCTGTTCACGAACTAAAAGACGAGGAATTTGCCGAACTTTATGCCGATGAAAGAGAAGCGAATAAACAGACGGCTTATGTAACGGATTGTCAGATTGATACGGATTTAGAAGTGATGTTTTCAGACGAGTATATAGAGAATGTTTCCGAGCGAATAATGCTTTATCGTGAGCTTGATGATTTGAAATCAGAGGATGCATTAGTTGATTTTCAGAAAAATCTGGAAGACCGTTTCGGAAAAATTCCGAAACAAAGTCTTGGTCTTTTGTTGGTTGTTCGATTGCGTTGGTTGGCAATGAAGTTTGGAGTGGAAAAGCTGGTGCTGAAAAATGGTCAAATGACGGCATTCTTGGTTGCTAATTTTAATTCGCCTTACTATCAGTCAGACGAGTTTGGTAGGGTGCTACAATACATGGCACGAAATCCGCGAAAAACAAAGTTGAGAGAGAATAACAACAAGCGTTCGGTTGTGTTTGCAGAAATACGTTCAGTAGAGGATGTTTGGAAGGTGTTTAATGAGTTTTAAATCATATAGAGACGGTGCATGCACCGTCTCTATATGATTTAAAAATAAAAAACCGCATTGTTATCTGTTGAGAAAACTCCTGTAAACAGGATTTGAGGCAATCGGTTCTCTCTGTAATCTGCCGTTCGTCCTCAGACGAATACCCAAAGGCGCAGCCCGCCATTAAAAACCTTTGTATCTCGGTAAAAATTGTGTGTTGAGTTTTCCAATCTCTAAACAATACGGTATTGCAAATATAACAATTTATATTCAACTTTCCTACTAAAAGTATTAAAAAAAGATTAGAATTTCTTCTTTTTCTCAAAATTAAATTGATAGGTGAAAAAGTGGATGGAATATTTCGCTATGTAAAATAAAAACTTTATTTTTGTAGCTTGAAATCAAAAATTAGAAACAAATTATCAAATATGGCTAAAAAAGAAACTAAAATTGAAGAATTGGAAAGCGTTGGACGCGTTTTATCTTCTTCAGAAGCATTTATTGAAAAAAACCAAAAATCAATCCTTATCGGGGTTGCTATTGTAGTTTTAATTGTTTTAGGAATCATGGCATTCCGTAATTTCTATCAAAAACCAAGAGAACTTGCTGCCGAAAACGCAATGTACAAAGCACAAGAATACTTTGCGATTGACTCATTTAGAGTAGCTTATGAAGGCGACGGTGCTCAAGTAATGGGATTCAAAGAAATTGCATCGGAATATGGTATGACAAAAAGCGGCGAGTTGGCAAGTGCTTACTCAGGCATCTGTCTTTATCATATGGGAAAATACCAAGAAGCCATCAAGCATTTAACCCAATACAATGGCAAAGATAACTACTTCAAAACCTCTATAGTCGGTCTTATTGGTGATTGCTATGCAGAATTAGGTGATAATGGAAAAGCTCAAAATTACTACAAAAAAGCTATTTCCGAAAAGAATGACTTGGCACCGATTTATTTGAAAAAATCAGGAATACTGTTCGAGTCTGAAAATAAAAATGCGGAAGCAGAAAAAGCATATCAACAAATCAAAGACGATTATCCAATGAGTAACGAAGCTTATGATATTGATAAATATCTGGCTCGAGTTCAAGGATAGTTCTCAAGTAGAATAATATTTTAGAAAACTGCTTTTTACGACGAAAGCAGTTTTTTTATCCAATTAACTTTAATCGTTATGGCAACTGTTTATCAAAATTTATCCGATTACGATGCGGAATTAATGCCACCAAAAGAGATCGTAGCAACTCAAACTTACGCGATAGTAGTGGCTGAGTGGAATCCGGAAATTACCAATGCGCTCAAAGAAGGTGCTGTAAATTCTTTGGTTGCAAATGGTGTGTTAAAGAAAAACATAAAAATTGTATATGTACCCGGAACTTTTGAGCTTACACATGCAGCTTCAAAACTAAGCAGACAAAGAAAAGTCGGGGAAAAAGAGCCTAAATACGATGCTATTATTGTTATCGGCTGTGTGATTCAAGGCGAAACCCCGCACTTTACATTTGTGTGCAATGGCGTTACGCAGGGAGTAACCGAATTGAACCTTTTACCGGATGGATGTCCTGTTATTTTTGGTGTACTCACTACCAATACCTTACAGCAAGCTAAGGACAGAGCAGGCGGCAGACATGGAAATAAAGGCGATGAAGCTGCCATTACTGCTATAAAAATGGCGAATATTGTTTGGTAGATAAAAAATTATTACTTACCTTTGCAACCGCAAAACAGAAATCAAGTTTGGTGAAAAAGTTTACCAAATTTACTTAGTAATCTGTTTTTGGGCAGTTACCAAAGTGGCCAACTGGGGCTGACTGTAACTCAGCTGTCTTTCGACTTCGGAGGTTCGAATCCTTCACTGCCCACGATGTTAGTTAACAAGTTTATAATGGACGAGTAAACAAGACTTTAAAAAGTTACTATTTACTGAAATTAAAGTTTACTTTTAATCTTGTTTACTAGTCAACTAAAATGCGGAAGTAGCTCAGTTGATAGAGCATTAGCCTTCCAAGCTGAGGGTCGCGGGTTTGAGCCCCGTCTTCCGCTCTAAGAAAAAACACTGTAAAACTATGATTTTACAGTGTTTTTTTGTTTTTTTCGTTACCGAAGGACTGGTTTTAAGCCAGTCCTTCAGTAAGAGCATGGGTAATAGTAGAGACGCCATATTATGACCTCTCTATATGCGTTTGAACCAATTAAATCCTAACCGGAATTCCTTGTTTGGCAAGGAATTTTTTTAATTCTGGAATTTTCACTTCGCCGTAATGGAAAATACTTGCGGCAAGTGCTGCATCAGCTTTTCCTTTTGTAAAAGCATCCACGAAATGTTCCATCGTACCGGCACCACCGCTGGCAATTACGGGCACATTAACCGCCTCTGAAATAGCTGCAGTAATATCCAGAGCAAAACCATCTTTGGTTCCATCATGGTTCATGGACGTTAGCAGTATTTCGCCTGCACCAAGTTCTACTGCTTTCTTTGCCCAATCTACAGCTTTAATATCTGTCGCTACACGACCGCCATTTAGAAAAACGTACCACTTGCCATCTACTAAATTAGTGTCAATAGCAATTACCACGCATTGACTTCCGTAAGTTTCTGCTAATTCTTTGATTAGTTGCGGATTACGAACAGCAGCCGTATTCACTGAAATTTTATCGGCGCCACTTTCCAGTAAGATTTTCACATCTTCTACGGACGAAATTCCACCGCCTACGGTAAATGGAATATTAATTTCTGCCGCAATTTTGGCAACTAATTCCGATAAGGTTTTTCGCTTTTCGTTGGTGGCAGTTATATCTAAAAAAACCAACTCGTCTGCACCCATTTCGGCATAGTGTTTTCCGAGTTCAACGGGGTCGCCCACGCCTTTGATATTTTCAAAATTTATTCCTTTTACCGTTTTTCCATCCTTTACATCCAAGCATGGAATAATCCGTTTTGTTAACATAAGTGGTTGATTATTAGTGAGTACAAAATTAACTCTTTATTCTGAAATTGTTGATGCAATATTTTCTTTGCTTATCGTTACTGTTTCGAAAGTATTTACTAAATTTTTGTCGTAGTTCTTTCTTAGGCGAATGTAATTCTCTGTAAATCCGAACATGCTTCCGGTACTACTGCGTTTACTTTCCCAAAGTACAGTCGCTGTTTTTCCAATCTGTTTTTCGTAGAAAGCGATTGTTTTTTCATCGGAAATTTTATGTAACAAATCACTTCTACGCTTACGTTCTTTTATTGGAACTTTATGCTCAATTTCAAGCATTTTGGTGTCGGAACGTTCCGAATAAGTGAATACATGCAGTTGAGAGAAGTCCAGATTTTGGATAAATTGCACGTTTTTATCAAATAATTCTTCGGTTTCTCCACGAACACCCACAATGGTATCTACGCCAATAAAAGCATCCGGTAAATGGTGACGAATGATAGCAATTTTATCTGCAAAATCAGCAGTAGTATAGCGCCGTTTCATAATTTTTAGCACTTCGTCTGAGCCGCTTTGAAGTGGAATGTGAAAGTGAGGCATAAAGCGTTTACTTTCGGCTACAAATTGGACAATTTCTTCAGTCAATAAGTTTGGTTCTACGGATGAAATACGAAAACGAACCTCAGCATCTATATTGTCCAATTCCTTTAATAAATCAATAAAAGTTTCGCCGTTTCGCTTGCCAAATTCGCCTGTGTTTACACCTGTCAGTACAATTTCTTTTGCACCGTTGGCAATAATTTCCTCTGCCATTTTTACGGTTTCTGTTATTGTACCGCTTCTACTGTGTCCGCGTGCCAATGGAATAGTGCAGTATGTGCAGTAGTAATCACAACCGTCTTGAATTTTAAGGAAATAACGTGTTCGGTCAGCGTGTGAAATAGCAGGTTTGAATTCTTTTGTTTTTAATATATTGCTACAGACAATTTGAGAACTGTCAAGCTCATCCCAATTATCCAAATAGCTTAGTATATCAAATTTTTCGTGATTGCCAAGCACTAAGCTTACACCCTCAATTTGAGCAATCTCTTTTGGCTTCAATTGTGCGTAGCAGCCTGTTACAATTATTTTTGCACTTGGATGCAAACGATGCAGTCTGCCTATCGCTTGACGACATTTATGGTCGGCTGTGTCGGTTACCGAGCAGGTGTTGATAATACAAATATCAGCTTCCTCACCCGAGCGCACTCTTGTAAATCCCTTATCAGCAAGCTGTTTGCCGATGGCGGAAGTTTCTGCAAAGTTGAGTTTACAGCCCAAGGTGTGGTAAGCTACTTTTTTATTTTTAAATATAGTTCTATCAATCATTTTCAGAAAAGCAGTGAGATTTCCCACAAAAATAAGATTGCAAAGTTACTAAAAAACTGAGCTTCTTGAAAATGAATTGTAATCCATTCATTTTTTTTATCTTTGTAGCTTGAATTATAACAATTTGAAATGAGAAAAACTATACTATTTATATCGCTATTTTTCACTGCGCTTGTATTTGCTGAAACGAGCAGTACGATTTCAATCTCGCAAATTCAAGGAAGTGGAAACCAAAGTCCTTACGTGGGTCAGACTGTAACTACTGAGGGAGTTGTAACGGCAAAATTTATCGGTTCGGGGATGATTAACGGCTTTTTCTTGCAAGATAAAGTCGGAGATAATAATCCTGCCACGTCAGATGGTATATTTGTTTACTTGACTGACGCGAATCAAATTTCTGTAGGTGATGATATCCTTTTAACAGGACGAGTGTCTGAATACTATGGCAGAACGCAGATTCAGGCAGATAATATTACTATTCGCAGAAAAAATGCCAAAGTAGAGCCGACAAAGCTAAGTTATGAAGAACTGACAGGTAATTGGGAAAGATACGAAGGGATGTTGGTGGAAATTCAGCAAACGCTTTGGGTAGATAATAACTACAATTTGGATCGTTACGGCGAGTTGGAACTTCGTGACTTTCGAAAACAAATTCCTACTAATTTAGCATTTCCACGAACAGAAGAATATAGTACTATAGTCAAAAAAAACGGAAAATCACCTATTTATTTGGATGACGCTTATACGGGAAGCTACAAAACGCCTGCGGTTTTTGCGGATGAATATGGAACTCGACGGACAGGCGAAAAAGTGGAAAAACTTTTGGGTGTGGTTGATTATGCCAATTCAAAATATGTTATTTATCCGGTTTCCGAAGTGGAGTTTTTTGGAAATCCAAGACGTAGAACACATAACGATATCGGTGATTACAATCTGAAAGTTGCCGGATTTAATTTGGAATATTATCTGACTTCGCCTAACTCATCGAGCATGGGACCAAGCACGCAACTGGAACTTGAGCGACAGCACACGAAAATTGTGGACGCAATGATTGCCATAGATGCGGATATTTATGGATTGTTGGAAATAGAGCAAGGTCAAAAAGCGTTAACAAAACTGACAGCTGCCATGAATTCTGCTACCGGCTCTGTTCGATATGCTTATATTGATGATGGAACGTCAATTAATGGAACATATACCAAAGCTGCCTATATTTATCGTACAGATAAAGTTACACCGCATATGGGGTTGCGAAATATCAACAATCCTTCGCCTATTAATCGTAAAAAACTTCAAGCTTTCACGTTGAAATCAAATGGTGAGCGGTTTATTTTTAGTCTCAATCACTTTAAAGCAAAAAGCGGATGTGAAAATGCTTCCGGTGCTGATGCCGATCAAAGCGATGGGCAAAGCTGCTTCAATGCAACGCGTGTGGCAGAGGCAAAAGCCGTAATCTCAGCTATTAATGGCGCAAAAGCCTATTATGCTGATGAGGATGTGCTTGTGATGGGTGACTTGAATGCTTACGCAAAAGAAGATCCGATTCGGGAATTTATCAATGTCGGATATGTAGATTTACTGCATCAATTCCATGCGGATAGTGCTTACAGCTATGTCTATCGTGGCGAAGCAGGTTATTTAGACCATGCCATTGCGAATGAGAGCATGGCTCGCCAAATAACGGGTGTTACTGCATTTCATATTAATGCCGACGAGTTGACTTCTTACGGATATGACGGTGTAAACTATCTGCCGGATATGTTCCGTTGTTCCGACCACGACCCGATTGTGGTTGGAATTTCGTTGGGAAATGATGTGAATACTCTCAGTATGACATTTGACGAACGGGTGAAAGTTTTCCCGACAGTAACATCCGATTTAATTAATATCTCTCAAGCTGATGGCGGTTATATTCAGATATTCTCGTTGAATGGTATAAAACTCTACGAAAATTCCATTGATTCAGATAGTTTCAGCTTGTCTTTGAAATCAGAACTTGGATTAGTTTCGGGAGCATATATTGTTCGTTTATTGGGAGAAAATCGAATGGTGAGACGGATTGTTTTTGTGAAGTAAGACTGATGTTGGATGTCGGATGTCGGATGTCGGATGTTGGATGTCGGATGACCGATGACTGATGTCGTAGATGGAAGTCGGTTGGTCGGAGTAGTTTATAGTAAGATAGATTAATAGACTAACAAATAGATAAACATTGAGATTTTCAGGATATAATATTTCAAGATAAAATTCATTAATAGCAGCTCCTACTCCCCTTATAAAATAAAAAAAGTCCGCTAAGTTTCTCCCTGAAGGGGGAAATACCCGAAGGGAAAGGGGGCTTGGAGAAAGGGGTTGGGGGGATAGAGGCTTATGCAAAACCAACCACGTAAAATAGAACTTCTTGCACCTGCCAAAAATCTGGAATGTGGGCTTGCCGCGGTTAATCATGGTGCTGATGCGGTATATATCGGTGCGCCGATGTTTAGCGCGCGGGCGGCTGCCGGAAATTCTTTGCAGGATATTGCTGAATTGATAAACTATGCTCATCGCTATCGTACTAAGGTGTTGGTGGCTCTAAATACCGTTCTCACAGACGAACAACTTCCCGAGGCTGAGCGGCTTATTCATCAAATCTATGAAATTGGTGCCGATGCGTTGATTGTGCAAGATATGGGGATTTTGAGATTGGATATTCCACCCATCGAATTGCATGCGAGTACGCAAACAGACAACCGAACGGTAGAGAAAGTGAAGTTTTTGGAAGATATGGGGATTTCGCGAGTGGTTTTGGCGCGCGAACTAACCTTGCAACAAATCAAAGAAATTCACGAGAACACCCATATTGAGTTGGAAGTTTTTGTGCACGGCGCTTTGTGTGTGAGTTACAGCGGTCAGTGCTATATCAGTCAGGCGATGACGGGACGAAGTGCCAACCGTGGCGAATGTGCGCAGTTTTGTCGATTGCCGTATCAGCTTTTGGATAGCAATGGTGAAGTTTTGGTAAAAAATAAACACTTGCTTTCGCTGAAAGATTTGGATTTGTCGGAGCATTTGGCTGAATTGATTGATGCGGGTGTGAGTTCGTTTAAGATAGAAGGACGATTGAAAGATGCGGATTATGTAAAAAATATCACAGCCTACTATCGCCAAAAGTTAGACGCTATTTTGGAAAATAGAACGGATGTGAATCCGGCATCTTTGGGGAAAACTCGATTTTTTTTTGAGCCAAACCCCGAAAAATCTTTCCGGCGTAGTTCTACGGATTATTTCCTTTTTGGACGAAAAGCCGCACAGTCTGCACCGGACACCCCAAAATCGCTCGGCGAAGAGATAGGCAGAGTAAAATATATCGGCAAGAATTTTATTGAAGTTATTACAAATAAAGAGATTAACAACGGCGACGGACTTTGTTTTCTTGGAAAAGAGGATAAACTTAACGGTTTCCATGTAAATAGGGTGGAGGGTAAGAAAATTTACCCCGGTATTATGCCTGAAATTACGGTCAATTCTGTTTTGTACAGAAATCAAGACCATGAATTTGAGAAAATTCTGAAAGGAAATATTTCAGAGCGAAAAATAAAGGTAGATATGGTCTTTTCCGAAACTGTCGATGGTTTTTCATTGGAAATAACTGATGAGGAAAATATCTCGGCAAAAATGGAATTTCCTGCCGAAAAAACACCTGCCAACAATCCCGAAAGAGTCAATCAAACCATCGAAAATCAGCTTTCAAAGCTTGGAAACACCATTTACGAACTTGGCAAGTTGGATATTAAAACTTCATCTACTTGGTTTATTCCTGCATCGCAACTGAATGAGTGGCGACGAGTAACGATAGAGACTTTGGATGAGATACGTGCAAAAGCTTATAAAACTCGGATGCGAAAACCGATGCAGGAAAATGTAGAATTTCCCCTTAAGAAATTATCCTACTTAGGAAATGTAACCAATCAAAAAGCGAAGGAATTTTATGAATTTTTAGGTGTAGAGGAAGTGCTGCCCGGTTTTGAAGTGAAGGCGGAGGAAGGTGTTCCGCTAATGTTTTGTAAATACTGTATCAAGCACGCACTCGGCTGGTGTCCGAAAGAAGGCTACAAAGTTAGCTTTAAAGAACCGCTCTTTTTGCAGCATAACGAGCAAAAATTCCGATTGGAATTTGACTGTAAGAAATGTGAAATGAGGGTAGTATTTGAAAATTAGTCGCACCCCGAGCTAGTTATTAGCGGAGTGCGACTGTTATTGGGAAAACTCCCTATTGCAAGGGTTTAGGAAAATTCTTGTCTTATTTCAAGGGTTAGGAAAGTCTTTGTCTTATTTCAAGGACTTAGGAAAGTCCTTGTCCCTTTCTTTTAATTCTCATATAGCCTACTGCCATTATCAGCATAATCCAACAGCCTTCTCCTACAGGGATAGGTCTGTCTTTTGTTTCAATTCCCGGGTCAAAGAGTATTATTCCGCTTGTGGTAGAGGGTGCTCCTGTATAACCATTTGAAAAAGGAACAGCTAACGGACCGTTAATTGCCCAATTGCGGGAAGTTATGTTGTCGTCGGAAGTGTTGCTGCCGGAACTTCTTAATGTGTAATTGCCGTAAGCTAATCCGTTCGATAAGGTGCCGTATAGTCTGTCTTCCTTTCTATTATTTTTGTAGGCATAATAGCCGCTACCTAAGTAGGATGAACTGATACTTTGTTGTTGATTAAAGCTGTGTTTCAGTAGATTTGACTCACCAAAACTGATATCTAATCCGTTCGATGAAGACTCTTCTGAGTCTGATGTGCGAGATCTTGTTCTGTTTGTTTTGTCCGTTTGGTTTAATAGTTTATTTATTACGTCTGTTATTTTTGATGATTTTTTAGAATTTTCATAATAATTGGGTACAAATTCTATATTTTGCTGCGACTCATCCGCAAAGAATTCATACCAAAACATACCTTTGAATGAAGTGGGGTGTGTCAGTGTGTAAAAATAATATCCGCCACCACCTACAACTATGATAAGGGTAAGTAAAAAGACTATTAGTATTTTGGTTTTTATGTTCATGGCTTTTTAATGTTAAGCCCCCTAAATCCCCCAAGGGGGACTTTTAGGACAGTGGTTACTTATTGATTGTTTAGCATTGAATTCGAATCGTGGAACGTCTTTATTCTTTATTCTTTGTTCTTTGTTCTTTGCTCTTTGTTCTATTTTACTGCTACTTTTACTGTTTCACGACTTCCGCCTGCTTGCAGATTGACCAAATAAATGCCTTTTGACAGATTAACCGGAATCTCGATTATGCCTGTCGGCATGTTTTGTAAGAATAGTGAGCGTCCGGTGGTATCGTAGAGGCTTACTTGTCCTTCTTTGTCGCTTAGGTTGCTGATAACCAACAGTTCGTTGTTCTTTAAGTAAGCGTCAAGCAGACAGATTGAACCGTCTTTAAGTTTCAGTTCACTGTTGTTGAGTATTACGAAACGTTTTTGCACTTTGCCTTGATTGATAGCGGTAAAACGGTAGTACGTAGTATCGCTATCCAGTGCGGTGCTTGTTTTAGTTACCAAATCGTGCAAGTGCAGATTATCATATTGTTCTAAGTCTGATTTTATCAGCGTCAACTCGTATTCGGTATCTGCATTGGCGTAGAAGTTGATAAGGCTTCCGTCAATGGTTTCATCTGCATTTACCTGCATCAGACCGTCTTTATTTTCGGTGAAAATATAGGCAGTGGGTGTGCCGAAGTATTTACGTCCGTCCCAGCCGTCGTCGAAACGATTGGTGGTGCCTTCTTGGCTGATAAGCCAAAGTGCATCGCGGGTGGAGGCGCTTTCGAGGTTGATGCGAAGGTAGGAGAGGGGTGCACTCTCTTTTTCAACGGATTTGAAATCCGTTGTTCCTTTTTCAGCGGATTTTTCAGCAGATTTTTCAGCGGATTTCAAATCCGCTGTTCTGTCAGCGGGTTGGGAAACCCGCTGTCCCGTTCGCTGTCCCGTTCGCTGTCTCACCAATTGCGGTTTGGTATTTTGACGGGAAGCATACGGGATATTGATTATCTGGTCTGCTCCGTTCGGTATTAATTGATCATCGGTGAATTTCAGCATAAATCCTTGCATAGAGGGGATTTCATTGTTCCAAACGGCTCCGGCGCTGGCAGTGGGAACGGCAAACCAATTTCCGGCGCTAAGTTGCGGCGAAGTTCCGGTAGTGAGTGTTCCTGTGGTAGCCCAATCGTGAAAACGTCCCGTATTGTAGAGATAGATTGTTTTTTCTACGTTATCGGGCAGGGTGGCTGCAAAATCAGTGATGTTAATAGCTGCTGTGTAGGAATTGCCGAACAGGTTTTGACCTAAGCCGTAATGAACGTTTGGAGTGTCTCCTGTTGCACCCGATACTGCCGGTGCTTGGCGTGTCATCGTTACGGTAGTATCACACATAAGGAGCTTTCCGGCAATACTGTAAGTAGTAGCGGTCGGTTGCGTGATAGAGTAGCCTTTAAAGGCTTCCAACACACTTTCGTTATGAAGCAAATGCCATTTGTAGTAGAAACTTGTACCGGAGTTTAGCGTTTCATCATACATTCGCAGGTATGCTCCGTTGAATGTAGGTACAGCTACGATGCTCTTTACCGGAACACCGAAGTACTGCCAATGGGATTGAGATTTGAATTTTTGCCCGAATGTGGGGCTTCCATCTATATTATCCGTCCATTCCGCTTCCGCAGCTTCTTTGTAGCCTTTGGCGTAGAGTTGCACGGTGCCGTAAATAGGCGGCTGGGTGCTACCCGTGGTTACGATAAGCGTACCGTTGGCTTTATTTATTTCAGCGCCTACCACTAATTTATGTGCTTGTGCCGCCGTGCCGCTTCCTACCACTTGTCCGTTGATGGTAAGTGATGCTGTAGCAGGAATAACGGTGGCAAAATTTGTAGTTTCGTTAATCAAATTGCCTATACTTTTTGGGTCGCCTGCAGGGACGTAAAGGTCGGCTAATGCAACTTTTCCGTTACTTCCGGGTTGATTATTCGCGAATTCTACGTTACCTAACGGCTGGGGAGGTGTTTCATCTGTCCAGTTAGTCCCTGTGTTCCAGGCATTGGCAGCTCCTGCGGTTCCGCCTACCCAAAAGTTTTTAAATCGGACATTAATTTCATCCGTTACCGCACAGGAGGTACTTACCCCGTCAGTATAGGTAACTTCTACTTTAAAGGTACCCGATTTGTATGGACGAATATCCAAATCTTTGGCTGTGCTGATTACAGTAGTAGGTAAATAGGCAGGGTCATTCAGTCTGTACCATTTGTATAGAGTGTGTTCGTTGCCGTAGAACAAATTGGTACTAATCAGATAGGTAGCAGGGTCGGAGTTGTCTATTATATGTTCGTTCCAGTCCGGTCCTAAGGCTTGGATTTCACCGGCATTGTAGGGGTCGAAAGTGATATTATTATTGTTGCCGTTATCCGTACTTTTGGATCCGAAGTGCAGTGCGGCACCCGAAGCATTAATATCTTTGATATTGGCAAAGTCGAAGGTGGTATTGCTGCCGGTTATATTGACATTGGCACGCGTGCCTGCCGTAGTGCTTTGGATTTGGGTTACTTCACATGGGGTGCCGCCCATAATCCAATTATTTATGGTTTGAGTTACGCCCGATTCCAAGCTATAAGTTTTTCCTGCGGAAAATTCCAATGTATTAAAGGTATTATACCCCTTTAAAGTACCATTGCCTTTCATCTCCACCCTATTAAAGTAGGCAGGGTTGGCAAGGGAACTACCGATAGAAGTAATGTCTCCTGCTCTGGTAAAGGTAAGATTATTAAACTGTTGTCCGCTGTAACAGTAGAAAGAATTATACGTATAAATATGAGAAGTACCTGCATTTACCGTTAAATCAGGTGAATCGGCACGAAACTCTTGGGTAGCAGCGCAGTATATATTTGAACTGCCAAGGTTAAGTGTTCGAGGTCCCATACCGGCAGAAGTGAACTTAATCGAATGTGCACTTATCGTTAGGTCGTGATTGTTGGTATTTAATGTCCCTGCTTTAAGATGAAATGTATTAGAAAGTGTTTCACAAGTAATAGTTAAATTATCCAATAGCGAAATGGATTGTTTTTCTTCTAAGTAAACATATTGGCGTCCGATTTCTACTCCGTTGGAGCGGATGGTTTTATGTTCATTGCTATGGCGAAAGTAAATGTTCCACACACTTAATTTAGGCATTCCGGTTTGCAGTTCAAGGGATCCGTAGATATTTAAGCTGTATTGTGTGGTAGCCGGAGTTGTCTCCTCAATGGTAGGGGGGACAGCGGCGCCATTTACCGTAAGGTTATGGCAATGGGCGTTATTATCAATCGTTACGGTTTTGGAGTCATTGGTAAAGCCGCTGCCGGAGTCGAAAAAGACATTGTCTGTCGGTACGGGAACACAGTCTCCGCCAGCTCCGCCGGAAGTAAATGACCAATGATTGATATCGTTCCAATTGCCGGCACCTCCTACCCAGTAGAGGTTTTTAGGGGTAGGCGGGGTGATATTCCAACCGGTGTTATTACCGCCGTCCACCGAATTAAGTGCTGTAAAGGCAGCTCCTCCTGTTGCGGCTATATCTTGAATAAAGGCACCATTTACATCTATCGTAGCCCTCGGTCCTGCCGAAATAACAGCCTGTGTCCCCGGTGTTTCCGAAGTCAAACTTCCAAAACCTGCACAATCGGGGGTATTAAAGCTAAATTCCGATAGAACGGTTTGAGTTGTATTCGGGGCTAAACTATAAGTTTTGTTTGCTGAAAATATCAGCGTATTAATGGTATTAAACCCTCTTAAAATTCCTTTGTCTTTAAACTCCACCCTATTAAAATAGGTAGGGTTGGCAAGAGTATTATAGTAAGGCTCAATCCTTGCGTGTCCTGGGTTGCCAGTAAAGGTAATATCATAAAATTGTTTTCCGCCGGAAGTTAAGAAAGACTGATAACTTGGATTATTCATATAAATATGGGAAGTGCCGGCATTTACAGTTAATAAATTATTATTATTAGTATTAAAAGCGGAAACATGCACATACACTTTTGAACTACCTAAGTTAAGTGTCCGAGGCTCGCTACCGTAAGTAAAAAAAGCATAAGTACCTCCTGCATTATCCCCTATTGTTAAATCGTGGTTATTGGTATTAAATGTACCTGCTATATGACTAAAATACTTGTTTATAATCTTTAAGTTATCCAATAGTGAAATGGATTGCTTTTCTTCTAAATAAACATAATTGTATCCGATTTCTACTCCGTTGGAGCGAATGGTTTTATGTTCATTGCTATTGCGAAAGGAAATGTTCCACACACTTAATTTAGGCATTCCGGTTTGCAGTTCAAGGGAACCGTAGATATTTAAGCTGTATTGTGTTGTGTTTGGATCTATCTCTTTAATTTCAGGAGCTACAGCGGCTCCATTTACCGTAAGGTTATGGCAATGGGCGTTATTATCAATGGTTACGGTGCTGTTTCCGGCTGTAAAGCCGCTGCCGGAGTCGAAAAAGACATTATCTGCCGGACAGGGCACACAGTTATCGGTTATTCCGCCGGAAGTCAATGACCAGTGTGTGGGATCGTTCCAGTTACCGGCGCCACCTATCCAGTAGAGATTTTTTGGGGTAGGCGGGGTGAAGTTCCAGCCGGTGTTATTACCTCCGTCCACTGAATTAAGGGCTGTAAAGACAGCTCCCCCTGTTGCGGTTATATCTTGAATAACCGCACCCTTTACATCTATGGTAGCCGCCGCTCCTGCCGAAATAGTAGCCTGTGCCCCCGGTACTCGCGGAGTCAAACTTCCAAAGCCTGCACAATCGGGGGTATTAAAGCTAAATTCCGATAGAATGGTTTGAGTCCCATCTAAACCATAAGTTTTGTTTGCCGAAAATATTAACGTATCAAAGGTATTATAGTTTCTTATAATTCCATCGTTTATTATCTCCACCCTGTTAAAATAGGCAGGGTTGGCAAGAGTACTACCGATAGCTTCAATCGTTCCTTTTCGGCTATTAAAGGTGATATTATAAAATTGTTTTCCACCGGAAGTGACTAAATACGAATCAACCGGTCTATTCATATAAATATGAGAAGTACCGGCATTTAGCGTTAAATAAGAAGATTGAGCATGAAAATACAAAACATTCAAATAGAGTTTTGAACTGCCAAGGTTAAGCGTTCGAGGTTCGCTGCCTTGAGTGAAGTAAACGTGACGTGCGGTTATCGTTACATCGTGATTATTGGTATTTAATGTACCTGCATTATGATAAAAATCATAGTATATACTAATCGTCAAGTTATCTAATAGTGAAATGGATTGTTTCTCTTCTAAGTAAATAGTTTGGTCCCCGATTTCTACTCCGTTGGAGCGGATGGTTTTATGTTCATTGCTATGGCGAAAGTAAATGTTCTGCACATTTAACTTAGGCATTCCGGTTTGCAGTTCAAGTGAACCGTAGATATTTAAAATTTGTGGTCCTGACTGATTAATCGTGGGGGGTACTGTAGCACCGTTTACCGTAAGGTTATGGCAGTTGGCTGTAATATTTATTCTTACGGTACTATTTCCGGCGGTAAAGCCTGAGTTGGCATCGAAATAGACATCGTCGGTAGGTCCGGGTACTACGGCTCTTTTAACGGTTCCGCCTGAAGTGGTTGCCCAGTGGTTAATATCGCTCCAGTTACCCGCACCGCCTATCCAGTAGTAGTCGGCAGCATAAAGCGAGGGCGCTATAATAAGCGAAAGCAACAGGATTGCCGCTGCCCTATACCGAGTTATAAAATTCTTAATTATCCCGTAAAACGGTAAACGGATTTGCTGTTTTAAGTAAAGTGGTAGTTTCATAATTAAGTTGTTATTTGGCTGCGCCGTTATTAAGTTGTTGTTTGGCTACGCCGTTATTAATAAGCCCCCTAAATCCCATGCCCCCTTCCCCTTCGGGACTTCCCCCATAAGGGGGAAGATTTGGGACAGTGGTGTTGATGTTTTATTAGCCCCCTAAATCCCCAGCCCCTCTATTCCGTCAACAGGCGGAGAAGTTCTAGGGGACTTTTTGTGATAGTGCTGTTAATGTTTTATAAGCTCCCTAAATCCCAATGTCATTAAGTTAAGGGTTAAGTTATTGATAATTAATTTTTATGTATATCTGCATTTGTTCCTAATACTTTTTTCAGTTGCCACGACTTTTAAGTCGTGGGTAGCTTGAAGGTAAAGTGCCGGGCTTTAGCCCAAACTTATATAAATCTTGGCTAAAGCCATTTTATTGAAATTTATTGAATCCACTCCCAATAACCATCGAGGATTAAAAGTCGTGGCAATTATTACCAACCATTTTGGCAACATTACCTTAATTGACTTTCAGATTATTATTTGAACTCGTCTCGACTTTTAAAACATCCGCCGAAATCGGACACAGTAGAGAACAATAGTTAAATATATGAGCATTTTTTATTGTTTTTCGAGAACAACTTGTCCGACATAGGCGGATAGTAAAAAAATCGAAGATTTTTTTCGCTATTGTTTCCGAAATTCCGAGAATATGCACGTTTTTTTCTATGTTTGCTACTGTTTTGAAAAAGTCAAGATGACTTTTTTCTTAACTTAATGACATTGTCCTAAATCCCATGCTCCCTTCCCCTTCGGGACTTCCCCATAAGGGGGAAGATTTGGGATAGTGCTGTTAATGTTTTATAAGCCCCCTAAATCCCCCAAGGGGGACTTTTTGGGATAGTGCTGTTAATGTTTAGCGTTGAACTCGAAACTTGGAACATGAAACATGAAACTTGGAACGTCTTTGCTGTTTGTTTTTGTCAGCATTAAAAAATGTTAACATAGGGAGGTTAACATTTTTTAATGCCTATAAAATTTTTGTCCGATAGTTATGCTTTTTCAAACTTCAAAGTTGCCAGTGTGTCTTTTATTGCTTTACCGGGTGTAAAGATTACTTTTGCACCACGTATGGCATAAGCATTAACATCTTCGGCTTTGGGTTTTCCTTCACTGCTTATACTTATTCGGAAACTGCCAAGTTCGCCTAGTCGCACGTTTTGTCCGTCAGCAAGTGCACCTGTCATTACATCTACGAGTGCATATAGCACGGCACGTATGTCGGCTCCGCTTACGGTGCTTATTTTTTCAATGTCTTGAGTTAGTCCGGCTAAGGTTTTTTCTCCTGATAGCACGTTGGTTGCATAAAACTTTTTTTCGCCGCCACCCGCTACTCCGGGTTCGCCACGTTCAATTACTTTGTACTTGATTGCCATGATGTTTAGTGTTTAATAAGCCCCCTAAATCCCCCAAGGGGGACTTTTGGGACAGTGGTTATTTGTTATTTACTTGTTTAATGTTTTTTTTGAACATTGAACCTACCTGCGGCATGCAGGCTCGAAACTTGGAACGTGAAACGTTAAACTTGGAACGTCTTTGTTCCTTGTTCTTTGTTCTTTATTCTTTATCATCTGTGTTCAATCCCGAACACAAAAAACCCCGGCAAGGCAATAAATGCCCTGTCGGGGTAAATAGATAAAATAGTCGATTTTTTTAGAGAAAAAAGACTATCGGAATATTGTGTAATTAATTGATTCTTTGTATATACGCGCGTGAGCGAGCTGACGTTAGTCTCTCTCTCTCTCTCTCTCTCTCTCTCTCTAACAAATTAAGCGTAACAAGCAAGTTTTGCTCGTTAAAAGAAGTTAAATCACATATATTGAAAGAGTTGCTCATGATAGAATGTGAATAATGGGGCAAATATAAGAAGTTATTTTTAACTATGCAAGTGTTTTTTAACTTTCTTTCAATCAAGCAATTATTTTAATGACACTTTTTTTGCCAGTTCGGACAGTTGACGAGTTGACAAGAAGACGAGTAGACAAGAAGACGAGTTGACAAGTAGACAAGAAGTTTATAGTTTGCCGTTTGCGGTCGTTTTGTGCCCCCTAAATCCCAAGCCCCTTCCCCTTCGACTATGCTCAGGGCAGCGCCTTCGGGACTTCCCCATAAGGGGGACTTTTTGGGATAGTGCTGTTAATGTTTTATAAGCCCCCTAAATCCCCATAAGGGGGACTTTTTGGGATAGTGCTGTTAATGTTTTATAAGCCCCCTAAATCCCCCAAGGGGGACTTTTTGGGATAGTGGTGTTAATGTTTTATAAGCCCCCTAAATCCCCCAAGGGGGACTTTTTGGGATAGTGGTGTTAATGTTTTATTAGCCCCACCCCAGCCCTCCCCAAGGGGAGGGAGTTTGGACAGTGCTGTTGATGTTTAGCATTGAACCTCCCTGCGGCAGGCAGGCTTGGAACGTCTTTGCTCTTTGTTCTTTGTTCTTTGTTCTTTGCTCCTTGCTCTTTGTTCCGAATTACGCTTCTTTTATTGCTTCTGTGATTTTGGCTTCCAGTTCATCCGCCAAATCAGGATTTTCTTTTAGCAGGTTTTTCACGGCATCACGTCCTTGTGCTAGTTTATTATCGCCGTAGCTGTACCATGAGCCGCTCTTTTTCATTACACCATATTCCACTCCCATATCCACGATTTCGCCGATTTTAGAAATTCCTTCGCCAAACATAATATCAAATTCGGCTTTGCGGAAAGGCGGTGCTACTTTGTTTTTCACCACTTTTACACGAGTTTGGTTACCAATCACATCTTCGCCGTCTTTTATTTGCGAAATACGACGAATATCCAATCGCACCGAAGCGTAGAATTTCAGCGCATTTCCACCTGTAGTGGTTTCCGGATTACCGAACATAATGCCGATTTTTTCACGTAGTTGGTTGATAAAAATACAAGTGGTGTTCGTTTTGCTGATATTTGAAGTCAGCTTGCGTAGTGCTTGCGACATCAATCGAGCTTGCACACCCACGTTTGAATCCCCCATATCGCCTTCAATTTCTTTCTTAGGCGTAAGTGCCGCCACAGAGTCAATTACAATAATATCTACGGCTGCCGAGCGGATAAGTTGGTCGGCAATTTCAAGTGCTTGCTCACCGTTATCGGGTTGTGAAATAAGTAGGTCGTTTGTGTTGACACCCAGTTTTTCTGCATAAAAACGGTCAAACGCATGCTCTGCATCAATAAAAGCAGCGATTCCACCTGCTTTTTGTGCTTCTGCGATGGCGTGAATAGCCAATGTGGTTTTTCCCGAAGATTCCGGACCGTAAATTTCAATTACACGACCTCTCGGATAACCACCTACGCCAAGCGCCATATCCAATCCAAGCGATCCGGTTGGGATAACCGAAATTTCCTCTACTTTGCTGTCGCCCATGCGCATAATGGCACCTTTACCAAAATCTTTATCAATTTTGTCCATTGCCAGTTGTAGTGCTTTCAATTTTTCGGAAAGAACTTCCTTATTTTCATCTGTTTTTTTTGCCATATTTTTCAGTTGTTTTTTTATGATTTTAATGACTATCGCATATTTACCTAAAATCATTTGCCACGGCTTTTAAGCCGTGGATAAATGATTTAGAGGTACACGGCTTTAGCCAAAACTTATTATAAATTGGGCTAAAGCCCGTTCTACTGCTTTTAAATAACCCACGCCTCCCGATAGCTCGGGATGGCATGGCAATTAATTATAAGAATTAAATATCCGACATTCAGTTTTTTGTTTTACAAAGATAAGGAAATTTTTCTAATACTAATTCTTTGTTATTGATTAAAAATTAAACTGTGAGAAAGGCGAAACAGTTCTGGCATTGTTCATTATTTGTTTCAGTTCTTCCAGCTTTTCAGGATATTTAGCAGCTAAATTATTTTTTTCACCCAAGTCGGTATCTAAGTCATAAAGTAAGAAAACCGGACTGGTCGAGCTTGCATTGTTTTTAATAAGTTTCCAATTGCCCTTTCTAAGCGCAATAGAATTACCTTCTTTAAACTCCCAATACATATATTCATGCTCGGCTTGTGTACCGCTTTGAGTCAATGTAGGCAATATGGAAATACCGTCTGTTTCTTGTGTCCAAGTATTTTTCAAACCAAGAAGTTCCGTGAAAGTCGGCATCATATCCCAAAAAGCAGAGATGTGGTGTGATGTAGTTCCGGCAGGAACTTTTCCATTCCACTGCACGATAAACGGCACACGAACACCGCCTTCATTAAGTGAACGTTTAGTACCTTGCATTCGTTTTTCGGTGTTAAAGAAATTCGGGTCTGCACCACCTTCGGTGTGTGGTCCGTTATCACTGGTAAAGAAAATTATAGTATTGTCCAAAATTCCCAACGCTTCCAGTTCGGCTACGATTTGACCAATGTAAGTATCTATTCGAGTAACCATTCCGGCATGTTGTGCGTGCGGTTTTTCGACAGCAGGATAATATCCTCCATTCCAAGCCGTTTCCGGAAATTTGTTAGTATAACGTTGATAAATACTATCGTTTGGCTGATGTAGCGCGGCATGTGGCAAAACATAGGCAAAATAACCGAAAAACGGTTTATCCTTATTGTCGCGAATAAACTGCATAGCTTCGTTGTGAATCAAATCTTGCGAGTATGTTTTTCCATCCAATGAAACGCGTGTGGTGTTTTTCCACAAGTAAGTAGGATAGTAAGTATGTGCATGAACTTGATTGATATAGCCGTAAAACCTATCAAATCCCATGTCATTCGGTTTTGTGTTGGATGTTTCGTGTCCTAATCCCCATTTTCCGAAAGCGCCGGTCGCATATCCTTGGGATTTAAAAAGTTGCGGTAGAATTTTCACATTCGGGTCAAGTGGTTCTTGACCATTTGGATGCTCAATATGTCCACGAATATGTGTGTGTCCGGTATGTTGTCCGGTCATTAGGCAAGCACGTGATGGACCGCTTACGGTAGAGCCTGAATAATGTTGGGTAAAGGACATGCCGTTTGCAGCTAATCTGTTGATGTTGGGTGTAGCAATGTGCTGATTTCCATACGCTTCGATGTCGGCAAATCCTAAGTCGTCGCATAGGAAATAGATTACATTCGGTTTTTCCGGGGTTTGCCCTATGGCTGCAGGAGCAGCTACAGCAGAAAGCAACATACTACCGGAAATGTAAGGCAAATATTTCGTTTTTTTCATTTTAGTAGAATTAATGGGTTAAAATAAAATCTTTTTCACGGCTTTATATCCGTTTTTATCTGAAACTATAACAATATGTACGCCTTTCAGCTCTGTTTGTAGTGATACTTCATCGGTGTTTGCTTTAGAACTTAAAACTTTATGTCCTAAGATATTGTAAATATCTATTTTAGCACCATTTTCAAGACCTTGAACTCTTAGCGTATTTTGGCTATAGCTAAACTTGATATTCGAGTTTTCTATTGTTGTAGGGGTAGAAGTATAGATAGGTACTCGGTAGAAATACCAACCAGAACCTGTTCCAATTCCGGCATTGTAAAGTACAATATTAAATGCAAGTCCACCGTTCAAAAGTCTATCGTTTTGGTTGTTCCATTTGATGGAGTAGCTGCCATTGCTGTGTCCACTCGGTGTTACAAAAAAGCTTGAACCTTCATCTGCAACGCTAATACTTGTGTTTAAATCGCCCGTAGCAGAATAAATTTGTTTGCTGCTTCCTTTGTTTACCAATTTCACCATATCATCTTCAGTCGGTTCTAGTCTCCAAAGAAATTTATCGGATAGGTCGGCGGGTTTTTCAATGCGAAGCGCAGTAGTATAGCCTTCCGGGATTGTTTCTGTGTAAGCAATAAAGCGGTCAATCCTCGAATCTGTCTGTGCATTTTTAATTTGATACCAAATAGGATTATCAGCAGTACTTGGTTGAGGCTCTTCCAATGTTACTGTCGGTGCATTAAATAGTGCAATCAGGTGTGTGTGTTCGGTTAGTGTAAATTTGTAGTTTTGGCTGGTACTAACAATTTTTGTACCGTTGCTCCATCCTACAAAAACGCTTTTCGGACCACAAATAGCTTCTATTTCCACGCTTGTTCCGGCATCGTATCTACCGTCTGCTGTTGCCGATTCGGTGAGAATTACAGCATTACCAAAATCAATGTTATTAGATGAAACGTTTAGCAGAAGTTTTGTTTGTTCTGTTTTTTCACTTACAAACACTACAAAATCATACAGAGTTCCGGATCTTAAATTGGCATCCGGTTGCATGCTTGGCGTGTTGTATGTAGTAAAATATATTCGAATTCTGCTTTTACCAAGTTTGGCATCTTCGGGAATACTGACATTCAGACTTACACCGGCAACCTCAATATTTCTATCGGGGATGCTATGTTTTCCAAGGTCAACTTCAAATACGCCATCTCTATCCCAATCAGCAAACACATATGCATGAACTGCAGCTGTAGATGCTATTTTATTGGAAGTTAGCACGAGATTAAAAGACTTGCCTCTTTCAAACACGGCAGGTCTGAGGGAATAGTTTACATAGTAATTGTTTGCCGGAGAACTAGCTAGGTAGGCAAGTGGTTTGCTTACGGCATCACCCACAGAGATAGCACTTGTCAAATACGTGCCTAGATTTAGATTACCGCTAGGTAATTTGTACGTAGGGTTCTGGATTGATGTAATGTTTTGTTTTATCATTTCCCCAATTTCCTCGTAAGGCTTCAACTGTGCTCGAAGTTCCGGAAATAAAATGAAAAACAAAGCCACCAATAAAAGGATTTTAGCTGATTTTTTCATAAATTTTTAAATTAATTGGTTGATATAAAGTGTTTTAGTGAATATATAAACGGTTAATAATGAGTTGTTTGTTTTAGGTTGAGCTTTCTAAACTTCGTAGAAGTTTCCTTCACATAACCCCCAATTTTAATTGGGGGAATTTGAATATACGACCGCTTAAACACTGTAAGTGTTTTCCAACTGCGACTTGGGAAACTCTTACAGAGTTTTAGCTATGTAGCATTTTCCATCCCCCAGATGAATCTGGGGGTTATTTAAGGGCTTGTCCTACGGACATTTTTCCGAACATTTATTAATTCAAAAAAACGTATTCAAAGCCTTTATTCAATAATAAATGAAATGGTGTCGTTTAATTTCTTGCCATTGATGGCGAGAAAATAGACTCCGTTACTTAGACTAGAAGTGTCTAAGTCAAATTGCTTTTCATTTTTTGTATATAAATTTATCGTTTTTCCTACGGTGTCAACTATTTTCAAATTCACTTTTTCTTGAATAGGAAGATTGACTGTCAGTAAGTTTTTTGTTGGGTTGGGATGAATTTTTATTTTTGAACCCAAATCATCTTTTACAGAATGAATACTTGTGGTTAAAAGCACTTTTATTTCCGCATAAACCGAATAACTTGGGCTGCCATTATCGCTTACTTTTACAATCAAACTGAAAGAAGGGGTGTTCACGTATTTCATCGCATCTGCATCGTTGATAGTGATTTCACCCGTGCTTTCGTTGATGCTAAATGCATTCTCAACCGACTGACTGTAAATAGAATAGCTTAGTTTCTGATTTGGGTTTGGGTCGGTTGCTATTACAGTTCCTACCACCGTCCCAAAAGACAGATTTTCAGGAATGGTAAACTCAGCAGAGTGTACTACCGGAGATGAATTTGTCAGAGTATATTTCAACTTTGGCATATATTTTTCATAAATATATTTGGACATTTCTATTTCATCGCCTTCAGTTTCAGTTGGGAATTTCTCGCTGTACTTCAGCTGCCAGCCTTTTTCTAACACGTTATAAAAATTGTAGTTTTTTGCGGGTTGTCCATCCAATCTGCCTTTTAAGTCGCTGATAAATAACTCCCAACGCTTGTAATAATAATCTTTGGTTAACCCTGCCCACTCTCTGTGAGCGTAGTCATGCAAATTTGTATTTGCTCTTAAATTCCATGTAGTAATTAAAGCACGAGCATTTCTTTCAAAAAGATTTTTCTCCGTATCGTTTGTTCCCATTTTTCGAGCATCTTCAATCCATAAACCCAATAAAAACTCTTCGCGTGTACGCAATAGGCTATCTTGGTCAAGGATAATTTCAAGGAATAATTTGCTTTTTTCGTTGAAAAGTTCTTTGTTGTTAGCTCGAAATGCAGCCGTCATCTCTTTCTGAACTTCAAGTGCAAGGTTAGACAAAACTTGACGAGAAATGTCCACTAGATCATATCTGAATGTGGTTTTATCCTTGAAAACGTCAATGGAATTAATCATATGTGTCCATGCGGGAACGATTTTAGCCGGGTCGTAATAGAGTTTTGTTAATGACCAAGTAGAAGCTCTGTCAACATCTAATGCCGGACGAGCATTGATAACCGATTCGGAACCACCGTCTTGATTGGTGTTACAAGCTAAAGCTGTCGGTTCCAAGATTTTCCAAGCTTTTGCAGTGTTGTCCAAATTCTTTCCGTAACGATAAGCAGCAAATTTCTCCATCCACGCTTGCGGATTGATTTTGGCGGTTTCCCACACATAATCCCAAACCATATCGTAGGAAACTTGATTGAAAATAATAGCTTCCGGCACAATTCCAATTCCCCAAATATTCTTTTTGTTCGGGTCGTTTTGCATGTCATACACGCCGTTTGCAAGTTTTGACATACGACCGTAAATGCTCATTCTGCCGCCAAAGTTATTGATAACGCCATAAACCCACGGAATGCCGTTAAAGCTGTTTTTCTCTTTCCATACATTGTATTTTTCGTTGGCAATATCCAAAACCAGACATTGGTCTTTTTTCAAACCTCTGATTACATCTTCTCTCGGATTTCCAGCCCAAGCTTGCAATACCCAAACAGCTTCAGGGTTGATTTTAAACATTTCTGCCTGAATGTCTGCAGCGTATTTTGTTACATCCAAATTACCCGGCACGTTACCGCCTTCGTGGAATAAGTCGCCGCCGTAATAATTCACTGCACCAAATAAATTGGCTGATTCTTCGTACCAAGCAGCAGCTACTTCGGCAGTTTTAGGACCGCTGATAATGGCAGGACGAGTGTACGAAAACCATTCGCCTTGTGGATGAATAACTGCACCCGGAACTTTAGAACCGAAATTGGAAGGAACCAAACCTGCAAAACCTTGTAAAACTACTTCCATGCCCAATTCTTTGGCACGAGCCATAATTTTCTTTTGTAGTTCAACTCGTCCGTCAATATATTCTTGACTTACCGGACCGCCTTCGCCTTCCAAGTTACCCATCAGCCACCAAGCTGTGTATGCCGGACCAGGAATGAATTTTTGAATTTCCGCAAATGTGTATCCGTATCTTTCCATCACTTTTTGCCAAACAGCTTCCGAACCGATAGGCGATAAAAACATATTAACGCCTTGCGTAGCCATCAGATCAATTTCATGCTCCCATCTTTCCCAATCCCAGAAAGACATGGTGTAGTTCATTGTACAATAGTTCAATGCGTAACGATGCATGTAAGTTGTCTCTTTTCGGATGGTTTCTGAAAGTGCAGGTAGCGGATTTGGAAGTTCGTCCTGATGTCCGTTCCATGAGAATGAAGCCTTGCAGTAGTTGTTCATATAGTATCTCAAACCTGCTGCCATAGCGGTGGCTGAACTACCTTTGATTAAAATATTATTCCCAACGGATGAAAGTTCAAATACATCTAACACATCGTCGATTTTTTCTATTCCTGCAAATTCAAATTCGGATGCTCTTTCCGGTAAAAGTCTGTTTATCAATGCTTTTACAGCATCAATTTGACCGATTAAATCAAGTGTAATGTTGGTGGTGGTGAAGTTCGTTTTAGCAATTTCACTCAGTTTTCCGCCTGATTCAATTACGGCATAAAGCGTGTAATCTGTGGCGGGATTTAATTTGTTTACCACCCAAAAATCTTGTAATCCGGGGGTTGAGTAGGTTAGTGAACCGGATTTAACAGCACCGGTGGCAGTTTTTACTTCTGCGGCATTTGTCAAAACAGTAGAAGATGGATAGACAGCCCAAAACACCGTGCCACCCATGTCGGAATTAACGTAAGCGCGTGCTGTGGTATTTTTCACAAAGCCTGTGGAAACAGTAGAGATTTCAGGGTTTACTGTTTTGTTTGCGAGGGTATATTCGGCATTAAGAATAGTAAGTTTGTGAGTACCCGAAGCAGAATTGTCTGTTACAGGATTTGCCTGGTCATTAAAGTTCCAATATCCCCAAAGCTTGCTGTCTGACGGATTAACGCCGTTTTCATATTCAGCTTTAATTTCAGTAGCAGTTCTGGCTGTGCTGTAAAAAGCGATGTCGTCTATTAAGCCATTAAAAAACTCTTTTGCACTTCCGTTTTGAAATAATCCTCCAAATCGAAAAGCATCGCCCTGAGCGTTATTGTTCATCGGTGCAGCTCCGCTAACATAATTTCCGGTAACATCTTCACCGTTTAAGTAAAAGCTGATTTGATTATTGTTTTTTACTAGTGCTACGTGACTCCAAAGTCCGCTAACAATCGGCGTATTTGATTTGACTTTTTTGAATGTACCGTTCCACTGTCCGTAGTAGAGATAATTGTCACCTTCCAAACGGAAAAAGTTTCCGATTTGTCCCGAACTGCTACTTGCCCAAGCAGCGATAGTTCTTTCTGCGGAAGAGTTTATAGCCGGATTAATCCATGCCGTAATGGTAAAACTGGTTGAAAATTCCGGTACAGCAGAGTTGGTCGGTGTTAGTAGCCCGTTACCATTAAGTGTGATGGCGTAGTCTGTTTCGGCTTTTTTCTTTTTAATAATACATGTGAATGAGTGTGCATTTGAATAAAAAACAAATAAGCACAAGCTTAGGAAAAGTAATTTTCTTTTCATCATAATCTGTGATTTTTTTTATAATAAATTTTAAGTAAAAAGTTTTGCAAATTTCGGAAAATAAATTGTTATAAGCAATTAATTTTCAAAATTATAACTATTTCAGAATTTCCAATTTAGCGAATTTTAGCAACAACGATTTTACACCTTTTTCGCCAAAATCGATTTCAGCCTTTTCGTTTCCGTCTATAATGCTGGTTTCCAGTATTTTCCCAATACCGAATAGCTTATGTTTTACGAATGCACCCATAGGATAGTTGGTGTTTTCTACAACTACTTTTTCGCTCGATTTTTGGCTGATTTTTGTCAGTTTTCGTGGTGATTGCACAGGTGCAGATTGAGTAGCTCGTGATTTGAACGGTGTTTTGCGGAAACGATTTCTAATGTCCGGAATGTCGTCGTAATCGCTGTACGAAGAATGTGAACGTGGCGAAAACTGTGTGTTATCGGTATATTCCAAGTATTCTTCGTTGATGTCTTTCAAAAAACGACTCGGATTGGCAAAGTTGGTTTGACCATTTCTGAAACGCGATTTTGAGTAGCTGATAAAGCAATTTTCTTCCGCTCGTGTAATTGCTACGTAAAAGAGTCGGCGTTCTTCTTCCATCTCACGCATACTTTCTGTATATGGCGACGGGAAAAGCTGCTCTTCCATTCCTACGATAAAGACATTCTTAAATTCTAAACCCTTAGCGGCGTGAACAGTCATCATACTAACTCGCTCTTTTCCATCGTTCTTTTCGGTATCTTGGTCGGTCAGCAACGAAACTTCCGACAGAAAATCCGGCAGTGTAACTAGTTCAGCACCTTCTTCCTCTTTTTTCATATCAGAAAACTCATGAATGGCTTTCAGAAGTTCTTGCACGTTTTCCATTTGGCTGAGTGCTTCCACCGAACGGTCGTTTAAGGCATTGCTGATAATTCCGGTCGCTTTTACAATGCTTTCCGCCAACTCGTAAGCGTTTAAGGTGTTGATTTGTTGCGTGAAAACATCAATCATGTTCCTGAAATTAGCCAATTTCGTGGCAGTTCCGGCATTTACATCCAGATTGTATTTGAGCATATCTTGCAGTACCGTCCACGCACTGACTTGATGTAATTGCGCAGTGCTAAATAATTTATCTTGCGTTACATTGCCGATGCCGCGTGCGGGATAATTGATAATGCGTTTCAGAGCTTCTTCGTCGTCATTATTGGCTACTAATCTGAAATAAGCGATTGCATCCTTAATTTCTTTGCGCTGGTAAAATGAAAGTCCGCCGTAAATTTGATAGGGAATATTTTGCTTACGCAAAGCCTCTTCCATCACACGAGATTGTGAGTTAGTGCGGTATAGCACGGCAATGTCATTGTATGAATAGTGCTCTTTTTTGTGTAATTCGCTGATGCTGTTAGCCACTGAAAAAGCCTCTTCAAAATCGGTCATTACAGAACTTACACGGATAAGATTACCTGTCTCTTTTTCCGAAAAAATAGTCTTTTTTATTTGGTCTGCGTTTTTATCAATCAAGCTATTGGCGGCATTTACGATGTTTTGAGTGGAACGGTAATTTTGTTCCAGCTTGAATAATTCTGCATTTTTATACGTATTCCGAAACTTCAAAATATTATCAATATTTGCACCGCGGAATGAGTAGATACTTTGTGCATCATCGCCTACCACGCAAATACGCTCATGTTGCTCAGCCAATTTGTTGATAATCAAATACTGAGCGAAGTTAGTGTCTTGATACTCATCGACAAGGATATAGCCGAAAACAGCTTGGTATTTATTCAAAATATCAGGATAGTCGCGGAAAAGCAAATTAGTTTGCAGTAGCAAATCGTCAAAATCCATGGCGTTAGCCTGTTTGCATCGAGCGGTGTAGATGGTAAAAATTTCGCCAGTTCGAGGTACACGACTTCGTAGGTCAGATTGCTGAATATCCGTGTTTTGATTGTATGCCGATGCAGTAATCAAATTGTTCTTTGCAAAAGAAATTCGTGAGTGGATATTTCCCGGTCTGTAAATTTTATCGTCTAGCTGAAGTTCTTTTATAATGCTCTTTATCAGACTTTTGCTGTCCGTTGTGTCGTAAATGGAAAAATCTTTGGTGTAGCCGATATGTTCCGCTTCATTTCTCAAAATTCTGGCAAAAATAGAATGAAACGTTCCCATCCAAAGGTAACGAGAATTTTGGTAGCCAACCAGTTCGCCAATTCGTTTGCGCATCTCACGGGATGCTTTGTTGGTAAAAGTCAGTGCCAAAATAGATGCAGGCGATACGCCTTGCGAAAGCAGATAGGCGATTTTGTAGGTCAGCACACGGGTCTTACCGGAACCTGCTCCGGCTATAACCAGTGAAGGACCGTCGTTGTACGTTACCGCATCCAGTTGGCTTTTATTTAAATCTTTAAGAAAATCCATTGTCAAAATGATGATTAATCAGAGTAAAATCTTTTTGAAAGTCTGAAAGTAATATTTTGGACTTCGATCAACAAAGTTACGAATTTAGGCTTAATTTTCAGAAAATACTTATCAACAACTTGCCGTTTGTTCGAAAAGATGTAGCTTTGTGAAAAAATAAGAAAATAAAATGAATTTAAGTATTTGGATTTTAAAGTTATTTGGCTGGAAAGTGAAATATACTGTTGAAAAGCCGGCTAAAAGTGTGATTTGTATAGCGCCACACACGAGTAATTGGGATTTTATTATGGGTAAACTGTTTGGGTGGGCAGTAGGATTGAATGCGGGTTTTTTAATGAAAAAGTCGTGGTTTGTTTTTCCGATCGGGTATTTATTTAAAGCTATGGGTGGTGTGCCGATTGACAGAAGCAAGCGGATGTCGGTAACACAACAAATGACCGAAGAATTTGGCAGGCAGGAAAAATTGCACTTGGCTATTACACCCGAAGGAACACGCAAGCCTAATCCCGAATGGAAAAAAGGATTTTACTACATCGCCAAAGGTGCCGGAGTACCTATTCAACTGGCGTATATCGATTATTCCAAAAAAGAAATGGGGATTACCGAAGTTTTTTATCCAACAGATGATGAACAGGCTGATTTTAAGCATATTTTTGATTTTTATCGTGGGATAAAAGGAAAGAAAGAAGAGAATTTTGTGATTCCGGAGATTTAGAACACTGATTTTGTTGATTGGACTGATTAAGATGAATTATATGTAAACATCTTTGATAGTGGCGCATTATGAATAAAATATATAAATCAAAAATTGGAATAGGGCTTGTTACTTTTATTGTTATTTTGATAAGTATAAGTTCGTTACCTTTGTTCCTTGGGGCATTTTCTTGGATAGGTTTTTTCATAGTGTTACTCACAGTCATTTTTATACTCTATATTTTTCTGTCGATAGTTTATGTGATAGATGGAGAAAATCTTATCGTAAAAAACAGCTTTCTCAAACCTCAAATAATTGACATAAAAACAATCAAAGAAATATCCGAAACCCACAATCCGATTAGTGCTCCTGCTGCTTCACTGGATAGGATAGAGATAAAATATGGAAAAAATTGTAGCATAATTGTTTCGCCAAAAAAGAAGAAAGAGTTTATTAGCGACTTGATAAAAATAAACTCAACAATTGTGATTAAATGATTGAAATGATTTTTTGTCAAAAAATGATATATATGTAAACTTTTTTTGTTACTTTTGTGTTATGAATTTACGAAAGATAATAACTTACGATAACTATTTTGAGCGTTTTATGGAAACATTAAGCGAAAAAGTTCAAACTAAAATTCAGTATGGATTACTTTTGCTTAAAACTCAGGAACGCATATCTGCCAAATTCGTTAAATTTATTAGGGACGGAATTTTTGAATTAAGAACTGAATATGAAGGGAATATATACAGGGTTTTCTTTATATTTGATGAAGGAAATATAGTGGTGCTTTTTAATGGATTTCAAAAGAAATCTCAAACAACACCAAAAAAAGAAATAGAAAAAGCAATAAAAATAAAGGAGGCATATTATGCAGACAAACAATCAAAAAATAGCTGATTACGACCTTGTTTTAGATGCAAAGTTTGGGGAAATAGGTACACCCGAACGAGAAAAGCATGAAAAAGAAGCCTACGTTTTTTACATGGGACAGGTAATTTCTGAAGCACGAAAAGCTGAAAAACTTACTCAAGCAGAACTTGCTGAGCGGGTAGGGATGAATAAAACTTATATTTCGCGTATCGAAAAGGGATTAATTGAGCCGGGAATAAGTACTTTTAACAAAATTATCGAAGCATTAGGACTGAGAATGGAAATAGTAAAACCTGTTATGTAAGATAAATATGCGTATTTCCCTAATCCAAACCGATATTGCTTGGGCTGATAAAGCTGTTAATTTGCAAAAAACCGAAATAGCTTTACAGGCTTTACATAATTCCACCGATTTGGTCGTGTTGCCTGAGATGTTTACTACGGGTTTTTGTATCGACCAACTCAACCTTGCCGAAACGATGGAAGGTGAAACGGTTCAGAAACTGGAATTGTGGGCGCGGCAATATAAGATGGCAATTACCGGAAGCTTTATTGCTCGTGAAAATGATAAAATCTATAATCGGGCATTCTTTGTTTTCCCCGATGGTGAGATAAAAACCGCTGACAAGCGGCATCTTTTCGCGGTGGGTGGTGAGCATCGCTATTTTTCTGCCGGAAATGAAAAGCTGATTGTGAATTACTGCGGGTTTAATATCCTTGTTTTGGTTTGTTACGATGTACGTTTTCCGGTTTGGTCGCGAAATGTACAAAACGAATACGATTTACTGATTTACACGGCAAGTTTTCCGCATGTGCGGATGCAGGCTTGGGATGCTTTGCTGAAAGCACGAGCTATTGAAAATCAGTCTTTTGTGTGCGGTGTCAATCGGGTAGGTGTGGATGGGAAAAATCTTGATTATTCCGGACATTCTGTTTTACTTGATTTTAAGGGGAATGAATTGCTTAGTTTTGATGAATATAAAGCTGAGATTAAAACAGCTGAAATTACCACTTCCGAACTTAATAAATTCCGTCAAAAATATGCCTTTTGGCAAGATGCGGATAAGTTTGAGATAAAGTAGGTAGATGGTAGTCTGTAGTTTCTAGTTTGGTTGTTCAGATGTTTATTCGTTTAGATGTTCTGTTGTTCGTTTCTCGTAGGTAACAAATATTATCCGTAAATATAGATGTTGTAGATAGTATTTAGTAATGAAAGTTAATAACCACAAAATGATTATTGAATAACCTCTTACATCAATTTGGGCAATTAACACCTAAAATTCTACAACTTGCAAATATAACTTGAAACATCCGAACATTTTTACGGCAGATTTAGGGGGCTTTAACTTCCAAAGCCATAGCTCTTTCAGCCCATTTGCTATCCATTTCCCAGAATTTATTATTGGGTGTAAAAGATGGATTAACTGTAAACGATTGAAGATTTTTAATCGGTTCTTGCAAATAAATTGCGTAATTCAAATCATCAATATATTCACGATTTTGTGCCATCCATTTGCTGAAATTCCTTGAAAGTACTACTTGTTCGTTCAGTCCTTTCATGTTGTAAGCAATGCTACTAACGGCTACTTTCAGTTTTTTTACAAAGTCCATTTTATGTAATGATTTTGCAATTCGTCCCTTTATTAGCCATGTTCGCGCCAAATCCCCGGCAAGGTTATCAATGCTTTTATCCAGTTTTTTCAGCATAATATTATCATACGAATTGTCATTATTACCTTCATAAATTTTTATCATCACTTCCACAGCCAATTCGCCTAGATTATCTTCCACAATTTGTCCTAATTTTTCCGCTTCGGGAATTTTTATAAACGTAGTGTAGGGTTTTGCATATTGTTTTATTTCGGGATAAAATTCTGAAATTAAGGAAGATAAGACGCTCGGAATGCTTTCTTTGATAATGCGTCTGGCGTAAGCTTGAAAATCTTCGCCTTGCAAATCATAATCAATTTTTTCGATGCGTTTTGTCGAAATTGTCAGTTGATTATCATTGCGGTATTCAATAATTCGATACGGACACGGATAGGTAACGGGTGAGCCTGTTTCAACGTCATAGAGATAGTTTCCGTTTGTGTCGTATGTTTTGGCAATGTCGTTGGCATGAAAATGTCCGGTAAAAACTACTTGAATCCCTGCATCCATAAAATCTTGCTGAACTTCTTTGAAGTTTTCGAGTAGGTAAGGTGCTGACACATCGCCTTGAAAATCAAAATGTTCTACTACATTGTGGTGCACCATAGCTATGATTTGTTTGCCGTTTGTACGAGCTAAATCAGCTTGTTTTTTAATCCATCGCATTGTTTCGGGTTTAATTTTTCCTTCCGTTACACAATGGTCTTTCTCATCGCCTCGGCTGATGTGTTTATTTTCATAATACTTACATGCATCTATGGCGATAACACACAGTCCATCAATAGGTTCACTAACATAGCTAAGTGAGTTTACATCTCGACTGATTGCATCGCCGTAACCGAAATTACGATAAATCTCACTGAATTGGCGCGGAGTTACACTTTCGGCTTTTTCAGTTTTATCGCCGTTAAAATAGACAGCATCCGGATTATCCACATCGTGATTTCCCGGAATAACCAGCATTTTTATTCCGGCGCTTAAAACCGGATTGAATATCTCAACAAAACATTGATGGCTAAGCAGTTCTCCGTCTTTGGTCAAATCGCCGCTAACCAGTACTACATCGGGGTTTTCGGCTAGGATATTATTGGCTAATTCTTTGGCAATAGCTCGGCTTTCTTGCAAAAGTTTTCGGTCTTTTTGCAAGTAATCATCAAATGCTTTGCCGTCTTTTTTTAGCAGTTTTTCCGACATGATATGTACGTCTGAAATAAGCATTATTTTTTTGCTGTCAGAGTTAAAAACTGCTGACGAAGAAAGTGTTAAATTTTTCATTTTTTGGGGATTTAATTGATGATTTTCATCGTGATTTTCAGAGAGAACAGGTGCGGTTTTGTCAATGTTTGTAGTAGAAGTGGCGGTAGTTGCAGGGACGAAAAACGAAAATAATAAGAGTCCGGAAACTAACAAATTGGGTAGTAGTTTTTTACTCATAAGATTTTGTGTTAGATGACTAATTTTTCTTGCGACAAAATAACTATATCTATATTTCTCGCTGATTACTAATATGTTAAGAAAGTGATAAAATCCTATGTTGAGAGTTATACAAAACGATGAAGGAAAAATGAGAATTTGAAACGATTGCTACAAAATGGTTTCAAAGTAGGCATTGTGTCTTATCTTTAAATGACGCTCTTTGTGCTCAATTTCATCTGTTTTTATACGAAAAGCCGCGTTTTTTCGTTAAAGGAAAAGATAATAAAAAAACAAAATGAAAGGGAAAATTTTACTTGCTATCTATTTGTTGGTTTTTTCTGTGGGATTTGTATCGGCACAGGAGCTGAAATGCAACTTGCAGATAAATTCCGATAAAATTCAAGGAACGAATAAATCGGTTTTTAATACACTTCAAACAGCCGCTTCGGAATTTATGAATAATCGGAAGTGGACTGATTTGGTTTACGAGGAAAACGAACGGATAGAGTGCAATATTAATATCATCATCAATTCGGTAGATGGAAATAACTTTTCTGCCGAAATGCTTGTACAATCGCGTCGTCCGGTTTTTAACTCTACCTACACAACTACTCTTCTGAACCATAGAGATAAAAAATTTGATTTTTCTTACACAGAGTTTGAGACTTTGGAGTTTAATGAGAATAACTTAAATTCAAATCTTACGGCGGTGTTGGCGTTTTATGCCTATTTAATTATCGGCTATGATATGGATAGCTTTTCTCGTTTGGGTGGAACGCCTTATTTTAGAGCAGCCGAAAATATCGCTTCACTGGCTCAAAGTACCGATTGGCCCGGGTGGCGAAGTATTGAAAAAGATTGGAACAGATACACGGTTATCAATAATATAATGGATGAGGCGTTTAAGAAATACCGTGAATATTTCTACGAATATCATCGTCTGGGTTTAGACGAGATGTCAATCAATGCCACCAACGGACGTGCAAGAATAGCCGGAGGAATGGAAGTGCTGCGTGAAGCTTATCGTGCAAGACCGATGTCGGTGTTGATTGCGCTTTTCTTAGACGCCAAAAACGATGAAATTATCAATATTTTCAAACAAGGAACTTCCGAAGAGAAAACAAAGGTTATTGATATTCTTACTACCGTGAACCCTTCGCAAGCCAACCGATACGAACAAATCAATCGGAAGTAATTTTTGATTTTACATTTCTTTGGTGTTTTCCTTTCGGAATTATATCTTTGCATAATAATTTCAAATCCGAAAAATGCTACAATCACTAACGATTTACAATTACGCTTTAATCAGTGAATTGCATATTGATTTTAAGGCAGGGATGTCTGTGCTTACAGGCGAAACCGGAGCCGGAAAGTCAATTATCATGGGTGCATTGTCGCTTGTGCAGGGACAGCGTGCGGATACGCGTGTGATTCGTGAAGGCGAGCAAAAAGCGGTGGTAGAGGCGGTTTTTGATTTGAAAAATTACAATCTAAATTCATTTTTTGCCGAAAACGAACTCGATTACAGCGATTCGTGCATTATCCGACGTGAAGTAACGAGTAATAGCAAATCCCGTGCTTTTATCAATGATACGCCCGTATCATTAAATCAACTTCGCGACCTAAGCAATCGCCTGATTGATATTCATTCGCAGCACGAAAATTTGCTGCTTTCCACAGAAAATTATCAGTTGCAGTTGGTGGATGCAGTAGCTGAAAATAGTACTGAACTTACCGATTATCAAACTGCTTTTCAAGTTTGGAATCAAGCTAAATCTGAACTCAATAAGCTAAAAAAAGAAGCGGAAAGACAAGCTGCTGATTTGGATTATTTGCAGTTTCAGTTGACACAACTTGAAGAAGCAAAGTTGCAGGAAGGTGAGCAGGCAGAACTGGAAAGTGAACAGGAAATGCTTAGCCATGTGGAAGAAATTAAAACCGAACTGCAAAGTGCGGATTATTTGCTGACCAACGATGAAACCAATGTGCTAAGAGCATTAAAAGACATTAGCAGTTCAATTCAGAAAATCAAATCTTATCTAACGCAAGGCGAAAGTTGGGTAGAGCGGTTGGAAACCGTTTTGATTGAATTGAAAGATATTTCTTACGATATTTCAAGTGTACAGAGTGAGTTGGAATTTAATCCCGAGCGATTGGAATTTGTGGATAATCGTTTGAGTTTACTCTATTCCTTGCAGAAAAAATTCAAAGTGGAAACTGTAGAGGAACTGATTGAAATTCGCAACTCGTATCAAATGCAGTTAAATAGAATTGATAATTTTGATGAGGTGCTGCGTGAGGCTGAAAAGCAACTTGCTCAGGCAGAAAAACAGCTTCAAGAAAAGGCAAAAACGCTTTCCGAAACTCGTAAAAAAGCAAGTCCAATTATCGAAAACTACTTAGTAGAACAACTTCATCTGCTTGGAATGCCGAATGTGAAATTTGTAGTTCATTTTAAAGATATAACCGATTTTACAGAAAGAGGAACAGACGTGGTTGAGTTCCTATTTTCTGCAAATAAAAACCATTCAGTACAGCCTGTAGCAGAAATTGCATCCGGTGGTGAGATTTCACGCTTGATGCTGGCGATAAAATCCCTACTAATTAAAAAATCGGATTTACCAAGTATTGTTTTTGATGAGATAGATACTGGAGTTTCCGGAGAAATTGCCGGAAGAATGGCGGAAATTATGCTGAAAATGAGTGAAAATACACAAGTAATCGCTATTACTCACTTACCCCAAATAGCCGCCAAAGCATCCTCTCACTTCCTAGTTTATAAAGACAATTCCGGTAAATCCACCGAAACCTTTATCCGTCCACTTTCCCCCGAAGAACGTGTACAAGAACTCGCCGCTATGCTTAGCGGGAAAACAGTTACCGAAGCTGCGCTGATGAATGCGAGGGAGTTGTTGAAGTAGTTAATGCGTAGAATAACAAGCATATTCTTCGCAAAATCTGCGTAGAATAAACATGTTTTTATTCGCATTTTCCACCAAATAAAAAAGACTACCCTTTCGAGTAGTCTTTTCTATTTGATTAGCTGACGTTAATTAAAATGTCATTGCTTCTTTCATTATTCGCTCAACTTCTTGATTGATGGAGTTTGCGAAATCATCTACGCTTTGAGTGAATTGATCGCCGCCACCTTGTTTGCGAACGGAAACTTCGCCGTTTTCGGCTTCTTTTTCGCCTACGATTAGCATATACGGGATACGTTTTAATTCGTTATCGCGAATTTTACGACCTACTTTTTCGTTGCGGTCGTCCACGCTTACACGGATTTCTTGTGCATCTAGTTTTTTAGCTACTTCGTTGGCGTAATCGTTGAATTTTTCACTTACAGGCAAAATAACTGCTTGCTCAGGAGTAAGCCAAAGTGGGAATTTACCTGCGGTGTGCTCAATCAATACAGCCACGAAACGCTCCATCGAACCAAACGGTGCACGGTGAATCATAACCGGACGGTGTTTTTGGTTGTCTTCGCCTGTATATTCCAGTTCAAAACGCTCCGGCAGACTGTAATCCACCTGAATAGTTCCAAGTTGCCATTTTCGACCAATTGCATCACGTACCATAAAGTCCAGTTTCGGACCGTAGAATGCAGCTTCACCAAGCTCTACAACAGCTTTTACGCCTTTTTCTTCACAAGCTTCCACGATGGCTTTTTCCGCTTTTTCCCAGTTTTCGTCGCTACCGATATATTTTTCTTTGTTATTCGGGTCACGCAGTGAAATTTGAACTTCTACATTGCTGAAATCCAGCGCTTTGAAAATAATATGAATAATATCCATTACTTTCAAAAATTCGCTTTTTACTTGGTCAGGACGGCAGAAAATATGCGCATCATCTTGCGTAAACGAACGAACACGTGTAAGACCGTGCAACTCGCCGCTTTGCTCGTAACGATACACCGTTCCGAATTCCGCCATACGTACCGGAAGATCTTTGTACGAACGAGGTTTAAATTTGTAAATTTCGCAATGGTGCGGACAGTTCATCGGTTTTAGCAAATACTCTTCGCCTTCTTCCGGCGTGTGAATCGGCTGGAATGAATCTTTGCCGTATTTTGCATAGTGACCGGAAGTTACGTAAAGCAGCTTATTTCCGATATGCGGAGTAATTACTTGCTCGTATTGATATTTTTTCTGAATTCTTTTCAAGAAATCTTCTAAACGCAAACGAAGTGCCGTACCTTTTGGAAGCCATAATGGCAAACCTTTTCCTACGGTTTCAGAGAACATAAATAGTTCCAGTTCTTTGCCGATTTTGCGGTGATCACGTTTTTTTGCCTCTTCCAGCATAACCAAATACTCATCCAGCATTTTTTTCTTAGGGAATGTAATTCCGTAGATACGAGTAAGTTGTTTGCGAGTTTCATCACCACGCCAGTAAGCACCTGCTACGCTAAGTATTTTGATGGCTTTGATTTCGCCGGTATTTGTTAAGTGTGGTCCGCGACAAAGGTCGGTAAAGTTACCTTGCGTATATAATGTAATGGTTCCATCTTCCAATTCAGAAATAAGTTCTGTTTTGTATTCGTCGCCTTTTTCTTCAAAAAGTTTCAGTGCATCGGCTTTGGAAATATCTTGACGTACAATGGCTTCTTTGCGTGCAGCCAGCTCTATCATTTTTTTCTCAATGGTAACCAAGTCGCTTTCTTTGATAACTGCTGTTCCGGGATCTACGTCGTAGTAAAAGCCGTTTTCAATAGCCGGTCCGATACCGAATTTAATTCCGGGATAAAGTTCTTGCAGCGCTTCTGCCATCAAGTGAGCCGAACTGTGCCAATAAGCGTGTTTACCTTCTTCATCATCCCACTTATAGAGAACGATTGACGCATCGCTATTAATCGGACGGGAAAGATCCCATGTTTCGCCATTTACACCAATGGATAATACCTCTTGTGCAAGCCTCGAACTGATACTCTCGGCAATTTCGTGTCCGGTAACACCGGAATTGTACTGACGGACATTTCCGTCGGGGAATGTAATGTTAATCATATTTTTTACCTTACAAATGGTTTTTAAAAAATTAACTGCAAAGATAACAAGAAAACTTGGAAAAAATGTCTGAATTATGATTTTGTTTGATTTTGGTGATATGTTAGAACACAGATAACACAGTCTTAATAGATATCGGGAAAAGATTAATGCAGGTTATGTGTTTTGCCTAAACTTGTAGAGGCGTCGATAATATGGTGTCTCTACGATATGGTGTTTTTACGGTTTGTTGAAACATTAAAACGTTAAAAAACAAATGGCACTACCCGAAATTCCGAATAGTGCCATTTTTCAAAAAATATTATTTTCTTTATCTAATCAAGAGTTTGTTTAACTTCAATCTCTTCGAAGGTTTCAACCATATCACCGACTTTAATGTCGTTGTAGTTTTTGATGCTAAGACCACACTCGAAGTTTGTTCCTACCTCTTTTACGTCTTCTTTGTAACGTTTTAAGGAATCTAGTTCTCCGGTGAAAATTACAATTCCATCGCGGATAAGTCGTAGTTTATTATTGCGCGTTACTTTTCCTTCTCTTACGATACAACCGGCAATTGTTCCCACTTTAGAAATTTTGAAAGTTTCAAGCACTTCGATGGTGGCGGTAACTTCTTCCTTGATTTCCGGAGAAAGCATACCTTCCATAGCTGATTTCACTTCCTCGATAGCATCATAAATAATTGAGTACAAGCGGATATCGATTTCTTCGTGTTCAGCCATTTTGCGAGCAGATACGGTCGGACGAACTTGGAAACCAACAATAATTGCATTGGATGCGGCTGCAAGCATCACGTCTGAGTCGGAAATAGCACCTACGGCTTTGTGAATCACGTTTACCTGAATGTTTTCAGTAGAAAGTTTCAGTAAAGAGTCTGCAAGTGCCTCGATAGAGCCGTCCACGTCACCTTTAACAATGATATTCAACTCTTGGAAATCGCCTAAAGCAATACGGCGTCCCAATTCATCCAAAGTAAAGTGTTTCCTTGTTCGGATGCTTTGCTCGCGTTGTAGTTGCTCGCGTCTATTGGTAATCTCTTTGGCTTCTTGCTCGGTTTCTACCACGTTGAAAGTATCGCCGGCTTGTGGTGCACCATCCAGTCCCAGTATTAGCACAGGTTCCGATGGTTTGGCTTCTTCGATTCGTTGATTTCTTTCGTTAAACATGGCTTTAATTTTACCATGATAGGTTCCGGCAAGCACGATATCGCCTTGTTTAAGCGTTCCGTTTTCTACCAGCACAGTTGCCACATATCCACGTCCTTTATCCAATGAAGATTCAATGATAGAACCTGTTGCACGGCGATTTGGATTTGCTTTAAGTTCCAGAAGTTCAGCCTCTAATAGAACTTTTTCCAGTAATTCTTTCACACCCAATCCTTTTTTTGCAGAAATATCTTGCGATTGGTATTTTCCTCCCCAATCTTCTACCAGATAGTTCATGGTAGCAAGAGTTTCTTTAATTTTCTCCGGATTTGCAGTAGGTTTATCAATTTTATTAATTGCAAATACAATCGGCACATTAGCTGCTGTTGCGTGGTTGATAGCCTCTTTTGTTTGAGGCATCACGTTGTCATCGGCTGCTACAATAATAATAGCAATGTCCGTTACTTTCGCACCACGTGCACGCATCGCTGTAAATGCCTCGTGTCCCGGTGTATCTAAGAATGTAATGCGTTGTCCGTTATCAAGCTTCACATTATAAGCACCAATGTGCTGTGTAATTCCTCCGGCTTCTCCGGCAATCACATTAGCACTACGGATATAGTCAAGCAAAGAAGTTTTACCGTGGTCCACGTGTCCCATTACGGTAACAATTGGTGCTCTCGGTTCCAAATCTTCTTCTTTGTCTTTTTCTTCAGCAAGGGCTTCAATTACATCGTGGCTTACATATTCGGTTTTAAATCCAAATTCATCTGCTACAATGTTAATGGTTTCAGCATCAAGGCGTTGGTTGATAGATACCATCATACCGATTGCCATACAAGTACCTATAACTTCGTTAACAGACACATCCATCATCGTAGCCAATTCACTTACGGTTACGAATTCGGTTAGTTTTAGTGTTCGCTCTTCTTTTCTTTCTAGAATTTCTTGTTCTTGCTCTTGCAGTCTTGCAGTTTCACGTTTGTCTCTACGATATTTGGCTGCTTTGCCTCGTTTGTTTTTTGAACCTGAAAGTCTAGCTAGAGTCTCTTTTATTTGCTTTTGAACATCTTCTTCACTTACAACCGTTTTAATCGGTTTTTTGAAGCTTTCTTTTCTGCCACCTTTTTTACCTTCACTAAAGTTGTCCGGTTTAGATAAATCAACCTTCTGCTTATTAATTCGTTTGCGTTTTCCGCCTTCCTTTACAATTTCATCATCACCACCTTTTCTGCTTCTGGCAGTTGCAACAGATTTGTTTCTCTCTTCACGCTCTTTACGTTTTTGTTCTCTAGATTTGGATTTAGGACGAGTGCTTTGGTTGATGCTATCTAGGTCAATAGAGCCTAGTATCACCGGTTTGGAAGTAAGCTTTGGTTTGCCAATGCGGAAAATTTCCTCTTCATCATCGTCGTCATCCTCGTCTTCTATTATGGGTTTGGGTTGAGCTTTGGGTGCGGCAGTTTTAGGTTTATGCTTCGCTGTTTCCTTTTTCGAAGATTTTTCTTGCTTTTCCTCTGCTGCTTTTTTGGGAGCTTCAGTTTTTGTTTCTGTTTTTGGCGCTATTACCTCTTCCACTTTTGTAGCTTTAGGCGTTTCTGTAGTTACTTCTTTCGTTTCAGGCGTTTTAATAGCCTTTTCTTTTGCTTCCTTAGCAGGTTTTTCTTTAGCCTTAGCGGGTTTAGCTTTTTTATCCAAGTCAATATGTCCAACTTCTTTAATTGCAGGGCGTAAATCACTGCTAACTGTTGCCTTGATAACTTCTTCTTTGGGCTCAGGTTTTTTCTTCTGATACCCTTCAATGGCAACAGTCTCCATCTTTTCCTTTGATTGGCGCTCTTGACTCAAACGCTCCGATTCTAATTTCAAAGCCATATCTTTATTGAACTCTTTGGCTAATAATAGATATTCTTCATTTGTAATTTTGAAATTAATATCGGCAGGAACATCATGTCCCTTTTTTGCTAGGAAATCTACAGCTGTAGATAACCCCACATTTAAATCTTTGATAGCTTTGTTTAATCTAATAGACATATTATATATTTACGGTGTTTTTTATTAAAATGTTGGTTTTTGTGTTTTGAGAAATTTGACTTGTACTATTCTTCGTTTTCTTCAATCTCATCTTCCTCTTCTTCAAATTCTGCATTCAAAATCGCCAATACCTCATCAATTGTTTCTTCTTCCAAATCGGTGCGACGTAACAAATCTTCACGAGGAACGGCAAGTACACTCTTAGCTGTGTCGTAGCCAATTTTCTTCAAAGTGTCAATTACCCACTGATCGATTTCATCAGCAAATTCGTCCAGATAAATATCTTCTTCGTGCTCACTCTCATCTATATCTCGATACACATCCAGCGTATAGCCTGTTAGCATACTCGCAAGTTTGATGTTTAATCCACCTTTACCGATGGCTTGTGATACTTCCTCCGGCTTTAGATAGACATCTGCTTTTTTTTCTTCTTCGTTTAGTCGAATAGAAGTGATTTTTGCAGGGCTTAAAGCACGGGCAATAAACAGGCTGATATTACTTGTATAGTTAATTACGTCGATGTTTTCATTGCGCAGCTCACGTACAATTCCGTGAATACGAGAACCTTTCACACCCACGCAAGCACCTACCGGGTCGATGCGGTCGTCATAAGATTCAACAGCTACTTTGGCTCTTTCACCCGGAATTCGAGCTATCTTTTTGATAGTTATCAGTCCGTCATGAATTTCCGGAACTTCCAATTCGAACAGTCTTTCCAAAAACACTGGTGATGTGCGAGAAAGAATAATTTTCGGGTTGTTGTTTTTATTATCAACCATCGCTACTACTGCTCTTACGGTTTCGCCTTTGCGGTAAAAATCGGAAGGAATTTGCTCTGATTTTGGCAGATAAAGTTCGTTTCCTTCTTCATCCATCAGCAGCATCTCTTTTTTCCAAATTTGATACAATTCGGCGTTGACAATTTCACCAACTTTTTCGCTGTAGTTGATGTATAGATTTTGTTTTTCCAGCTCTAATATTTTAGAAGCCAATGTTTGACGAAGTGTAAGGATAGCACGACGACCGAATGATGAAAACTCCACCATGTCGGTAACCTCCTCGCCGATTTCGTAATCATCAGCAATTTTCTGAGCCTCAGAAAGTGTTATCTCCAAATTTTCATTCTCGATTTCATCATCAGGTACTACCACGCGGTTGCGGTAAATCTCAAAGTCACCTTTGTCGGGGTTGATAATTACGTCAAAATTCTCATCACTACCAAAAGTCTTTGCAATCACATTGCGGAAGGATTCTTCCATTACGCTGATCAAAGTACTTCGGTCTATGTTTTTAGTTTCTTTGAAGTCTGAAAATGTATCAATTAAATTGATGTGCTCTTTTTTAGCCATGATTGTTATTTGAATCTGATAATATATTTAGTTGTTTTAATATTCTGAAATAGTATTTCGGTATCTTCAGTAACCGTGATTTTGCGTTTTGCACCTTCTGGTTTCACCTGTTTTTCTTGTTGTAAAATGATTTTTTCCAAATCGAAACCTTGTAAAATTCCAACGAGCTTTTTGCCGTCTTTTGTCATTACTTCTACCTCGTTGCCGATATTTTTCTCGTACTGTTTTAGCACTTTAAAAGGTGAAGTAAGTCCTGCCGATGAAACTTCCAGTTCGTAATCTTCTACGTCGCGGTTAAGTTTTTGTTCAATGGCACGAGTCAATTCTATGCAAAAATCAAGCGAAACGCCGTCAAAGTGGTCAACTTCCACGGTAATATGGTTGTTTGTGCCGACTTTGGTGTCAACCAAATAATAATCTGTGTCCGCAATGTATGCTTCTACTATTTCTGAAACAGTTTCTTTTAGTATCATATCGCTATTTTACAACAAAGAAGGGGACTGATTGTCCCCCTCCACTTTCTCCTAATGCGCCGCAAAAATACGAATAATTTTTTAATCTACAATGAATTATGATATAAATATTGAAAATATTCTGAATAAACATTGATTTTTCATGTAATTTTCATAATTTTGCAGTCCGAAAACGAAATATATTACATTTTAACATGGGAAGAGCATTTGAATATAGAAAAGCTACTAAATTAAAACGCTGGGGTAATATGGCTCGCGTTTTTACGAAATTAGGAAAACAAATAACCATTGCAGTAAGGGACGGTGGTCCTGATGCAGATACGAATCCTCGTTTGCGTGTGCTAGTTCAGCAGGCTAAAAAGGAAAATATGCCGAAAGAAAACGTGGAACGTGCCATCAAAAAAGCATCCTCACGTGAAGAGTCCGATTACAAAGAAATGGTGTACGAAGGTTACGGTCCTCACGGTATCGCTATTGTTGTTGAAACTGCCACGGACAACCCAACCCGTACGGTAGGAAATATCAGAAGTTATTTTAACAAACACGGTGGTTCATTGGGTACTACAGGTTCGCTTGAGTTTCTTTTTGATCGCAAATGTGTGTTTCATGTAGTGAAAAAAGACAATGTGGAACTTGAAGAGCTAGAGTTGGATTTGATTGATTTTGGTGTGGATGAATTGGTGGAAGATGAAGGCGAAATCGTGCTGTATGGTGAATTTACCTCATATTCTGCTATTCAGAAGTATTTGGAAGAAAACGGTTTTGAAATTACTACAGCAGAATTTGAGCGTATTCCTAATGACTTTAAGTCTGTTACCGAAGAACAACGCACTTTGGTCAACAAACTTCTGGACAAAATAGAGGAAGATGACGATGTGCAAAACGTTTTCCACAATATGGAAGAAGAAGCATAAATGTTAAAAAGAGAAGAAAAGTTGAAAGAAAAATGAATCAAATAGTCCAGTTTTCACATAATTACCCCTTTCTTGTTGTTTTGGTTTCACTTACAATCGGCTATTTGTTTATGCCGGTGGTAATAAAAATAGCCAAAAGTTATAACTTTGTTGTTAGTCCCAATAAAAGAACATCGCATAATGGTAATGTTCCTAATATAGGGGGGCTTAATATATTTATATCATTTCTGATTACAGTTTTTCTGTTTTCTTATGAAATTATTGCATCCCTTCAGTTTGTGTTAATGGGGCTTTTCGTTATTCTTATTATTGGTTTTATTGATGATTTGATTAATATAAAAGCATCTACAAAGCTATTGGGTGAATTGGTTTCCGGTTTTTTCTTAATTGTAATAGCAGATATTCGGCTGTCCAATTTACATGGTTTTTTAGGAATTTACGAAATTCCCATTTTATTAAGCTATGCTCTTTCTTTTTTCGTGTTTATCGTTGTTGTTAACGCGATGAATCTAATAGACGGTATTGATGGGCTGGCATCAGGTTTGGGAATCCTGTATTCCTTGTTTTTTGCTATTTATTTTCAATTTACCAATCATTTGTACCTTTCTATTGCTGCTTACACTATGGTAGGTTCGCTTATAGTGTTCTTTATTTATAATGTGTTTGGCAGTAAAAGTAAGATTTTTATGGGCGATTCGGGTTCTTTGCTTTTAGGGTATCTTTTCAATGTATTTGTCTTTTCTTTTTGTGAAATGAATGCCAACGGCGATGTACCGGAAACTTATAAAATGAATGCAGCACCGGCAGTAGCATTTACAATATTGATTGTACTGCTTTTTGATACGTTGCGTGTAATGGGAACAAGGATAAAAAAAGGATACTCACCATTTAAGGCAGATAAAAACCATTTACATCATCTTTTGCTTTTATTCGGCTTAAAGCACCGTCAGGTCTCATTTATTTTGATGAGTGTTTCGGTGTTTTTCATAGCATTGGCATTGATTGGCAGAAATTTTCCCAATGAAGTTCTTGTGGCGTTGGTGTTTGTTTTATGTGTTATTCTCACTAAAATTCTCTGGATTCTTGTTGGTAAGAAAAAAGCTGAGAGTTTAGATAAGTGATTGTTTCTCAAATGACTGTATGATTTCCATTGAACAACTTACTGTTGAGTTTGGTGGTTCGCCATTATTTGATAATATCGGCTTTCTAATCAACCCAAAAGATAAGATTGCTCTTGTGGGAAAAAACGGTGCGGGCAAAACTACGCTGCTAAAACTAATTGCAGGAAAACAAAATCCAACCCGAGGAAATATCATTATCCCATCCGACTTGACAATTGGTTATTTGCCTCAGCATATGATTCATAATGAGGGTACAACGGTGAAACAAGAGGCAGAAAAAGCGTTTGAGCATATTACGAAAATAGAAAAAACTATTGAACGCTATGCCAAAGAAATGGCAACTCGTACTGATTACGACAGTCCGGAATATTTGGAACTTATCGAAAAGCATAGCCGAGCCAGTGAGCATTATCACATTATCAATCCCGGAAATTTTCAGGCAGAAATAGAAAAAACACTCTTAGGATTGGGCTTTGTGCGACAAGACTTTGATCGTCCATGTTCTGAGTTTAGTGGCGGTTGGCGTATGCGGATTGAATTGGCTAAAATCCTACTGCAAGCTCCGGATATTCTGCTACTCGATGAGCCTACCAATCACCTTGATATAGAAAGTATTCAATGGTTAGAAAATTTCTTGATAAATTCCGGAAATGCCGTAGTTTTGGTTTCGCACGATAGAGCTTTTATAGATGCTGTAACCAATCGCACCATAGAAATTTCACTTGGACGTATTTACGATTATAACACGAATTATTCCAAATACGTTGAACTTCGCAAAGAGCGCCACGAACAACAAGTACGAGCTTACGAAAATCAGCAAAAAATGATTCAAGATACGGAAGAGTTTATTGAACGTTTTCGCTACAAAGCTACCAAAGCCGTTCAAGTACAGTCGCGTATCAAGCAACTTGAAAAGTTGGAGCGGTTAGAGGTTGATATGGTGGATAATTCACGCATAAATCTAAAATTTCCGCCGTCGCCACGTTCAGGGTCCATTCCGGTGGAGATTGAGAATCTTTCAAAAGCATACGGAAACCATTTGGTACTCGACAATATCGGATTGATTGTCAATAGGGGAGAAAAAGTGGCTTTTGTGGGGAAAAATGGTGAAGGAAAATCAACGCTTGTCAAGTGTATTCTGGATGAAGTCAGCTATTCCGGTAAGTTGAAGCTAGGTCATAATGTGAAAATCGGCTATTTTGCTCAAAATCAAGCTGCGCTTTTGGATGAAAATTTAACTGTTTTTGAAACAATAGATAGTGTTGCTGTCGGAGACATTCGCACTAAAATTCGGGATATTCTCGGAGCTTTTATGTTTGGTGGTGAAGCGTCGGACAAGAAAGTAAAAGTGCTTTCCGGAGGCGAACGAAGCCGATTAGCAATGATACGTCTGCTGCTCGAACCTGTCAATCTGCTTATTCTCGACGAACCTACCAACCACTTGGATATGCCTTCTAAAGATGTACTTAAAGAAGCAATCAAAGCTTTTGACGGTACAGCAATTATTGTTTCGCACGACCGAGAATTTTTAGATGGGTTGGTTACAAAAGTATATGAGTTCAGCAATAAAAAAGTGCGAGAACATATGGGTGGAATTTATGATTTCTTGCGTAAGAAAAAAATCGAAAACCTGAATGAACTCGGAAGCCCCCTAAATCTCCCGCAAGGGGGACTTTTGGAGAGTGCAAAACTCAAAGGTTTTAATGATGAAGAAAGCTCACAAGGTATTTCTATTTCAGCAGGTAAGGAGGCTTATGAAGCTCGTAAAGAACTTAATCGCAAAATACGAAAAGTTGAAAAAGATGTAGAGCAAGCTGAAAGTACAGTTGAAAAACTTGAAAAAGAACTTGCCGAAATGGAAATGGAACTGCAAAATCCTGAAAAAGCTTCCGATGTGGACTTTATTATGCTTCTACACAAAAAACAGCGAGAATTGGAGCAAAAAATGTATGAGTGGGAGATTTTAGCAGAGGAGTTGGAGGAGTTGAGAAGCTCGGCTGAAAAGTGACTTATTTGATTATCTAGTATTATTTGTTGCAGTTATGAATACTTTATATCTTATCCCCACCATGCTTGGCGAAACTGAAGATTTATCCTCAGTTCTTCCTGCCGGAAATGCGGAAATTATAACCGGATTGAAATATTTTATCGTGGAAAACTTGCGTACTGCTCGTCGTTTCTTGAAAAAAGTCAATCGAGATATAAATATCGATGAACTTACCTTTTTCGAGCTAAATAAACACACCAAGCCGGAAGAAGTCTCTCAATTTTTACAACCGCTTAAAACAGGAAATGACGTAGGAATTATTTCCGAAGCAGGTTGTCCTGCTATTGCCGACCCGGGTGCGGATGTGGTGGCTTTGGCACAAAAGCAGGATTTTCGGGTTGTCCCGTTGGTAGGACCTTCGTCTATTTTACTTTCGCTGATGGCTTCGGGATTTAACGGACAGAGTTTTGCGTTCCTTGGCTACTTGCCTGTACAGCAAGGCGACAGAGTGAAAGCCTTGAAGAAAATGGAAAGCCGTATTTACAGCGAAGACCAAACGCAGATTTTCATAGAAACGCCTTACCGAAACATGAAAATGCTTGATGATATTCTCGCTACATGCCAACCCAATACCAAACTTTGTGTTGCTGCAGACATCACACTTGAAACCGAGTATATAAAAACAAATCCGATTTCTGTTTGGAAAAAACAAAAACCGAATTTGAATAAAAGACCGTGTATATTTTTGTTGTACAAGTAAACAGGAACTTACCTCTTACTGCTTGCTTTTTACCTCTAAAACTTAATCGTCATTCTTACCATAAAGTTCCGAGTTGCTTGCGGATAAAGTCCCACGTAATGGTAAGGCTTATCTTCGGAATTTTCTACAAAAGATGTGGATGCGTAGCCATTAGCAATATATTCTGTGCCGAGCAGGTTATTTACAAATAAATCCAACTCAATTTTGCCCCATTGCATCGGTTTGAAGTTATAACTTACAGCAGCATTGCTTACAAAGTAAGCAGGAATGCTTTTCTCGTCATTGGAAGTATTATCTAAAAACTGTTTGCTGACATATTTCCCGATTAAACGAAATTTTAAGTTATTAAGCGGTTGGTAGCTGATAATTCCGGAACTAACTATATTAGGCGAAAAAGAGATATTGGTTGCTTTGAAAAACTCGGTTTTCTGACTAACTATTTTATCCCAAAGCTCGTCGTGCACATCGTAATAAGCGGTGTAATTTTTGATTTTGTTCTGGCTAAGTGTGGCGTTGGCATCCAAGCGAAGTTTTTCGCCAATAATCGGCAAACCAACTTCCAATTCAATTCCCGTACGGTAGCTGTCTTTCACGTTTTCCATCAGTTTATAACCTATATCTGAAAGTTTTCCGGTTTGCACCATTTGATTATTGTAATCCATGTAATAGATATTTGCACCGACAGTAATTCTGTTGATGTTTAACTTGTAGCCAAGTTCGTAATCCACCATTTGCTCAGGTAAAATATCGGCTTTTGAATTTCCTTTTACGGCATCTTTCAGATCGGGACGTTGCGGTTCGCGGTTGCTTATAGCCACCGATGCATAAAGAGCGTGATTACTATTTATTGTATAAAAGAGACCTGCTTTCGGATTGAAAAAGCGGTATTCTCTATCCATGGTCAAATCCCCGAAATCATCATCCAGACCGCTTAATCGGAAGTCTACCAACCGAGCTTGCAAATCCCCGAAAACCGACCATTTTTCATTGAGTTCGTATTCAACTTTCACAAAAGCACTGATTTCCTGCTTTTTGACATTGTTCTCGTACCATTTATCTTTTGCTCCGATGTTTTGATTGTATTTTACCCACGGCAAGCACCCAAAATGATCGCCATCATATAGGCTGTACATAGCTCCACTTTGCACTTTCCAACCGTTTTTGGAATAATTAGCCGACACATTTGCTACATAAAAATCATTGTCCATCCATTTTTGGCGGATAACGTCGGATTTTTCATAGGTTATTCCATCAATTATTTGCGGTTCGAAACCAAATTTAGATTTCAGTTTTTGGTTTGATTTCCAATTTTCATAATAACCTGCACCGTGATTGTAGCTTAAATTGACATTCAGCGAAAACGCTTCACTAAGCTTTCGAGTAAAAAGAAACTGCACAATATTCGATGTGTAATTGTCAGTTTCATTGTCGTGATAACGAATGTTTCCTGCATCGTCCTTGTATTCTCCGGCAGGGTTGTAACGCCTTCCGTACTTGTCAATTTGTTCTTGTGTTACACCTTCCCACGTGATGCCTGTTTTTTGCTCGCCGTACATATAAATTAACTGCATCAGCTGATTTTCAGTCCGATGCGACAATGATGTAAAGAGATTCTTGTGATTAACACTTCCGTTTCGGATATAGCCGTCGCTCAGTACACGAGAGTAGCGAGCATCAAGCGATAAGCCGTTTTTCATTACGCCTGTTCCGGCGGCAATGGTGGACAAGAAACTATTGTAACTCCCTACGGATGTGGATGCTTCGCCGTGTGGATTTTGGCGTGGCGATGCTGTTTTCATCGAAAGACTTGCACCGAAAGCAGCAGAGCCATTGGTAGAAGTGCCGATGCCACGTTGCAATTGTACGTTTTCCATCGTTGCGGAAAGGTTTGGCAAGTTTACCCAATACATTTCTTGACTTGCCGGATTGTTAAGCGGCATTCCGTTGAGAGTTACGTTGATTCGTGTGGCATCCGTTCCGCGAACACGTAAGGATGTGTTGCCCACACCTGTTCCACCTTCGGTAAATGCTATCACCGAAGGCAACGAGTTAATCAATGTCGGGATATTTTCAGCAGTACCGCTTTCGTAAAGTTTTGCTGCCGAAACATTGCTGTACGCCATCGGTGTTTTTGTTCCGGCACGCGTGGCAGTTACGATGACTTCATCTAAATTTTTCGTCTCAGGTTGTAAAATAATAGTTAGTGAGCTACCGTTTTTTACAATTTCTTCATAAGTTTCATAACCGAGACTTTTTACTTGAAGCGAATAGGCATAATCGCTCAGATTTTCAAATAAAAATTCACCATTTTTATCTGTACTAATACTTTTAGATAATTGTTTAAGCGTAACGACTGCTCCAATCAAAGGTTCGTTATACTCGTTGTAAACTTTTCCACGAATGGAGTTTTTTGCACTTACCGCCATCGTAACCAATAGCAGTAAAAAAAGACTTAACTTTCTCATTTTGTAAATTACTTTGTGTCATTTTGCTTCGCGATACTTATCCGTCTTCGCCGGATGTTATTTGCTCTTCGAGCGTTATTAAGTTGTTGTTTTTCCTTCGGTGGACGTTATTAGGTTTATGTTCTTGAAAATAACGATGCAATTAAATAACCACTAATAACGGCGTAGCCTAATAACCATCAAGTAACGACGTAGTCAAATAACAGCGTAGCTAAAATAACTGATTAATAAATAAATGAGATAGCCAAAAATACGGATTGTAATGAGAAATGATAAAACTTCGTTCCCTTCCCGGAATTACCCGCGCAGGTTCAAAGGGTATGATCTCAGCCCGAAATATTAAGGCACCCCAGTTTGATTTTGAAATTTTCAAATTTCGATGCAAAGATAGAAAATAATTTTTACTTAAAAACAACAAAAAACTTTTGGTTGCATGGATGGGATGTTTTTTTGATTTTATCAGATAGCAGTGTACAAAAACAAAAGAAATAAATCGATTTTCTCAATGTTTTTACGAAATGTGAATAGTTTTTTACGATTTGATGGCTTTTTTAGAATTCAAATGATTATATTTGAAAAAAATATATAATACTAACTTAAAAATCTATTATTATGAAAGCAAAAAAATTATTTATGGCATTTTTAGCCATGGGTTTATTATTTACTGCCTATTCTTGTAAAGAAGAAGATGAACCTACTGTAGAATTGAAGAATCAAATTATGCTGAATGGCGAAAAATTTAATATTACAGAAGGAATAGCATTCCTTATGGGAGAAAGTGCAGAATTTATGTTTTTTCTGTCTGACGAAAACCATGGGATGCTTAACATTTCAAGCAATTTGATAGGTAAAAAAACCGATATTACTACTATCAAAGAAAGTAATGATGAAAACAGACAATTTTTTGATTTTTCCTTTAATGAGATTTATTTTGCCAGTTATGAGTTAGGTGGTTGGACAGGATGGTTTAAGGTTGAAAAGAAAAGCGACACAACGTACAATGTTTCTTTTGAATTTAAAAAATCCGGAAAATCAGAACAATCAGAACAGTCTATTAAAGCTAATTTTGATGCTACAGTGACTAAACATTAGAACTAATGCTAAAAGCGTGTTTTAGTTTTTTTTTCATAGTTTTTTGTTTGTGTTTAGAGACGCCTAAATTAGGCGTCTCTTTTTTTTAACACAAATAATTTCTTTTTTTTAAAATCTTATAGTAAATTTGCACCTGATTAAAAAAGTGGATAGATTTGGACTGCTTGCAACCACTGAAAAAAATGCTAAATTGTAATCACTTTCCGTTTTTTTCTCTTCTACAGTCCTTTATAATCATCCCGTAATTATATTTATTAACTATTGTTGGTAAGCTTGTGTAGCTTATTGAACTTATACTTCGAGCTTCATACTTCCAGCTTCAAAATTTAAAACATTATGGGTTATTTATTTTCATCCGAATCGGTGTCGGAAGGACATCCGGATAAGGTTTCAGATCAAATTTCAGATGCTATTCTTGATGCTTTTTTAGCGCAAGACCCGGAATCAAAAGTAGCGTGCGAAACGCTGGTAACAACCGGACAAGTTGTACTTGCCGGAGAAGTTAGTTCAAGCACTTATGTAGATGTGCAAAGCATAGCTCGTAGAGTGATTAACAGAATTGGTTACACTAAAAGTGAGTATATGTTTGACGGTAATTCTTGTGGAATTTTGTCGTCTATTCATGAACAATCGCAAGATATCAATCGTGGTGTAGAACGCGAAAATCCGATGGATCAAGGTGCCGGTGACCAAGGAATGATGTTTGGTTATGCTTGCAACGAAACACGAAACTACATTCCAATTTCGCTCGATTTATCACATGCGTTGGTAAAAGAGTTGGCGGTTATTCGTCGTGAAGGTAAGTTGATGAAATATCTTCGTCCGGATTCAAAATCGCAAGTTACTATCGAGTATGACGATAATAACAATCCGGTTCGTGTGCACACTATTGTAATTTCTACACAGCACGATGAATTTATTCAACCAACTGCCAATAAAACTCAGGATGAAGCGGACAAAGAAATGCTTGCCATTATTAAAGAAGATGTAAGAAATATCCTAATTCCACGAGTGAAAGCGCAGGTGCCGCAGTTTTATGAGCTTATCAAAGACGATTATATTTTACATGTAAATCCGACCGGAAAGTTCGTAATTGGTGGACCACATGGCGATACAGGACTAACCGGACGTAAAATAATTGTAGATACTTATGGTGGAAAAGGTGCTCACGGTGGTGGTGCATTTTCAGGTAAAGACCCTTCGAAAGTGGACAGATCGGCAGCTTATGCAGCTCGTCATATCGCTAAAAACCTCGTGGTAGCAGGTGTTACTGATGAAGTATTGGTGCAAGTTGCTTACGCTATTGGTGTGGCAGAACCGATGAATGTTTATGTGAACACTTACGGAAAATCCAAAGTGGATTTTACAGATGCTCAAATAGCCGAAAAGGTTCAAAAATTATTTGATATGCGTCCAAAAGCAATAGAAGAACGCTTGAAACTTCGCAATCCGATTTATGAAGAGACAGCTTCATACGGACACGTAGGACGTACCCCAAGAAAAGTTGAAAAACTATTTGTTGATGCCTCCGGCAGAGAAATTAAGAAATCGGTTGAGCTATTTACTTGGGAAAAGCCGGATAAAGTAGATGAAGTTAAAAAAGAATTTGGACTCTAAACATAGCAATTAACAACCTTTATTGACAAAAATTCTCACAACAACTTAAAACAGATATTTCTATGTAGAATTAACATCTAATGTAGGTTGTAAGTGAGAATTTTTGTGTACTTTTGTCGCTGTTTTTAGATTTTCCTTGTTTTGAGTGTTTTCTTACAAAAATGAGGCAATTTATAAGACACAAAAACCAATTAAATTAATTCTAAAATGGTTTTACACGATTAATTTCTAATTTTTAAATATTCAAATTATTACTAAATGTATGAAAAAAAACAATTAAACTAATACTGATTGCGCTGTTTGTTTCGTCTGTATCGTGGATACAGGCAGTTCCGGCATATCCCTATCCGACAAAAATAAAACAACCCGATGGCTCAGAGCTGACAGTGATGTTGCGTGGTGATGAGTTTCACAAATACCATGTTACAGAAGACGGCTATTTGCTAACAAAAGATAGTAAGGGAATTTTTAACTACGCTAAGTTAGATACAAAAGGTGAAATTTTAAGCACCGGAGTAAAAGCAAACAACTTACTTCAAAGAGACAAAGCGGAGCAAGTTTTCCTTGAAAACTTAAGTCAAATACAACCAGCTACTCAAATAGCTAACGCTATGCGAGCTAAAAGAGTTGCTAAAAAACAAATGAGGGTAAAGCCACAAGCCAAATTTCCAAAACAAGGTTCGCCACGTTCATTGGTTATTTTGGTTAATTTCTCTGACGAAAGTTTTGTTATTCCAAACCCACAGGAAGCATTTACAAATATGCTGAATCAAGCTAATTACAGCGCTAATCGTGGCACAGGTTCGGCACGAGATTATTTTAGAGATAATACGATGGGTGAGCTAGCGCCACAGTTTGATGTGGTTGGTCCTTATACACTGCCGAATCCTTATAAGTTTTATGGTGAAAATGATGCGGATGGTTTCGATAAAAACCCGGCACAAATGGTTGTTGATGCCTGTAAACTCGCTCACGAAGCAGGGGTAAACTTTGCCGAATACGATACGGATAACGACGGTGTAGTGGATAATGTTTTTATCTATTATGCAGGTTATAATGAAGCTGAATGGGGTGAGGATGACACGGTTTGGCCTCATCGTTGGGCAATTTATCCTTCCGAAGTATATGGTGGCAATGGTAATTACACAGGCTCTCTTGCTTCTGTTACCTTTAACTCGAAACGGCTAGAAGATTATGCTTGTGCTTCCGAGTTAAAAAGCAATACGGGTACTAATATGACAGGAATAGGTACTTTTGTACACGAATTTAGCCACGTGCTGGGATTGGCAGATATGTATGCCACTGACGGTAGCGACCACTTTACCCTTTCCTTTTGGAATATTATGGACGCAGGTGTTTATTTGAATGAAGGGCGAACACCGCCTGCTTACAATTCTTTTGAGCGGTTCCAGCTAGGTTATTTAACCCCCGAATTAATTGACGGTGAAGTTACAAATAAATCTTTGGGAAAATTACTTACCACCAATCAAGCCTATTTGATTTCTACCACAGACTCTCATAATTTGGATGGTGATAACCCTAATCCTGCGGAGTTTTTCTTATTGGAAAATAGGCAAAAATCAAGCTGGGATGCTTTTTTACCCGGACACGGAATGTTAATTTATCGGGTTAATTATGATGCATTTGCTTGGGCGTATAATGAGCCGAATAATGACCCGGATGCTATGGGCGTACAGCTGATGGTTGCCGACGGATTAGCAGACAACAATACGTTGGGTGGTGACCCTTTCCCGGGAACAAGTAATGTTACGAACTTTGATTTTGTAACTCGCAGTGGTTCTTCACTTAGTAAAGGAATTTTCGATATTGCAGAAACAGATGAGAGTATTACTTTTTCTATTCGAAAGCCATTGGGTGTTCCTAGGGTTCCGGACGATGTTACTACTATTGAAGCAGGAGCAAATAGTTTTACGGCTACATGGAGTGCGGTAGAAGGTGCTGAAAGTTATTTGCTTAATGTTTATACAAAAGCTGAGACGGGCGAGCTAAGAACAGTATTGTCTGAAAACTTTGATGGCTTTACTGACGGTAGTCCGGATGGCAATGCAGCTAGTACGGATGTGTCCGGGTCATTGGACGATTATACACAATCGCCGGGCTGGACAGGTACTAAAGTTTTCCAAGCAGGTGGAAGTGTAAAAATAGGAAGTAGTTCTTCCCCGGGAAATATCACTTTGCCTACTCTTGATTTGTCAGCAGATGAAGGACAGTTCACTTTGAATTTTGATGCTATGGCGTGGGGTGGTGATGATACGTTTATGAGTATAAATATTGATGGAAACTTACTGCATTCTGTTACTGATTTGAATAATGAAAGCTATACGTTTAAATCCTATAGTATTCCTTTCACAGTCGGAAGCAAATCCACATCCATACAATTTGAAAGTAATAAGAAATCAAGAGCTCGATTCTTTATAGATAATGTGGTGGTTCAACAAGGTGCAGCAAGCACCAAAGTGCCGGTTACCAATTCGCCATTTAGTGTTAATGACACAAGCTTTCAGGTTTTAAATTTAGATAAAGACCAAATTTACTATTATACTGTTGTTGCGGTAAAAGGAACGGAAGTTTCCGAGTCTTCCAAAGAAGTGGGTCCTATCAGTTTAACAGTAACCGGGCTAAACTCGATCTTTAATCAATTGCAAGTTTGGAGTGAGAATAAAACTCTGATGTTCCAAGCTACCGAAGGCGAAACAGTTGAAGTTTATAATGTTGCCGGACAGAAAATTGTTAGTGCAAAGGTAGCGGAAGGCTTGAATAAAATTCAGTTACAAGCAGATGGTGTAGTGATTCTTAAAGTGGGTAACAGAGTAGGAAAGCTGATTTTATAATTGTATTACTTACCCAAAGACTGGCTCTAAGCCAGTCTTTGGGTTGTTAAAAAGTTCAGCAAAACAAGGTGTTACAAAAAGCACCAATTAATCTTTCACTTCCACAAATGTTGTTTCATTGTCTTTTAAGTCAGATTTTAATTTAGCTTTCTGCAAAAGCGAATTTTCCGCAATCGTAGCAAGAGCATATCCTGTACCCAATGTCAAGAATCCACTTAAAACTGCAAAAATGGCGTATAAATAAAAAACAGGTTCATCGTTATCAGAGCCTTGAAAAATAAGAATAAATGCAGCCAAGACACAAATAATCAAAAATATCAAAGATGATATTTTTAATGTTTTTATTCCTGTTCCGGAATAGCTGTAAGAAATTTCTTTCATATTTCTATATTTTTTAATGATTAATAATTTCAGCAATGGGGTAGAACGTTCTGATAGTTATCGGGATTGTCGGTCATTCCTATTCAGAAACCAATGTTTACACAAACTTACCCGAAATAAAAGAAAGTACCACCATCTTGTTATTTAAAAAATCAAGGCGATCAATCTCTTAAAGAATTTATTTTTCTTCAGCTTTCACTTTCGTTAGTTTCAAGATTTTTCCTTCCCATGCCGGAACAAAAACTCTGTAACGAACTTTTGAACTTAGTTGCTGAACCGGAAACTCTTCATCTTCATTCAGAAGGTTTACTGAATTATAATAATTATCTTCCGGCAAATCGAGATATTGGAAAGTTTCTGCCGGGATATTTATTTCTACCTCTCTTCCTCTGTCGCCAAAATTAACCACACAAAGTATCAGTTCATCTTTATATTTTCTAAAATAGGCATATTGCTTATGCGGATTAAAGTCTTCGTTGTTAAAGTTAGCATACACCAAATCATACATAAGTCCTTAGCTAATGGCTTTTTCTTTGGTGGAAACATTGAGAATTTTTTCGTAGAAACCTCTTAGCTCTTTCTGCTCTTCATTTAGGTGCGCACCATCAAATTTTCCGTTATTGGTCCAAGCTTGGAAGCTTTTGATACCCCAATAGTCGAAAATCGTCGTTTTCCCATCTACGCCACTAAAACCTTCCATATCCATACCCACTTCGCCAAGTTCTTGTCCCATATATATCATAAAAGGTGCAGATGTAAGCGTTGCAGAAACAATTACAGCAGGTTTGGCATACATACCGTTTCCACAGAAAAATCCGGATGCGATGCGTTGCTCGTCGTGATTTTCCATAAAGTGCAGCATATTTTCCGTAATTCCATTCAGACTTTGCCATGCGTTGGTAATTTCATAAGCCGGATAATTTCTGCTTACAATATTGCGCAGCAAATCGTACATTCCTACTTTGTCGTAGAGATAGTCGAACTTTCCATTGCAGATATAGTTTCTATATTCCGCCGGATTATAAACTTCTGCGATAAAAATAATATCCGGATTAATCTTTTTTATTCTTGGAATTACCCAACCCCAAAATTCCACAGGCACCATTTCTGCCATATCACAGCGGAAACCGTCCACTTTTTTCTCAGCCCAATAGCTAAGAATATCCAGCATTTTGTGCCAAGTATTGGGAATCGGGTCAAATTGTTTTTGGAAACCCTCGCGATAGTTTACGCCGTAATTAAGTTTAACTGTTTCGTACCAGTCAAACTCAGTTGGATGAGCCGAAAATTGGTCGTTTCCGGTTACTTTAGCCGGATACTCTTCGTAACCACCAGTATTGAAAGTAGGACGAAGTTGCTCGCCCGGCATGTAGTAATAGTTATTCAGCGGTGAAAATGCCCAATTGGGATTATCGCCTTCGCCTAGATCTTTTACACCTTTCGGTTTTTTATCTGAATAATACTGTCTGGCTGTATGATTGGGAATAAAGTCAATAATTGCTTTCAGTCCGGCTTTGTGCGTTCTTTCTATCAACGCCTCAAATTCTTCAATTCGCTTATCTACATTTTCCGCCAAATCGGGGTCAACATCGTAGAAGTCTTTAATGGCATAAGGCGATCCGGCATTTCCTTTGATAACGCCGGGATGATCCGACAAAATACCGTGTGCAGTGTAGTCGGTCTTGGTTGCATGCTCTAAAATTCCGGTGTACCAAATATGTGTTGCACCAAGTTTTTTAATCTCTTTTAGTGCTTTCGGGGTGAAGCTATTGAATTTTCCACAACCATTTTCTTCTATGGTGCCATTGTGTTTACGTGTTGGATTGTAATTTCCGAAAAGTCTCGGAAATGCTTGATATATAACAAACTTTGACATTAAAATTAAATGTTTTTGATGATTACTCGTATAGATTTTCTTTACAAATATAAACAAAAAGAGCTAATCTTTGTTGTATTTCTTGAATAAGAATAAGTATTTTTTAAATAATTAAACATAATAAAAATGGCAATAACAAATTTTAGTGGTAATCCCGTACAAACAAACGGCGAACTACCAAAAGTGGGTTCAAAAGCACCCGATTTTAGACTGGTAAAAGGTGATTTAAGTGAAGTTACTTTGGCAGATTTTGCAGGTAAGAAATTTATTTTGAATATATTCCCAAGCATCGACACAGGTGTATGTGCTGCTTCGGTGAGAAATTTTAACAAAATTGCATCCGAAAAAGGCATTCCGGTGCTTTGCGTTTCAAAAGATTTACCCTTTGCCGCTTCCCGTTTCTGCGGTGCCGAAGGACTTAACGATGTGATTACAGCATCCGATTTTCGCTACAATAATTTTGCAACCGACTACGGCGTACTGATGACAGACGGACCGCTTCAAGGACTTTGTGCGCGCTCAGTGGTAGTTGTGGATGAAAATGGCGTAGTTACTTACACAGAACTTGTTCCGGAAATCACACAAGAACCTAAATACGATGTTGTATAGTTAGTTCGCGAATTAGTAGTTTGATAAAGAGATAAGACCTGCTTAAGAAAGTGGGTCTTATTTTTGTCGATGTTTTTTAACATTAAGAAATTAAGATATAGTTAAGGATTTTATTAAGAACGTCTTAATGTATCTTAACTTCTTAAAACATCTTAATGTTGTTGTTTTTAAGAAGTTAATACTGTTAGGAGAATATCCGACATTTATTTTAGCCCGTCGGTTGGATTTGTAATCCAGTCTGAAACTCTGTTAAAATCCACCAGAGGACAAACAAGTTTTGTAAATCGGATTAAAAATCCTAATAATATAAGGAAAGCTGGGATTGTAAATCCCAGCTACGTAAAAAACAAACTTTTTTCCTTAAAATTTCAAAATACTTTTCAAGAATTAATAAGTTATTTTAATTAACAATTATTAATCGGTAAATTTGTCCGAAAAATTTTAAAACTGACAATTTCACTCAGTCTAAAATCAAAACAAACACGCGACGAATAAACTTTTAATCAACTGATTTCATGGATAGTATATTCGTCGTTTGATTTTATAAAATTGATAGTGTAATCTTTTAATCACATATTTATGACCACCGTACTAATTATTCTGTTTATCACGGCAGCACTTTTTGTTTGGGGGAAGATTCGTTCCGATATAGTTGCACTGGCATCGTTGCTGTCGCTTGTTTTGTTGGGAATACTCACACCTTCCGAGGCTCTTTCCGGGTTCTCAAATCCCATCGTAATTATGATGGTTGCTTTATTTATAGTAGGTGGTGCTATTTTCCAAACCGGACTCGCCAAAAAAGTGAGTAACTATCTGCTACAATTTGCCGGGAAAAGTAAAATCAAAATCTTTTTCCTGATTATGCTTGTTACGGCGCTTTTCGGCTCATTTGTAAGCAATACCGGAACTGTGGCTTTGCTTATGCCGGTAGTTATCAGCATGGCAAAAATGGCTGAGGTTAATTCTCGTCGATTGCTTATGCCGATGGCTTTTGCAAGCAGTATGGGTGGTATGATGACGCTAATTGGTACGCCGCCTAACATGATTATTAGTAACACGTTGGCTGAAAATGGTTTTGAACCGCTGTCTTTCTTTTCTTTTACGCCTGTAGGACTAATTACCGTGGTGGTGGGAATTGGCACTACGTGGTTTTTATCCGGAATATTAGAGAAAAAAGATAAAACTTACAAAAGCAGTGATGATGACAGCGGTGTAAAATCCCCTCAACAACTTATCAATGAATACCAAATTGCAGAAAATCTTTTCCGTGTGGAAGTGGTTAAAGACACGCCTATTCTAAATAAAAAGCTAAACGAACTGACTGTTACTCAGGAATATGATATTTCTATTATCGAAATAAGGAAATTGCCAAGTAGTAAAAAGAGCCGATTTGGACAAGCAGCGGAACAAAAATTGGCTTTGCCGGAAAGTGTAATTGAAGAAGGCGATTATCTCTATGTTTTCGGTAATTTTGTCAATGTACAGAACTTTGTACAAGACTATAACCTGCACTTTGTAGATGCTAAGAAAAAACAACGTCCTATTTTCTCGGGTAAATTCAAGTTTAATGAAATTGGTATTTCCGAAGTGGTAATAATGTCTAACTCAAACCATGTAAACCGAACAGTAAAAGAGACCGGATTTAGAAAGAAATATCATGTAAATGTACTGAGCATCAGACGAAGAGATACATTTATATATGAAAACATCAAAGACCAAAAAATCCATTCCGGCGACGTGCTTTTGGTTCAAGGCGATTGGAAAGATATTGGTCGGATGAACCGTGAAGAACCTAACATTGTGGTAGTAGGTCAACCTGAAACGGAAGCATCCAAAGTACTACTCGACCACAAAGCACCGATAGCTGCAATAATTATGCTTGCGATGGTGGCTGCGATGGCATTTAATATCCTTGAGCCGGTTATTGCATCGCTTTTGGCTGCGGTAGCGATGATTTTGACCGGATGTTTCAGAAACGTAGAAGCAGCATACCGCACCATCAACTGGGAAAGTATCGTACTTTTTGCTGCGATGATTCCGCTTGCCATTGCTATGGAAAAAACAGGTACATCAATGGCTATTTCCGGTGGAATTGTAGATGCACTTAACCCTTACGGACCTATATTGGTTATGGCAGGAATTTACTTGGCAACTTCATTCCTTACCATGTTTATCAGCAACACGGCAACAGCAGTGCTTTTTGCACCCATTGCCATGCAAACCGCCTTGACACTTGGTGTAAGTCCCTACCCGTTCCTATTTGCGGTAACTGTAGCTGCCAGTATGTGTTTCGCCAGTCCATTCTCTACACCGCCTAACGCATTAGTTATGTCGGCAGGAAGGTATAAATTTATGGATTATGTAAAAGTGGGACTGCCTTTGCAAATCATTTTAATGGTAATTATGATTTTTGCTTTACCGTTGCTGTTTCCGTTTAATTAGAAGAAAGTTATCTTATTATATATAGCTGTTAGTTTTAGGATTAACAGCTATTTTTTATATCTGAAAAAAAAATCAAGTGTTGAATGGTTTATTGTTAAGAATATTGTACTTTTGTTTCGTAAGTTCTACGTTAGAGCCAATGCAAATAGAAAAGATACGCAGACAGATTTTGAGACAATGATGTAATTTGACGTAGGCTTTACATATTTTTGAGTCTTTAAATTAGGGAAGCCGAAAGCTAAACAGAGTAGGCAAAATTAAAAGTTGCACCCGACACGAATTAGGGTATGGATTTATGATAACAGACGTAATTAGAAAGGGGAGTTATTACCAAACTCTCAATGATGCTGGTAAAAAAATTAGTGAAAAACACGAAAGTTCGATTGGAGAACTTCAAGGTTTTACTGATAAATTTATGGTTTTTCGTAAGGGGAGTTATTTTGCCACTTATGATGAAACTTTTAAAAAAATTAGTGAAAAACATGAAAGTCACCTTGGTTTCTTCAAAAATGCAGTGGGTTCTTCAATGATTTTCATTAAAGGGAGTTATGTTGCTACTTACGACGTAATGTTTAAAAAAATCAGTGAAAGACACATTTAGGAAAATATAAGGGGGTAATCGCCCCTTATATTTTTAGTAATAAAATCACTATTAACCGACTAAATAATTGTCTGTAGGACAAATCCTTGCATAATCCGCCAAAGGTCGGACAGGCACCCCAGATTTATCTGGGGGATTAGGAAATACTACTTAACGAAACTCTGTAAGAGTTTCCCACAACCTAAGCAGGGAAACACTTACAGTGTTTATGCCGTACTTTTATTGTCTTTCCCCCCAATTAAATTGGGGGTTATTTACAGGAAACTTCTACGAAGTTCAAAAAGCAACCCTATAAGTTTCTAAAACACTTCAAATTGCTTCTTATAAACAGTTTGCATTACAGCAAAATATTTTAGTCGGTCAGTAGTG
>DUQG01000018.1 GCA_012837935.1 Bacteroidales bacterium
CAACCAAATCAAGCATTGGTGAGAGATGTTCAAAGTCAATGTCATTTGCCTGTGAGAAGGCTTGCATAAACTTAAACCCTACACCACAGCCGGAAAGATGCTTGTAAGGATAGTCGCAATCATCTCGTTTTGGGTCAAGTACAGCTATGGCAGGTGGTAGTTCTACATCGGGATTGTGGTGGTCGCAGATAATAAAATCGATGCCAAGTGATTTGGCATATTTGATTTTTTCAACGGCTTTAATTCCACAGTCTAAGGCAATGATAAGTGAAAATCCATTTTCTTTGGCAAACTCAATGCCCTTAATGGAAATACCATATCCTTCGTTATAGCGGTCGGGAATATAGAAATCAAGATTAGAATAAATCTTAATTAAAAAACGATAAACGAGTGAAACAGAGGTGGTGCCGTCCACATCGTAGTCGCCATAAATCAGTATTTTTTCATTCCTACGAAGTGCTTTAGTCAGTCTTTCTACCGCCAAATCCATATCTTTCATCAAGAATGGATCGTGTAAATTATCTAAATCCGGTCTAAAAAAAGAGCGTGCCTCGTCAAAGCTTGTAATTCCTCTTTGAATGAGAAGCTGAGCTAATATAGGACTGATACTTAATTCATTGGCAAGTTTTTCTTTAATTTCATTTTCTTCTTCGGTAAGTTCCGAATAAATCCATTTATTTATCATTTTGTTTACATTTTTATCACTCCGGATTTGAAATGCCGTTGCATTTCAAAAATCAACCTCACTATTCGTCCTTATCTCTACCACACAATTTCATCTTTTTATCAAGCTATTTCCACAGCACAAATATCATCCGTTCAACCTCACATTTTCTACTTTATTTTTCGAGTATGATATTTATAACATCCCGAAATCTTATTCGTTCACAAATATAATCATTTTGTTCCAATCTTAAATTCTTGTTATACATATTTTAAAAAAATAGTTTTACTTTTTTTGTATTGGAAGTGATGAAAAAAAGAAAAATCCGTTTTGGAACTATGTAAGACCAAAAACGGATTAATTCATTTGTTTTTTTTGTAAACTACTTTATCACAAACTTTAAGCTTTGGTAAGGTGTTTTCACAATAATAACGCCTTGCGGAAGTCTGCCTTTTGCGTTTAATTGCTGTCCGCTGATATTATAAACTCTTAATTGCCGGATATCGCCGGTGGTCTTTATTTTGCCGTCTTCAATCCAAATCTTTTCATTTTCTGCTGTTTGGCTGTTTACGCTTGTACCTACCTCAAGTCGTGGAATAATGTAGTATTGACATCCGTCATCCGTCATATTTGTTCCATTTCCCCAGTTGTGAATAACGTAAGCTGTGCCGGAGTTTCCTTGGTTAAATTGCGAAGTTCCGGAAGTTATAATAAAATAGTTGTTCTTGAAAATGGGGGTAAATTTCCATCCGCCTTCGGTCTGAGTGCCGGAAACAGCAGTAAGTCTCGGTGTTGCTGTGCTGACATAAGTATCTGATGTTTTATTTACCAGAGAAAAACTACCGTTATCAAGTGCCACTAATTTCCAAAGAAATTTATCATCATCAGCAACATATGGTTCACCCTTTAATACATTTCCATCACCTTGGAATGCTACCGAACGATTTTCACGCACTGCTGTTAGTGAGTACCAAATAGTTTTATCTGCTGTACTTGCTAACGGATAATTTAACCCTGCTTTATATTGTTCCAAAGCCTCTAAAAGCGCCACTTTGGTTGTACGAAGTTCCGATTGTGTGCTTTCAGGATTGTTTAGAACATCTGATGCTGTTTCAAGAGCTTTATTCAAAGTTTCAGCAGCCTCTTCAGAGTATTCCCCCGGATTTTTTCCTACTATTGTACTTGATTTGAAACCATAGCTTGCGTCCAATGCCATTTGTAGAGAATCTAGTGCGTCAGCACCAACCAAGCTTTCTAATCTAAACAAATATTGACATCCGGCATCGGTCATGTTAGAGCCACCGCCCCAGTTGTAGATATTATAACCTAGTCCGCTGGTAGTTTGATTTAGCTGCACATCGCCACTTGCAACGGCAAAGTACTGATTCGTGTAAATAGGCTTAAAAATCCATCCTCCTGCTGTAGGAATACCATCTTGAGCTTTCAGTGCTGTGTTAAATGCAGAGTTCGGACTGATATGGCTATCTTTTACCTTGCTTATTAGGTTAAATGTGCCATCGCTGTTTGCAGTTACTTTCCAAAGAAATTTATCCGTATTTGCTGCAAATGGTTGACCGATTAAATTTACATTGTCCCCTTGATAAGCCACCACTCTAGAAGCATCTCGATTCGGTGCAGAAAGTGAGTACCAATATTGTTTCGATTCGGTACTTACCTTAGGCATATTAATCGACTTCTTGAAGTCTTCAATCTGCTTGGTTAGCAATTCAGCCGCTGCTTTGTACTCTTCATTAGTTAGATTTGGATTGTTTTTTACGACCAAAGCAGCGTCTATGTTTTTTTGTAGCTTTGCTACTGCGGTCGTCGAGTACTTTCCCGGTTCAGCACCCACCATTACAGAGTTTTTTATTGCATTTGCATTGTCTATGGCACTGGTTAACACCTCTATCATAGGATTTAAGTTTTTGTCGGGCGAATAAATCAAGCCTTCTACTGCATCTTTTCCATCAGGCGTTACGAAAACACAGGTAAACATCCATTTCATCAATCTCACTTCATTACGTGTAAATCCGTTGTTAGGCAGCTTTATTAAAACTTTGTTCCATCCCTCATTTAGCGTAACCGAAATTGGTGGACGAGCAGTAAAGTTTTCATTTTTCAGCGTAATTTCATTCGATTTTCCGGTATGTGTATTTTGCCACACAGGCGGATTGATAGCTTCATCATTTATCCAAATTTTACTATTATAGTAGTCCCATTGTCCTTGTGGTGCAGCTAAGTCCATCTCAGAGCGACCGTAGTTTTGGAACTCAAGTTGCAATCCAACAGTTTGCTTGCTTGATGAATGAACATAAGTATAGGCATAAGCTGTTTGATTGGCTTGCGGATTACTGAAAAATGTAGGAACTGTCCCCGGTCCCCAAACATGGCGTAGGTAAATTCCTGCACCCATAGCGCTGCTAGTGTTGTATGTTTTGCCATTGTGGGTGTATGAATGTGCTGTTTCCTGAGTTTCCGGCGGGAAAATTGTATTAACATTTCCATTGTTCGGAAATTGGTCGGTAATTCTCCAAAGCACGTTGGTCTGTTTTACATAAGCAATCGGCTCATCTTTTAGGTGGTTTGCTTTATGATAAAGGAAACGTCTTTCCCAGTCGGCAAAATCTATATCATTAGGGTCTAATTTAGTACCGATTTCATAGAAATAGCCTTTGCCACCACCCAGCCAAGTGCGTTCGGCAGCTGCAAGCATGGATTGATAGAATGCATTTTGAATAACAATGTCTCTATCTGTCGGTACAACACGGTCATTCCAAATTCCTACGATTAATCCCGGATATTGGTGACTTCCTTTGGTTTGGTAGGCAATGGTGCTGTTGTACAAGCTAATCACATCGGCATATTGGTCGAAGTGATTGATATAATGCATCCGCGAGTCAATAGCAGGCAAAGAACCAAGTGTGCTACCTCTACTTGACCACATATGTACCATATCTACATCGCTTTCAGTATAGCCGAACCCCGGACGCCAAACTACAATTTTCTTGCCTTTTGAACGGATATGCGATGTCATTTGCTGGATAAAATATTCAACGGAAATAGTTGCACCCACTTTGTCAGGGTCACGTACTTCGTCGCTACCGATATGTATCCACTCTACATCTGAAAAAGTTTCACAAGCTTCCGTCATAATGGCTTTCATTTCTGCCAGTCCCTCCTCGGTTAGCATTGAATGTCCCATTGCTTTGCGGAAAGCTTCGCTGTGTCCCGGCATATCAATTTCAGGGATGACTTGTACACCGTGCTCACGTGCAAATTTTACCAGTTCTTTTGCTTGTTCGATGGTATAATATCTACCGGGGTGGCGTGAATAGCTAGCATCGTAATTTAGTTTTGGATAAACTTTACTTTCCAATCTCCAACCTTGGTTTTCTGTTAAGTGCCAGTGGAAAGTGTTGATTTTGTAGCGTGAAAGTAGTTGAATGTGTTTTTTTAACTCTTCAAATGCCATATAACTTCTACCCACATCGTGCATATATCCACGAAGGCGGAATGCAGGCCAGTCGGTAATTTTACAAGCATTCACTTGATTATTATTACCTTCGGCAAGTTGCCAAAGCGTTTGAACAGCCCAATAAGCACCGCGAAGTGTGGTGGCAAGAATGGTAATTTTGTCAGCCGTAACTTCAAGGCTGTAGGCTTCATCTTGGAATTCGGCTCCGGCTATGTTGGTGGTTAGATTTACCACAATACTTACCGAACTTGTTGCTACATTTCCTCCATTTGCCGTAACAAACGAGCTAATTTCATCAGCCACAAAATTAAAATCATCACCCGCAGGGACGATAACGGTTATCGGCTGCGCCAGATTAAAACTTCCGGCATTTACCGTAATTTGTTGCGGCTTAGGCAGTAGATGTTCTACGCCTGCAAATGTAAAACTACTTATTAAAAGTAGTAACGTGATAAGGTGTAATTTAATTTTCATTTTTAAAATAAGAAAGTTAGTAAATACAAAATATGTCTTTTAATGAACAGCTAATTTATAGGCTTGATAAGGGGTTTTTACAATTATTAAACCTGTCGGAAAATGTTGTTGTTTTGAAAGTTCTTGTCCGCTGATATTAAAAACTCTAATAGGTAAATTGGGGTCGCTCACTACCAGTTTTTTGTCTATAATATTTACGCTAAAACTGTTATTTTGCGTTACAGGTGTATGTGTGGTTACGCTTTCCTGACGAATAATGTATTTACATCCCGTGTCATTCATTTCGTTTCCCCCACCCCAATTGTAAATTCGGTAGCCTAAGCCTGAATTTGTTTGATTGACTTGCACACTACCCGAAGTGATAATAAAAAACTTTCCATCTCCGGTAGGCGTAAACTTCCAACCGTCCGAAGTAAGAAGTGTACTGCTCGTTGAGAGTGCTGTGTTGTAAGATGCATTGTTGGAAATATTGCTTTTGCCTTTTTTGCTGATAATGGCGAAAGTACCATCATTGAGTTGCTTTAACTTCCACAATAAACCATCGTCATTTTTAGAAAAATTTTTTCCATACAGCGTTCCGTTATCACTTTGATAGGCTATGTATTTACTTTCTCTCAAAGGTGTATGAAAAGAATACCAAACTTGCTCTGCATCGGTTGAAGCGATGGGTACATTTTTGGATTTTTTGTATATTTCTAGTTCATTCCAAAGCGTCAAACGCGCTTCCTTAAACTCTGCATCCGAAGTACCAGATTCTCTTACACTTGTTGCATCTGCAATTGCACTTACCAAAACCGCCGTATTCGCAGCCGAGTATTCGCCCGGACTTTCTCCTTTTTCAGCTTTATTCATAAAATCAGTTGCCAAATCAATCATAGATGAAAGCATGGATTTTTCAGTTAACTCTGCTTCGCTAAGAGAGTTTATTACTTTTCTTGCATTGGCAATCGTTATTTCTGCCGGGGTTTTAGCCAAAATTGGTTCATCAAAATCGGCAAGTGCATTATCTATTTGAAGTAAAGCCGTGGTGTGTCCGGCTTGGTTGAAATACTCTCTCAAGATTTTGATTTTTTCAAACTGCTGAATACCTTCAACTAGTCTTTCGAAACGAATGGATGTTCGAGCGCCGGGATAAATTTGATAGGTGTCGCCTGCTGCCCAAGAACGGAAACGGCTGTCTTGCAAAGGATTTTGCACCCAACAGTTTAATGCCCAACGAAGATAGCCATCTAAATTTTCTTTTGCAGCATACCACGCTAGCCACTCACTTTCAGCAGGCGGACTGAATGTAAAGCCGTTAGGATAAGATTCTGTACAGCATGTGTAAAAAGTCGTTACTTTACCTTCTGCACGACGTCTGGCAACTTCAGCTTCGGTATATTTGTAACGGAATGCAATGCAGTAATCATCTATATCGTTCAACAACTCTTTATGGTAATTTCCGGCAAAGGACGTTTTGAAGTTCGGATCGGCTTTGCGGATAACCGCTAAAGTTTTTAACACATGATCCATCGGTCTTTCATCAATAGCAATATGCGTAATCTCAAACCATCCTTTTTCTTTTAAATGAGCAGCAAAAGATTTAAGCATGGTTACCCAAAGCTCCTCGAAAAGTGCGTCGCCGGGTTTAGTCGAGGCATCAATGTATCTGTTGCTTGCTTCATCGAAATAGCGGAATGAAAGTTTCCACGGAATCATTGAGTAGCAGTTGATTTGTTTGTTTACGCCAAGCGACATCATCAATTCCACATACTTATCAAAATTTGTATAATCAAATTCCCATGTGCCATCTTTCTTTTTCGTCCATTCTATCATGGTTTCGTATTTATCCTCGGTTTGTCCGTCCCAAGGGTCGTAGATAATGGATGCTGTAATTACTTTTCCACCTGCATCAGCATAGAGTTGGTGCTCATATCTCAATGCTTCCAAATGTGCTTCAGACCAAAGTTCTACTCCGTGATAACGTGCTACGGAAAATGGGTTTTGCCACAAATCCAAATGATAACTCCATTCAGAAACTGCGGGTAACGTATGATTTTGCACTTTCACAGAGAGTTGCAAAGTTTCAACGGTTTTACCGTTTAGTTTTACATCTACATTTCCTGTGTATGTTCCTGCATCGGTTTCTGCCGGAATATTTACACGTAGCCAAACACCTTGTGAAGTTAAAGGCATTAGTTTTAACTCTATAATATGGTGGTCAATCGGGTCGGCAGAAAGTGAATAGTCGAAATCGGCAGGATTTCTGTGTCCACAGCCGCCACTACCATCTTTGTTAAGCTCATCGGTCATCACGTAGCGGACAAATCCTGAAAAGATCTGTTCGGCTGAAATGTGCTGATTGGCATCGTCTTCTTTAATCAGGTTGCTAATAGTATAGCTAAGTATGTTTTCACCGGTTTTATTGGAAACTACAAATTGTGCTGAAACTCTTTCACCCTTCCAAGCAGTAAGTGTATGAGTCTTATTGGCTGAATTTCCGGATGGTTCTTGTTTTTTGTAACGTACATCCGTGCTTCCCCAGTTTATCGAATAGTTCGATTGTGGTGCCCACAGTGCTGCATCGGTTGGTTTTGGGTTAGGAAGTTCAGTGTAAGTATGAATAGGATAAGTACTTTGTGCAGCTATTCCTACGACAAAGAATAGCAAAATCGAACTAAGTAAAATCTGTTTTTTCATAGGTATATTTTGTTAGTTAATAAAGTTTTTAAATAACTAAGACTACAAATGTAATGTTTTTCGATGTGATACGCAATAATATATTAAGTAATTTAAGATATTGTTTTATAAATTATGTTTTTTGTTTTCTAAAATTCCACTACAAATAACTTTGTCTATCCTTTTTAGGCTACTTATTTCTATCACTCTATTTGGTAGTTCTACGGTCTTTCCTGTATGATTTAGAAAAACCGCATCAATCCCTGTCAATGAAGCGCCGATAATGTCGGCATCAAAACTATCACCAATCATAAGTACTTCGTCTTTTTGTGCATGATTGAGATTGAGAGCGTGCTCAAAAATTTTTGGGTCGGGTTTTAATGCACCTACTGCTTCGGAAAGAACGACGTGTTGGAAATAATTTTCAATTCCGGCGTTTCGTAACTTTTTGTACTGGACTTCTACAAATCCGTTGGAAATAATACTTAGTGGAAGTTTATTCTCTTTACAGAAATCGAGCAATTCCTTTGCATAAGGTACGAGGTTGGTTTTTGTAGCTAATTGTTTTAAGAAACTATTGTTCATTTTTAGTGCCAGCTCTTTGTCGTTAATTCCAATTTCCAAAAGAGGAAAATGAAATCTTTCCACAATTAGAAAATCTTTGGTTATTAAGCCTTGTCCGTACTGCGACCAAAGTTCTAAGTTACGCTTAGAGTAGATTTTATAAAATTCCTCGAAGCTATGTGTATAACGGTCGAGCTCTTTGGCAAAGAAAACATCGTGTAAAGCTTCTTTGGCATTGGCATGAAAATCCCAAATCGTGTCGTCTAAATCAACGAAAATATATTTGTAGTACAAAATTCTTTCTTTTAAAAAATGAAAAAAAAGAGAGGTAAAGTAATTTTGAAACTCAAATCTTCCACCTCTCTTTGTATAAATTGTTAAAAAAATTAATCCACTTCTACCACAAGGTATTTACTCACACTCCAGAACTCAGTCGGCTTAAGAATGATAAGTACGTAACTGTCGTTCTCTTTTTCCAACTTATAGCTGCTGCGAGGGTGGTTAGTTAGAAGCTTAGCTTTCCCTTTCGAGTAGAGTGGGATAGAGGTTGTAGTGCGGGCATCTACTTTTACAAAATAGTTTTTATTAAAATCCGATTGCAGAATTTTTTTAGCGCTGAAAAGTCCGTTTTGTGAAATAATTTTATTATCACGTAACTCTTTCACGGAACCAATGGCGTACCAAGCCGCATGAAGTGCCTCGTCTTGCTGTTGAATAACTTCTTGCTTCGCTACGTTTTGTTGCGAAAGGTCTTCCACGTTTCTGCCCAGTTCATCTACTGTGCTGCCTAGTTGGGTGATTACAGAGTCTTTTTGAACGAGCTGTGCTTGCAGACGAGCTACTTTAGCATATTCATCGTTGAGTTGCTTAGTTAGTGATGCAAGCGTTTTTTCCAAATTATCAAGCTGGAACGTGCTGCGTTTCATTTTTGTACGCAGGTTGTCAAGTTCTTTTTGGTTGTTGGCAATTAGTTCTGTAATAAATGCCACATCGTTGGTTACTTGATTTCGGATATTCGGTGGAGTGTTTTCGCTCAGAGGATTAACCGGAATCACATTCTGCGCAGCTTTGATTTTCTCAATGCCTTGTTGCACATTGTATAATGTGGCAAAATACTCATCAACTTCCTCTTGCAGTTGCATTTTAGAGGTCTGCAACGAGTCATTTTCGGCTTTTAGTCGCTTTACTTCTTGACTGTCTTGTGGTCCGCAGGAGCTTAAAATTAGCATTACAGCAGCTAAATATATAAAAAGCTTATTCATAGGGTTTTATAAATTAATAGATTGGTATACTTATTAGTTGAGTTTGAGTTTGCAAAATTACTAAATAATCTGATACAAAAGTAATTTTTTACTCACTAAATCCGCCAACAACAATAACAAATTCGCCTTTTGGCGGGTGTTCTGTAAAGTGGGTTACCAGTTCAGCCAAAGTTCCTCGAACAGTTTCCTCATAAATTTTTGAAATTTCACGAGAAACGGACGCTTTTCTATCTGCGCCAAAGATTTCTGCAAACTGGATAAGTGTTTTTAGAACTCGAAAAGGAGATTCGTAAAAAACCATGGTTCGAGTCTCTGTGGCGAGCGAATTAAGTTTTGTCTGACGTCCTTTTTTTTGAGGTAGAAATCCCTCAAAGCAAAATCGGTCGTTTGGCAATCCGGATGTAACTAAGGCAGGAACAAAAGCTGTGGCACCGGGTAAGCATTCTACTTCGATGTCATTTTCTACACAAGCTCTAACCACTAAAAAACCGGGGTCGGAGATAGCAGGCGTTCCTGCATCGGAAATTAATGCAATCGTTTCGCCACTTTTTATTCGTTCTACGACCTGCTGAACGGTTTTGTGCTCATTAAACTTATGATGCGATTGCATCGGAGTTTTTATATCAAAATGTTTCAATAAAAATCCACTTGTACGCGTATCCTCAGCCAGAATTAATCCAACTTCGTTCAATACTTTGATGGCTCTGAACGTCATATCGTCCAGATTGCCGATAGGAGTAGGTACTACGTAAAGTTTCATTTTTTTGATGTTTGGTAAGCCCCCTAAATCCCCAAGGGGGACTTTTTGTCAGGTTGGCTAAAATTGTCTATATAATTTTTGTCTTAAAGTCTAATAGGCTTAAAATCTATCAGTCTTGTTGTCTAGTAAATCAATATCTTTTTCTAATTAATTGCAAAAACTCTTCAGCATGTGGATTTTCTTCATCCCAAGCAAATTTTGACTTTAGAAATGATTCGGCTTCTTCGTATTTTGCTAGCTGATTAAGGTAAGCGATGGTTTTATTCATCACTTCACCGTTGCCACCGAAAAGCTCACGCTGAAAACGGAAGCGGTCGCCAATGTTCATTGCCAAGCGAATATCATCGATTTTTTGATTTGCTATATTGTCGCTAAGTGATTGAGTGCCTTGTTCTTGTAGCTTGTCTGCTATTGAGACTTTGCTTTGGAAAGGAAGAGCCTCAACAGTCTCCGCTTGTTCTGTTTCAATTCTTTCTGTCATAATTTCTTTGGGTTCGATACGTGTTGGCGCTTTAGCTTCTTTGTGTAGAGCGTAAGAGATAATTTTGTCTTCATTCTCACTAAGTTCTTCCACTTCCACCTCCTCTTGGAATTCTTCTCTTTTAGCACTTTCTAAGTTTAATCCAACTCGTGTTTCAGTTCTGTCTTCACTTAATATTGCAGCCTCGTCCAAAATTTTTTCAGTCTCTTTTTCAAGTTCCGCCAAGATTATATCTTTACTTTTTTCCTCTACAGTTGCCTCAGGAACCATAGCAAAGTTGTCTTTCTCACTCACGTCAGATGTTTCTATTTCGGTCGTAGTGTCTTGTGTCTCAGCGCTTACATTGTCAACCACGATAGGTTCTTCCTCTAAGTTCTCACTTAATATTTGCAGCGATTTAACTATGTTTTCAGCCTTTTGTAAAGCCAGTCGAAGTATCGGCTCGGGAAAAACGGTTAATTGCTCAAATCCTTCGGTAAGTGTTTGTAACTCATCAATATCTTTTCTTAGTAAGCTAACAATAAAATCTTTGTTCATATCTTTTTACAATAAAATTGGGTTCGATAGAAGTATTTTGTCTATTTTTGTAAAAATATCTTTTGTGAAAAATAAATCGCTGTAAAGATACACATTTATGTCTTGAAAAAGCTACAGTGATTGCCAAAAAATCCATAAAATAATGATTTACTCAGAACAAAATCATCCAAATCAGCTACGAAAGGGGAGTATTGAGGTTATTTGCGGCTCTATGTTCTCAGGGAAAACCGAGGAGCTTATTCGTAGATTAAAGCGAGCCAAATTTGCGAAGCAGCGTGTTGAGATTTTTAAACCGAAAATTGATACTCGTTACTCGGAAGAAGATGTTGTGTCACATGATTTTACAAGCATAACTTGTACGCCTGTAGAATCTTCCGGAAGTATTCTTTTGATGACCAGCGAGGTAGATGTAGTGGGAATTGATGAAGCGCAATTCTTTGATGAGGCTTTGGTTAGTGTTTGTTCTAAATTGGCTGATAATGGAATACGTGTAATTGTAGCCGGATTGGATATGGATTTCCGCAGAAGACCGTTTGGTCCCATGCCGGAATTAATGGCAATTGCTGACGATGTGTACAAAGTTCACGCTATTTGCGTGCGTTGTGGTGCATTGGCGTATGTTTCACATCGATTGGTGGAAGGTGAAAAACAAGTCTTACTCGGCGAAACAAAAGAGTATGAGCCTATCTGTCGGGATTGCTACAACGAGGCGATGAAGTGATTTTTGATTATAGACGACTTCAAGTAAGTTTGAAAAATGAAAAAGTTGGGAGTTTACTTCCAACTTTTTTTATTTTTATTTTTATATAGTTTTGTCAACTCGACTTTGCAAAATCATCAAATATTTTGCCTTTTTCTTTCTCGTTTTGCACATTTTTAGTAATTTTGTGCCGAAATTTTGGACTTAAGTGAACTATTTCCCTAAGTGAATGTTTCTTTAAGACAAAGAAAATTAAAACAAAAAATTATGAGTAACAACTTATTAAAAGGAAAAAGAGGAATTGTTTTCGGTGCTTTGAACGATATGTCAATCGCTTGGAAAGTGGCGGAGCGTGCCGTGGAAGAAGGTGCAACTATCACGCTATCCAACACACCGTTGGCAGTTCGTATGGGAACAACGAATGAATTAGCAGAAAAACTGAATGCCAAACTTATTCCGGCTGATGCTACATCCGTAGAGGATCTTGAAACTGTTTTCAGAGAATCAATGGAAGTATTGGGCGGAAAAATTGATTTTGTGTTGCACTCTATCGGGATGTCGCCTAATGTTCGCAAAAAACGCACTTACGACGATCTTGATTACGATATGCTTGCTACTACGCTGGATATTTCAGCCGTTTCTTTTCATAAAATGCTTCAAGTAGCTAAAAAAATGGAAGCAATTGCAGATGGTGGTTCCATCGTGGCGCTTACCTATATGGCAGCTCAGCGCACGATGTTTGGTTATAATGATATGGCTGATGCAAAATCTCTGCTCGAATCCATTGCTCGCAGCTTTGGTTATATTTATGGAAGAGAGCATAATGTACGTGTGAATACCATTTCACAATCGCCTACATGGACTACAGCCGGAAGTGGCGTGAAAGGTTTTGACAGCTTAGTGGATTTCTCTGAAAGAATGGCGCCGCTCGGTAATGCTACTGCCGATGATTGTGCAGATTACTGTATGGTAATGTTTAGTGACTTAACTCGTAAAGTTACTATGCAAAATCTTTACCACGATGGTGGTTTCTCAAGTATGGGAATGAGCTATCGTGCTATGGAACAGTATCTTAAGAGCTTTGATACTACACATGACAGTGAAAAATTCAAAGAATTCAAAGACGAAAAAGGGAATATTATTTACGGATAAAGGACAATCGGTTCCGGGATAATCGGTTTCTTAACCGATTGAATAATAACAAAACCAGCCACTCGCAAGAGTGGCTGGTTTTGTTTGTAACGAATCCAGCGACTGGCTTTAAGCCAGTCGCTGGATGGGATAAAAATTTAGAATAAATTATTAATCACCAAGTTCTTTTACTAAAGCATCGTATTTAGCACCATAGTCATCAATATCTTTCAAACGGTAGTAAACCATTTTTAGTGTTTGTTTGATGTCATGGTTACTAGGGTCAATTTCTACGGCTTTTTCAAAGATAGGCGCAGATTGCTTGAATAGTTCAAATGCTTTCTCAATTTCTGCATTGTATGCATTGTTGTCTTTGATGTCGGATGCCAGATTAATAATTTCCACGCCTTGGTTGAAAATTACACGTCCTTTACCGTCATAAGCCAATGCCATGTCAGGTTTTAGTTCAATAGCTCTATCAAATGCAGCAATTGCAACATCTAGATTACCTAGTCTTTCTTGGATATTTCCTTTTACATAATAATAATCGGGTACGTTAGGTTGTAGTGCAATAGCCTCTTCTAAGTATTTTGCAGCATCATCTATACGTCCAGCTCTGAGGTAGATGTTGATGATGTTTTGTAAGAACCATGGTTCATCAGAACATTTACTAAAACCTTCTTCAAGCGTAGCTAGGTATTTTACGCTGTCATTGATTGCATGATACGCTTCTGCAAGAAGGCTATAAACAACTCTTGTTTCATAATTGTCTTTTTTCAAGTCTTCATAGAGCTCAATTGCTTTTTTGTGATTTTGAGTGTTAGTTATCGCACGAGCATGTAAGTACTTGAATTGAAGGTACGTTGAGTCGTTTGTAGGTATCTCATTATTCAAAACAGGCATTTTAGGAATTTCAACTAATGTGGCAAATACATTAGCAGCTTCGGTATAATTCTCTGTATTGAACAAGTGTATAGCATAAGCAAACAAATTGTGTTGCGCATTGTAGTATTCCTTCAAGTTATCCTTGATTCTTCTGCTGAATTTAGGTCTTACTTTACCTTTAGCATTCGGCATTTGATCAAGCTCATTAGCTTTTTTGAAGTAATCAATGGATTCCATGATGGCTTGACCTTTCACATCCTGATTAACCTCTTTTTCTTTACCCAGCATAAGTAGCTTATTTAGGTAGTCATTTTCGGTATAACCAATCATACCTGCTACATAGTAAGTGTTTGCTTCACTTTTCGTTTTCTCGTCTTCAAAAGCAGGTTTAATGGTTTCTCGAGCACCTTTAAAGTCCGGCTTTTCTTGTAGAATCAAATTGTTTGCTCTATTAACGTTGCTTCTTTGAGCAAACAGAGATGTGGAAACAACCAGCATCAAGCAGAGCGGGAATAATAGTTTTTTCATTTTCGTAAAAAATTTATTTGTTAATATGATATTTATTTAAATTAAGTAATTTATCTAAATGTTTTCTTCCTGAATATTTTCACTTTCATCGATTACTACGTCGTTGTTATTCTCAAGGTCATTTTCAGGGATTTCATCCTCTTCCTCTTCTTTATTAACTTTACAAACCGATGCAATTTCATCGTTTTTCTTACTTAAGTTAATAATTTTGACACCTTGTGTAGCACGTCCCATAGTGCGTAGTTCATCTACACCGATGCGAATGGCAATACCCGATTTGTTGATAATCATCAAATCGTTCTCGTCTGTAACACCTTTGATAGTAACCAGTTTGCCCGTTTTTTCTGTAACGTTAATGGTTTTCACCCCTTTGCCACCTCGGTTAGTCATTCTGTAGTCTTCCAAAGCAGAGCGTTTTCCGTATCCTTTTTCGGAAACAACCAAAATATCCACTTCATCATTAGGTTGTCCACAAATCATGCCAACTACTTGATCTTGTCCGTCATCGTCAAGTGTCATACCTTTCACACCCGTTGCTGTGCGACCCATAGCGCGTACTTTGCTTTCGTGGAATCGGATGGCTCTACCGTTTCGGTTTGCCAAGATAATTTCAGAATTTCCATCTGTTAGCCTTACTTCTATCACATCGTCGTCTTCGTTGATGTTGATAGCTCTTACACCATTTTGACGAGGACGAGAGTAGGCTTCAAGCGACGTTTTCTTAACTATACCATTTTTCGTGCCAAAAACTACATAGTGAGAATTAATGTACTCTTCATCATCCAATCCTTTCACTCGAATGTAAGCATTTACTTTGTCGTCTGAATCGATGTTGAGCAGGTTTTGAATAGCTCGACCTTTCGAGTTTTTGCTACCTTCCGGAATTTCATATACTTTCAACCAATAGCACTGTCCTTTTTGGGTAAAGAAGAGCATAGTGTTGTGCATGGTAGCCGGATAAATATGTTCAATAAAGTCTTCGTCGCGGAAATCACTTCCTTTAGAACCAACACCACCACGTCCTTGTGAGCGGAAATCGGATAGCGGTGTACGTTTGATATATCCCAAATGTGAAATGGTAATAATCATTTCATCATCCGCATAGAAATCTTCCGGATTAAAATCTTCGGCAGCATAAACGATTTCACTCATTCTTTCGTCGCCGTATTTTTCTTTAATTTCAATTAACTCATCTTTAATGATAGCCATTCGAAGTTCTACTTTTTCAAGAATTTCTTTCAAACGTTCGATTTTAGCCAACAATTCTTCGTACTCGGCACGCAGTTTTTCCTGTTCCATGCCGGTAAGCTGACGCAAGCGCATCTCAACAACTGCACGTGCTTGAATATCACTGAGTTCGAAGCGTTCCATCAATCGGTTACGTGCTTCTTCCGGTGTACGAGAGTCACGAATAATTTGGATAGCCTCATCCAAGTTGTCCAAAATAATCATAAAGCCTTCCAGCAAGTGAGCGCGTTTTTCTGCTTCGGCAAGTTCAAACTGAGTGCGACGCGTAACTACTTCGTGGCGGTGGTCAACAAAATGCTTGATTAAGTCTTTGATGTTTAGCTGATAAGGACGACCGTTAACTAAAGCAATATTATTTACGCTGAACGAAGATTGTAGAGCTGAGAATTTGTACAGTTTATTCAGCACCACGTTGGCATTTGCATCGCGCTTAATCTCGATAACAATGCGCATTCCTTCGCGGTTGGTTTCGTCTGTAATGTCAGAAATACCGTCGATGCGTTTTTCATTCACCATTCCGGCAATATGCTTGATTAAGTCGGCTTTATTCACTAAGTAAGGAATTTCCGTGATAATCAGCTTTTCACGTCCGCTAGCATCTGTTTCTATTTCAGCACGAGCACGAATTACCACTCTTCCGCGTCCGGTTTCAAAGGCTTCTTTTACGCCTGAGTAACCATAAATCAGACCTCCAGTGGGGAAATCCGGTGCTTTAATATATTTGATTAATTCGGAAATCTCAATGTCGTTATTGTCGATATAGGCAATACAAGCATTTACCGTTTCGGTCAGGTTGTGAGTAGGCATATTGGTTGCCATACCTACAGCGATGCCGGACGAACCATTTACAATCAGGTTCGGAATGCGGGATGGAAGTACTTTCGGCTCTTGCAGTGTATTGTCAAAGTTGGCTTGAAAATCCACCGTGTCTTTTTCAATATCAGAGAGCATTTCTTCGGCTATTTTACGTAAACGAGCCTCGGTGTAACGCATGGCTGCTGCACCGTCGCCGTCCACGGAACCGAAGTTACCCTGTCCGTCCACCAATGTGTAGCGCATTGCCCACGGTTGTGCCAGTCGCACCAATGTGCCATAAATAGAAGAGTCGCCGTGCGGGTGAAACTTACCCATTACTTCACCCACGATTCTGGCGCATTTTTTATATGGTTTATCGGAATTATTTCCCAGCTCATTCATTCCATATAATACACGACGGTGAACGGGTTTCAGACCGTCTCTTACATCAGGAAGGGCACGGGACACAATTACCGACATTGAATAGTCAATGTACGATGACTTCATCTCGTCATCGATGTTTACTTTAATAATTTTGTCTTCGTTTTCGATCATCTGTTATAAATTTGTAATCCTTAAAATCTAACACACTCAAGTAATGTTTTGTATTGTGTTGATTATGAGTGTGGTATGTCTGTCTTTTTGCTTTTGAAAATTTTTGGACACTCGGTGTCAAAAATCGTACTAAATTACTGCTTTTTTATGGATTACGCAAGGTTTTTTTAATAAAAAAGGACGCATTTTTATGTGCGTCCTGATATATAATTTGTTGTCAAAATAATAATTTTCTTTTTCATTGCTGTTGTCTTTTTAATCCAATTCCCCACAAACTACAAAACAATCCTCAAACATCCCTTCATACTCGGGTCGAGAATCAAAAATCCCGTAAACCGAAGAGCCGGAACCGGACATGGAAGCGTATTTTGCGCCCATTTGGTAGATTTCTTCTTTTAGTTCTTTGATTTTGGGGAATTTGGCAAAAACGGATGTTTCAAAATCGTTAATCACTTTTTCTTTCCACTCTTCTATCGGAAGTTTTAGCAGTTCCGGAAGTGATGTTTCCGGTTTTGCGGGTGTTACTCCGGCATACGCATCTGGTGTAGAAACGTGGATGTCGGGTTTTACCAGCAGCAGCCAATAACCCTGCAAAGAAAGTTCGATAGGTGTAAATATATTTCCTATTCCTGTAGCAAAAACAGGCTCATTTTGAATAAAAAACGGGCAGTCAGCCCCCAGTTTAGCAGCTAATTCTTCCAGTTTTTTAGTTGTAATTTTTAGTTCAAAAAGCTCATTTAGCGTTTTGAGCATAAATGCTGCATCTGACGAACCGCCACCCAGTCCGGCACCAAAAGGGATTTGCTTTAATAGTGAAATATCTACGGGCGGAATTTCGTAGTATTCTTGAATTAGTCGGTAGGTTTTGATAATTAAGTTGTCATCTGGGTCGCCACTGATATTGATTCCTGAGTTTGAAAAACTGTAATCCGTACAAGTTTCGGAAGGTTCTACCAACAAAACATCGTGTAGCCCTATCGGATAAAAAACTGTTTCTATATTGTGATATCCGTCTTTGCGGCGTTTTACCACATTCAGTCCGATATTTATTTTAGCATTTGGGTAACTTATCATTATGTGAAAAAGATTTTTAGAAAATGAAAAAACAAAATTAGCGTAAATATTTTGTATATCAAATGAATATTCTTATTTGTTTATTTCTTGTTGATAGCTTTCCGCACGGATATTTTTCTTGCCGTTATTAATTTTGTAATTTTGACATCCTTTTGAATTAAATAGATTATGGTAGAAAAAAGAACATATAACAGAAAGAAAGTTGAGGAGACGCCGCTTAGTCCAAATGAGTATGGGAAAATGCCGCCGCAGGCACTTGAGCTTGAGGAAGATGTGTTGGGTGCATTGATGCTTGAGAAAGATGCATATACAATGGTTGCCGATATTCTTAAGTCAGAGTTTTTTTACAAAGAAACCCATCAGAAGATTTTTGATGCGATTGTAGATTTGGGTTTGCACCAAGAACCAATTGATATGCACACTGTTACGGAGCAATTGAGAAAGAGAGGAACGCTGGAAGAGGTAGGTGGTCCCTATTTTATTGCACTTTTAACATCGCGTGTGGCGTCGGCGGCACACTTGCTTTATCACTCGCAAATCATTGTACAGAAGTACATTGCACGTGAGTTGATTCGTATTTCTCGGGAAGTTCAAACGAAAGCCTTTGATGAAAAAATGGATGTGGACGACCTAATGCAGGAGGCGGAAACAAGCATTTTCCAACTTACGCAGCAGAATATGAAAAAAGACGTGATACAAATTAATCCGGTTATCGAAGAAGCACGTGAGCGAATGAAAGATGCTGCCAAAAAACAGGGTGCAAGTGGTTTGCCTTCAGGATTTCATAAATTGGATCAAATAACTTCCGGTTGGCAGCGTTCCGACTTAATTATTATTGCCGCTCGTCCGGCTATGGGAAAAACGGCTTTTGTGTTATCTATGGCAAAAAACATGGCTGTGGATCGTAATATTCCTATTGCGATTTTCTCGCTTGAAATGGCTAATGTGCAGTTGGTGAATCGCTTACTTATGAATGTATGTAGCTTAAATGGTGAAAAAATAAAGAATGGACAGTTGACTACAGCGGAATGGGAAAAATTCGACAAAGATGTTACAGCGCTTTACGATGCACCTATCTTTGTGGATGATACGCCAAGTTTGTCTATCACAGAATTAAGAAGTAAAGCGCGTAGACTTGTGAAAGAGCATAATATTCAGTGTATTATGATTGACTATTTGCAACTGATGAATGCGGGTGGAATGCCGTATGGAAGTAGGGAGCAGGAAGTAAGTATGATTTCTCGTTCGCTGAAAGGCTTGGCGAAAGAGCTTGATATTCCGGTGATTGCACTTTCTCAGCTTAACCGTGGAGTAGAGGGTCGAACCGGAATTGAAGGAAAAAGACCGCAACTGTCCGATTTGAGGGAATCGGGTGCGATTGAGCAAGATGCAGATATGGTTTGCTTTATTCACCGTCCGGAGTACTACGGACATACCGAAGATGGTCACGGAAATATTTTAATTGGAAAGGCTGAAATTATTATTGCGAAGCATAGAAATGGTGCCGTGGATACTATCGTACTTGATTTTAAAAATACTTACGCTCGTTTTATGAATGAAGGCGAAGATTTCTTGGGAGATGTGCAGCCAAGTTACACAACAGTTGTTTCCAAGATAAATCAAGATGTAGGAAACTCTACAAACTCACCAATACCACCATTTATGGAAAGTGCGCCACTTCCGGGCAATGATGGTAAAGTGCCGTTTTAGCCAAAGACACAAAAGGACGATTCAAACAAATCGTCCTTTTGTGTCTTTGAGTTCAGAGTAGAACAGTAAACGTTAAACATTTTTGTTCTTTGCTCTTTATGTCTATCTATTGATGCGGTTCTGCCTCCCTTTCATGTTTGTATTTGAAGAAAATCATAAACAAAATAGCAACTACCAGTGCATATCCGGCGAATGTCATCCAGATGCCCTGCCAATTCTTAACAAGTGTAACAGGGTCTTCAAACCATTTAGCAATTACTTGACCTGCAACAATATTTCCAAGCACTGCTCCCACACCGTTTGTCATCAACATAAAGAGTCCTTGCGCAGAAGATTGAATCGATTTGTCGGTGTTTTGCTCAACGAATAAAGCACCCGATATGTTGAAAAAATCAAATGCCATGCCGTATATGATGCATGATGCAATAATCAACACAAATCCTAAAACTGAGTTATCAGCCAGCCCAAACAACCCGAAACGTAGTACCCAAGCTATCATGCTGATAACCATCACTTTCTTGATGCCAAAACGCTTCATGAAAAACGGAATAGCCAAGATAAATAATGTTTCAGATATTTGAGAGACAGAAAGAATGATAGTCGAAAAGTTGTTTATCAATCCTCCCTTTGGGAAAACATTGTTATCTTGCAGGAAACCGTCACCGTATGCGTTGGTAAGTTGCAGAGCGGCTCCCAGCAACAAGCTGAAAATAAAGAAAAGAGCCATTTTCTTTTGTTTGAAAAGTACAAACGCCTCCAATCCCAGTTTTTGAACCCAAGTTTGTTTCTGTTCGCCGGATTTTTTTTCAGATTTAATAACGGGCAATGCAAAGAATGAAAATATAGACAAGACAAACGCTAAAACAGCCGCAATCACAAAGGAAACTTTTATGCTTTGTCCAAGTCCCCAATCTTTGGTGAAAAAGTTAGTAATCCACATCGCAACAATAAAGCCGACAGTACCCCAAACCCGGATAGGTGGAAAATGAACAACCGGATCTTTTCCGTCGTCTTTTAACACTCTGAAATTGATGGAGTTAGTAAGTCCGATGGTAGGCATGTAGAAGCTCATTGCGATTAATAGCACCCAGAAAAATGCCACAGGCGAATTGATACTTGGTAAAAACAGCATAGTGGCACCAAAAAGTAGGTGTAAAATAGAATAAACATAGTTAGCTTTCCATTTGTCGGCAATAATTCCGAATAGCGTCGGCATTATTAACGAAGCAAATCCCATGGTTGAAAATACTAAGCCGAATTGCGCTCCGTTCCACTGTTTTTCAACGAAACCGTAATGGGCTAATGTCATCATCCATGCTCCCCACACAAAAAATTGCAGGAAGTTCATTACTATTAAACGAAGTTTTGTACTCATAAATGATTGTGATATTGTTTTTTAAAATAAAATTAATTGAATTGTTGTCCTCAAAAAATTTGGAGCTCGAAACCAGAAACTTGAAACGTTGCGTTATTTTTTCCTTAAACTAATTTCATCTCGTATCATTGCCGCAATTTCATATCGCTCTTCTTCAAGCGCATCTTCTAGTAGTTCTTCTAAATCTTGCTCACTGATAGTTTTTATATTTTCCTTAGTAATATTGTCTAAATCAATTTGCTTTTGGGCGGGTGTTTGTGCTTTTTCTTCAGCGTCAGCGCCTATTACCGTTCCCACAATATCCAGAATTTCGGAATTTATAAATATTGGTGCATTGCTACGAACAGCCAAAGCCACAGCATCTGAGGTGCGAGCATCTATGACTATAGACTTTTCGTTTTGTACAAGGTAGAGTTCAGAATAAAAAATATCATTTGTCATTTTGTAAATAACAATCTTTATCAACTTGGCATTTAACTCGTTCACAATGCTGTTCATCAAATCATGTGAAAGTGGACGTGGCGCTTTGGTGTTATTTAGGTGCAAAGCAATGGACTGTGCTTCAGCTTCGCCAATCAAAACAGAAAATCGTCTTTTCATTCCATCCACTTCGCTCATTACCAGAGAGTAAGTGCCACCCAATGACTGGTTGTAAATCATTCCCGCTATTTGTAGTTCTATCTCGTTAGCCATTTTGTTTCCTTGTTTTGTTATTAACTCACAAATATACATCTTTTTTTTGATAAATAACGTTGTGGATAAAATCCGGTAGCTGGCTTTAAACCAACTACTGGATAATTGAATAATAGCAATTAGGTGATTTTACGCTGTTTTTCGGTTGGATTATTTTATTCGAAGGGCGAATAATTATGTTTTTGTTTGAAATAATGTGTATTTTTGTGTTCCATAAAAACAAAAGAATAATGAGAAGAAAGTCCAATATCGTTATAAGAAATAAGCGTGCTACGTTTGATTATGAAATTCTGGATAGGTATGTTGCAGGTATTCAGTTGTTTGGAACTGAGATTAAGTCTATCCGTGATGGAAAAGCTTCGCTAACCGAAACCTACTGTACTTTTATTAATGATGAACTTTGGGTAAAAAATATGAATATCTCAACCTATTTTTTCGGAACTTACAATAACCATGAACCACGTCGCGATAGAAAGTTGCTTTTACAGAGAAAAGAATTGAATAAATTGATGCGTGGAACAAAAGAGACGGGAAATACAATAATTCCGATTCAATTGTTTATAAATGATAATGGCTTAGCAAAGTTAGAAATAGGTTTGGCTCAAGGCAAGAAGATGTATGACAAACGTCAAAGTTTGAAAGAAAAAGATGATAAGCGTGAGATGGATAGAGCAAGAAAAGGAAGTTTCTAAATAGTTACCCATAGCTTGGCTTTAAGCCAGACTGTGGGTTTAAAAAAATAAATAAGCCTGCTTGAAATTTAAGCAGGCTTATTTATTATATTCTTTTTATAAAACTATCTAATTCTAAGTCTTTGTCCCGGTCTGATTATACTTTTGGAACCTAAACCGTTCAGTTTGCGTAATTTAGAAACAGAAGTACCGTTTCGGGATGCGATACGTGAAAGATTGTCGCCTTTACGAACTTTGTAGTATTTAGCCAAGCTGGCAGATTTAGCTTTTTGTTGTTGATAACCGAAGTTTTTACGTTTGGTTAGCGTGTAGTTGTCGGCATATACTCTCTTGCTCTCAAAATTGATAATCGTAGCCGGATTAAATGCATTTCCTATATAACGAGTCTCAAAATGCAAGTGCGGTCCGGTAGAACGTCCGGTGTTTCCGCTAAGTCCCAGTTGGTCGCCTGCTTTAACAACATCATTTAACTTACAAGTTACTGAGCTTAAATGTGCGTAAATGGTTTCCAATCCGTTGTCATGACGAACTACCACATATCTTCCGTAACCGCCCGGTTCGTAGTCAATAATTCTAACTTTACCGCTAAAGGCAGATACAACTTTATTTCCTACTGGAAGTGCAATGTCAATGCCGTGATGATAACGATGGCGACGTGGTCCGAATTTGGATGAAACACGACCTACACTAACAGGCATTACAAAGTCAGAAAGATCAATTTTGAATGAATCCGGTAAACTGCTTACCGGAACTTTATAAGGATTAACACGTTCGCTGTTCCAAATATCGTCGTAGATGTCACCGGCGGGGTGGTTTTCCATCAAGTCGTCGGTTTCGTCATTCAGCAACTCGTTGTAAATGTTTGTGGTATCGGCAGTGGGGATGTTGTATGTTTTGAAAGCTTGTTTAGCAGCGGTTTTCATGTTTCCCGGTGCAGCCATCACTTTCACTTGCGCTTCAATGTTATTTAGTGCAATTAAGCTTACTAGTGTAGTAAGAATTAAATGTTTAAACTTCATTATTTATTAGATTTCGTCGTTAGCGTATAAAAATGGTAATGTTAAATGGTTGTAGTTGAAAATCTCTTCTTTCTTAAAAAATCTTTTCAGCTCTTCTTTTGCATTTTCAATAGAGTCAGAGGTATGTACAATGTTTTCTTGCACACTTACACTAAAATCACCGCGAATAGTTCCCGGCGTAGCATTTCTGCCATTTGTAGCGCCTGTCATGGTGCGAACTACCTGAACAGCATCTAAGCCTTCCCAACATGTAGCGATAATGGGGGTAGTCATCATTGCGTCTTTAATGCGTTGAAAGAACGGACGTTCGGAAAGGTGTGCGTAATGCTCATTAAGGATTTCATCATTCAGTTGCATCATCTTTATCCCTGTGAGTTTTAGACCTTTTTGTTCGAAGCGTTTAATTACTTCGCCAACCAATGCACGTTGAAGTGCCGAAGGTTTTAATAGGACAAGGGTTTTTTCCATGGATAATTTAAATGAAAAGGTAATTTTTTGCAAAACAATATTGCAAATGTAAGAATTTAATGTATATAAAGCATTAAGTTTAACTGATTTTGTGAGAATAATTTAGTTTTTTTAAGATTTTAAGTGTTTCTGTATCAGTTTTTAGGGTGAAAAATCCTAATTTAAGTAAAATTAATTAATGGGTTGTGTTTGTATTTGGTTAAATTATTCGGATAGTTTCAGTTTCTTTCCTATTTCTATTTTATCCAAATCCGGTGCAAATTCCGTTTCATTTTCAAATCGGATAACATTGTTTCCGGCTTTCAGTTTTACGATAACTGTTTGAGTGCCCACTTGGCTGAAACTACCCGAGTTGAAGACTTGTGTGGGAACTTCTTTGCCGTTTACGCTTAGTTTGAAAAAGCGGTCTTCGCCACTAAGATAGGAAATGGTGAGCGGATATTTCCCTGATTTTTTTACAAAAACATCTCTAAATTCAAGGTAGTTTTCAGGATTTCCACCAATGTACTTTACGCCGGATTTTTTTGATGCACCTTGAATTTCGGTTGCTCGTGCCTGTTCGGGAATCACTTGGGTGTATTTCAAATGACTGAAATTGTGCAAGTAAGCATATTCAGCTTCAAAACAGGTTGGAATAACGTTTTTTCCTTTAATGAGTAGCAGCACAGCACTGTGCGCCGGAACTTTGCCGATATAAAAATCAGTAAAATTTCCCAAATCTTTTGCTTGCCAAATATCACGAATGCTTGCTTTAGACGCTAAATCAATATCAGCAAAATCAACCGTAATATTTGCTTCGTTGTCTGTTCGATTGAAAAGTACGACAGCACGTTCACCGCTTTGTTTACCATTGAGTTTTTTCGACCAGACTTGTAGCGAATTTCCAAAATCAGAAATCAGTCGTCCTTGTTCGGTCATATCTTGGTTGATGGCGATAGCTTCTTTATTAGTAACGATTTCAAGAGTTTGTGGCGAAATTTTTCGTAAATCTGTACCTAGCACAAGCGGTGAAGTAAGCACGCACCAAAGACTCATTTGAGTGCGGTCTTCATCGTAAGTCATGCCATTGCCTATTTGCAGCATATCCATATCGTTGTAATGTCCGGGACTCATGTAGGGTGCTAAAAAAGTATTTAAGTCCAAAATATAGGTCATGCTTCCAAAACTGGGATGAATGTCCCCTGAAATTCGCCAAGAATCCGCCAGTTTTATTACCCAAGTTCCGGGAAAAGTCCAGCGGCAAACATTGAAAATATAGTCTGCTGTGCCTGTTTTGTCGATAGCTTGTTTTATTTTGGTGTAATGTGTCTCTTCGTCCAGCTTTAAGTTTTGCTGTGATGCACCGCAGTAATCCACTTTTACATAATCGGCATCCCAATTGTTAAAATAGAGCTTCATGTCTTGTTCTTCATGCTCATAAAATCCTACACCAATTCCGCCTAATTCTTTTGTTTTTTCCCAAATTGATGCGCAGGTGTTTGGACCTGCATCACCGTAAAGTCCAAATTTTAAGCCCTTGCTATGCACATAATCCGCCAGAGCTTTCATCCCACTTGGAAATTTATCGGCTTTCACCCGAATGTTGCCATCGGCATCTCGTCCATCAAAGTATCCGTCGTCAATATTTAAATAACGATAACCCGCATCTCGAAGTCCGGTTGAGACCAATGCGTCTGCATGCGCTTTAATCAATTCTTCATCAATTCGTGCATGAAAGGCATTCCAGGTTGAGAAGCCCATCATAGGTGGTTTGGGTACTTTTTGAGAAAAAGCGAATAAACTCAGTGTAAGCATAAGTGAAAGGAAAGTAAGTTTTTTCATGGGTTTTTAAGGTGTTTTTATATTTTTGATGCTAACTGATTACGCCCCAGTTGACAGAGCCTATTCTCAGTTTTTTCAGTTGATTGACTAAAATTCTATTTTTGTCCATTGTTAAGTTTGGGTCTTCCTCCAAAATATCCCACGCTACATTTCGAGCTAATTCTAACATTTTATTATCTCTGGCAATATCGGCTATTTTAAGTTGAAACGGCAATCCGCTTTGTTGAGTTCCTTCCATATCGCCCGGTCCGCGAAGCTGTAAATCGGCTTCCGAAATTTCAAATCCGTCATTGGTTCGAGTCATAATTTGCATACGCTTACGAGTGTCGGAAGAAAGTTCATATTTGGTAAGTAAAATACAGTAAGCTTGGTCAGCGCCACGTCCTACACGTCCTCTTAGCTGATGAAGTTGTGAAAGTCCGAAACGTTCGGCACTTTCTATCACCATCACAGAAGCGTTCGGTACATTCACACCTACTTCAATCACCGTGGTAGCAACCATTATTTGTGTTTCTCCCGAAGCAAATCGTTGCATATGTTCGTCTTTTTCGGCAGGTTTCATTTTGCCGTGCACCATGCTGATTTTGTAGTTCGGAAAAACTTGTTTCATATATTCAAAACCTTCTTCCAAATGGCGAAAATCCAACTTTTCAGATTCTTGGATAAGCGGGTAAACTACGTACACCTGCCTTCCACTATCAATTTGCTTACGCAAAAATCCGAGCAGAGCATTTCGTTTGTTTTCGTAATAATGATAGGTTTGAATAGGTTTTCTGCCGGGTGGAAGTTCGTCAATAACCGAAACGCTTAAATCGCCGTAAATAGTCATAGCCAACGTACGAGGGATAGGTGTAGCAGTCATTACCAAAATATGTGGCGGCTGTGTGTTTTTCCCCCAGAGTTTAGAACGTTGAGCTACGCCAAAACGGTGCTGTTCGTCAATAATCACGTATCCGAGATTTTTGAATTGCACCGTATCTTCAATTAACGCATGTGTGCCAATGATAATTTGCAATTCGCCATTTAGCAGTTGCTCGTGAATTTTATCTCGTTCTTTCTTTTTTGTAGAGCCTGTTAATAATGCGATGTTTACGTTCATATCGCCCAGTTGCTCACTGATAGTGGCAAAATGTTGAGTAGCTAAAATTTCCGTAGGTGCCATCAAACAAGCCTGAAAATTATTATCCAGCGCTATCAGCATGGTAAGTAAGGCTACCATTGTTTTTCCGCTTCCCACGTCGCCTTGTAGCAAGCGGTTCATCTGCTTGCCGGAATTCATGTCGGCACGAATTTCTTTGATAACTCTTTTTTGTGCGTTTGTCAGCTCAAACGGCAAGTTGTTGCTGTAAAACGTGTTGAAATAATCGCCTACTTTAGAGAAAACAAAACCTCGGAACTTCTGCTCACGCCATTTTCGCTGCCGTAAAATATCGAGTTGAATATAGAAAAGTTTTTCAAACTTTAATCGCTGACGAGCTAATGTAAGTGCTTGATTGTCTTTTGGAAAGTGAATGTTAATTAGTGAATTGGTTAAATTCATCAGCTTGAATTTTTCCAAAATATAGTTGGGTAAAGTTTCCGGAATACCATTTTCCAGTTTTTTTACCAGTGGATACATCAACTTTTGGATAGCTTTTGAGTTGAGAAAGTTGTTTTTCATCTTTTCAGTCGTGTTGTAGTACGGCTGAAAGCTCATTTCTTCGGCGGGTGGCAGTTCTGAAAGCGTTTCTATATCGGGGTGGACAAAATTTAATTTTCCGTTAAAAAGGCTTGGCTTTCCCGAAACGACATAGGTAATCCCCGGTTTGTATTTTCCGTCAATGTAGCGTATTCCTTTGAACCAAACTAACTCAATAAGGCTTTCGCCATCGCTAAAAGCAGCGGATAGTCTTTGTGTTCTGCCTGTCCCGATTTTTTCAAAATGAACAAATTGACCTTTAATTTGAGCAAAAGGCATATCGGCATTTAGTTCACGGATTTTGTAAAACCGCGTTCTGTCCACATAGCGAAAAGGGTAGTGGCGAAGCAAGTCCAAAGCGGAAAAAACACTTAGTTCTTCGTTGAGAACCTTTGATTTTCGCGGACCTACGCCGGGTAGAAACTTTATATCAAATTGGTCTAATTCCATGATTGGTGTTAACCGGAAATATATTTACCGAGTGGAATTTTTCTTAAAATAAAAATAATAACCCAAGAAGTAATCAATGTGAGAATAACTACCGCAGGAACTGAAATTATTGGGTTTGCCATAGTCCAGAAAATGCCGTTCCGGAAGAAATTTCCCAATATAATTATATGTACAAGGTAAATTCCAAAACTGTAATCGCTGGTTGTATCTCTCACTTTCGCTAAATATTTGTTGCTAAGTTTGGTGTCTTTTAGTGCTACAAAAAAGGCAAATGCTTGCGCTATAGTGTTCAACCCTAAGTAATTGTAGTACGTAAGGTCAAGTTTACCTTGTATTTTGCTGGAATAAAAGGTCATTCCGGCGGCAATCAACACGGTAACAACATACAAAATCCACGCGGCAAGTCGGATGTTTTTTGATACATAAAAGATTTTGTACGTGTAGTAACCCAGCACCATATAGCCGATGTAAGTAATGTAGGTAAGAAATTTGGGTATAAGATTTCCTGTCCATTGGTACATGTTTACCGGAAATTCCTTGCTGATACTACATACGATAACCCAAGCCGCCAGAAGAAAAACCAACATGGTAGGGCGAAGTTTTCGTACAAATTTTCCTACAATCGGTGCCGGAATGTAAAGAAATAAAATCATGTAAACGAACCAAAGGTGCTTTGAAATTCCTTCTTGAAGGAAAATGTTTTTTGCCCAATGGATAATGTTGTTGCAGCCTGTAGGCGCTTCGTAGGGAAGTGTAAAGTAGCGGAAAATCCAGTACATCACCATCCAAAACAGCAAAGGAACCAGGACTCGAACAAAGCGTTTTTTGTAAAACAGGTGCAATTTGTAGTTTTTGCTAAAAAGTGCAGCACCGCTAATCATTAGAAAAAGGGGAACGGCAAAACGCGTGGCACTGTTAAAAATATTTCCAACCCACCAGTTAAATAGGTTTTTGCCGTATGCCATATTTACCACCGGCGATGCCACGTGAATGGTTATCACAGCTATAATTGCCAAGGCACGAAGGCTGTCGAGCCAGTTTATTCTATTTTTAGTATTTGGCATAAATAAATTTGTCTAAGAAAAATTAGATTAAAAATGCTTCAGCCAACTTCAAATCCAGCGTAGTAGTGATTTTAATATTCTCGCGAGTTCCTTCCACCAGATTTACTGAATATCCGGCTGCTTCTACCACCGACGCATCATCTGTAAATGCTTCACTAAAATTTTGCTCGTAACTTTTTAAAATTATTTCAGACTTGAACATTTGCGGCGTCTGCACCAGTTTGTAATCGCTTCTGTTTACAGCTTTACTTTTTCCTGTTTTTAGTTTGCGGATGCTATCTATCAAATCTATCACGGGAATTGCTGCACCGGAACGCTCGGCTTCAGCAAAGCATCGCTCTATGGTACCCGAGTCAATTAATGGACGAACGCCGTCGTGGATGGCAATTAAGCTTTCTTCGCTGATGGTGTCTAAGGCATTTTTTACAGAATAAAAACGCGCATCGCCACCTGCAACCAGTTGGTGCTTAATTTGGAAATTATGTTTTTTGCACAATTCATCCCAAAACTCAAACTGCGATGAAGGAAGTACTACAATAATTTGCATTTCCGCATCAAAAGCATGAAAACACTCGATGGTGTGCATCAAAATAGGTTTCCCGCTTAATTCCAAAAACTGCTTTGGAATAGCTGTATTCATTCTTTCGCCTTTACCGCCGGCTACAATTATCGCTATTTTTTTTCTGTTCATACGAGTATATTAATTTACAAAGATAAAATTTTTGACGGCATTCCACAAGTTTTTTAAAGTTTGGAAATAAAACTTAAAGAAACCGTTTTTTCTGAAAAATTGATAGAAAGTCATTTCATTTTCCTACCTTTGTAAAAAAGTTTTGGGTTTCGGGTTTCGAGTGTCAAGTTAAGACAGACATCCGAACATCCAACATTCAAAAGTCTATAAATCTAATGTCTGTATATCTAAAAGTCTAAAAGAAAAATGAAAAAATATATTTCGCTAATCGGTTTTTTACTTTGTGTAGCTGTGATTTTTGCACAGAGACCGGCTGTTATTCAGAATATTGAAAGAAATTCAAAAGTGATTGTTAAGCAAGACCCAAAACTGGATAAACTTATCAATGACTATATCGAAAAGATAGATGAAAGTGGACCTTACACAGGACCCGGTTATCGGGTGCAGGTGTTTTCCAGCAATGCGCAAAGAACAGCAAAAGACGAGGCTTACACTATAGAGCGCCGTCTGAGAAGTGCATTTCCGGAACATGGTGTTTACAGGATTTATGCTTCGCCGTTTTGGAAAGTGCGGATAGGCGATTTCAGAACCATAGAAGATGCCAGAGCATTCAGAGCTGAGTTAGTGAAGCTTTTCCCTGAATATAGCCGTGAAACTTATACCGTACGCGAAAATAAAATTACCATCCGATAAACTTGATAGAATGAACTTACACGAAAATAATTTGATTGAATTTAATCAGGAAAAGACCGAGATATTAGCAAAACATTACAAGGAAATTCTCGATATACTTGGGGAAAACTCTGAGCGTGAAGGCTTGCTGAAAACCCCACAACGCATGGCAAAAGCGATGCAGTTTTTTATGCAGGGTTACGAGCAAGACCCGGCTGCTATTCTCGGTTCGGCTATGTTTACCGAAGATTATAAACAGATGGTAATTGTGAAGGATATTGATTTCTACTCACTTTGTGAGCATCATTTGTTGCCGTTTTTCGGAAAAGCTCACGTGGCATATATTCCCAATAAAAAAATAACAGGATTAAGCAAAATAGCTCGCGTGGTAGATGTGTTTGCGCGCAGACTTCAAGTGCAAGAGCGACTTACCACGCAGATTAAAGAGTGTATTCAAGAGAATTTGAACCCACTGGGTGTGATTGTTGTTATTGAAGCACAGCATCTTTGCATGCAAATGCGTGGTGTACAAAAACAACACTCGGTAACCACTACATCCGACTTTACCGGAATATTTAGCGAAGCGAAAACAAGAGAAGAATTTTTGAATTTGATTAAGGGGTAGGGACTCCTGAACTAGTCCAAAATATATCCAACTCATCTTCAATTATGGATGACGGAATTTTAGCCGCACTCAAAATACTGTGATATAGAAAGTCTGTTCTATATCTTTTTTTGCTGTTCGCTTTCAAAGCCTCTACTTTTTCCCCGTATTTTTCTTTGTAAATATCAGAATACCAAACTAGGCAAGCCGGGTTTTTCAGATATTTATTATCAGAAGCGTGTAACCAATTTCCTTCTTCACCCAAAGCTTCGCCATGATCCGACAAATAGATTAATATCGCATTCATCCCTTCGATTCTTTTTATCACACTATCTATAAAGAAATCTGTGTAAAGTATTGAGTTATCGTAAGAATTGGTCATTTCCTCAGTAGTGTTTTGGGTTAAAATTTTACTTCTGGTAGTTGGCTTAAATACTTTGAATTTCTCTGAATAATGGCTATCGTAGTACCAATGGTTGCCAATTGTGTGTAAAATTAACAATCTGTTTTTATCATTCCTGTCTAACATCTTATCCATTTCGGGTAAAATATCTTCATCTATCCAGTTTGAGTAGGTGTAAACGGACTTTTGTGGATTTACGTAAATAAGCGTATCACACTCTGCCATAAAGGAATAATAAGTTATTGCCGCATCCTGATTAGCTATCCAACTGGTGTAAAATCCACTGTTGTTAAATTGAGTTACGAAAGAGGTCTCTGTTTTAGAACGTTCTGTGTGTACGCTGTCGGCGCGAGTCATAATATGCGCTACGCTTGGATTCGTGTAAGTATATTCACTGTAAATATTCGTGTAAGAAACCAAGTTATTCTGCTTAGCCAGTAATGGTGTAGTGTTTCTATGATAGCCATTTATGGATAGGTGGTCAGCTCGCAACGATTCGCCAATAATAAAAACAACAGTGAGATTTTCTTCGGAATTGTAGTTGAACACCGTGTCAGGGTATGTTCTATCTAAGTTTTTATTGGTGTTTAATTTGCGGTATTCACTAAAATTGTAGTATAGAGAAAAAGGAAAATGTTGGTAAAAAGAGGTTGTAACTCTCTTGTTTATGGAAAATAAAAGAATAAGAATAGTTAATGAACCCAGCAAGTGAAAAACAGGTTTAGAAATTGAAATTTTTCGAAATCGAAACCTTATAAACAGAATCGAAATAAAAATACTTAGAACAACAAACACAATCAGCAACGGCGAAATAACATCCAATGATGTGCCTATGTCGTTGTGAAAAGTGGCATCAAGTATCATCGGTGTGAGGGTGGCTTTGTAAAAATAGCTATAATATCCGATAAGCGTACCCACTAAAAATAGCGGTGGAATGGTGACCGCAAAAACATACTTATTGATAGAAAGTAAATAGTACAAGAAAAATAGCGGAATACAATTTAACCCCCAGTGAAGAATAGTATAGATTGTACCTTTCGGTCCGGTGGTAGGATAAATAATAAAATCCGGCAAGATAAAAAAGATGCCGCTCAACAGGCTGGCTGTAAAAATCAAAGCTAGGTGTCGGATAGTGTTTTTTGTAATGAAAGTCATGCTCTTTTTTTTCCTACAACGAATGGTAGGTATTTGTTTATAAAATTAATTACGGGAACCAAAACCAAAATAGCTAAAACGCTAAAACTTACAGAAAAAACCAATGAGTTTTGGAAGTCGGCTAAATCAAATTTGAGAATATAGACAAAAATTGCTTTTACGAAGCTAATGGCAATTAGATGTAAAGCTAATATAATCAATGTGTTCTGTCCGACAAACAAAAACCAGTTCTGTTTTTTTATTACTTTTTCCAAAAGCTGAAAAGCAATGCTAAGGGAAATAATTCCGGCAAATGCACCGATAAAGAAATAGAAGAAATTTCCGTATGAATTAATAAAAACCTTGACTTCACTATTCAGAATAGACATCAGAAACACTATTCCAAAAAAGCCAAAAATGATAACTAATTGTGTGAAAAGTGATGTTTTTTTAGGTGTTAAAAACTTGTCTTTTGCTAAGTTCCCAAAAGCATAAAAAGCCAGCATTATAAGTGCTATATCTATTCCCCAAGGAAACGGATAGGAAATATAGTAGGATTTTACGCACCCAATAACAACTAAAACAGTAATTACAAGGATACAATTTTTTGTGGATTCTGCATATTTACAAACTAAGTAATAGATACTTTCAACCATAAACAAGCACGCCAAAAACCAAAGTGGTACATAGTGCTGCATCATTGTAGAAGTGCCATAAAGAACACCAAGCAGAGGTTTTGCCGGATGTATGGTAGATTCTGAGTCCAAACCAAACTTTCTGCCGATTAGCAACCAAAATAGATAGGTTACAAGATTGAAAAACAGATAGGGTATTAATATCTTAACACCCTTTTGTTTGAAAAATTCAGTGTAGCTTTTATATCTTTCCGGTCGAAAAAAGATACCGGATAAGAAAAAGAAAAACGGAATTACAAACATTCGAATAACTTCTTTGTATGAGGTTGGAAGTCCGGTGTGAAGCAGTGCCACAAAGAAAATTAATACAGCCTTTGCATAATCAACCCAAAGTATTCGATTATATTCTTTTTCTGTCATTAGCTTTTGAATCAATTGATTATAAGAATTTTTGTTGTAGCGCTCTGCTCACCGTTAGGCGTGGTGCAGATAGCAACGTAAACCCCTGAACTAACCTTTTGTCCGAAGCCATTTTTTCCGTCCCAAGTGGCAATGCTGCCGTTTGAAGTGGTTTGACAGACAAGATTTCCTGCTGTATCTACAATTTTCACAATGGTATTTTCCATAAGTCCGGCAATAGTAATCACACCTGTGAAATTTTCGCGAACTGGATTAGGATAGGCGTGTACATTGTTGAATGTATCCTCAGCCAGAGCCGCATCGCTCTGATAAGAAATTAGTCCAACACTCGTCCCAATAAATACTTCACCGGTTATCGGGTGAATAGCAATTGAGTTAATCTCATCGGAAAGTAGTGGGCTGTTTTCAGTGGTAAAGTGCTTGATGGTTTCTTGTCCGTTTTCAGACATTAAATAGACACCCGATGCTCTCGTTCCTATCCATTTTCTATTCGCACCATCTACGGCAATGGCATAAATTTCTTGGTCTTCCAATAAAAAGTCGCCTAATCCTGTACCATCGTTTCTTGGAATGATTACGCGGTTTATCATAAAATCGTCATCAAAGGCTTTTGCCGGGTTATTTATTACAAAAGGTCCATTGATTGTTCCTACCCAGATAGCACCATTTTTGTCTTGTGCCATACTGTAAAAAATGGTTGGCGAAAAGTTCTTTACTTCATTGTTAGCTACGTAATTAAAAGAATTAAGGAAAATATATCGGTCGTCGTTTTTAGTATCCAATGTTCCATTATCATCAAAAACTATGACACCGGGTGTATGTCTCTGTGAGAGTAACCACTTCTGATTCCCATTTTGATTGGATATTAGCACTTTGCCTGCTGTGGGTAGTTTGCTGATTTTCTGATTCCCAAATTTCGCCCACTTGCCATCCTTAGTATAAACTTGAAATGCATTTATTGTTCCTGAATTTGAAAACCAAATATTTCCTTGGCTATCATAAGTTCCGCCATCGGTTCTCATATAAAGATAGCTTGCAGTAGGATTATTTGGGAAAATAGTTTCAATGGTGCTGTTCTCAAAATTATGCCATTTGAAAAACTCATCGTTTCTAAATTCGAAAATACCGGTTCCGTAAGAGCTTATGAAAAAATGTTTATTGTCCGTTGGGTCAATGGCAATATCCATAAAGTCCCTAGCTATTTTATTAGTGTGTTGTGTTATAGCAGAATTTTCGATATTTTGCCATGTGTTATTTTCAAAGACCATTAAAACACCGGGTCTTTCATATTCAGTAGCCCAACGTCCACCTTGAACGACAAATAACCTGTCGCCGCCAAATTTCATTTGAAAAGGAATATTTACAGCAGGACCATCCGGTTTGTAAAAATTAGCAGTACCATCGGATATGTATTTTACTACACCTTGGCTATTTCCGGCAAACCAAAACGTAGAACTGCTTTTGTCGTATTTCCCATCCAAAATATTGCTTATACCAGTAACTAGGATTTTACCGAAATTTTTGTCATAAATATAAGTGCCTTCTTCAAAACTATTGCCGATAAGATAATCATTGGTAATAAAAATGCTGCTGTATGATAATGCGGGTTCAAGGCTAGTCCATGTTCCGCTGCTGTCTTGCTTGTAAAGCCTGTTGCCTCGTAATAAAATAAGCCAATCGCCAAAAGAATGAATCGACTGAATGTTGCCGCTTCCGGGTAAATCATTCATTTTTTTCCAAAACTCATAATTAATCAACTGTGGATTATTCGCATCGGCTTTGTAAATGGCATCGGTCGATGCAGCGTAGAGGTATGATTGATGATAGGTAGTGTTAAGCACTTGAACTTCATTGGCGTTGCTGCCGATGTAGTAAGTGTCTCTAATTTCCATCTTCAGCATATTCAAAACCATAATACCGAAATTGGCAGAAAGATAGGCTTTGTTGTCATGAAAAAATATGTGATTTATCTCTTTATTGACACTCATCTGCTTATTCCGAAAGTCGGGAAGGTTTTTAATGCCGTCAGCGGTTAGAAAATCAATATTTCCATCGGTGTAAATGATTAGCAGCACTTTATTTGCCTCATCGTAAGCAATTCTGCCGATTGTTGTGCCGTTTAAGCCTGTGATTTTGCTGTAAAGTTGCATGCTGTCATCTCTTTTATCAACAGAGAAAAGCTTGCCTTCACTTACGGCAAAAACCTTGTTTTCAGATTGCTCTATTTGACTTACTGTGTTGTATGCAAAATGAGTACGCCACTTCCCCATAGCCACTTGCGCATAAGTGCTGATGGAAATGAGCGATAGTACGGCTGCTAATATAATATGTTTTTTATTCATAAATTTTCTGTAAATGTCGATAAATACCTATTTCAAAAAACTGATTTTTCGATGTTTTATTGTAGAGAGAGTTGATAAGTTGACAAGAAAATGAGTTAACAAGTGTACGAGTAAACAAATTACTTATCAATTGTCCCTTATCCATTTAACAAGTTTGTTAATCGCTAAAGCACGATGACTGATAGCGTTTTTCACATCTGCACTTAATTCTGCAAAACTTCCGGAATAGCCTTCGGGAATAAAAATAGGGTCGTAGCCAAATCCGCCTTTGCCGCTTGGTTCTCTACTTATTTTACCTTTTACAATGCCTTCAAATTCACAATACTTACCATTCTCGACTAATGAAATGACTGTTCTAAATTGAGCATTTCTGTTACTTTTGTCTTTCATTTCTTCCAATACTTTAAGCATGTTGTTGACAGAATTAGACGGTTCACCTGCGTAGCGAGCCGAAAGTACACCCGGTTTTCCGTTAAGCGCCTCGATTTCCAGTCCGGTATCATCGGATATGCAGTCGTAGCCAAACTTCTCGTAAATATATTGAGATTTCAATTTAGCATTTCCTTCCAACGTGTCTGCTGTTTCGGGAATATCTTCGTGGCAGCCTATATCAGCTAATCCTACGATTTTTGCGGTGTTTTTTAATATGGCTCTAACTTCTTCCAGTTTGTGAGCATTGTGGGTAGCAAATACAATTTTTTTCATTAATTTATTGTTGGATGTTTTGATGTTTGGTTGTTTATGCGTTTAATTGTTTAATGTTGAATGTGTATAAGTAAACTTTGCTACTTGCCTCTTACCTCTTACCTCTTTTGATACGCAAAGATACTTAGTTTTCGAGATTTATGAAAGAGTAGTTTGAGAAGTCTGACCATAATAAGCAGTGCATCCAATTTTGACAGATTCTCTTTCACTTTTTTCTGTGTGTTTGTGTTGAATTATTAGGATATGAACTCATATCGACTTATTGTTTTTTACCTGAAAAATCAATTTGAGAGATAAAAACTCGTCTTTATTTTTAAAATAAAATTACGAATTTCACAAATGACACGAATAAATTCGTGCAATTCGTTCCCGATAGAATTCGGGAGCGTAGTTAATAAAATGAGCATTTTTGTGTTATTATGAAAGTCAAGATGACTTCTATTTGAAAAAATCAAACTATTTTATAAGTAAAACCGATTTTTTGATAAATTTATATTTAAAAATGTTTTGTAGTATTAAAAAAACTTTCTATTTTTACGCAATAATTTTAAATCTATTAATTATGAACTCTGTTTCTACTTATTTTAACGTTCACCAAAACGCTTTGGTAGAAGCGAGAATAGAAATTTTACCCCCCCCCATTTTTAATATTTTTTAACAGCTTTTTATTTTCACTACTTTTTATTGGTGGAAACTGCTGTTCTGTTTATTTCGGATTTATTCCAATCCTTGTCGGGAAACCGACAGATTCATATCCATTTAATATTCTCTCGGTTCAGCGAAACTTAAAATCAAATTTTATTTCGTGTTTTGCATTTATACCAAGCTTGAAAATAAGTTTGATTAGGCATTTTATATCTATTCCCCGAGGGTGTCGTTTCAAGCGATGCACTTGGGAATAGCTTTATTGTCTCTGAAGTTCAGATTTCTAAGAAAGAAAAATATACGGCGTATCCCGAAAAGCCTAATAAGAGTAGGGGATAATTTAATACTTAATTATTATGACAAAAAACATTTTATTTCGTCTAGCAACTATTGTTTTGCTGTTTTTATCATTGCCATGTGCACTTTTGGCTCAGAATACTGAGACAGCAACAGTTCGAGAAAACAATCCAATGCGTAATTATTTACGACCGTCCATTTCTGTGTTTTATATTCAAAGGGGTAATGATTATAAAATAGAACAGACAATAGAGCAGATAAAAGCCTTAGGTATATCTAGAAAATTTGATATAAATCAAACATCGTCTGATGTAATTAATATCGATGATATGGAAAGTCGTTTAGACACTACTCAACTGAAAAAGTTTTTAGAGGAAAATTTTGCTAGGGAGATAGTATCAAATTGGTTCCCTCGTTTTATAAGTAAGAAGGATGGCTATTCAATGGATGTAATCGCAGAGCGTGGAATGTTCTCAGCAACTGATGCAGATGTAATAACATCGCGGTCTTCTGTACGTCAGGAAGCAATGTTGAAAGATGCTGGTTTAAACTTGATTGACCGCTCGTATATTTTGATTTATGATATTAAATCTATTGAAACGACAAAAGAAGGGAATTGGGTAGCTAATAGTGATATATATATTTATAAATTAGATTGGAGCGACGAAGTAAGTGAAACTTTTTATCAGCAATGGGGCAATCCTAATGCAATTTCGGAGATTCATTTTCCTATAGAATTAGTTGCTGCAGTTACAAATGCAAAACAATTAAAAGGTTTAGTAGGAACAGAGATGAGAACAAATACTGGAGTTGTAACCAGAACCCAAGCACAAGATTTAGCACAACAAATATATGATAATGCTGATGTTTATGCTGGTCAGCGTGTAGAGGACTTTAAAGCAAAAGCACCGGTTTATTCTATAAATCCAATTACATCGAAACTAGGAGAAAAAGAAGGTGTAAAACCGGAAAGACGTTATTTTGTTTATCAACTAGAAGCGGATGAGCAGGGTGATGTTACGGCTAAAAGAAAAGGTGTTGTGCGTGCTTCAAATAAAATAGCCAAAAATGATACGATAGCAACAGGAGATTCTGAGTTGACACGTTTTTATCAAACTCAAGGAGGAAAGATACGTGAAGGTATGTTGATGCAAGAAAACCCGGATTTTGGAATTTCTATTGGAGGTTATGTTACTTATAATGAAGTAGGAGCTTATGCTGAATACAATATGTCAAAGCTCTTGTCTAAATATATTGGCAATATTCCAATTCTAGGTGCAAAGGTCTTTATTAGAGGTGGTTATCCTTTCGGACAAAAACAAGACGCCGATCAACAACGACTATATCTAGGTATTGGTGCTATGAAAGAATTCAACTTTATGCGTTTCCTTACTGTAACACCTTATTTGGGTTATGCAGATGCACCTGAAGTTAAACAAAATGGGGTAGTAGTACAAAAAGAACTTACAGGTTTTATAGCAGGAGCTAAAGCAGGTGCTAACCTTAGTCCAAGTGTTAATGTTTTTGTTATGGCAGACTTCAACTCATTGAAATCTACAATATCAAAATGTTACGCTGATAGTGATACAAATATTTCTCCATTTTCTTTAGGAGTAGGTTTCCATATTGCATTCTAGTTTTTGGAAAGGTGTGTAATTAAAGAACTAAATGTGTTGTTTTATGTCGTTTTTTAATGAAAAATGTAGTACTCTTATACCTTGTTTATTAAGGATTTTACTTAAATTTAGATTTAAAATACAATAATAAGACAACACATACACATAATAGTCTAAATTTTAAAAACAATATAAAATAAATCACGTATGAAAACATTAAAAAAAGCTGTGTTATTTAGTTGTGTCGTATTGATGGTTATTTCCTGTGGAGCATCAAAAAAAGCAGTAGTGGACACAGATTCCTTTAGGTATGAAATTGTTTGCCAAGGAGTTGGCACGCAGGGTTCAAATTTGATAAAGGTATTCTCTTATTCAAAAAAACCGAATGTAGCCATAGAGAGTGCTAAGAAGAATGCCGTTCATGGCATATTGTTCAAAGGTTTTACCGGAGCAAATGGCTGTGCACCACAAAGAGCACTAGTATCTCCGGCTGTGTACGAGCAAAATCGAAGTTTTTTTGATAACTTTTTTGCTGAAAATGGCAATTACTCACGTTATGTATCATTGTCCAGTGATGGCTCTATTGATGCAAAAGACCGCTTAAAGGTTGGTAATGAATATAAAATAGGAGTAGTTGTATCTGTAAATATTGCCTCTCTTCGTAGAGATTTGGAGAGTGCCGGGATAATAAAAAAATTAAGTAGTGGTTTTTAACTTCAAACTATTAGACTATAGTTACAATAAAACTGATAATAAAAATGAGAAATAAATTAATACTGTTTGCCATATTAATATCATCCATTGTATTTTATTCATGCAGAAAAATATCACCAGATCCAAATGCTGGTTACTATAAGTATGATGTTTTATGTATAAATAGTGAGATGGATGGTTCAATTACTGTCAAAGCCTATGGAATGGGTAAAAACAGGAAAGATGCGGTTGAGCAAGCTATGAAAAACGCTTTAAATACCGTAATGTTTAAAGGAGTAAGAGGCGGTAATGAAGGTGAGTGCAATTTGGCACCTCTTATCTACAGTGAACAAGTAAAGAGACAAAATGCCAAGTATTTTGCAACGTTTTTTTCAGATAAATCCAAAATATACAAATCTTTTGTATCAACGAGAAAAGATGTGCGTTTTGGAACCGCTCGAAATGCAATGCTTGCAGACACTCAGATAGTGTATGAAGTAATATTAAGAGTCTATGTTGATAACTTAAGAGATAAATTAATTATAGATAATATAATACCTAAATAGACAATAAAATGAATAGAATTATTTTTATTTTAGCACTTGTTTTGTGCTATAATTCACTTGCTTTTTCACAGGCAAAAAAACCGACAATCATGGTTGTTCCATCTACAACATGGTGCTATGATAATGACTGTGTTATTACGTACGAAAATTATGGAGAAGAGGACTTTGTACCGAATTTTCGTAAAGCTCTGTTAAACTCAGATTTAAAACTTGCAATTGTTAAGCTAGGTGAGTTAATGGCTGACAGGGGATTCCCTTTAAAAGATTTAGAACAGACGACGAAAAGTATAAATCAAAAAGCTATTGAAGATAGAGCAATACAGAGCAAAGCGTCAGGGTCATCTGTAGCTGTTTCTACATACGAAGAAATTATCAATAGAGCCAAAGCTGATATAATCATGGAGTTGACATATACAGTAAAACAAAGTGGCCCTCGCAAAACAATTAGTTATATACTAGCAGGGAAAGACCCTTATACGAATAAGCAAATAGCAGCAGCATCTGGCACAGGGGCTCCTTCTTTTTCAGCAGATGTAGTTGTACTTTTAGAAGAAGCTGTACTTAACTATATGGATGGTTTTACCTCACAGCTTCAAAATTATTTCGATGATTTGTTTGAAAATGGTAGAGAAACAGGCGTTACTATAAAGCGTTTCGCAAACTGGAATAAGGATTTAGAAAGTGAGTTTGGGGGAAAGGAGTTAAGTGAAATTATTGAAGAATGGATGGAAGCAAATACCGTAAAAGGAAGATTTAGTCTTTCTGATGCTACTGAAAATTTGATGGTGTTTGAGCAGGTGCGAATACCGTTGTATGATGAAAAGGAAAGTGCGATGGATACTCGTAAGTTTGTAAGGAATTTACAAAAATACTTGAAGACTACGTATTCTATAGATAGTAAACTTGTAACAAAGGGTTTAGGTGAGGCTCAATTAATACTGGGAGAGAAATAATGATAAGTAAATCATTTTAATTCTTTAATCCAACATAGAACTTTAACTTTAACCTTGATTAATAAAAAACTATGGTAAGTGAAAATCATAAAATAATATGTTTTCGGTTATTATGGTTTTACTTCAAATTAATTAAATTTTAATAAAATCGAAACACACGGTTTTAGTATTTTTTAAATCTAACAGGTAGAAAAATGAAATATCTAAATTTATTTTTATTGTTTTGGAGCATTATGATAGTTAGCAATGCTCAACAGCTTTCTTCTAGTAATCAGATAGCTATAGCTACAGATGATGTTTATTCAACATCTAATATTCCTTCTTCGATAAATAATCAAATGCATCAGCAACTTAGAGCAGTGCTTAGCAGTGCAGGTATTGGTAGTGAATCATATTATAACCGATTTATTATTAGACCGTCTTATGAAATTGTAAGTAAAGAAGCGATTGAAAGCTCACCAGTAAAGTTTGTGATTAATGTTACTATAGGGCTTTCATTGGTGGATGCTTTCAATGATAAGGTGTTTGCCACGTACTTGGATGAATTTACAGGAGTTGGAAATTCAGAGGGGAGAGCTATGGCAGCATCGATCAAACAGCTTAGAGTAGAAAATGCTAAACTTTCTCGCTTCATTGATGATGCACGTAAAAAAGTAATTGATTATTACGATGGAATAGGAGATAGAATTATTCAACAAGCTTTTGCTTTAGCGGCAATGAACCGGGAAGAAGAAGCTTTATTTCAACTAAATGAACTTCCAGAAGAATGCAAAAGCTACAGCAAGGCACTTGATGCTATGGTAAATATTTATAGCCAAATGTCTGATAGGGAGTGTAGTGAACGCTTATTAAAAGCAAAGGCACTGTGGGCAGCTTCTAAACACGGACGAAATTTGAGTGAAATAGTAGAACTGATAGGAGGTGTAAGTCCGAAAGCTTCTTGCTATGGCGAAGTGAAGGCGTTTATAGAAGAAATTAGCAAAAAAACCGAAATGATTGAGAATAGAGAATGGCAGATGTTGGTTAATCGAGAAAACAACAGGCAGGCTTTATATAAGGCTCAAATTGAAGCAGCCAGGGCTATTGGAGTAGCCTATGCAAAAAGAAACACTCAACCGCAAATCAACATCATTCGATAAGGTTTCAAAAGGCTTCTTCCAAGGTATCATTGTTTGGTGGGGGAATCAGGCTTTGCATAAAAAGATAAATAGTTTTTATACTTGAGATGACTTCTCCATTTGGACTTTCAATAGAAAACGCGTCCTTATCGGCGCGTTTTTTTGTACCTTTGCATTTAATTCAACCAAAAAATCTATCCATGCGAAGTAGTCTTATTATCCTTTCCTTTTTTGCACTTGGCTTGTTGTTGGGTGTTTTTAGGCTATTTCCGGAATCTTGGATGGATAGCAATCTTAGTTTCTATGTGCTTTGTTTGCTGATGTTTAGCGTGGGTGTAAGTATCGGACACGACAAAGAATCGGTGTCGAAATTTCGCTCACTTTCACCGCGTTTGCTTTTATTACCCGTAGCCACTGTTGTTGGAACATTATTGGGTGTTATCGTTGTGAGTTTTTTGATTAAGGGTAGGTCATTATCTGAACTACTTGCTGTAGGTTCCGGAATGGGATATTACTCACTTTCGAGTATTTTGATAACAGAGTACAAAGGTGTTGAATTAGGTACGATTGCGCTTTTGGCAAATATAATTCGTGAAGTGCTGACCTTGCTTTTTGCACCTTGGTTGGTTAAGTATTTCGGAAAATTAGCACCTATCTCTGCCGGTGGCACTACTACAATGGATACTACACTTCCTATCATTATTAAAAATTCAAGCAGCGAATTTTCAATAGTTTCGATTTACCACGGATTTATTACTGACTTGTCCGTTCCGTTTTTGGTAACAATCTTTTGTAGTATATAAATTTCTTTTACCAAAGTAAAAAAGTAAGACTTACCGAAAAAACTCTGGATTGCTTTTTAGCTTCTAAGTTTGGGTTCATTCCACCATCAGCATCGCCAACTTTTTCCAATATGCTTTTGCTTGCATCTTTTTTCTGTAAGGCTTGGTCCCATTTTACGCCAATTTGGAACTTATTCAGAAATTCAATACCGCCACCCACTGAATATCCATAGTCAATTCTATCCATAAAATCGTCGAAGCTTTCCTCATAGCGCAGTGTGCTAATATCGCTTTCAAAAACAGTTTGACCATTAAGCGCATAAGAACCATACACGCCGCCTGTTGCGTATATACCAACCACACCACCAAATTTCAGCTTTAATCGCAGATTAACAGGAACGTCAATGTAATTTATCTCATGATAACCTCTCACGATGTTTTCTTCTATTCCGGAGTTATTGTCGTAGTTAAACATATTTCCTTTTTGGGAAAATAAAGCACCGAGATCAAAGCCAAATCCACTTTTTTTAGGGTTTAACTGATAAACTAAGCCTACATGAAGACCATTCAGGTTTTCACTTGCAAATGCTGCAGAAATTGATTCTTTGTTAAAAGAGTGAATCTCATTCGCCATATTTACACCGGCTTTGATTCCTAATTGTGAAAAAGCATTACTCGCAAAGAGAATTAAAAATATAAATGTTGCAACGTTTCTTGTTTTCATGTGTCAATTATCAATTATTCACTATCAATTATCCATTATTTTGCAGCTCTTTTTCTGTCGTTTTCGTCCAAAAGAATTTTTCTCAATCGAATGCTAGACGGCGTAACTTCCACGTATTCATCTTTTTTGATATACTCAAGCGCTTCTTCGAGGCTGAAAATCACAGGCGGAGCTATCTTTACTTTATCGTCGGAACCGGAAGCACGCATATTGGTTAGTTTTTTCGACTTACAAATATTAACTACAATATCGCCCTCTTTATTGCTTTCGCCAATTACTTGTCCTTCATAAACAACATCTTGCGGATGGATAAAGAATTTTCCTCTATCTTGAAGTTTGTCAATAGCGTATGCATAAGCCGTCCCTGTTTCTAATGCAATAATCGAGCCATTTGCTCTTCTTTCTATTTCGCCTTTGTAAGGCTGATATTCCACAAAACGGTGAGACATAATAGCTTCCCCCGCAGAAACGGTTAAAATATTGTTCCTTAAACCGATAATTCCTCGTGACGGAATATGAAATTCCAGCTGAATTCTATCGCCAACTACATCCATACTTAGCATTTCGCCTTTTCTGGCAGCAACCATTTCTATTACTTTGCCGGAGCAATCTTCAGGCAAGTTGATGGTTAGCTGCTCTATCGGTTCGCATCTTACGCCGTTTATTTCTTTAAAAATAACCTGTGGCTGCCCAACTTGCAATTCGTAACCTTCACGACGCATGGTTTCAATCAATACGGACAAATGTAAAACTCCTCTACCAAAAACATTCCACGCATCGCTGTCCTGGGTGCGTTCTACGCGTAGAGCTAAATTTTTATCCAGTTCTCTTATCAATCGTTCTTCGATATGTCTGGAAGTAACAAACTTTCCTTCTTTTCCGAAAAAAGGCGAGTTGTTTATGGTAAAAACCATACTCATTGTAGGCTCATCTATCGCAATTGGATTAAGAGGTTCAGGATTATTAAAGTCTGCAATAGTGTCGCCAATTTCAAAACCTTCAATTCCCACCAAAGCACAAATATCGCCCGATTTTACTTCCTCCGTTTTTGTCCTTCCCAATCCGGTAAAAGTGTCTAACTCTTTGATTTTTACTTTAGTAATGCTACCGTTACGTTTGCACAAACTTACATTCATCCCTTCTCTGAGAGTTCCTCTATGAACTCTACCTACAGCTATTCTTCCCACGTAAGGCGAGTAGTCAAGCGATGTAATCAACATTTGCGGAGTGCCTTCCAGTTGGGTAGGAGCGGGGATATGCTTAATGATAGCATCCAGAAGTGGTGTAATATCATTTCCGGGTGTTCGCCAGTCGCTTCCCATCCAATTCTGTTTTGCCGAGCCGTAAAGCGTTACAAAGTCAAGTTGTTCTTCGGTGGCATTTAAGTTAAACATCAGGTCAAAAACCATCTCGTTTACCTCGTCCGGACGACAGTTGGGTTTATCCACCTTGTTTACAACCACAATGGGTTTAAGACCAAGGTTAAGCGCTTTTTGTAGCACAAAACGAGTTTGTGGCATCGGACCTTCAAAGGCATCCACCAGTAAAAGTACGCCGTCAGCCATGTTCAGCACTCGTTCCACTTCGCCACCAAAGTCGGCGTGTCCCGGTGTGTCGATAATATTTATTTTGTAGCCTTGATAATTAATAGAAACGTTTTTAGCTAAAATAGTAATTCCACGCTCACGTTCCAAATCATTATTGTCCATTATCAGCTCACCGGAGTGTTCATTCTCTCGAAATAGGTGCCCGGCAAGTAAAAGCTTATCTACTAGTGTGGTTTTTCCGTGGTCAACGTGTGCTATAATAGCTATGTTTCTAATTTTCTGCATATTGTGTTTTTTCGATTTTGCGGGTGCAAAGGTAGTGAAAAACAGCGGAATATTATGTTAAAACCTAGTTTTATCTGTTTATGAAAATTTGGCTCAATGCCGGAAGCACGAGCTACTAAAAGTGGTAAAGTAAATTTAATTGTGGAAAAATTTTACAATTCAATCCGCCTTCCTTTTCGTTCTTCTCTCGGGAAAACCCATTCCCAAATGCTTTCACGGCGTTTTGTTTTTGGGGTATAATTGTTGATTTTTGCAGTAAGTGTCAGCATTTGCTCAAAATAGACTTTTCCTTCAGCCACATGCGTTTTGGCAGCGAGTTGACCTTTTACATTTTGGTTGTCGATAAAGTTCCAGTAAAGTTTGTTTTGGAAATAATTTCCACCTTTTAAAAAAGGCGTTCCCCAATACATTTGATTTCCAAAATCTTCGTAATAGCTCATTCGCTTTTGACCAAGGTAAAGCAGATTTTCCATTCCAAAAGCTTTGTATTCTACATCACCACTAGCTACCATTCCAAGCGGCGTTTTGTAGTCATCCATTGCACGTCGGTCACGCTCGTATCCGGCAAGTACTCCGGCAGAAAGTTGAAGCTTATCCAGTCCTTTTTTATTGGAATATTGCACACCGACAGAAAGTTGTCCAAGTAAGTTGTCCGCTACACTCATATTTGGTTGGCTGGGTCGTGTGGTGGCATAGTGAAACACATACGACTGAAAATCGGCAAAAATATATTTTCCAAATTCCTTGTAAGCCGATGCACCCAAAAAGAAACTTTCTCGCACATCTATACTTTGCAATCCCGTCCAATCAAGCCAAAGTTTTACAAATTGTCGGTTATCGCCTTTTTGGAAATAAATTCCCTCCATCGTGGGTTTGTAGAAAGCAACACTGTCTTGAAAAAAAAGTGTAGAATAATCATCCAACAAATTGCTACGTTGAAATGCACCCACTTTTAGCAAAGTATTTTCATCTTTCAGTTGGTAATAAGCCAAGATGTTGAAGTCATTTATAAAATCATCACCACCCAAACTTTTCAAAGCATCTACACCGCCCATAATGTAGTTTTTTTCATCGAACATCCACCCAACTTCTTGCGTTAGCCTTACGCCTGCCATCGTTTGGTCGTGCGTAAGTTTTGACTTGGCAAACTCGGTATTGTCAAAAAAGAAATCCAACTTTGTTTCCCACTTAAACTCTTGAGAAAATAGAAGAGTAGGGAAAAACAAGAAAAACCATACTGTAACTATGCTTAGTTTTGTTTTCATGTTAAGTGCTTTTTGAAAAAATGAGAATTTCCTGCTTTGAGGAAAATTCTAATGCTGATGCGAACCGTGCAAACTAAAATAGTACATCATGCACAATCCGAGCAGAACAATAAGTATATAAACAATCCAGTTGTTCTCTTTTGTGTTTTTCAGAATCTCAGGCAATAAGCTTGTAGTAGCCAAATAGATAAATCCACCTCCTGCAATTGGCAAAATATAGATTGAAAAATGCTCTAACTCGTGCCCAATCCAAAGTGCTAGTACGGTACCTAAAATAGCTGTAGTAGCTACTATAAAATTGTAGAGCAAAGCCTTCTCTTTTGAAAATCCGGCTTTCAGCAAAATACCAAAATCACTAATTTCCTGTGGTATTTCATGCAGAATAACAGTAACGGTAGTTGCAAAACCAAGTTCCGGTGAAAATATCCACGCAGCACCAATTAAAATTCCATCGGTAAAGTTATGAATCCCATCCGCATAAAGACTTAGATAGCCATAGGTTTTTACTTTTTTATAAGGTCTCATTTTTGTAGTATCCCTTGCTTTGCTGTTTTGGTGCGAGTGCAGTAGCTGGTCTACCAAGAAAAACACCATAAATCCACCAAGAATCAACCAAGAAGTTAGATTTGCAGGTTTTAAGTGAAAGTAAGCTTCCGGTAAAAGATGAAAAAATGCATTTCCCAGCATTGCACCTACCGAAAAACTCATTAAAAGCAATAAACTGCGTTGCAGCTTATCACTTTTCAGTGCAAACAAAGATACGCCTATCAAGGAAATAGCACTTACTATAACCGTACTCATTAAGGCATTAAGCCATATATTGCTCATTGTATTTCAATTTGTTATCTTACAATAATTGATTAGAAAATCATCTGGTTGTACAAAAATTTCCAGATAAACTTCAATCACCATTAATTTACAAAAGTATAAAAATAATCACAAATAATTTGCATTACTTGTGATTTTGGATAACGATAACGGGTTTTCATGTTTCATGTTTTGAGCAAAAATGTAAACATAGAGATAAACACCCGAATGAATAAATGGATAAACTCTTCAAACTACCCGCTTATTTATGCATCAAGACCGTTACATAAGCCGCTATTCCCTCTTGCCTTCCCACAAAGCCCATTTTTTCGCTTGTGGTAGCCTTAATGGAAATATCGTCAGCATCTACGGCCATCACTTCTGCTAAGGTTTTCTGCATTTCGGGAATATGTGGATTTAATTTCGGCTTTTCGGCTGCAATGGTGCAATCTGCATTCCCAAATTCCCAGCCTCTTTCTCGTACAATTTTCATTACATCTTTCAACAGTATTTTACTGTCAATGTTTTTGAATTCTGCTGCATTATCCGGAAAATGAAATCCGATATCACGCATATTGATAGCGCCAAGAATAGCATCACAAAGCGCATGTATAAGCACATCCGCATCTGAGTGTCCTGCCAATCCGAAGTCATAATCAATCTTTATTCCACCCAGCCAAAGTTCTCTATCCTTTGCAAATTGATGCACATCATAACCAAAACCTACCCGTATTCTCATAACTTTTCGTTTTATTATATGATAACAACAAAAAACCGCAATAAGTTCAATTATCACGGTTTTTGTCTATTATTATTGATTGAATTGGTGTTTTTGTCTTTTATGATTGTCCACAATGCCTCTTGTAATAAATTCTTGTAAAACAAGCGAACAAGTTCGAGCGGCCACGACTTAAAAGTCGTGGCAACTGAAAAAAGTATTAGGAACAAATACGGATAATCATTTTATCTTTCAACTCAAACTTATTTCATTAAGTTTTGTAATCCGTTCAAATCAAATCCAAGTGAAAAACGCAATGTTTGGTCAAGCGGATTGGACTGAGCTGCAGAAATCAGATAAGCTGCATCCAGTTGGAACATATTCAATTTAAATCCAACGCCCGCCGTAAAGAACTTACGGTTACCTTTTGTTGCGTGTTCGTGGAAATAACCTCCACGTATAAAAAACTGATTGTTGTATGCATATTCAACACCTGTCGACCACATAATTTCTCTCAACTCTTCAGAAGCTCCACCCGGTGCATCACCAAATGATTTGAAAATCCCTGCAAGTGGTCCCATATTCATATGCTCTTCACGTCTGATAGCAAATTCTTCTGCCGTTTCGCCTTCGCGTTGAAGTTGTGAAGATGGAATAAGTAGCTTATTAATATCGGCGTTGATAGATATTTTGTTGTAATCATCAAACGGAAATTCAAACGAAGTTCCCAATCTTAAATTAGTAGGAATAAATATACTGGTTTGATTTTCATCGTAAGAGATTTTTGAACCGATATTAGAAATATTCAAACCGAAAGCTAAGTTTGCTTCACCTGTGGATACATCAATTGGCGTACGGTAATAAGTTGCCACATCACCGGCAATAGAATTTCCCGGATACATTACGTCAGGACCTGAGTTTACGCCGTTATTCATATCAGAACGGATATAGCGGAATGCTACCGCAGCCGACCATTTTTCTGATAAAAGACGAGAATATGCCAAGTCAAAAGCCAACTCATTTGGATGAGCTTGAACACCCATATCCGCACCGCTGGCATTGTAAAGATTGATTGCGCCGAGTGAGAAATAACGCAATGAAGCACTTACGGACTGCAATTCATCAAACTTCCAATATCCGGCAGCATAAGAAAGGTTAATATCTTTTACCAATTTACTTAACCAAGGGGTAAATGAGAAAGTAAATCCGGCCGGACTTTCCATAAATACATATTTAGCAGGGTTCCAATATTGTGAATTAATATCCGGATTGGTTGCTGCTCCCACATCACCCATACCACCGGCACGCGCATCAGGGGTAATTGTTAGTGAAGGAACACCTGAAAGAGTCGGATTTAATCTATCTTTAGGCTCTTGAGCAATTGCTCCTGCCGCTACTGTCATCAATAGAATTGATACAAAAAAGAGTTTTTTCATTCGATATAAAAAATTAGTTTGTGTTTTTTCTGTAAAGTACATCTTTAAAAACGCTATATTTTAATTTTATTGCCCTAAGACAATTAATTTATTTGCTTTTGAGCTTAATTTACTATTTGCGGTTTGTATAGAGATGTTATAAAGATATATTCCCGGCTGAATACGTCGTCCACTTGCATCAATCAAGTCCCAATAAATTTTTTCTGCACTGTTTTGTTGCATGGTATAAATTTTTCTACCCGAAATGTCAAAGACATCCAGCGTGGTGGTTAATATCACTTCCGGTCTATCATGCTCTACCACAAAGGTAGTAGAAGTTTTCGCCGGATTTGGATAGTTACTTACGCTGAAAATTTCAGGTTTTAAGCCCGGCACCACTTCAAAGTCCAGATTTTGGGTAGTTGAATTATTCATCAAATCCCAAGCGTAAAGCGTTAGCGTATGTTTTCCCGCTTCTAACTGCGGTAGTTTCATCCTTACCCGACCGCTTTGATAGCTATCCGTATCTGCCTCAAAATAATCATTTAAGATATATGAGCTAAACGGGTTGTTGTCAATTACCAGTCTCAGATCGTGTCCAATTCCACTTCCCACAGTGTTTATTCCACTTATATCCGAAATTTTGGCTACAAAAAGCGGTGTCTCATTCACTTTTCCACCCGGCACAAAGTTCGGTGTGTTCAGATACATTTCTACCGTTGGTCCATCCGTTTCCTCAACAAAATCTGTGCTAGAACCACCCACGATAAAGTTTTCCGTAAAACCTTGCGCTTCTCGGTGTGAATCAGGTTCCGAAGCATAATAACTTATCCTTCCACTTCCGTAATTGTAGCGAATGTCGCGCGGTATCATGGTTGTAAAACTAAATTCACCATTTGTAACATTGGCTTTACCGGAATAAATAACGTTTGAGCGGTCATTATACACTATTCTTCCATCGTTATGATTATCCAGTGTGGTAACACGTTGAATTTTGTCGTACATCGTAATTTCCACTACGCCATCGAAGTCGCTCACTTTCTGGTTATTACTATCTGCAATGAAACCGGAAAATTTATCTACAGATAATGCTTTTAGTGTGTCTGAACCTGTTAAAAATTGGTCGTTCAGTTTTTCCGTAATGACTTTATACGGTGTCGGATAGTTCAGCTTCAGAGCTGGATTTCCCAGTAAGACATACGAAAGTTTATTAATTCCTATACCTGCATCTTTTTTTGACATTCGCACTGCATCACCCAGTCGCGGATATTCCCCATTCGTATCTTTTGAAAACAAACTCAAAACAAACAGACGATTTAGCTTAGCATTTTCCGATGCAAAAACTACACGAGCAGCCGAATACAAACCAATTCCTCCACCTGTTGGATTTAAAAGCACAAATTCTCCGGCAGAAATATTTTTCACGTCAAAAAGTACAAAGTCACAAGTGGCAGCTACCCAGATAGGCAACTTAGTATTATACATCTCTTTTACGTCGGTAGTGGTGAGGACACCCTCATTCGACCATCCATGCGGTCCGGCATGTCCCATATAGTTAAGCATAAACAGACCGGAATTAATCAAAGAATGCAAACGAGTTCGAGCCAACGGGTAAGACTCACCACTCGCGGTAACTTCCTGTTTGTATGCGTCCAAGTAGATTTTATTGTATTGATAAGCTGGATATGCAGCCTTTGCTTCTTCCACCATTTTATCCATATCGCGCATATGTAGCGTGGCATCACCATCATCTGCAACAAATGCAAATTGATTTTTCCAGTTCCCTTTTACCTCGTTTTGCATATAGGCGATATTTTTATTTACCACATCATCCGCTTGCTGAGTGTTTGACACGGGAAATCGTCCAATTCCTAAATCAATTTTATCCACATGAATATTCACACCTTCGTCATCATCCAACACACCATAATAATCGTCTGTAACATAAGATTTTACTGCATCCAGCGAGTTATCTGCTTGGTAAGTTGGAATTAAATTATCACCGGAGTTAAATATCAAACTTCGGTTGTCATACGAGCCTCGTCCAAACAGCAAAAGGTATTTTGGATATTGCTTGTTTGATTCATCGTACCATTTTTTCATTGCCCAACGAATAGCAGTAGCATCGGCAACTCCGGAAGCAAATTCATTGTAAACTTGCTCGGTAGTAATCACATTTACGCTCATTTGTTCCATTTCACGATGCGCTTTTGCCAATTTTTCCGCTTGCGACAAAAAATTAGGATGGGTAACAATTACAAATTCAGCGGGTTTCATACCGTGTAGATTCTGGTTGGGAACCACACCTATAGATACAGGTTCTAAATTAAATGAATTTTTAGCTGTCGGGTCAATGGCGACATATTGTTTTAGCGTTTCATTAGAATCGTAAAACTCAATTACATCACCTATGCGTTTGGTTTCAATTCGCTTGATATTGCTTTGGTCTGTAATATCCCAAATCTGTACATTTTCATTTGCACCGGAAAGTTGATAGAGACTGTAAACCGATGAATTCAGATAATCGGGATTTCTAAAAAACATCACATTCCCGGTCATGGTCAAAGATCGTCTTGCATTTACCGCTAAGTAATTAAAGTACGCTCTGGCACCCGCAGCAGGTCTATTGTAAGTCAGTGTAAATGTAAGTGAAGGATTTGTGCTGTTGAAAGTCTGTGTTCCGGTATAGCCTTTTCCTAACTCATAGCTATCCGAACTTTTTTTGGGTATTGATAGGGTTTTATCTTGCGAGTCATTCAGTTTTAGTGTAAAAGATGAAGTTGCACCGGCAGTGGCAGCCACATCAATTTTTACTTTAATGTCAGCTGAAGTTATATTAGGAAATGAAAAATTATAATTGTAGCTAAGCGGATTGACATTAAACTCATCACCATAAAAAACTTTTCCGGTATTGCCAAGGTTGATTTTATCCTCATCAATTACCTGATAATCCACAAATTCATTCACAGTTACAGTATCAATGCCGAGCGGTACTGTTATTTGCACATCTTCAATTCGCTTTCCTACGCCTGCATCTGAAGTTATAAAATAATAACCTTCTTTGGAATAGTGATTTTGTGTGTGGACAAAAGCGCGCTCAGTGGCATTGTACTCCCAATCAACAATTCCATGACCATAAAAAAGGATGTAATCCCCGGCATTAAAAACGCCATCAGCACCTTTGTTCATGTAAATAGCTACCTCCGGCAAATCATCCGGTTTGAATTTCCGGAAATCCTGACTTAGCAATGCACCGCCATAGCCAAACACTCGCACATTAGCCGGATTGATACCCATAGCGTTCAATGCTTCGTAAGTAAGTTTGTAAATTCCACTCTCTTTTACACTGACTTTCACAAATTTCCCTGATGCCAATACAGAGTTTTGCTCGTAGGTTCGCACCGTTTTTCTTGCCGTTTCCGTCTCGGATTTTTCTTTTGAAATTTTTAATTCGTAAGTACTTATTTTCTGAACTTTTCCATTCTTTTTTACAAAGGGAAGAAACTGAAAGTTTACTTGTTTTATACCTCTATCAGAAGTAACAAATGATTGAACAGCCACATCTTCCTGAATAGAAAGGTCTTTTACTAAAATTTCTTCTTCCGCTGTCAAAGGAATTAAAACAAGGTTTTGTAGTTCAGCTTTATAGGTTGTGTTTTCTTCAGTTGGAATTGTTTCTATAAAATAGGGTAGGTCGTGCTCACTGGAATACTGCGCATTTTCAAAAGCTATCACCTTTTTCGAGTAGTCATTGATAGTCCAAGTATCCACGTCAAGCCACTTTATCTTTCGTTGTAATACCGTATTCTGCGCATTTACAGCAAATGTAAAACAACTCAACAAACTAAAAATCAGGGTTTTTATTTTCATTTTTAAAATCGTCAGTGGGAACAAAAAAATCAATAGTTATAACGAGAAACAGGCGTTGTTATTATAATTATCAGTGGGGACTTTCGGCTTCCAGCCGTTGATTTGGGACTCTCGGTTTCCTAACCGAGAGAAAATAAGTATATGTTACTTCACTTGAAAATCAAACATTTTAGTATCAAAAATATAACCTTGCAGTCTATTTCCCATTTCTACTTTTCCTACACCGACAGGTGTTCCGGTAAAGATAATATCGCCTATTTTCAACGTGAAGAATCGACTAATATAAGCAATCAACTCATCCACCGGAAAAATCATATCTTTCGAATTGCCACGCTGTACCGTCTCGCCATCAATATCCAATCGGAAGTCAATATTCTGGATTTCACCCAATGTTTCTTTCGGCAAAAAGTCGCCAATAACTGCAGACCCATCAAAGCCTTTGCAAATTTCCCAAGGTTTACCCTCTTCTTTCAATCTTCGCTGAAGGTCACGTGCCGTAAAATCCACGCCTAAGCCTATTTCATCGTAGTAACGATGAGCAAATTTAGGTGCGATATTTTTTCCAATTCGGTTAATTTTTACCAAAAGTTCCGTTTCGTAATGCACTTCATCGCTAAAATCCGGTATGTAAAACGGTTTATTAGCTCGAAGTATAGCACTATCCGGTTTCATAAAAACTACCGGTTCATTTGGGTTTTCACTTCCAAGCTCTTTGTTATGTTCTGCGTAATTTTGACCTATTGCTATTATTTTCATTTTATCTAATAAGTTGTAACTATTAACAACATCCAAATCGTTGGCTGAAAGCCAACGCACCCCACAATCGAACATCTAAACGCCAAACAACAAAACACCCGAACTCCGCCAACATTCTTCATTTTCACTCTTCACTCTTCACTCTTTCACTCTACTCTTCACTCTCGCGTAGTTCATTCAGTCGGTTAAACATCACCGCCAAGTGCGAATAGATGGATGTGTTCTGTACAATAATATTTTCCGGTACCCGAATTCTAAACGGTGTAAAATTCCATATCGCCTGAATTCCACCCGCCACCAGCACATCAGCCACAGCTTGCGCTTTATCGGTAGGAACGGTGAGAATACCGATATTCACACCCGTTTGCTTTTGAAGTTCGTTAAATCGCTCTACATGATGGATAGGAATTCGATTGATACTGGTTCCGGCAAGTTCATATTTTACATCAAATCCGGCTACAATTTCAAGTCTGAAATGCATCAAACCATTGTCGTGCATCAATGCACCACCCAAATTTCCCACACCAAACAGGAAAGCCTTGTGTAACTTACTAAAGCCAAGAAATCGCTCCAACACCAGAATTAACTCATTTACATCATAACCTACTCTTGTTTTCCCCGAAATTTTCACATAAGATAAATCCTTCGCCACTTTGGAAGCGTCTATTGCAATATTGTTGGCTATCTGAGTAGAAGAAAGAAAAGATTCACCCTTGCGTTGTACAAGTTTAGCGTAAGCCAAATACCAGGGTAAACGTCTAAGTGTAGGTTCAGGTACTTTGTATTGTATAAAAGACATTATTTATTTTATTTTTTTACATTTCGGTGTATGGAACCTTTGATGATTAAAATAATCATTTCCAAAGGTGTTTAATGATTATTTTAATCATGTCGGTTTCATAGATTGATTTGCAAAAATAGTGATTTTTTTTCATTCATATTCTATTTTTAAACAAGTAAGCAGCAAATTAAAAAATTACTGACATTTTGTCGCAATATTCTTTTTTACATCCTATTTGCCTGTCGATATGGCTGGTTTTAAGAGTGGTAAGTGTTTTGAAATAATATAGATGATAAAATAATTTGAAACAAATAAAATACTACGAATATGAACTTTAATAATTTTACAACCAAATCGCAAGAGGTTGTCCAACAGGCCGTTAACTTGGCTCAAGCAAAAGGACAGCAGGTGATAGAAACATCGCATATCTTGAAAGCCGCGATGATGAAAGGCGAAGATGTAGTGCAGTTTCTATTCGGAAAGATGGGAATTTATAGCTCCAATGTTATGTCGGTGGTTGATAAAATCATCGATAGCTATCCGCGTGTAACAGGTGGAGAGCCTTACCTAAGTAGAGAGAGTAATGAAGTATTTCAAAAAGCTTCCGAGCTTTCCGGTAAGGCAGGTGACCAATTTGTTACGCTTGAATATATATTAATGGCTTTGCTTAATGTAAAATCTCAAGCATCGCAAGTGTTAAAAGATGCAGGTGTTACTGAAAAAGCTATGCAATCGGCTATTGACGAACTGCGAAAAGGCTCGAAAGCTACTTCGTCCTCAGCAGAAGAAACTTACAACTCGCTGAGCAAATATGCAATCAATCTGAATGAGCAGGCAAGAGCCGGAAAACTTGATCCCGTTATCGGACGTGACGAGGAAATTCGTCGTGTGTTGCAGATTTTGAGTCGAAGAACTAAAAACAACCCCATTCTTATCGGTGAACCGGGAGTGGGGAAGACTGCTATTGCCGAAGGTCTTGCACATCGAATTATTCGTGGCGACATTCCTGAAAATTTAAAATCCAAGCAAGTTTTCTCGCTGGATATGGGTGCTTTGGTGGCAGGTGCGAAGTACAAAGGCGAGTTCGAGGAGCGATTAAAATCGGTAGTCAACGAAGTTATTCAGTCCGATGGCGAAATAATCCTTTTTATTGATGAAATTCACACACTTGTAGGTGCTGGAAAAGGCGATGGTGCAATGGATGCTGCCAATATTTTGAAACCGGCTTTGGCTCGTGGAGAACTCCGTGCTATTGGCGCTACGACACTGGATGAGTATCAGAAATATTTTGAAAAAGACAAAGCACTTGAGCGTCGTTTTCAGATAGTTATGGTTAATGAGCCGGATGTTCAAGCTACTATTTCTATCCTGAGAGGATTGAAAGAACGCTACGAAAACCACCACAAAGTGCGTATCAAAGACGATGCGATTATTGAGGCGGTAGAACTTTCGAATCGCTATATTACAGACCGTTTTTTACCGGACAAAGCCATCGACTTAATTGACGAGGCTGCATCCAAACTGCGCATGGAAGTGGATAGTGTGCCGGAAGAGTTGGATAAAATTGAGCGAAATATCAAACAACTTGAAATTGAGCGAGAAGCTATCAAACGAGAAGATGACACGAAGAAATTAGAATCTCTCAACGAGGAAATTGCTAATTTGAAAGAAGATAGTGCGGAACTAAGAGCCAAATGGTCATCCGAAAAAGAGTTGGTGGAAAAAATTCAACAATCGAAAATAGAAATCGAAAATCTGAAGTACGAAGCCGATAGAGCTGAACGAGAAGGCGACTACGGAAAAGTGGCTGAAATTCGTTACGGAAAAATAAAGTCAGTCGAAGAGCAAATCACTACATTCCAAACGACACTTACTGAGCTTCAAGGCAGCAGCGCCATGATTAAGCAGGAAGTGGATAGTGAAGACATCGCCGATGTGGTAAGTCGCTGGACGGGAATACCGGTGAGCAAGATGCTTCAGAGTGAAAAAGCAAAACTTCTTAACCTTGAAAATGAACTTCACAAACGTGTGGTAGGTCAAGAAGAAGCTATTGCAGCCGTATCGGATGCTGTGCGCAGAAGTCGTGCGGGACTGAATGACCCGAAACGTCCGATTGGTTCGTTTATCTTCCTGGGAACAACCGGCGTGGGAAAAACCGAGCTTGCGAGAGCCTTGGCTGATTATCTGTTTGATGACGAAAATATGATGACGAGAATTGATATGAGTGAATATCAAGAGAAGTTCTCAGTAACTCGTTTGATTGGTTCTCCGCCCGGATATGTAGGATACGATGAAGGCGGACAATTGACAGAAGCTATTCGTAGGAAACCCTATTCCGTAGTGCTTTTTGATGAGATTGAAAAGGCTCATCCGTATGTATTTAACGTGTTGCTTCAAGTGCTTGATGATGGTCGCTTGACCGACAATAAAGGTCGGGTGGTAAACTTTAAGAATACTATTATCATCATGACTTCAAATTTGGGTTCACAGCTTATTCGGGAAAATTTTGAGCAAATCACACCTCAAAACCACGACGAAATTGTGGAAAACACCAAAAATGAAGTGATGGATATGCTGAAAAAAGTGATTCGTCCCGAGTTTTTGAACCGAATTGATGAGATTATCATGTTTACTCCACTCAATGAAGCACAAATTGCCGAAATTGTAGAAATTCAGTTGAATCATATTATTGATATGTTGGCTGAAAATGGCGTAAAACTGGAAGTAAGCAAGGAAGCATTGCAATTTATTGCACACGAAGGTTACGACCCGCAATTCGGTGCTCGTCCTGTAAAACGTGCTATCCAGCGCTTTATCTTGAACGATTTATCCAAAGAGCTTATTAGTGGAAATGTGGATAATGATAGACCGATTGTGGTGGATTATCAAGATGATAAATTGGTGTTTAGAAACTAAAAAAACAAACAGCAGCTGAGTAATCAACTGCTGTTTGTTTTTTTAAAATCGAAACCGTTTACTTTATTATAAACATAAAGAGCAAAGGAATTAAAATTCCAATCAGAAGCTCAATGCCGCCTCTTCCCCTCAATCCTCTTTTGCCTTTCAGCATAAAAATTCCTGTAAAAGTAAGTACCACCATTCCCAAAAGGAAAATATCCGAAAACAGTGTCCACCACTTATTTGGATTGTAGTGTAAGCGGTTTAACCCACTGAAAAGCGGTCGTTTTTTGATCGATTCCAACAGACCAATTCCGGTGCTTAAATTCATTTCAAGCGATGAACCGCCTTTCAAAAAGACCTTCATCGACAGGCTGTCCGGAAAATAGTGTTGCGTATAATTTTTTGCCTCGTCGTAAGGTTCGAGCAGTTGCAGCACTTTCTCCTTATTCAGCTCAGTTTGGGCAATTGGCACGGAACCATCGTACTTAATTTCATATTGCTTGATGGAATATTCCGCGTTGAAATCATTTTTATGATTTAGCAAAAAACCCGACACGGCATAGACCAAAATCACGCCTGAAAAGAAATACGACAAATCAGCATGAATAATTCGAAACCATTTTCGTATGCGATTTTCCTTTTTTTTGTTCCATTATAAAACTTTGTACGATTCAGCCACAATGTGGTAGAATGAAAGATACTCTTTTCCGGTTTTGGCTTTTTCGGCTTCGATACGTTTTCTAAAATTGGCAATTCTTTCCGCTGCTGAATTGGCTTTTTGCTCGCCTTGCGTTTTCTTTTCAGTTACACAACCGCCATCGCCTTCACCGTGTTTTTCGGCAGTTTCAGCTGCAATATCGGCTTCCCATTTTTGCAGATAAGCCTCATCAATACGCTCTTCTGTAAGTTTTCCCGTTACTTCCACAAGTGCATTTACTACATCTTCGGAAAAAGTTCCAATTTCTTCGTTTGCTTCCACGCGAATGGAAATAGAGTCAGTAGTTCCCATCAAAAAGAGTTTTTTGCCACCGTGCGCACAAATATGTGTGCAAACACCACTTACAGTTATATTTTTTCCAACTAAACTATCTGCCATCAACAACAAACTATCCACATTTTCCACTGCTATTGATTCAGAAGTTTTCTTGCCACCGCCGCAAGAAAAAAGTAGCACCGACAAAACAAGTGCTGAGAATGTTAAAGCTAAGTTTTTCATCGTTTTATTGATTTATTAAATGATTAAATTGTTTCGTGATTTAATACACAAAAGATTAGTTAGCAAAGATAAACAAAATTATTTTCTGAGCAATTAATTTCAGTCACAATGACATTAAAATAGATTTTAGGACTTTAAGTAGAAAAAAAACTGTATTTTTGCAGTGTTACAACAGAAAAACAGAAACGATGAATCCTGCTGAAATTGAAAATATTCGCAGTCAATTTCCTATTTTGGCTGAAAAAATATATAATAAACCGCTGATTTATTTTGACAATGCAGCTACTACACAAAAACCGCAGGCAGTTTTGGATAAAATTAACTACGGCTACAAGCACTTAAATGCCAATATCCATCGTGGGGTGCATTATCTGAGTCAACAGGCGACGGAAGCACACGAAGCTGCTCGCAAGTTTATTGCAGAATACATAAATGCGAGTTCTTCCGATGAGATAATTTTCACGCGGGGAACTACGGAAGCGATTAATCTTGTTGCTTTTTCACTTGGCGAATGTACTTGTCAAGAAGGTGACGAAATTGTGATTTCCGCTATGGAACATCACTCGAACATCGTGCCGTGGCAGATGCTTTGCGAGCGAAAAGGACTGAAACTGCACATTATTCCAATTAATGAAAAAGGTGAATTATTGCTTGACGAATACGAGAAATTACTGACTGAACGAACGAAATTAGTGGCTGTTACGCATGTTTCCAATGTGTTTGGCACGGTAAATCCCGTAAAAGAGATAATAGCCACAGCTCACGTCAAAAATATTCCTGTGCTGATAGACGGTGCGCAAGCTCTGCCACATCTGAAAATAGATGTGCAAGATTTGGATGCTGATTTCTATGTCTTTTCCGGACATAAAGTCTATGCACCAACCGGAATTGGCGTATTTTACGGCAAAAGAGCGTGGTTAGAAAAACTTCCACCTTACCAAGGCGGTGGCGAAATGATTCAAAATGTAAGCTTTGAGAAAACCACCTATAACGAACTTCCGTTTAAGTTTGAAGCGGGGACACCTGATTATATTGGTTCTACAGCATTAGCGGAAGCACTAAAATATGTGCAAAATATAGGCATTGAGAAAATTGCCGACTACGAACACGAACTAACCGAATACGCCACAAAGCGACTGTTGGAAATTGACGGAATGCGCATTATCGGCACTGCCGACCACAAAAGCTCTGTTATCTCGTTCCTTGTTGGTGAAATTCATCCGTATGATATAGGAATGCTGCTGGATAAGCTTGGAATTGCCGTTCGCACCGGGCATCACTGCGCTCAACCGCTGATAGACCAACTTGGAATTCCGGGAACGGTACGAGCCTCTTTTGCTTTTTATAATACGAAAGAAGAGATTGACACGTTTATAGAAGCACTGAAGAAAGTGGTAGCGATGTTGAGTTAGCAGTTTACAGTAGGCAGTTTTCAGTATGTAGCAAACTATTAAACTTATAAACAACCAAACATTTAAACAAACATCCGACACCCAACATCGGACATCTGACAATTACATGTATGACAATCAACGAAATTCAAGACCAAATTATTTCTGAGTTCAATCAGTTTGATGATTGGATGGATAAATATGCTCTGTTAATTGACTTGGGTAATGCACTCGAACCGCTTGATGAAAAGCATAAAACTCCGCAAAATATCATTGAAGGTTGCCAAAGTCGAGTGTGGCTAAATGCTGAATTGGTGGATGGAAAAGTTGTGTTTGAAGGGGAAAGCGATGCGATTCTTGTTAAAGGAATTGTGGCACTGCTAATTCAAGTGCTTTCCGGACAAACACCCGACGATATCGTAAATACAGACCTCTACTTTGTTAAAAAAATCGGACTGCAAGAGCACCTTTCGCCTACGCGCTCCAATGGTTTGTTGGCAATGGTAAAACAGATGAAAATGTATGCGCTAGTGTTCAAAATGAAGCAAGGATAGTTTTACGTTTAACTTTTCGAGTTTCGGGTTCCGCCTTTTACTTTTGTTTCGTTTTTGTTGATATAATCTTTCCAACTTTTGTATTCAGAGTCTTGGATGGGATTGTTCATTTGCAGAAAATGACAGTAAGCTGCTGCCAGTCCATCCGTGGCATCCAACTGTGGAAGCATATTTTCTTGCGAAATTTTTAAGTATCGACGTAGCAAATCCGCCACCTGCTCTTTGGAAGCACGTCCATTTCCGGTAATAGCCATTTTTATTTTCAAGGGTGCATATTCGTAGATAGGAAGGTCGCGGTAAAGCGCCGCTGAAATAGCAGCTCCCTGCGCACGGCCGAGTTTAAGCATTGACTGCACATTTTTCCCGTAAAAAGGTGCTTCAATTGCCAAAATATCAGCATTAAACTCATCGATTAAGGACAAAGTTCGGGTAAATATCTTTTGCAATTTATGGTAATGGTCAATGTATTTCCGTAGTTCCAAAACACCCATTGCCAGCATTTCACATTTGTTTCCACTTACACGCAGTAATCCATAGCCCATAACCGTGGTTCCGGGGTCAATTCCAAGTATTATTCTGTTGTTGTTTGTCATGGTTGTATATTTCTTCGCATTATCTTTACCCAGCGACTGGCTTTAAGCCAGTCGCTGGGTTTATCTCACAAACTACAAAACTTCCAAAACCGTAGAAAAAGCCAACACCTCCGAACCAAAACGTTCGGAAAGTTCACAAAGAAGCATTTCGGCATGTTCCTTGTCCCAGATGCTTAGTTTTCGCAGGTCTTCGATTTGAAATTGTACCGAAATGGAAGTTCCTTCTTGCTCGGGGTCGGTTGTAAGAACTTTTGCCACTTGCGGATTGGAAAAACCGCAGTTCAACATAAAAGGTATATGTACCTCACGAACCCACTTCATCCAAGGTTCAAACTGCTTATCAGCCACCAAATATGTTGTGTTGTAGATTAACATAGGGAAATTACTTAATTTTATACAAAAGTACGGATTTTATTCCAAAAATGATTATCTTTGTATTTCAATTTGAAAAATGGGGGATTAGCTCATCTGGCTAGAGCGTTTGACTGGCAGTCAAAAGGTGACCGGTTCGAGTCCGGTATTCTCCACAAAGAAAAAGGACAAGTTTTAAGCTTGTCCTTTTTCTTATAATTTCTTCCCTTCTTCCCTATTCTACCACTATAAAGGCATCCGTTAAGTAGAAATCCTTATCAATTTCTTCACTTTTTCCTTCAGCTGTATTAGCTTTGTACTTGTGATTAATACGGTATTTCTTACCTGTATAAAAGTTTTTCAAATTTTCTTCAAGCGATTTGAAGTGTTTTACTTTTGCTTGGTTAGCTGCTTGTTGAAACTGATCACCTATTTGATCTAATGCATTTCTATAGAATCGAAGTGAGTCCCTAGCTGCTATCAGGTCCGGTAATTTATCCAGGTTCAATGTTTCTAATTCACCAAAAGATATCGGCTCGTAAGCTGCAATACTTTTTTTAAGGAAGGTTGTTACACCCTTTTCTGCTCTGTCCTGTGGAGTGCTGCTACATCCAGCTAAAAATAAAACTGTTAAAACTAGAAATCCAAATTTTTTCATATGCGTTGTGTTTTTGATGATTAACATGATTGCAAACTTACATTTATTTTATTTCTTTTCAAAATTTTTTAAAGAAAAAACTTGCAATTATTTTCAAATTGCAAGCTTTTATTCAGTTTATCTTAAAAAGATTAAGCCTCAGAAGTATCTGCAGTTCTTTTCTCTGCAAATTGAGCGATGTTTTTCTCGATTAAAGCTTCTACCTCTTCGTGAGTTAGAATGTTTTTGCCAAGTGCTTCTTTCTCTTCTGCTCCCAGTTTAGTTAATAGTTCTCTGTTGTCTTTGGATTGAGAAAGGTTGAATTTTTTAAGTTTGTAATTCAATTCGTGATCCTCACCAAAATTTACGGTAGCTCTATCGCCTGTAACAGTTGAAACTTTCTCTTCTTTCTTCTCTTCTTTTTTAGCTGCTTTTTCAGTTTTCTCAGCCTTTTCATCTTTCTCTACCTTCTTAGCTTCTGCTTTAGCAGCTTTCTCTTCTTTTTTAGCTTCTTGAGCTACAAGTTTTTCGGCTGCTTCGCTTACCATTTGTTCTTTTAGTTCGGCAAGTTCTTGGATATCGCCAAGAGTAGTTTTTTCGATTACCGGAGTTACAACTTCCTCTTTCTTAGCACGTTTTGGAGCTTTTTCAGCAGCTTTTTCGCTACGTTTTGCATCTTCGTGGATGCGGCTGTGTGAAAGAATAATGCGTTTTGCATCTTTATTGAACTCAATAACTTTGAATTCTACTTTTTCGTCCAATTGTGCTTGGCTTCCGTCTTCTTTCACCAAGTGTTTTGGAGTTACAAAACCTTCTACACCGTATGGAAGTGCTACTACTGCACCTTTGTCCATTACTTCGATGATAGTACCTTCGTGTACAGTGTCAACAGCAAACAAACCTTCCAGAGCATCCCATGGGTTTTCTTCAAGTTGTTTGTGACCAAGGCTCAAGCGACGGTTATCTTTGTCAATTTCCAAAACTTGAACGTCAATATCAGCACCAATAGAAGTAAATTCAGATGGATGTTTGATTTTCTTAGTCCAGCTTAGGTCAGAGATGTGGATTAAGCCATCTACGCCCTCTTCTACTTCTGCAAATACACCAAAGTTAGTAAAGTTACGAACTTTAGCAGCGTGCTTGCTACCTACAGGGTAACGAGCTTCAATATCTTCCCATGGGTCAGATTTCAATTGTTTGATACCCAATGACATTTTGCGCTCTTCGCGGTCAAGTGTAAGAATAACTGATTCTACTTCATCACCTACATTCAAGAAGTCTTGTGCAGAACGCAAGTGCTGTGACCAGCTCATTTCTGAAACGTGGATAAGACCTTCTACACCCGGAGCAATTTCTACAAATGCACCGTAGTCAGCCATTACCACTACTTTACCTTTTACTTTATCACCAACTTTCAGTTCAGCATCAAGTGCATCCCATGGATGTGGAGAAAGTTGTTTCAGACCAAGAGCGATACGTTTTTTATCCTCATCAAAATCAAGGATAACTACGTTCAGTTTTTGATCCAGCTCTACTACTTCTTCCGGATGGTTCACGCGACCCCAAGAAAGGTCAGTAATGTGTACCAAACCATCTACGCCGCCAAGGTCGATAAATACACCGTAAGATGTGATGTTTTTAACGGTACCCTCAAGTACTTGTCCTTTTTCCAGTCTGCTGATAATTTCTTTCTTTTGTTGTTCAATTTCCTCTTCGATAAGAGCTTTGTGTGATACAACAACGTTTCTGTATTCTTGGTTAATTTTGATAACCTTGAATTCCATGGTTTTGTTTACAAATACATCGTAGTCGCGGATTGGTTTCACGTCGATTTGAGAACCCGGCAAGAACGCCTCAATTCCAAATACATCTACAATCATACCACCTTTTGTCCGACATTTTACAAAACCTTTTACTACTTCTTGGTTTTCAAGAGCAGTATTTACACGTTCCCAGCTACGAGATGCACGTGCTTGTTTGTGAGAAAGAAGTAGTTGACCTTTTTTGTCTTCTTGACTTTCAATGTACACTTCTACAGTGTCACCCACTTTCAATTCCGGATTGTAGCGGAATTCGCTAATTGGCACTACACCGTCGGATTTGAAGCCTACGTTGATTACTACTTCACGTTTGCTAATCGAGGTTACTGTACCATCTACAATTTCGTGGTCTTTGATAGCGCTTAATGTCTCATCATAAATTTTCTCAAGCTCTTCATGCGATTTTTCTGAAATCATATCGCCTTGCTCATAAGCATCCCAGTCAAAGTCAGGATCCGGTCCGGTAGGTTTTACATACTCTACTTTCTCTTTTTTAGCTTTTTTTTCAGAAGCTGCTTCTTCTACAACTTCTTCTTTTGCTTCAGCAACTGCTTCAGCAGGTTGGTTGGTTTGAGTTTCCTCAACAGCCTCCGGAGTTTGTTTTAGCTCCTCAGCCATTTTTTCTTTTTCTTCCATTACTGAAATTTTCTTTTTTTACTAATTAAATAGTAGGTTAGACATTATATTGATTAAAAATTTGTGGGTGCAAAGGTACAAATAATCAATGAAATAGAAAAATAATCAAAGAGTTATTTACAAATAAAATCGTCAGAACGGTGACTGCTGTGATTTATATGACTGTTTTTGATCTAAATGGCACAATATCAGCATTTTGTTGTTATAAAGGTGTGTAACACTAAGCTATTAAAAAACAAAAGGAAAGTTAATAATAATCTTTGAAATATCTTTGGTTGTTTTCTGCATAAAAACTTGACAAAGTGTAGCTATTATCAAAACAACATTTGTATATTTGCAGAAATCATAAAATAATAATATCATGTTACTCGACTTTGACAAATTTTTGATAAAGCCCAACAGCAAGGTCAACTTAAAGGATTATGACACGGCTTATACCGCCGGGCTGAAGAAAAAGGATAGTTTGATAGAATTACAAAGCAACACGGAAGAGTTGCGTGCTTTTCAAGAGCGATTTTGGGCAGACAATCGCTACTCTATGCTTATCGTACTGCAGGCGCCTGATGCAGCAGGGAAAGACGGTGCTATTCGCCACGTAATGTCCGGTCTTAATCCGCAAGGTTGCCGCGTGTATAGCTACAAAGCACCCACTAGCGTAGAACTTAAACACGATTACCTGTGGCGCCACTATCGCGACCTGCCGGAACGTGGAATGATTGCTGTTTTCAACCGTTCGCACTACGAAAACGTATTGGCAACCAAGGTTAATCCACAATTCTTGCTCCCGGAGCGTTTACCTTGCATCGATAGTCCCGAAAAAGCAAATCAAGCATTTTGGGACAGACGTTACGAGCAAATCAATAACTTTGAAAAGCATCTTTATGGAAACGGGTGTCGAATTATTAAGTTTTTCCTAAATCTTTCTAAAGACGAGCAAAAAAAGCGACTGCTCTCCCGACTGGACGAAAAGGAAAAAAACTGGAAGTTCAGTCCTTCCGACCTTCCTGCTCGTGCTCAATGGGATGAATATCAAAAGGCTTACGAAGAGATGATGGAAAAAACTTCTACAGACTATGCGCCGTGGTATGTAATTCCGGCAGATAAAAAATATTTCGCTCGTGTAGCTATCGGTGAAGTCATTGTAAAACACTTCAAAGAACTTGAACTGCGCTACCCACAGCCTGCAAGTCAAGAAGTGCTGGACAAAGCAAGAGAAACTTTAATGAGTGAATAGTTAAACTGTTCGAATGTTTCGAAGAGAGACGACTAAAAATAGAAAAAGGTATTGCAAAAATGCAATACCTTTTTTGATTGTATCATTATCATTTGTCAAACTTATCTGCATTTCTAACAAACTTTACTCAAACATATTTCTAAAGTGCGAGAAAAATCCCCTTGAAGCGGATGCGCTTGGCTTGAAGTTCTTTGATTTATCTAGGTTTTCAAGGATTTGTTTTTCTTCCTTCGTTACATTTTCAGGGATATAAACACCGATATTTACCAGTAAGTCGCCTGTACCATATCTGTTTACACTCGGCAAACCTTTTCCACGCAAGCGAAGCACCTTACCGGGTTGTGTGCCGGCAGGAATATTTACTTTTACTCTTCCATCCACAGTTGGAACTTCTACCGAGCCACCCAATGTAGCTACCGGAACAGAGAGTAACAGGTTGTAAATCAAGTCGTTCTCATCACGGATAAGTTCAGGGTGTTTTTCTTCCTCTATCACTACCAGCAAATCGCCATTTATTCCGCCACGAGGTGCTGCATTTCCTTTTCCTGCTACGGAAAGTTGCATACCTTCCATCACACCTGCCGGGATATTGATGGTAATTACCTCATCTTGCTTCAACACACCATCGCCACCGCAGTGTTTACATTTATCCTTGATAATTTGGCCATCCCCGTGACAAGTAGGACATTCCGAAGTAGTTTGCATCTGTCCTAAAATGGTTTGTTGCACACGAGTAACTCGTCCGCTGCCGTTACAAGTGGTACAAGTGGTTTTTCCTGAAGCAGAAGCTGCACCTGTGCCATTACAGAACTGACAAGATACCAGTTTTTTCACCTTAATCTTTTTTTCTACGCCTGTAGCAATTTCAGCCAGACTCAGTTTCACTTTTACACGCAAGTCGGAACCTCTTCTTACACGTCTTCCGCTCTGTTGCGAGCCACCGAAACCGCCAAATCCGCCGAAACCTCCAAAGTGCCCGCCAAAAATATCACCGAAATGAGAAAAAATATCTTCCATGCTCATTCCGCCGGCACCAAATCCACCTCCGGCAGCACTACTTCCCACGCCGGCATGTCCAAACTGGTCATAACGCTGACGCTTTTGCGGGTCGCTAAGCACCTCGTAAGCCTCTGCAGCCTCTTTAAATTTTTCCTCAGCTTCCTTATCTCCCGGATTTTTGTCGGGGTGATACTGAATGGCTTTTTTTCGGTACGCTTTCTTGATTTCGTCCTCGTTTGCCGTTTTGGAAACTTCCAATATCTCGTAATAATCTCTTTTTGATGACATATGTTATTCGTTTACAGTCTTAAACAAAACAAATTGTAGCCTTCCGACAGTGCGAAAGAACTACAATTTTTACTACTAACTATTTTGGCTATTTTATTCACCCACCACTACTTTGGCAAAGCGAATTACCTTATCATTCAGCGTGTAACCTTTTGTTGTACAATCAATGATTTTTCCTTTCATATCTTCGGATGGAGCAGGGAAGGTGGTTACAGCCTCGTGCATATCCACATTAAACACCTCGTTTTCGGTAGGAATGCTCTTTACGCCGTTGCTGTTCAGGAAGCTGATAACTTTATTATAAATCAAATCTACACCCTCTTTTACGGCTGCCACATCTTCAGCAGAATCCATAGCCTCCAAAGCACGTTCAAAGTCATCCACCAAAGGCAGCATATCGCTAAAGATTCGCTCACCGGCATTTTTAATTAAGTCAGCCTTCTCTTTTAAGGTGCGTTTGCGATAATTGTCAAATTCAGCCATCAGACGCAAATTTTTATCGTTTAAATCATGACATTTTTGCTGCCAATCTTCAGTAGTTTCATCTTTGTCCTTTGCTTCTATCTCTTCAGTTTGTGGCGTTTCCGTTTCCTGAATCATCTCTTCCTGCAAAACTTCCTCTTTAATCTCCTCTTTATTAGTCTTTTTTTTTGATTTCATACGATTATTTTGATTTTTTACATGTCGGTTCCTATATCTATATTATTTTTAATTTAAGTACTCTATATTTAACAATAAATCTGCCAAAATATCCGAGAGCCTTATTTGGCAGAGTTCGAGACATTTTGGCAGAAATGTTTAAGTATTAACCAGTTTCAAAAAACTATTTTTTATCCAGCCATTTTAAGAAATCAGCCGGATCTTCTTGGAATTCCAAAAACTTCGTCATCGGTTTTCCTTTTGCATCAAGCATTACGTAGAACGGCTGCGCATTGGCACCGAATTTATAGCGTTGCAGATAGCTCCACTTGTCACCAATGGTTTTAATGCGACGAGTTTTGCCGCTTTCTTCCACGGTGTATGGATTGGTAAGTTCTCTTTTATCATCCACGTAGAGTGAAATCAGCACAAAGTCATTATTCAATATGTCTGCCACGCGCGGATCGGTCCATACTGAAGCTTCCATTTTACGACAGTTTACACATCCGTAGCCTGTAAAGTCCACAATTACAGGCTTGCCATGCTGTGCGGCATATTGCATTCCAAGCTCGTAGTCTTTGAATTTCGGATGAACTTCGTTTTCATAGAGATTGAAATCTTGCGTGTAAAGCGGTGGTGCAAAGGCACTGATTGCTTTCAGCGGCGCACCCCAAAGTCCCGGTACCATATAAACGGCGAATGCAAGCGATACAATTCCCATAAACAGTCCGGAAACAGACGTATGTTTCGTTTCAGAATCGTGCACAAAACGGATTTTTCCAATCAGGTAGAAACCAAGAAGTGCGAAAATCACAATCCAAAGCGCTACAAAGGTTTCACGGTCAAGTAATCCCCAACCGTAAGCCAAGTCGGCGACAGAGAAGAACTTCAGCGCTAAAGCCAGCTCCAAGAAAGCAAGAACTACTTTCACTTTGTTCAACCATCCACCTGATTTCGGCATACTTTGCAATAAAGATGGGAAAAACGCAAAAAAGCTAAACGGCAGTGCCAAGGCAATTGCAAATCCAAGCATTCCGACAGCTGGACCAAGGTACGAACCGGAAGTAGAAACTTCTACCAACAGTGTTCCGATAATAGGTCCGGTACATGAGAAGGATACCAACACAAGTGTAAATGCCATAAAGAGTATGCTTACCAATCCACTGGTAGCGTCGGCTTTTGCATCCATTTTGTTTGCCCAAGATGCCGGAAGAGTAATTTCGAACACTCCAAAAAAAGAGATAGCAAAAACTACCAGCAAAGCAAAGAACAGCAAGTTAAATACAGCGTTGGTAGCCAAGCTATTTAGTGCGCTCGCACCAAAAATAGCAGTTATTAACAATCCCAAAGAAACATAAATCACAATAATTGCCAAACCATAAGTTACCGCATCACGACGACCTTTTTTCTTATCTTTATTTCTTTTTAAGAAAAAGCTTACAGTCATCGGAATAATCGGCCAAACGCAAGGTGTAAAGAGCGCAATCAATCCACCCAAAAAGCCCATAATAAAGACCCAAATCAGTGTGCGGTTAGCAGCATTTTTTTCTTCACCAAAGGCTCTTAGCTCTTCAATTACTGGCGTCCAAAGTTTGGTAATATCTACATTGGTTGCAGGCTGAATGGCTAGAGCTGCTGTGTCTGATAGAGCCACGGTATTTGCATTCAGTACGGGCAAAGCAGGTGCAGTTTCCTGACTTTCTGCTTGTGTAGTAACTGCTTCAGCAGGTTTTACGCCGGGTTTCCCTAAGCTTAATTCCTCTTCTACAGGCGGCAAACAGCTTTGATCATTACAAGTCATATAATTTACCACCACATTAGCGTACACGGCAGCAGGATCTGTGAAGGATATTTTTTGAACAAAAATAGCCTCGCCCTCATACCAGTTCAGCGTCATGTCGAAGTTTGGATCGTATGATTCAACCAATTTCGACTTTGCTTGAAGGGAACCTACTTTTTTTGCATTTTCCAACTTATCAAATGTGATTTTGGTAGGCAGCGGACCATCTTCAGGAATATTCAGACCGTACAGATGCCATCCTTTATTTAATTTAGCTCGAATAATAATGTCGGCAGTAGTTTTTGAAGTTGATTTTTGCTCAACACTCCAAGTTACCGGCTCGAGAATTTGTGCAAAACCCTGCACGGCAAATGTGAATACGGCTAATAGAATAATTAATTTTGTTCTCATAATTTGCGCTCTAATTGTTTTATTATGGTTCAAACATCAATACATGAAGTTTTGTTCATATGTTGCGTTATTTTTTTAATATCTAAGTATTATTTTACAAATCGATTGCAAAATTACAATAATTATTTTAACCAACTACAAAAAAAGACCAAAAGCATCGCTTTCGGTCTTATTCTTATCAAATTGAATTTTTATTTTACAATAAAGTTTTTCACTTCCCAAGTCCCTGCTTTGGTATTTGTAGCTTTATACACCAAGGCAATTTTGATTTTCTTACCTTCAAAATCAGCAAGTGAGAAATCACCCACATTTACAAATATCCAATCCGTTCCGTCTTTAAAATTCGTTGGAACTTGTACCCAGTTAGCAGTAGAAGGTAGTCCTGATACATAATTTTCAGACACCCAAACCGTAGCATCCTGAGCTGCATTTGCATTGTAGCGTAGTGCGTGGTCGAAAGTCATTCTTACATTGGTTTTTCCGGTCAAGTCAATTTCCGGTGAAATAAGCCAATCCTCATTTTCTCTATTTTCACGACTTACATAACCCATAATATAAGCACATTTATATTGACTGTTGTAAACCCACGTTTCCGCACCTAAAACGCTTTGTGTAGTAAAGTTGCCTAAACTCGTTGCAAAAGTTTCATAAAATATTGCATCGGCCGGATCAAATGGCTCAACTCCACCTGTAGTTCCATCTTCCAATATATAGTACGATACATTTTTCAAACCGGAAATTCCGAAGTATTTGGCAAGGTCGCCATAAAGACTTACGCGCTTGCCAAGCAACTCTTTATGGTCTTTTAAGTTTAGACCATCGCGGACAGCGCCTGCAGGTAGTTGCACTGCAATGCTTTGGCTCAAATAGGTGTTTTCCGGCGTATCTGCAATCAGTAGGTTGAGGTTTTGCGTACAAGTATCTGCTCCAAAGATGTAATCAGTAGGATACCACACATAGCCAACTATTAATCCGTTCACCCATTTTCCAGTCTGATTTTGACTTCCAATTCCGCCAGCTACAGTATAAGGCTCTTTTGCCGTTCCTTTTCCATAATTCACCTCTACAACAACAGCCTCACCGCTTGAAACTACAAAGTTTTTCACTTCCCATGTTCCTGCTTTATTGGCAGTGGAGATATATTTGAAAGCAATGTGTACTTTCTTTCCAGCGTATTGGGTCAAACTTATTTGTCCGGAACTGCTAAATTCCCAAGCACCCGGATCTCTAAATGGATTTGTTTTTAACTGTGTCCATTCTGCCGTACTTGGCAAACCGGATGTGTAATTTTCTGAAATCCACACAGTAGCTTCTTCCGCGACATTTTCAAAATAACGTGTTACATGCTCAAAAGTGAAATGGGCTGTAGTTACTTCCGTCAAATCAATTTCCGGTGAAATCAACCAGTCCTCGTTAGGTAGATTTTCTTTTGTAGCATTGATGTATCCGCTCATGATGGCATAGCCTTTCGCTTCGCCTACCCATTCTTGGTCACCAACTACGCTCTGAGTGGTAAAACCTCCCAACAACCCATTGGCAAATGTTTCAGAATAGATTTCCTTTACTTCTTCCGGAGTATCTAAATCATAATCCACAGCATTGGTACAAGCCATAAAGCCTGCTGCTGCCACGATTGTAATTCCGTATATTAATTTCTTAAAATTCATATTCTTAAATAATTATAGATTTGAATAATTAACACTTTCCAAATAGCCCTCGAAACCTGTTCCTAAGTCGCCGAGAGTTCTCAAAGTTAATTGCCAGTCGCCGTTCTTATCCGTATAGTTCTTATACCAACCAACCAATACGGTAATGTCGCCACGATAGTTGGATGTAGGTATCGGTTTATTGGCAAATCGAGCATATTCACTTGTTGCAATGGCAATAGTTCCTGTACCATCCGTAATCATTCTTGTTTGAGGATAGCCTACTCCACCAGTGGAAGGTGCGAATATCATATCTTCCATCGCTATCACATTATTGTCGCCCTTAAATCCGGTAAAATAAGCATTTTTAATTTTCACCAATTTATTGGTCAAAGCGGCAGTATCAGTTTTAAAAATTTCACCGATTGTCATTGTTTCCGGTTCTATAACTTTTGGATCAGGTAATCCGTAAGCATGAATAGCCTGCTCTGCCATAAACATCGGCATACGACCCGGCTCTACCCTGTAAACCGTATCTTTGTTTACGCCTACGAGTTTAAAGCGCTTTTTATTTACGTAGCGTGATCCGATTTGTGCAGCTCCACCATATTTCCCGATATATAAACCGTTGCAACGTATCCATACTTTTTGCCCTAATGGATAAATGGCGGATAGTCCGGAAGCATCAATTGAAACTTTTATTGCTTGTCCATCTTTACCTTCTTCTTGGATTACAAAATATTTATACACATTGCCTTCTACATCTGTAGATGTAACACGTCCACTTATCACCACATCTTGTTCCGATTGTATTAAATCTGCAGTATAAAGTCCGCCTTTTTGTGTCGTATCTGAATAGGCATCATAATCAGTCATAAATTCCGCCTTCAGTTGCGCAATGGTATAAGTTGTTTCCAGCGAGTCTCCCATAATTTTACTCCAATCCATAGCGTCATATTCGGTCTTATTACAAGACAGAAAAAGAGTAGCAGGGATAATTAGATATATTAAAAACTTTTTCATTGTTCTAACTTGTTTAATGTTTTTAGCCATAATTAAAATCTAAATCCTAAGTGCAGGAACATGTTGAAGCCCCACGCGTAGTAATATTTGTTAGGGAATTTGTTCAGATTTGTCAAATCCAGCGTATTTTCATCCGACATCGGCATTCTTCCTTGTTGGAATCCACCGGTAATCATCTTTGTATTGTTCAAAATATTGCTAAAGCTCAAGTTTACGTTCATAGAGCGACGTTTGGGTAAGTAAATTACTTTTCCAATGGATGCGTCAAGCAAAAATCCGCCTTTCAACTTTTCTTGAGTTCCTAAAATTCTTTTCGCTTCGCCTGTTGGATCTGTGTTGTAAAGCGCCATATTGCTTTCGGTAAATCTATTCGGTGCAAAATCCAAATAATTATTATCGAAATAGTTCAATGTTACGTCAGCAAACCACATTTTCGGGTGGAAATAATCAATAGTAAAGTTAGCCGCTAATTGCGGTCCGGTATTGATTTTCAAGCCTTTGGTCAATACAGTTTCCTGAATGTCCGCTTTAGAACCGTTTTCAAAACTCTTTACACCAATGGCGTTATTTGTATAATGGTAATCTGCATACGTAGCTGCCGATGATATAGAGAAACTTCTATTTAATTTTACCGAAATACCCGCTTCTACACCTTGATAAATCTTGTCTGCTTTCATAAGCATATGATTAATAAAGGTACGCAAAGCATCATCATAGTAGCCAAGGTTCTCCGAAGTTCCTAACATATGCGTGCGGAAACCTGTCAAGCGACCTCTTACAGCAGGGAAAATAAATGAGTAGTTCAAATCATAAGATAGAATTTTGCGAGATTGCAGATAAGGAATTCTATCATGTTTGATACGCTCAGAAACATAAGCACCGTTTGGAAGTGGAGCTCGTGTTTCTGCTAACACATTTGCATACAGGCGATTTCTTCCATCAATTTTGTAAGTAGCACCAGCTTTGAAGGACGGGTCAACAAACCACCACACTTCACCTGCTCCGTATGAGTTTTCCGGTGCACGACCGTTTTTCATATAGCCATGACGGTTAAATTGCGTGTAAGTAACTTTTGCTGCGTAATACAAGTCGAGCTGAGCTAAGTTCCATTCGTTTTGAATAAAAGTACTTGTATTCAGGATGTTAATATCGTATTTATAACCGAACATATCACCTTTTTTAATCACTTTATTCGGATTGTTTAGGTCATTTTGCATTTTATTCAAATCAGGAACGATATCCAAATTCATATCTCGCTCGGCAAACTGGTCAATATCAATCCACTGATTGCCACCTAGCAGGTCGTCAAGTGTTTTGTAGTTGATGTCTTTGGCGTATTTCGCCTCTACTCCGGCAGTGAGTCTGAATTTAGGGTTTATCTGATTGGTATAAGTAGAATTAAATGCAGTCTCCATCAAGTCGTTGTGTCGTCTTTCTACTATATATTTTGCACTTCCGTTTGGATTTGACTCGTTGTTTCTATAGTTAGCTTGATACAAACTAGCCCAGTCAATTTGAGATAGTCGCGGATTTTTCGGTTCTCTACCGTCAAATGCCCATTGAGCTGTTATGTTTTTGGCAACTATCGGGTCAGTTTGGAAACTTGGCAGATAGCGGTAGTAATCCGGACGTGGATCCGGTGCATTGTAAAATCCTAATGCCGAATTGCTATACATACTGTAGTGATATGCCAATCCGGTGCGTAATCTTTGAGTTTCGCTGATTTTGAAGTCACTGGTGATAATTGTGGTCGGGTCAAAACTTTTTACTATACGTGAATTTCTCTTTTTCCCGTCTTGATAACCCCAATAAGAGTTATAGTAAATAGAACCCGACAAGTCATACACTTCTTGTGTTCCGGCACTTTGCTGGGTTCTTTGCGTAGGCGCTCCGTAGGTTACTAGCGAAAGGCTATGTCTTGGGGTAAGCATTTTTTCAGCTGAAAGGAAATAGCCTGCTGAGTTGTAAAACGAACCATGCATAATTCCTTCGTCAGCCCAACGAATTACGCCCGAAGCTGCAAATGCCCAACCATTTGGTAACATTCCAGTAGCATAAGTAGCTTGTCCACGAAGTTTGTAGGCTCTATTGCTGTAAGCCAAACTGGCGCGTGTTCCTGCTGCAAAGGCACTTGCACGGTTTAGGATATTTGTGGTGGAACCAATATTTCCATAACTGAAATTATTAGCATCAATTCCATTAACCACATCTTTGTTTCGGTTGGCATCGTTCAGTCCACCCAAGCTTGAATAGTTAAATCCACCACGGTCCAGCGTGTTAAAGTTTACACCATTCACGTAGGTAGATTCAAATTCCTGCTCATAGCCACGCATACGAAAACGCATCGGACTAAAAGAATAGGAGGTCTGCGAAAGATAGACATCGCCGCGAGCGATACCGCCGGAAATGCTTTGAGTGGAACGTCCTTCATCCTCGCTGAAATTCGATTCGCTCAACTGCAAAATCGCATCTTGACGAGCTTCTTCCTGAATATCCACTCGTAAGAAGATAATTCCCAGCTCATTTTCAGCGTCTTCTTTTAGGTTAATTAATTTTACTTGAGGAAAATATCCTGTTTTAAAAAAACTTATCTCCTCATCACCACTAACCAAGTCTGTTAAGGTAAATTCTCCTTGAGCATTGGTTTTGGTTGAAATGTTTTGGTGCATCAATGTTACCGTTACACCGGGGATTGGAGTATTTGTTTCAGCAATTTTCACAGTTCCGGTCAGTTGGGTTTGTGAAAAACCTACCGCAGAGACCAAAAGAAAAGCTGAAACGAACAGCAATACTTTTTTCATACGAAAATCATTATTTGTTAATAATTCAATAATATTATTATTTTGTTAAACTCATGCCATTTTCAGCCATGGCAAAAGTTGTGCAAGATACAACCTTTTTTTGAAAAAAACCATAACAGAACTTGATTTTAACCTTTTAATCAAATAGGAAAACAAATGCAATCTTCTTGTTTGTTACAGTTTTATTGAAGAATGTCAGAATTTGTGTAAAAAGAAAACTAATCTTTCCTTTAAAAAGACTAATCGTAAGCAATGCAATAATATTAGAAAAAAGCTATGTTTTATCAGAGAAAATCGGGATTGGTTTATGAAAGATGATTTTAATAAGGTTTTTAGATTTTTACTTTTTTATATCAGTTTTTTTTCGGACTTTTGTTAATCTTATTGAGAATGTTTATTTTTTAATAGACTTTTCAAGATGGGAACTTTTTTAAGCAAATAAAACGTACTTATTTTTAAATTAAACTAATGAAAAGATTATTTCAACTATTAAGCTTTATATTTGTTGTATCACTTGTAGTTTCATGTGGTACGACTGCTAAATCAAGTGCAGATCGTTCTTTTGGAAATTACCGTGCTGTAAGTGTGGCTTTTTACAATCTCGAAAACCTCTTTGATACCATCAATCAAAGTAATAATGACGAAGAGTTTTTACCTGAAGGCAGCATGCGATGGAATGGCATGAAATACCGTGCGAAATTGAAAAACATGGCTTATGCCATCTCACAAATCGGACTGGAAACTACGCCAAATGGTGTTTCAATCTTAGGAGTAAGTGAAATAGAAAATCGTGGTGTATTGGAAGATTTGGTTAAAGAACCCACAATTGCTAATCGCAACTACGAAATCATTCACTACGACAGTCCGGACAGACGAGGTGTAGATGTTGGCTTACTATACAATCCGCGTGATTTTGTTCCTACTGCACACAAATCACATCGGCTTATAACGGATGATCCGAATTTTCTCACTCGCGACCAATTGGTGGTTAGTGGATATTTACTTAAAGAAAAAGTTCACGTAATAGTGAATCACTGGCCATCAAGGTCTGGTGGCGAAGTAGCATCTGCACCAAAAAGAAATGCAGCTGCGGCACTTAGCAAGCAGATTGCCGACTCGCTTTACCGCCAAGACCCAAATGCCAAAATCATTATTATGGGCGACTTAAATGACGATCCTTACAACGAAAGCGTTGCTAAAGTGCTAAATGCCAAACGGAATATGGAAGATGTAGAGGATTATGGACTATATAATCCTACTTGGCGCATTCTGGATAGCGGTGTGGGCACATTAGCCTACAACAATCAGTGGAACTTATTTGACCAAATCATTATTTCAAAACCTTTACTTACAAAAGATAAATCAAAACTTAGTTTCTGGAAAGCAGAAGTTTTCAATAAAAGCTTTTTAGTACAACAGGAAGGCGCTTACAAGGGCGTACCTCTTCGTACTCATGCCGGTGGCGTATGGATGAATGGTTATAGCGACCACTTCCCGATAATTATTTATTTGGTAAAATCTACAGACTAGTTATCAGGAAGAAATATTGAACTTTAATTTTTTTATTCTGCCAGCAGATTAAATATGTAAATTATGGAATATACTACACTAAAAGGGCGACTTATAATGCCCGAATATGGGCGCAATGTACAGCAAATGATAGAACATGCTCTTACTATTGAGGATAGAGAAGAAAGAACACGTTGCGTAAATACAATAGTTAATATTATGGGAAACTTATTCCCATATCTTCGCGATGTGAGCGACTTTAAACACAAACTTTGGGATCATGTGGCGATTATGTCAGATTTCAAATTGGATATTGATTATCCGTATGAAATTGTACAAGAAGAAGATTTGTACTCACGACCGGAGCACATTCCTTACAAACATTCCAAAATCAGATATCGGCACTATGGTAGAAACTTGGAAAAGATGATAGAGCGAGTTTCCGACTATCCGGATGGCGACACCAAAAACGAACTTATTAGATTGATAGCCAATCAAATGAAGAAGTGTTTTTTGACTTGGAATAAAGAGGTTGTGGATGATAAAAAGATTTTCGACGACTTGCGTGAGCTTTCCAACGGCAAATTAGACGTTTCTGAAGATATTTTCGAACTGGTGGAAACGCGCAACGTCCTTGGCAAGAAAAACAACAGAAAAACACAGAAAAAATAAGCAAAGTTTATAATTAATAAGCATAGATTCGGCTCTAAGTTTGTGCTTGCACTTAGTTGAGTCAAATTTCTGCTTCCGCCTCGAAATTATCGGGGCTTTTTAATTGTTTTAATTTTAATTTTTTACACATGGCATCATTCAAAATAGAAGGAGGACGCAAACTCCAAGGTTCAATAACACCTCAAGGCGCTAAAAATGAGGCTTTACAAGTAATTTGTGCGGTAGTATTAACACCGGAAAAGGTTACTATCAGCAATATTCCGCAAATTCTGGACGTACTTAATTTGATTAAGCTTTTGAAAAATTTAGGGGTAATTGTTGAGCAGTTGGATGAAAATACTTATAGTTTTCAAGCTTCAAACATCAACTTAGATTATCTTTATACTGAGGAATATTACAAACAAAGTGCTGCTCTTCGTGGCTCTGTAATGTTGGTGGGTCCGCTGGTGGCACGATATGGGAAAGCCATTATACCCAAACCGGGTGGTGATAAAATTGGTCGAAGAAGATTGGACACACACTTTATCGGTATTCAGAAATTGGGTGCTGAATTTGAATATGATGCGGACAAAAAAATCTATAGAATTAAAGGCGAAAAGCTAAAAGGCAGTTATATGCTTTTAGATGAGGCTTCCGTAACCGGAACAGCAAACATTCTGATGACAAGTGTGTTGGCTGAAGGCACAACAACCATTTACAATGCTGCCTGCGAACCTTACTTGCAACAATTATCGAAAATGCTCAATCGAATGGGTGCCAAAATTTCGGGAATTGGCTCTAATCTGCTTACCATCGAAGGTGTAAAATCACTAAATGGTTGTGAGCACAAACTACTTCCCGATATGATTGAAGTGGGTAGTTTTATAGGTATGGCTGCCATGACCGGATCCGAAATAACCATTAAAAATGTGGCTTACGACGAACTTGGAATTATTCCTGACAGTTTCCGCCGCTTAGGAATTAAAATAGAACAACAAGGTGATGACATTTATATACCACAACAAGACTCGTACACTATTGAGTCATTTATAGACGGCTCTATTATGACCATTGCCGATGCACCGTGGCCCGGGCTAACACCGGACTTGCTTAGTGTGTTTTTAGTGGTTGCAACTAAAGCGGTTGGCAGTGTGCTTATCCATCAAAAAATGTTTGAAAGCAGGTTGTTCTTTGTCGATAAACTAATTGATATGGGTGCACAAATTATACTTTGCGACCCGCACAGAGCTACAGTGATTGGACTTGGTAACAATTTGCACCTTCGTGCAGCTAAGATGACCTCGCCGGACATTCGTGCCGGAATTGCACTACTTATCGCAGCTATGGCAGCAGATGGAACCAGCATTATTGATAATATCGACCAAATTGACCGCGGATATCAAGATATTGACAAACGACTAAATGCGCTTGGTGCAAAAATCACTCGTATATAATTAAAAGGAAAGTTAATGCCTGAAACCTATAAAACCATATCCAAGCAGTCGGAAGGCTTATACAAAGAGAAAGGAAGTAAATTTATTTCGTATGCTATTCCTGTAAAGGATGTGGACGAAATAAAACTTATTCTTGACGAGTATCGGAAACAGTATTACGATGCGAGGCACGTTTGCTACGCCTATATGCTTGGCGCTGAGCGTGAAGAGTTTCGAGCTAATGATGACGGCGAACCATCCGGAACGGCGGGACGACCCATTTTAGGACAAATAAATTCGTTTGAGCTGACGGATATACTGATTATCGTAATTCGCTATTTTGGTGGAATTTTATTGGGTACAAGCGGACTGATAACCGCTTATAAAGAAGCTGCACGAGAAGCTATTTTGCAAGCAGAAATAGTTGAGATTATTGTCAAAGAGCGTTTTTCTATCCATTTTGGCTATGACTTAATGAATGAAGTCCTGCGAATTTTTAAAGAGTACGAGCCCGAAGTGATAAGTTCCGATATGCAATACACCTGTAAATTTGAAGTGGAAATTGCAAAATCAAAGTCGGAAGAGTTTTTTGGGAAGTTAGAAAAAATCTACGGTGTGGAAATTTCTGCTTCTGAGTAAACTCTGAGGTTGTTCTTTCTATTGATTTTTCCCCGAGAATTGCATTTTTCAATATTTTCTCGAAAAAATTTTGTCAATTAAAAAATAAGCCGTACATTTGCAGTCGCAAAACAAAGGTACCATAGCTCAGTTGGTAGAGCAAAGGACTGAAAATCCTTGTGTCCCCGGTTCGATTCCTGGTGGTACCACTTGAAAAACGCTGTAATCTTTTGAATTACAGCGTTTTTTTATTTTTAAGTCCTTCCGATTATTTACAGTTTGTTCTTTGATTTATTAGCTTCATGTAAACCAAAAATCGGTTCAATCCCAAAAGTTACGGAGAATAAAACCGCAAACGAAGTTGTGCATTCTGTTACAATATTTTTCTTTTCTTACATAAAAACTTGTCTACAAAAGAGTGAAAATAAATGATTTTTATTGTAGAATTTATATTTATTCGAGCTATTTTACTCTGCGTTAGTTTGTTCCCTCATCTTTATTTTTTATCTTTGTTACTTCCTCAGCGACTTTCAGCTTGGAAAATCCAACTTATTAACGTCTAAATCTTAATTTGCTATGCTTGTAAAAACATTTGGAGCGGCTGTGCAGGGCATCAATGCCACGATTGTAACGATAGAAGTAAATGTTAGTCAGGGAATTCGCTTTATGATAGTGGGTTTGCCGGACAGTGCGGTACGTGAGAGCCACGAGCGAGTGATTTCCGCGTTGAAATACAATAATTATGACCTGCCACGCAAGCAAATTATTGTCAATATGGCGCCTGCCGATATTCGAAAAGAAGGTTCGGCGTATGATTTGCCTTTGGCAATCGGGATAATGGCTGCTGCGGAAAAAATTCCCCATGAAGCGCTTGACCAGTATGTGATTATGGGTGAACTTTCGCTGGATGGAAGTTTGCAACCAATAAAAGGTGTACTTCCCATTGCTATTAAAGCTCGAGAGGAGAAATTTAAAGGCTTTATCCTTCCTAAGCAAAATGCTCGTGAAGCAGCGGTGGTAAATAATTTGGACGTTTATGGTGTAGAAAATATCAAGGAAGTAATTGAGTTTTTGAAAGGAGAAATTACGCTTGAACCTACCATTGTAAATACTCGTGAAGAATTTTACCAGCAATTAAATTTAGCCGATATTGATTTTTCTGATGTAAAAGGACAGGAAAATGTAAAACGCGCTTTGGAAGTTGCAGCAGCGGGCGGTCATAATATTATTCTGGTTGGACCGCCGGGAGCCGGAAAATCCATGTTGGCAAAAAGAATTCCTACCATTTTGCCGCCGCTCACCTTGCACGAAGCACTGGAAACTACCAAAATTCATTCCGTAGCCGGAAATATCGGCAGCAATACTTCGCTTATTTCGCAACGACCGTTTCGTAGTCCGCATCACACTATCAGCGATGTGGCGTTAGTTGGAGGTGGAACTTACCCACAGCCCGGGGAAATATCGCTGGCTCACAATGGGGTGCTTTTTCTTGATGAATTGCCGGAATTTAAACGCTCTGTGTTAGAAGTAATGCGTCAGCCACTCGAAGATAGAAAAATTAGCATTTCCAGAGCGAAATTTGCGATTGATTATCCGGCAAGTTTTATGCTTGTAGCTTCAATGAACCCTTGTCCTTGTGGCTATTATAATCATCCTACACGAGATTGTGTTTGTGCACCGGGTGTGGTGCAGAAGTATTTGAGTCGAATTAGTGGTCCATTGTTAGATAGGATTGACCTGCATATCGAAATCACACCTGTACCGTTTGAAAAATTAGCAGAAATGAAAGAGGCTGAAAGTAGTGAAGCGGTGCGTCTTCGTGTGGTAAAAGCTCGTGAAATTCAAGAATATCGTTTCCGAGATGTGGATGGAGTTTATTGCAATGCACAGATGTCATCTAAACAACTTCGAGAATATGCGCAGCCTGATGAAGTAGGTAGTGAACTACTAAAAAGCGCCATGCTTCGATTGAATTTATCTGCTCGGGCTTACGATAGAATTTTGAAAGTAGCTCGTACTATTGCCGACTTGGACGATAGCGAAAATATTCTTTCACAACACTTGGCAGAAGCTATCAACTATCGAAACCTCGATAGGGAAGGCTGGGCAGGATAAGTTTTGCAAAAGAGTTACTCTTATTCAGCCATTTGATGTGAGTTTATCTTATACAAAATTTTATTACGCAATCCAATTAGCTTGTACAGTGGACTGGAATATTTGATATTAGCTACTAATAGACTATTAAATCGAATCTTATGAATGTATTTTACTAGGTTAGAGTACCATTTTAGGGAAAAACTTCGACTAAAAAATTGCAGTAAAATAAATATTAGCAATATACCCCAGTTGGGTGAAAATAGACAGTTGAAAAGGATAGCTTGGACGATATAAAATAAGGGGAATAGCAAAATACCCAAACCGAAATGTACGGAGCTGTAGAACCCTTCATACTCGACCTTTAGCTTTTTTCTAATCCATACGGGTAAAAAAGTTGGTAGTGCATTAGTAAGAAAGCCAAATGCAAAGACGGGGAAAGTAACCAGTAAAGAAAGAAAACGAACAAAACTGGTCTCTTCCGATTTAGACTGATTGAAAATAGAAGTTTTAAAACGTAATTTTTTCAGAAAGTCATTATATTGCTCACTCAGTTTGCTCAGTTCAAGCATTTTTTGCGGGTCGTTTTTTTCAATATCAATTAAAACTTTACTAGCCTTTTGTTTTAGCTTAAACTTCTCAAAGCTATGTTCTTTAGTCTTATCATCCTCGATATATTCTTCCGCATAGGTTTCAGTAATTGTCTCAAAAGCATCGTAATATTGTGAAGTTGCCAAGTCGCGTGTGAGTTCAGAGAGTCGATTAGCAAGTTCATCCTTAATCTCATTTAGAGCTACTGGTGCATTGCTTTTGTACTGCCCCATATACTCTTTAACTTCAATTGGCTTACCAATGTTAATGATAAGGGTTTTGTTGCTTTTTACAAGGTCAGATATATCAATTCCGAATGGAATAATCTTTACGTTACGTTCGCTGCTAAACTCTTTTTGTGCATCAAAAGCAATTCGGAAAATACCTTTAGTCAAAGGTCTGAGTTTTCTTTTTTCGCCTTGACCGCCTTCCGGCATAATGCAAACGGCATGTCCAAAACGCATTGCTTCAATGGCATAGTGGAATGTTTTGTTGTTATTCTCCAAATTTTCAAATCCATCACGCATCCGGAATGCCGGTAAAATTTTAGCAAAATTCATTAACTTTGCTATTCGCTTATTGGCGAAAAGATCAGCACGAGCAAGATAAACTACTGCTTTGCGAGGCGGCATAATGGATGATACGGCAAGCGCATCCATAAGTGCATTAAGGTGATTGGGTGCAAAAACAATAGCAGAATTGTCTGTAGGCAGGTTCTCTCTTCCTTTAATGATTATCTCACCATAGAATCTCCGAAAGCAAAAAAGAATATACTTTCTTGCTAAGCTATACGAAAATGTGTATTCAAAGATACGTCTCATGCTAAAACTGTTTTTGCAAAAATAACAAAAAAATCAGCAAGTATAAGGAAACTTGCTGATTTTACTGTGGAATTAATATTTCTTATTTGTTTTGAAGAAATTTGCAGATTGTTTTTAAGTGCTCAAAGACAAAAGACATAATTAAGCCAACTGCAATTCCGATTAAAAGTCCGTAAACGAGAAGTTTAGTTCTTGGGTTTGTAGGACCTTCAACAGCAAATCCGTCTGTCATGTAAACCGGTGTTTTTGCTACATTTAAGTAATGTTGGCTATAATCTTTCGTTGCTATTAAGTTAAGAACATCCTCGTAGAAAAGTGGTTTTTTCTGTTCGCCAATCATTAACTTATCTTTCTCGTAGTTGAAAGTGCTATAGCTTTTATCTTTGAAATAACTTGTGTTTGCAAGGCTATCCAAACGGTTTATTTCTTTTTCACTAAATGCTACTTTTTCTAAATGTCCCTGCTGTTTAGCCTCAAATTCTTGAATTAAACGAGGATTCGAATTTAGGTAAGCAAGAAGTGCATCCTTAAAAATTGAAATTTGATTGGGATTTTTCGTTTTAACTCGCAAATATATCCTATCATCCATCACAACATTCATGGTGTCTGCAAGTGAGTGCTGATTCTTGAAATCAATCAAGTCTTGCGAGTCGTCTTTTCCATAATCAATAATATTGAAATACTTCATTTCCAAAATATTATCAGCCACACTGTCAGGAATATTTAGTTTAGCTGCCAAAGAAAGTTCTTTGTGATTTGCCGGACTACTTTTAAGTTTGTCTATAATGTCTTTTACTAAAAAGGCTTTTGAATAGCTAACGTATAGAGTTGTGCCGGCTTTATATTTCAGCTTCGATTGTTGAGAAAAATAGAATCCTCCTGCTACACCTAATGCAACAAACAATAAGAAAATATACCAATGTTTATAAGAAAGCTGTGATAGCTTCCCTAAAAACATAACAAATTTTTGTAAAAGGCTGGAAATCCAACGAAATGTAAGCTGAATGATTTGTACTAAATTTAGTTCTTTCGTGTCGTTATCTTTCATGTTTTATAGATTTACTGGTGATTATTATTTACTCTGTTAACCTAAAAAATAATGCAGATTAAGTGTGCATTTATTTAAATATTGTAACGTGTAAAGTTATAAATTAGTATGCGTTTTTGTGAGTTTATCTTGTAAATTACTGTAAAAATCTGTGTACAGTATCACATCGCTAACAAAGGTAATTATTCTCTCAGTAATGATAAGGTTTGAAGTAGTAAGTATAGACTAGTTTTCCAAAGAAATCTCAGTCATTGTAACTATGCTGTCTGAATCAGAAAAAGCATCAAGATTTTCCAATTCTTCCAACTCGTTAATTGCTTCTTGCTGTGATTGTAATTGCTCTAATTTAAATTCTTCTTTTCCTTTAACTTCATTTTTTACAAAAAGTTTAGCAATAGCAATAACTAAAAGAACACTTGCAATAATGACAAGTGTTTTTGGAACTTTTGTTGATTTATTGGGTTTTTTCAGAACAGATGCAATTATTGCAGAAATTAGCGCTAAGCCTGTAGGAAGTAGTGCAATACTTCCCATGGGTAAAATTACAAAAACGATACTTAATACTAAGAAAAAATAGGTAAGTGTTATGAATAGCGTTCTCATAAATGAAGTTTTTGGTGTTTTAGTTAAATGTTGCTGATTTTAAAGTTGCCTGTCCGGCGCCAACCGGAATATTAAAACGAATTAGTACCGGAATTTTTTGTGCATCTGCTGTAAGCCATACTAAATTTCTGTCTTTTCCTTTTAGAATATCGGCTTGCGATACCATAGAAATTTTATGGCAAACTTTTTTCCCTAAATTTCCCGCTCGTGCAACAGTCTCTTTGCCCAAGTATCTTACGCTCACAACATGTTCTGTAGCATCGAAAACAATCTTGAAACTGGTAATTTGTCCCACTTTCATATTATTGAAATTTATTTTGCGTAGCTTGTAAAAGGCTGTTACAATATCTGTGGTTGAGTTGCCGATGGTAACACTCTGGTTGCTAGGTTGCCTTCCATTTCTACTGACTGTAGCTTTGATAGAGTTTTTCCCAAAAATATATTTTTCCGAAATTCGATATCCGCCTTCTTCAACTTGTCGCTTATAAAGTGTTGGTGTTAAAGATGTTGGGTTTACGTAACTTTCATAAATATCTCTAATTTTGAAAAAACTGTCCCACTTGGAGTAAGTACTTGCGGTTAAGCTTAAGTGTTGATAGGTGTTGTTGCTGGTTTTTACTCTTTTAGATTGAAGTGTGATTTCAGCAAATTGCGTCATCATCCCACTCATATTGTATGAACCGACAAATACTAATTTTTCATTTTGAGCCAATACTGTTTGAGCAATGGAAAAAAGCTAAATATCGATATCAATAAGAATGTTTTGTATATTCTCATCTGTTTATGGTTGTTTGATTATAGTCTTATGGATGGTGTTTGTTTACTTATTTGTTTTTGATGAAATCTATAATAATACGCTTTTTGTCCAGCAGGAAAGCAAAAACAGTTCCTATAATTGCGCCTATTAGAAAACCGATAAGTAAATATTTTTTTTGATTGTTGACAGGTGTTGTGTCTATTACAAAGTCTGAAGCAAAATAAACGGGAGAAGGCGTTCTAGCTAAAACTTGTTTGTTATGTGCAATAACATCTTGTAGATGTAAAACATCACCGTAAAAAAGTTGTTTGTGTTGTTCACCAATAGTTAACTTGTTATCAGCAAAGCTGAGTTCTTTGTTAATGTCCTTAAAATAAGACACTTGCGATAGACTGTCTAAACGTTGCATTTCCTTTTCGCTTTGTGCAATTTTATCTAACACATTAAGTTTGAAAACCTCAAACTCCTCTACAAGTCTGGGATTACTATTTATAAATTTCAGAATGGCGTTTTGTATAATGGGAATCTGTTCTATGTCTTTTGTTATTACTTGAATATAAAGTCGATCTCTAAGTATCACACTTGTTGTATCTTTAACAGAGCGTTTGTCCTTAAAATCTATCTCATCGGGAGTGCCGTCTTTTAGATAGTCGATGAAATTATATGTGTTAATTGAAACAATATTTTGAGCTACATTTTCTGGGATATTTAATTTTTTGCTAAGCGACAGTGATACATTGTCTGAATCATGAAAAGTCAATTGACGACAAATATCCTTGATGAAATTTGCTTCCGAAGATGCTATGTAAGCGGTTGTGCCAGCTTTGAATTTATGTGCGGAAGGTCTAGATAAAAAAGCACCAATTGCAACACAAAGAATAATTGTCAGTAAAAAAACAACCCAATTATTAATAATCACGTGTGCAATTGAGCCAAGTCCTTTAAAAATGCGAATAAAGAGATTGAAAATTCCCTTAAACGTAATGGAAATTATTTCAACTAGATTGAGTTCTTTTGAGTCCTTGTCCATGATTATTAAAGTGTTAGGTGTTAATACATTCTTAGCTCTGTCCAAAGGAACCGCCAATAATGTCAAGCAATTCGTTTGTAATAGCTTGCTGACGTGACTTGTTGAATTGAAGGTTCAAGTCCTGTAGTAAATCATCTGCATTGTCCGTAGCTGTTTGCATCGCGATGGTACGTGCAGCATGTTCCGAAGCAGCAGAGTCGAGTAGGGCAGTGTAGAGTTTAAGTCGGATAACTTTTGGAATAAGTTCACCCAAAATAGTTAATCTATCAGGCTCTATTAGGTAGTTTTGTTGATGAATACTGTGTTTTTTATCATTTGCATTTAGCTCAATCGGTAAAAATGGTTCAGAGACTAAAACTTGCGAACTTTTACTTACGAAGTGATAATAGATTAATTCTATTCGGTCAACTTCATTCAGTCGGAACATTTCCATTAGCCTGTTGGCAAGCGTTTGAGAATCTTTGTAGTTTGGCTTGTCCATCATTTCCTCAAAACTCTCTTCCACCGGAAATCCCATTTTTTTTACAGATTGTGCAATTTTTTTGCCTATCGGAAAAATTAGAATGTTCTCATTCCCCAGATGTTTGTACTCATTAACCTTAGTCTTTAAGTCTTTGGCAACATTTGAGTTAAAACTTCCACACAAACTCGAGTTGGACGAAAAAGCTACAATAGCCACACGCTTAACTTCTCTTTGTATCGCATAGATAGAAGTAACTTCTGTTTCTTCGGCACTTAGAAAGTTGTTTAGAATATGTGTCAATTTTTGCTCGTAAGGATAGAAACTCTCAATCTGCCGTTGTGCTTTGCGCAGTTTGGCAGATGAGACCATCTTCATCGCAGAAGTAATTTTCTGCGTTGATTTTACAGATTGTATCCTCGATTTTATTTCTTTTAATGAAGCCATCTCTCTTAATTGTTGAATCTCTGATGTTTGTTGTGTCAAGAAGTTTTAATTTAGTTTCTGTAAAAAACTAAAAGAAACCAAAGCTTTTTCTAAATTCTTCTTGCTACGTCTTCAGCTACTTTTTCAAGAATAGCTGTAACATTCTCATCAATTTTACCACCTTTTATTACATCCAACACATCTTTTTGGTGTAACATTTCGAGCGTATTTAAGAATTCTTTTTCAAAGTCAGCCACTTTATCCAGAGGTACTTTCGAGAGTAAACCTTGCGTACCGCAGTAAAGAACAGCTACTTGCTTTTCTACCGGCATCGTTTTGTGTAGTGGCTGTACAAGCAATTTGGTATTTTTCTGACCTTTGTCAATCGTCATGGCTGTTACAGCATCCATATCGCTACCAAACTGGGTAAATGCTTCCAACTCACGGAACTGTGCTTGGTCAATTTTTAATGTTCCAGCTACTTTTTTCATCGCTTTGATTTGTGCATTTCCACCTACACGAGATACGGAAATACCCACGTTAACAGCCGGACGGTTACCTTGGTTAAATAAATCTGTATCCAAGAAAATTTGACCGTCGGTAATTGAAATTACGTTAGTAGGAATATAGGCAGATACGTCACCTGCCTGAGTTTCAATCACGGGTAATGCTGTTAGCGAACCACCGGCTTTAACTTTACCTTTTAGACTTTCGGGTAAGTCGTTCATCTGTTCGGCAACTTCTTGTTGGTTGATGATTTTAGCAGCTCTTTCCAAAAGGCGTGAGTGCAGATAGAAAATATCTCCCGGATAAGCTTCACGTCCGGATGGACGACGTAAAATCAAAGACACCTCACGATAGGCAACAGCTTGTTTTGAAAGGTCATCGTAAATAACTAACGCATGGCGACCTGTGTCACGGAAATACTCGCCGATAGCTGCTCCCGCAAATGGCGCATAGTATTGAAGTGCAGCAGGGTCAGAAGCATTTGCAGCTACAATAATGGTGTAGTCCAATGCGTTGTGCTCACGAAGTGTTTGAACAATGTTAGCCACAGTAGAACCTTTTTGACCGGTAGCAACATAGATACAATAAACCGGATCGCCTTCATCGAAATTGCGGCGTTGGTTGATAATTGTGTCTATAGCAATACTTGTTTTTCCCGTTTGACGGTCGCCGATGATAAGCTCACGCTGACCACGTCCAATCGGAATCATTGCGTCGATGGCTTTCAATCCTGTTTGGAGTGGTTGGTTTACCGGCTGGCGATAAATTACTCCCGGGGCTTTTCTCTCGAAAGGCATCTCCAACAGTTCGCCGGTAATTTTGCCTTTTCCGTCCAAAGCCTCACCAATAGGATTAATTACACGGCCTAGCATACCTTCGCCTACAAGAATGGATGCTACACGTTTCATTCGTTTAACGGTGTCGCCTTCTTTGATGTCGCTGGATGGACCAAGCAGAACTGCTCCTACGTTGTCTTCCTCCAAGTTCATCACGATGGCTTGAATACCATTTTCAAACTCTAACAGTTCGTTCGCTTCCGCATTTTGTAAACCGTAAATACGAACTACACCGTCTCCAACCTGCAATACAGTTCCTACCTCGTCAAACTGAACTCCGGTGTCAATTCCTTGAAGTTGCATACGCAATACTTCGGAAACCTCGCTAACTTTAATTTTATCTGACATTTGTAAAATTGACAATTTAATTATTTAACCCCGATTAATTTCAAAATTTTAATTGGATATGTATATTATACAATCTTGCTGTTTCGCTCTGTAAACTCATTTCTGATTTGTTGTAGCTGACCGGAAACACTTGCATCCCAGCGTACACCTTCCACTTCAAGTGTGAAGCCACCTAAGATATCCGGATTTACCACTTTTTCCAATTCCAATGTACCTCCGGCTTTGTCTGTAATCAACTTTATCAAACTTTTTTCAGTTTTTTGACTGACAGGATAGGCAGTTACAAGTTTACCGTAGCGAATATTTTTCTCTTTTCGATACAAATCAATGAACTTCAACATAATGTTTTGAACCAAACTTTCACGGTTGTTTTCCAGCAGTAAATCGGTAAATTTTTCATACACTTTACTTGCTTTGCCACCTATGGCATTCAAAAGCAACTTTCGTTTTTCGGCGGTAGATATTACCGGATTTTCCAAAGCATGACGCAGTCTACCCATTTTTGAAAACATAAGTGTCAAGAGTTTAGCTTCGTCATATACAGTCTCCACCAAGTTTGCTTCTTTGGCAAACTCCAGCAAAGCGGTAGCATATCTTACAGCAATAAGTCCGGTGTTCATTTTGTTTGTTGAAATTACAAGAGAATAACTTGAAAAACAGAAGCTTAAATCTTGTTTCTCAAGAAGTTAACCACATAACCAATATAAAAATTACGATTTCGGAATATTCATCTCGTCAAGCAGACGATCTATCATATTCATTTGCTCTTTCTCCTCACTTAGTGAGTTGCGAAGCACTTTTTCTGCAATATCCACGGAAAGCAGACCTACTTCTCGTCTGATTTGACGAATAGCATCCTCTTTTTCCAGTTGGATTTGCTCGCGAGCCAAGTCAATTATTTTTGCAGCTTCCTCGCTCGCTTTGCCTTTGGCTGCTTCCACAATTTTATCACGAGACTTTGCAGCATCTGCTAAGATATTGGCTTGTTCAAGTCTTGCTTGATTAAGAAGTTCCTCGCTTGTTGCTTTCACATTTGCGAGTTCTTCTTGTGCTTGCTTGGCTGCCAATAGTGAATCGTCGATAAATTTGTTTCTGTCTTCTACCCCTTTTATAATTACAGGAAATCCAAACTTAACCAGCACAAAGACAACTATTCCGAATGCAACGAGCATCCAGAATACAAGTCCTAAATCCGGTGTTAGTAACGACATATCTTAGCTTGTTTTATAGGATAAAACCACAAACTACAATAGCAAATAGAGCAGCTCCCTCAATAAGTGCGGCAGAAATAATCATATTAATACGGATATCACCTGCGGCTTCCGGTTGACGTGCAATTCCTTCCATAGCGGAACTACCGATTTTACCAATTCCGATACCGGCACCGATGGCTGCCAAAGCTGCACCAAGAGCAGCACCTAATGTTGCAAGACCTGCATCTGCAACTGCTTGTAATAATACTGAAAGTAACATAGTTTCTGTTTTTTAAAATTTAATATATTAATTTTTTAAGCTATTTCTTTTTGTTTGTGTGGTTCAATACGTGCCAAACCAATAAATACGGCTGACAGCATAGTAAATACGTATGCTTGAATATATGCAACCAATAATTCCACAAAATCAATAAATACTGTAAATATCACAGACAAGGTTGTCATGGACGCATTGGTGGCGGCACCTAAACTAACGGTTACAAAAATCAAACTTACCAAACCTAGGACGATAGAGTGTCCTGCAAGAATGTTGGCAAAAAGACGAATCATCAATGCAAAAGGCTTGGTGAAAACACCGATAATTTCAATGGCAGGCATCAATGGCACGGGAACTTTGAGCCACCAAGGTACATCGGGCCAAAATATTTCTTTGAAATACTCTTTTGTTCCGCTTAAGTTTACAATTAAAAATGTACACACAGCCAAAACCATCGTAATAGCGATATTTCCTGTTACGTTTGCACCGCCCGGGAAAATAGGTATTAATCCCAATATGTTATTTATAAAAATAAAAAAGAATACGGTCAACAGGTAAGGTGCATATCGCTTGTAATCTTTTCCTACACCGGGTTTGATAATATCATTGTAAACAGAAAGGATAAACATTTCCATTACACCTACAAAGCCTTTCTTACTTTCCAACGAATTTCGCTTGTAAGACCTTGAAACCATCATAATGATAAGTATTAGCAAAGCAGAACTCAATAAAAGTGAAAACGCATTTTTTGTTAATGAAATATCAATCGGACGGATTTCATTTCCGGCTTCGTCTGTTTCTACGATTTTACCTTTATACTTCTCGCTTGTGCTGATTTTGAAACCATTGTACGCTTCGTGTCCGTGATGAAATTTAGCTGATGAAAACACGTGCCATCCGGTCGTTTTGCTGTAAACTATCACAGGCAATGGAATAGAGATGTGTTTACCGTTCATGGTGGCAATATGCCACTCGTAAGCATCAGCCAAGTGTTCGAGTATCATTTCTTTAATATCAAGTTCAGACTCGGTTGTTTCTGCTGCAGTTGTAGTAGTTTGCAGTGTGTCAACAGCAACATTCTGAGCGTTAATAGACGGTGCTATCAACAACATTAAAGAAATGACGAATGTGAATATCTTAGTTTTGATTTTCATTCTTTTTCAGCGTTTTTTCTATCTGCATGTAGAGATAAGTTTCAAAAAATAGATATATCAAATAAAACACAATAAATACAATCGCAAAAGGCTTGATTTCTACTTTGTTTATTAACCAATAAGTAAGGATAAACGCAAAAGCTAATAAAAGTTTTATCGTTCTGTGCATCATATATTTACGAGTTCGTTTCTGCGCATCTATATTTTTCCCCGATGTAAGAAAATAAATAGAAGCCAACCCAAGCATCATATAAAATACCGGAATTGCCAAATAACCGTAAAATAACTCCCTCAATAATAAATCGGTTATCACTAATTGAGTAGCAAAGCCAACTATTAAAATAACAGCAGTAAGTACCAGTATCAGTTTGTTTCTTAGTCTTTCCACGATTTATTTTTCTGTTTCCTCTACACAGATTGAAATAGAGTTATTATTCACCTCTACAAATCCACTTCCGCATTCAACTTGAGTGTCTTTTTCATCCACACGATAGGTGATGAGTCCTTTTTCTAAGCTTGAAATTATAGGTGCGTGGTCTTTGAGAATGGTAAAACTCCCATTCGTTCCGGGAACGGTAACTAAACTTACTTCGCCCGAAAAAACAATCTGTTCCGGTGTTATAATCTCAAGTTTCATCTTCGGTAATATATCCTATTCGTTTTCTTGGTTTATCTATAGTCTTTTGTCGCTTAGCCATTTCAGCCATAGCAATGTAAATATCATCCAACTCTCTGCAAGTATCCTCACTCAAATCATTTATAGCCGCCAATGTGTCTTCGCCTGCTTCCTCCAAATCTGCAATTTTCTTTTTAAGCTCTTCAATACTTTCGAGAATGCTTTTATTTTCCAACAAGAAATACCGCATTTGAACAAAAGCCCGCATAATAGAGATATTAAACTCAATCGCTTTGGGTGAACGCAATACGCTTGAAAGCATAGCTACACCTTGTTCTGTAAAGGCGAAAGGCATTACGTAGCTGTGTTTAATTGTTTTAGGTAACTGGTCGCAATTTGCGGCCAGTTCATTCCATTCTTTTTCAGAAAGTTGAAACATGAAGTCGCTTGGAAATCTTATTATGTTCCTTCTTACAGCTTCTTTCAGTCTTTTTGTCTCTATTTCATACAGTTCAGCCAAATGGAAATCAAGCATCACACGAAATCCTCTGATTTCGTATATTTTACTATGAATAACTTCGATATCCGGCATATAATATGTTGGTTTTCATGTAGGTGTCCCAGTTTGGCACACCCTTATCTTGAAGTCACAATTTGTAACCTCAAGAATTATTATTTCTATTTCTTCGCTTGTGCCAGCAATTTCTTTCCTTTTTCTATGGCTTCATCAATAACGCCCACATTCAAAAATGCCATTTCCGGATATTCATCCAACTCTCCATCCAAAATCATCTTAAATCCACGAACAGTTTCTTCAATTGGCACCATCACACCCGGAACACCTGTAAACTGCGCTGCCATGTAGAACGGTTGCGATAAGAAACGTTGCACTTTACGAGCACGGTTTACGGTGATTTTGTCCTCATCGGAAAGTTCTTCCATTCCGAGAATAGAGATAATATCTTGAAGTTCTTTGTTGCGTTGAAGGATTTGTTTTACTCGCTGAGCGGTATTGTAATGGTCTTCTCCGATAATAGCCGGATCAAGAATACGTGAAGTAGAATCCAACGGGTCAACAGCCGGATAAATTCCAAGTTCAGCAATTTTTCGGCTAAGTACCGTAGTAGCATCTAAGTGCGAAAAAGTAGTTGCCGGTGCCGGGTCAGTCAAGTCGTCGGCAGGAACATAAATTGCTTGTACAGAGGTAATAGAACCATATTTTGTAGAAGTGATTCGTTCTTGCATCGTACCCATTTCAGTGGCAAGGGTAGGCTGATAACCTACAGCCGACGGCATACGACCAAGTAGTGCAGACACCTCAGAACCGGCTTGCGTAAAACGGAAAATATTGTCGATAAAGAAAAGAATGTCGTTTCCTTTTTTGTCTTCACCTACGCCATCACGGAAAGATTCGGCAATAGTAAGACCGGAAAGAGCTACGGACGAACGTGCGCCGGGTGGTTCGTTCATTTGACCGAAAATCAGTGTAGCTTGCGATTTGGCAACTTCGTCATAATCTACTTTGGATAAATCCCAATTGCCCTCATCCATGCTTTTCTTAAACTCATCACCATAACGGATTACACCCGATTCAATCATTTCACGAAGCAAGTCGTTACCTTCACGAGTACGCTCACCTACGCCTGCAAAAACAGAGAAACCGCTGTGTCCTTTGGCAATGTTATTGATTAATTCTTGAATAAGTACAGTTTTTCCTACTCCGGCACCACCGAAAAGTCCGATTTTACCTCCTTTTGCATAAGGTTCAATCAAGTCAATTACCTTAATTCCGGTAAATAGAACTTCGGTCGTTGTTGAAAGGTCTTCAAATTTAGGCGGTTCACGGTGAATGGGATAAGCTCCCTTGCGGTCAAGCTCTTTCATTCCGTCAATCGTTTCGCCGATAACGTTCATTAATCGCCCTTTAACTTGTTCTCCCACGGGCATGGTAATCGGCGCCCCAAGTGCTTTCACTGAAAGTCCGCGTTTTAGTCCGTCGGTAGAATCCATTGCCACGGTACGCACCGTGTTTTCACCAATATGTTGTTGAACCTCTACAACCAATTCTTTACCATCGCCTCTGTCAATGTATAAAGCATCGTGTATAGCCGGTAATTGAGTTTCTTCACTCTCGCTTAGGTTGAAATATACGTCCACTACAGGACCGATAATTTGCGAGATACGACCTACTGCCTTTGACATACTTATTCTTTTTTATTTGAAAGTTTGAATTACCTACAAAAGTAGAAAAAAAAACATATAAAAGAAATAAAAATGCAATAATTTTCAATAAAATAAAAAATACTGCCCAAGTGAGCAGTATTTTCTAAATATTGTAACATTTATGAACAATAATTTGCTTGTTTACAACAGACTGTTAGGGTCTAGATGAGCTTTTTCAATGTCAAGGAAGTATTTGTACGTTCCCACTCTTAACTCGGCACAAGCATCATAATCGCATACAATAATGCCTTTCGGGTGCATTTGTAGTGCGCTGATAGTCCACATATGGTTGATTGGCTCTTCTACGGCATGACGAAGTGCACGTGCTTTACCCGCGCCATTTACCAAGATTAATACTTCTTTGGCATCAAGAATAGTGCCTACACCTACTGTAATAGATGTTTTTGGAACTTTGTTTACGTCATTGTCAAAGAAACGAGAGTTGGCAATCATTGTTTCGGTAGTCAAAGTTTTTTCACGTGTGCGTGATGTAAGCGATGATGCAGGTTCGTTAAATGCGATATGTCCGTCAGAACCGATGCCGCCCATAAACAAATCAATACCGCCTACCTCTTTCATTTTAGCCTCATAAGCAGCACATTCAGCAACAAGGTCTTCAGCAGTACCATCCAAGAGATTTGTATTTTCAGGCTTAATGTCAATGTGATTAAAGAAGTTAGTCCACATAAATGTGTGGTAGCTTTGCGGATGGTCTTTTGGAAGTCCCACGTATTCGTCCATATTGAATGTAATCACATTTTCAAAAGAGATTACACCCTCTTTATGAAGTTTAATCAGATGTTTGTACGTTCCAAGTGGCGATGAGCCGGTTGGAAGTCCAAGCACAAAGGGTTTTTCATTGGTTGGGTTGGCAGCAATCAGCTTAGAAGCGATGTAATTAGCAGCCCATTCGGAAATGTTTTGATAGTCCGGTTGAATAATTACTCTCATAATTTTTTAATTTGAATATTAAAATGCAAAAATACATTTTTATTTTCAAATTTCATAATAAAAATCCTCCAATTATTCCCCGTTTTTAACATTCTTATAAAATGCAAAATTACCCCAAAAAGTGATGTGATAAAAATCATTAAAAAAGAATAAAAATTGCTGATTAGGTGGATAATTAAAAAAAATGTATATATTTGTGGTGCAATTGTTTTATTATTATCAACTTTTTTAATTACACAATCATGATCAACAAAGCAATTTTAGTAGGAAATGTGGGCAAAGACCCCGAAGTACGTTATTTAGAGAAAGGTACAGCAGTAGCAAACTTCCCATTAGCCACCACAAAGCGTGGTTATACGATGCAAAATGGAACACAAGTTCCGGATCGAACCGAATGGCATAACATTGTTGTTTGGGGCGCTCTTGCCAAAGTAGCGGAGCAATATGTTCGCAAAGGTAGGCAACTTTATATCGAAGGGCGAATTCAAACTCGCAGTTGGGAAAAGGACGGAATAAAGCGTTACACTACAGAAATTGTAGCGGAAACGCTTCAAATGCTCGGCAAAAGATCAGACTATCAAGATGACGCTCAGTTCCCTGCTGAGCCGGATGTCGCAGCACCCGCAGACTCTACAGCTCACGAACCGATGGATGGTGCAGATGATTTACCATTCTAATTCTGAATGCGTATATTCCTTAAACGGACACACAGTGCTATTGTTAGCCTGTGTGTCTTGTTTTTGTAAAGTAGATGGGAGTTGGAAGTCGGGAGTACGAAATACTATCCAAAGACTAGCTTTAAGTCAGCCTTTGGGTAAAAAGCAGAATAAACTATTACTGTTTTCGAATATTATAGTAGGAAATGCGATTTTTTACTGTTCGGTTTTCTTTGTATTTTATAAGATTTAGTTGCAGTTTAATTTTTCTTTTGCTCGTTTTATAATTAGTTCAGCTTTTTCTCGAAACGTAATCTCACATTCAAACAGTATTTTCCCACCTATGTCTTCTCCCATGCTTTCCCATACGCCATTGCAGTTATAAAAATACCACATTCCATATCCAAAAGAATTAAGGTATGCATTATTCACAACTCCCACTATTTTGTTTTTGTAAACAAATAATTTCTTAACACTAATTCCTAATGTTTTGGTTTTTTGTGATTCGCTAATATTGTCTTTATCCAAAACATAAGTTTTCATGTTAGAAATATATGCACTTATGGGCGAAGAATTATCATTGAAATCTATCAATTCACTAATTTTCTTTTGTATGATTTGAGAACTGTACGAGCCTTCGGAAAGAGCTCCTTTTCTAAGTATAAGTTTAGATTTGAGCTTAGTTTCTTTTATTTTTCCTTTTTCAAGACTCACTAAATGGGAATCATGTATGTCGCTTTGGTTAATGAATTCGACAGCTTTCCCATTTTTGAAAAGGATTCCGGCTAGTTCATCTGTAGCGTAACCCGGATTCATTTTTCCTTTTACTATCATTTGATGATATAAATTTTTCCTTGATTCTTCCGAATAGTGTGGGCAGTTACTGTAAGGTAGAAAGCCTAGTCCTTCAACAACACTCAAGTGAGTAGGGCGTGAATCACTAATTCCATTTTGAAACCAACATATTGAGCCCGCACTTCCACCAGCCAAGATTATCCCATTCTCTAATGCTTTCTTTAAGATTTTGTCTATTCCCTGCGCTTTCCAAATTCCAAGCATATTCAAGGTGTTGCCACCACCAACCACAATTGCATCGGAGCTGAGAAGAATATCTTCAAATGATTGATTCTTTTCAGATGAAATTACCCAAACTTTCATAATGAGGGTATCCAACTGTAATGTGTTGCATATCCTTCCCCAAAATTTAATATTCTCAGAATTATCTCCGCTGGCAGTAGGTAAATAGCAGATTTTAGGATTTTCTTTCTTTGTTAAATCAGCTATGTATTGGACAAACTTTGTGTTAATGTCTCCTCCCCAAATAAAAATTGTCTTTTCTTGTTTATAATTGTTTAGTTGTGCTCTCAAATCATTAATTCCTACGAAAATTAAGAGTAAAAAAAGTATTAAAATAAATGGTTTTTGTTTCATGGTCTATTTGTTGTTTTTGTTCGTGTATAATTTCCGCATCAAATATACAACTTTCCTAGTTAAAAATTCTTCAATTCTCATTTTTCTATTTTCCCGAATTACATAAACTTATTTTTCTCTTAATATGTTTTAATATCTCGAGAAATTTCTCGTACTTTGCAGTAAAGTAGCTGGTTTATCATTATGCACAATGCAGTTTTTTGTAACCGCAATGTGCTCAATAAATCAACGAATTAGCTACTCAATAATTCAACATAAAATATGGCTTATATAAAATCTGTTCGCGGTTTTACACCCAAGATGGGTCAAGACTGCTTTTTGGCGGAAACTTCTGCGATAATTGGTGATGTAGTAATGGGTGATGGATGCAGCGTATGGTTTGGTGCCGTGCTGCGCGGGGATGTAAACTCTATTCGCATTGGGAATCATGTCAATATTCAAGACGGCTCGGTGTTGCATACTCTTTATGAAAAGTCGGTAGTGGAAATCGGTGATTATGTTTCTATTGGGCACAATGTTGTGGTGCACGGTGCAAAAATCGATAATTATGCACTTATCGGGATGAGTGCTACGCTGCTCGACTATGTGGAAGTGGGAGAGGGCGCTATTGTGGCAGCAGGTGCTGTGGTGTTAAGCGGCACAAAAATTCCACCTTATACGCTTTGGGCTGGTGTTCCGGCTAAGTTTGTAAAAAATGTAGAGCCTGAACAAACCAACGAGATAAATAGAAAGATAGCGCATAACTATGCGATGTATTCGAGTTGGTATGAAAGTCCTCTAAATCCCCCGCAGGGGGACTTTTAGTTCAGAGTTTCGGGTTTCGGTTATTGTAGTTTTTTCAATCGACTGGAAGCCGATTGACTCCAGTGCTAATAAATTAGTGGTTTTTTGTAACCGCAATGTGCTCTATTACAAAAATCTGATTAATCAGATTTTTTTGTTTTAAATAATAGGAGATGCTTGCTGTTGTCATTTTTTTTATTGGTTGAACGTGTCCGTTTACCGAGGGAAGCGCCGATTGTGCCCATTGTAGATGAAATATTAACAGCTTTGAAACAGAATGTTCAGATATTATTCTTACTTTTGTGTTCAAAATTTAAAACAGAACTATGTTAATAACTGATTTACTTAAACAGGAATTCCGAAAAGGCTTTCGCTCGCAAGCGTTTTACCGCGGCTTGGCTGTGAAAATTCTGATGGGTTTTCTGGCACTTTATTTTGCGGTGCTTTTTGTGCTGATGGGAATTGTGTTGGGTGAAATTCTCAATGAAGTACACGACACGCTTAAACCGCTTGAGTTGTTTAATGGTGCATCGCTTTATGTCCTATTGTCTGTGTTGGCACTGCGATTTATGATGCAGTCGTTGAATGTGCTTAATCTGCAAACCTATCAGAGCCTGCCGATAAAACGCAAAACCTTGGTTAATTTTATGTTGATAAAACCGATTTTTAGTCCGGCAAACTATATGAGTTTGCTTGTGATAGTTCCGTTTGCGCTAAAATCGGTTGTGGTTTGGCATTCGGGTTGGGTAGCATTGCAGTTTGTGCTAAACTGGGTGCTGCTTATTTGGGTAAATATTTGGTTGGCGTCATACCTGAAAAGGCGTTTTGGACATGATTTTAAGTTGCTGATTGTAATTCTCGCCGTCATACTTGGAATTGCGGCACTGGAATATTTCAAGGTGTTTTCACTCTTTGATATATCTATGAGCGTCTTTAATTTTCTAACCATGATGCCTTTTGGCTGGTTGGCGACACTCGTTTTTGCGGGCTTGGCTTATGGTTTAAATCTTTTATTTTTTAGCAAAAACTACTATCCCGAAAAGTTCAACGAAAAGCTTAATCGCAATGAAAATAAAGTAGTTGGCGGACTTTCTTTTTTGGAAAAATACGGAACTATCGGCGAACTTATTCAACTTCAAATTCGGTTGATTTTCCGACACAAACGTACTAAAACACTGGTTTATCTAAGTGCGTTTTTTATGCTTTACGGTTTACTTTTTTACACAAGCGAAATGTATACTAATAGTGCTATCTGGTTGGTTTTCTGTGGATTAATTATTACCGGAATGCTTTCTATTACTTACGGACAATGGGTTATCAGTTGGGAAAGCAACTATTTTGATGCTATATTGACTAAAAATATTCCGTCGAAAGAGTATATCAAAGCGAATTTTTATATCCTGATTGCGTTTAATATCCTGTCGTTTTTACTTACAATGCCTTATTTTTTCTTTGGAACAAAAATTATCTACCTTCATATAGCCATGTTTTTATATAATACAGGTGTAAATATGTTTTTGTTGGTTTACACGGCAGCATTTAACACAAAAAGAGTGGATTTAATGGCGAAAAGTGCATTTAACTATCAAGGTACCACGTATAAGAGTTTCTTGATAGTTTTACCGATTATGTTTTTTCCGATGTTGCTTGCCGGAGTTTTAGGCATTTTTACAACCTATAATATTATTATGCTTGTTTTTGGTTTGCTTGGATTGGTGGGTGTTCTGCTTATACTACAGCAAATGAAACTTTGTACTAATCACTTTAATAAACGAAAATACGCAATGGCGGAAGGATTTAGAGAGAAAGAGTAAGATGTCGGATGTATGATGTATGATGTGGGATGCAATACAATAACTTACACATGACATCAAACAATACAACAAACATCCAACACCTAAACATTTGACAAACACCCGATATCTAACATCCAGCATCTAATAATATTAAATTAACTAATCAACTAATTTACAATGATAACTATAACAAATCTTTCAAAAAAATACAACGAAAATGTTGTTTTAGATATTCCGGAATTAACCATTCAAGCGGGCGAGAGTTTCGGATTGGTGGGTAACAATGGTGCGGGAAAAACGACCATGTTCCGCTTGATTTTGGACTTAATTGAAGCCACTACAGGCGAAGTTTCCATTGACGGTGAGCCTGTTGCTCGTCGGGATGAGTGGAAAACTTTCGTAGGTTCGTTTTTGGATGAAGGTTTTCTGATTGATTATCTTACGCCGGATGAGTATTTTGCTTTTGTGGGAAAACTCTACGGAAAATCGGAAGGCGATATTACTGCTTTTACGGATAAAATGGCTGATTTCTTTAATGGTGAAGTGGCGGGAAACAAAAAACTTATCCGCGAACTTTCCAAAGGGAATCAAAAGAAAACCGGAATTGCTGCAGCTTTGCTTTGCGACCCGAAAATTCTTATTCTGGATGAGCCGTTTACTGCACTTGACCCATCATCACAAATTCGTCTAAAACGTTTGCTTAACGAATTGCAAGAGACCCAAAATACTACGATGCTGATTTCCAGCCACGACTTGAACCACGTTACCGAAGTGTGCAAACGTACCGTTGTGCTTGAAAAAGGAAAAGTCGTACGCGATATTGCAACAAGTGTGGATACGCTGAAAGAATTGGAAAGTTATTTTGCGGTTTAGTTTTTAAATAGCAGCCAACTTGGAATTGGTAGCTATTCTGGTTATTACATGACAGCTAACTGCAAGTTAGCTGCCATTTTTATTTCTGAATTCGAGAAATAAACACTACCTTTGCAGTCCGATTTTTGTAACATAAATAAATTATACATATGCAATTAGAATTATTTTCAAAACTTCCGTACAAGGTGGCTGATATTAATTTAGCTGATTTTGGAAGAAAAGAGATAGAACTGGCAGAAAAAGAGATGCCGGGATTGATGGCACTTCGTGCTAAATACGGCGCTTCAAAGCCATTGAAAGGCGCTCGTATTATGGGTTCGCTTCACATGACTATTCAAACTGCCGTGTTGATTGAAACATTGGTAGAACTGGGTGCTGAAGTGCGCTGGGCAAGCTGTAATATTTACTCTACGCAAGACCATGCTGCTGCAGCGATTGCTGCTGCGGGCGTTCCTGTTTTTGCATGGAAAGGCGAAACATTGGAAGAGTACTGGTGGTGTACGCATCAAGCTTTGACTTTTGAGGGAAATAAAGGTCCAACCGTAATTGTGGATGATGGCGGCGACGCTACGATGATGATTCACGTGGGTGTGAAAGCAGAAAAAGATGCTTCTGTCTTGGATAAAAAAGCGGAAGGCGAAGATGAGCGTGAACTTTATAACACTTTGAAAGCTGTGTTGAAAGTAGATTCAAGTTTCTGGACACGTATGGCGCCGGAAATTTGCGGTGTATCGGAAGAGACCACAACGGGTGTTCATCGTCTGTATCAGATGATGGAAGCAGGCGAATTGCTGTTCCCGGCTTTCAACGTAAACGATTCGGTTACCAAATCTAAATTTGACAACTTATACGGTTGTCGTGAGTCTTTGGCAGACGGAATTAAGCGTGCTACCGACTTGATGCTTGCAGGAAAAGTAGTGGTAGTGTGCGGTTACGGTGATGTGGGTAAAGGTTCGGCAAAATCGATGCGTGCTTACGGTGCTCGTGTGTTGGTAACGGAAATTGACCCGATTTGTGCATTGCAGGCAGCTATGGAAGGTTTTGAAGTGGTAACGGTGGAAGATGCGCTTGCTGAAGGAAACGTTTACGTAACTACTACAGGCAACAAAGATGTTATTCGCATTGAGCATATGAAGAAGATGAAAGATGGAGCGATTGTTTGTAACATCGGTCACTTCGACAATGAAATTCAAGTGGATAAATTGAAAAAATATCCCAGTATCGTTCATACCAACATCAAACCGCAAGTGGATAAATATACTTTCCCAACCGGAAACTCTATTATTTTACTTGCTGACGGTCGCTTGGTGAATTTAGGTTGTGCTACGGGACATCCGTCCTTTGTAATGAGTAACTCGTTTACAAACCAAACTTTGGCACAAATTGAACTTTACACCAAAGATTATCCGGTGGATGTATATCGCCTGCCAAAACATTTGGATGAAGAAGTGGCACGTCTGCACTTAGACCAATTAGGTGTAAAACTGACCAAACTTACACCGGAACAAGCAGCTTATATCGGTGTAAAACCTGAAGGTCCGTATAAATCTGAGCATTACAGATATTAAGAAAAATATTTCCATACAAAAAACCACTTGAATTTTCAAGTGGTTTTTTGTTGGATATTAATGATAAAATATGTTTTTATCGATTGAGAATAGTGTCAAATAATAGAAGAGTCAATACAATTCAAATCAAAGGTACTTTTATGTTCTTAAGTATTAGCTTTTTATATTTTCTGATTTGTTTGATAATTTCAAAGATAAAGTAATAAAAGTGATATAAGAATTAATGAAACTATTTTCATGATTTCAGATTTTTTGATTGCTACTTCTGCAAATATAAACAATCGGTGTTTTCAGTGGCATTGCTTGGAATTTCCAATCTGTTATCGTTTAAACCTATCATTCTTCCTTTCCTTTTGTCGCTTTTTCTTCTTGGAATCGCTCGGCTTCTTCTTGGCTTGTTTTTCCTTTGAGCCAAACCACGCTTACGCCTGTAATGTCTTTGCTGTAAACGATAACATCGGCATTAGCTCGCTTATCAACCCGCTTATAGATGTAGGTTCTGGAATTCTTGTCTCGTTTTTCGAGTGAAGTTTCAAAATCACCTTTTTCAATCAGCTTTTCAATTTCTTTCGTGAATTTATCTGAAAGAGTTTCCGTAGCACTCTCTTTTTTAAGTTTTAGGACTTTTAGGCTTGAAACCGTTTCGAGCGTTCCGTCTGTAAGCACCGAATAATCCGTAAAAATAGAGGCGAACTTCATCATTCCCTTTCCAACCGAAATATATTCAAAATTATCGTCGTTGGAATATTTCTTGAAAAACTTATCAATCGTCTGCGCTTCGACAACCGTTGTAAAAAGGAAAATTAAGCTTAAAATCGAAAGTGTCTTTTTCATACCTTGGAATTATAGTTGTGTGTAAATGATTTTGAAATTAAACTTGTTTTGACTGTATTTCTCATTTTTGTTCGCTATTGTTCATTTTGAAAATGTCCGTAGGACAATTCCTTGAATAACCCCAAATTTATCTGGGAAAATTAGCAGAATGGAAATAAAACTCTGTAAGAGTTTTCCTATTTGTTGAATGGAAAACACTTACAGTGTTTTACCGGTTGTTTTCAATTAGCCCCCAATTGAAATTGGGGGTTATGCATAGGAAACTTCTACGAAGTTTAATACTCAAAATCCATTCCAAACTACAAAATCCGTTTGATAACACGTAATTGGTGGCTGTATTTTCCTGTTTGAGAAGATATGATTCCTTGTGCGTCAATGATTTCTTTTTTTACATAACCCGATGCGTGGATAATTTGGTGTGAGTTTGCCAACACGCCTACATGAATGATGTCGCCTTCTTCATTTTGGAAAAACGCCAAATCGCCCGGTTCTACTTCCGAAAGGAAATCCACCACTTTTCCAAGTTCAACTTGCTGACCGGCATCACGAGGTATATTTACACCTATCATCGAGTAAATAACCTGTGTCAATCCGGAACAGTCAATTCCCAGCATGGATTTTCCACCCCAAAGATAAGGTGCGTTTGTGAATTGCGATGCAAGTTCTACCACATGCTGTCCGTTGTTGTTTTTGGTGTAAACAGGTTCCAGTTGAGCTATTTGATAAATTTCACCAAGCAGTTCAAACTGGTCGTTTTTGATAGGTGGAAGCAAACTGCCGCCGGGAAGGATGATTTTTTCCACGCTCGATGTTTTAAAACAGACAAGCAGAGGCGTTTTGCTTGCTTTGAATTTTGTGGTGTTGATTGCACTTTCTGTAAGGTGTTTGCTTGAAACGCAACTTTTGCTAATCCAGCCGATGTAGTTATCGGTCAAATTGCGGATTTGCAGCCAGTTATCTTCTTTTTCTAAAATTTCAATTTGCTGACCAAAAAGCAATTGCGTAACCATTTCGCTTTTTTCGCCGGCTTCTGCTCTAACCGCAACGAGAGGACTTGTGATGATTGTAAATATATTGTCGATTTTGAAAATAGTATGAAAGATTTTTTATAAAATTAAACATTCTAGGAACATTTCGCTTATTTTTCTTGTTTTTTTTATAGCTTTGCATTAATAATGATGAAAAATGCTCAAGAAAAGAGCATTATTTGCTAAATTTGATTTCTGCAAAAATAAGATTAACCGAAGACGAAAGGGAAAAAATATGGCTTTAACAAAAGAGAATATCCGAATTTTAAGTCGAATAGGGCTTTTTATTCTTGTTGCGGGAATTATTGTGTTGTTGTTTCCCCGAGAAAAAAGATTTAAATATCACTATGAAGTAGGTAAGCCGTGGAATTACGAGCTTATTATGGCTTCGTTTGACTTTCCGATTTATAAAACCGACGAGCAACTTGAAGCGGATAAAGCCGAATTGCTATCGTCTTATACGCCGTACTTTTTATATGATAATAAAGTGGCTGAGCAACAGTTTGAGAAATGGCTGAATGATTGGAAACTTAAAAATGCGGAAGAACCGAGGTATTTGGGGTATGTAAAAAGAAAATTTGATGATATTTATCGCTACGGAATTATTTCGTCCGGTGCGCAGGAAAAGTTGTTGGCACATGATAGAAAAAATGTGGCTATCGTGTATGAAAACAGAAAGTCAGATGTGTTTTCCATTGAAGACCTTTACACCCCGAAATCAGCTTACGAAGAGATTATTTTAGATAAACTGGAATTTGTAGATGCCAATGAGCTTAATTCCTATAATCTGAATCTTTACTTGCAAGAGAATTTGCAGTTTGACAGCATAACTTCTGCAAATGTAAAGGAAGATATGGTTAAAAACCTGTCGCTGACTTCCGGCATTGTACAAACAGGGGAAAAAGTGATTGACCGAGGCGAAATTGTAACACCGACAACTTTTGCCATCTTGAACTCAATGAAAATAGAGACGGATAAAAGAACTTCTGTTTTCAAGGAATCGGGTTTTGTTATCGTGGGCGAAGTAATTATTGTGTTGTTTTTGCTTTCGCTATTGGTGTCTTATCTTTTCTTGTTCAGACCTGCGATATTTAGCAGTTTCAATTATCTTGTCTTTATTGCCATTCAGATTTTACTGGTGGTAGCAATTGCTTCCGTTGTGCAGCGATTTACAGGTATCGGTGCCTATATTATTCCATTTGCTTTACTGCCTATCATTATTCGCGTCTTTTTCGACTCGCGAACGGCGCTGTTTGTACATATTATTACGGTGCTGATTGTCTCGTTTATGGTGGATAATCCTTTTGTTTTTGTGGTATTGCAGATAATGGCGGGAATGGCGGCTGTATCGGGTTTGAAAGACCTTACGGCACGTGCTCAACTTACACAAACGGCGATAATTATTTTTGCCACTTATGTAGCCGCCTACTTAGCTATGGAATTAATTTCCGAAGGTGCGTTTAATCGAATAAATTATCATCCCATTATTTACTTTGCGCTGAACAGTATGATGCTGCTATTCGCCTATGTGATGATTTATATTTTTGAGAAAGCATTTAATCTGATTTCGGCAATAACGCTTGTTGAACTTACAAATGTGAATAGTGACTTTATGATAAAATTCGCGGAAGCGGCACCCGGAACTTTCCAACATTCGCTGCAAGTTTCCAATCTTGCTACTGAGGCTGCGAAAAAAATCGGTGCTAATAGCTTGCTTGTTCGTACAGGTGCGCTCTATCATGATATTGGTAAAATGCTCAACCCGCAATATTTTGTTGAAAATCAAGTGGGTGGCGACAACCCATTGCTAAAAATGAAACACGAAGAGGCATCGCAAGTGATAATTAAGCACGTTGCCGATGGTGTGGCATTAGCGAAAAAGAATGGTTTACCTGACCAAATTATCGGATTTATAACCACACATCACGGTCGCTCGAAAACCAAGTTTTTCTACAATTCATTTATCAATGAAAATCCGGGCGTTCAGCCGGATGAGGAAAAGTTCACTTATCCCGGACCACTGCCTTACAGCAAGGAAACGGCTATTTTGATGATGGCGGATGCGGTTGAGGCTCGTTCGAGAACGCTGAGCGAATACACCGAAGATAGCATTAAAAACATGGTGGAAGATATGGTGGATATGCAAATTGCGGATGGACAGTTTAAAGATGCACCGATTAGTTTCAGAGATGTGGAAAATGTGAAGAAAGTCTTGGCGGAAAAGATTAAGAATGTTTACCACTCTCGAATAACTTATCCTGAACTGAAAAATAAACCGGAAACTCTCAAATAGTTTCAAGTTTCGGGTTCCAAGTTCCGAGTTTCGAAAAGTCTGTCGGAATGTGTTTTAGGTAGAATTGAATAGTATAGTATTTTGAAAAAGCAAAACAGCATGTTAAATTTTTGTTGTGAGCCTATTGAAACCGTGAAAGTTGGTTTTATTGGGCTTGGTACTCGTGGAATAAAGGCTGTGGAACGCTTTCAACATATAAAAGCCGCCAAAATAGCCGCTCTCTGTGATAGAGATAAAAAAAACTTGTCGATGGCGAGTGAGATTTTGCCTGAGAAAGAGTCTGTTATAATAAGTACCGACTGGAAAAAAGTTTGTGAAGTCGGCGATATTGACTTGATTTATATTAGTACCGATTGGCTTACACATGCTGAAATAGCGGTGTATTCCATGCTTCAAGGTAAGCATGTAGCTGTGGAAGTTCCGGCTGCATTTTCGGTAGAAGAGTGTTGGCAATTGGTGGATACAGCCGAGCAGACACGCAAACACTGCATGATGCTTGAAAATTGTTGCTACGACGAGTTTGAGCTAAATACGCTGAATATGCTTCGGCAAGGTGTTTTTGGCGAAGTTGTGCATGGCGAAGGTGCTTATATTCACGACCTGCGAAGTCTAAACTTTCCCCCAACATCTACCAGTAAAAAAGGAATGAGAAGAGCTGATTTCGCGATGAAATATGCCGGAAATATTTATCCCACTCACGGATTAGGACCTATTTGTGTAGCGATGAATATTCATCGAGGCGATAAGATGAATTATTTGGTATCTATGTCATCAAAGCAGTGGGGAATAAGTGATTATGCGTTAAAAAACTACGGTGAAAATTCTGAAGAATATAAGCGCAAGTATCGTTTGGGTGATATGAATACCACGCTGATATATACCGAGTTAGGTAAAACAATAATGCTACAACACGATGTGAATAATCCGCGTCCGTATAGCAGAATTCATGCGGTAACGGCTTTAAATGGTTATTTCTGTAAATATCCTGCCCCACAAATAGCATTCTCTGCTGATGGCTTTTTGCCCGACAAAGAGATGGAAGAATTGTTGAAAAAGTACGAGCATCCTTTTATAACGGAATATGGAAAGCAAGCGAAGAAAATTTCCGGTGACCGATTCTTTGATTTTATTATGGATAGCCGTTTGATTTATTGTTTGCAAAACGGATTGCCGCTGGATATGAATGTGTATGATGCGGCTGCGTGGTCGTGTATTACAGAGCTTTCTGAAATTTCGGTAAAAAATGGAAGTGCACCTGTGGAAATTCCCAATTTTACAAGAGGAAAGTTTTAGATGTTTATTGTTTATAGGTTCGCTTGTTTATAAGTTTACACAGAAAAAGTCCCGAATTTCGGGACTTTTTCTGTATTTATTAACACGTTCTATCTTATTAAAAAAACGACAGTTTTTCGAACAACCGAACCTATAAACCGCCGAACATCCAAACAGTCTTTTATCTTTGTTCTTTTGTCTTATACTATCGGCGAGCCATTGCTTAGTTTTTCGCTTGGTCTGATTAGTGTTAAGCTTCCATCCGGATTTTCGGCAGAAAGTATCATTCCTTCGCTATCAATTCCGCGTAATTTGCGTGGAGGGAAGTTGGCGATAAAGAGCACTTGTGAGCCAACCAATTCTTCCGGATTAGGATAATAGGCGGCAATACCCGACAGAATGGTACGTCCGCCCATGCCGTCGTCCAGTTTAAATTGCAACAGCTTGTCTGCTTTCGGTACTTTGGTGCATTCCAGTACGGTTCCTACGCGGATATCCATTTTCATGAAGTCGTCAAAAGTAACATTCTCTTTAACAGGTGCAACTTTTGTGCTTGTTTCGTTTGCTTCGTTGGCGAGTTTAGTAGCGTGAAGTTTGGCAAGTTGTGTATCAATCTGCTCGTCTTCGATTCTCTCAAACAGCAGTTCGGGTTTATTCAATTGATGTCCAGTTGCCAATAAATCCATTTTACCTAAATCTGCCCAGTCAAAACTTCCCAAGTTCAGCATATTGCGCAATTTTTCCGAAGAGAATGGTAAAAACGGCTCAAATGCAATGGAAAGATTGGCTGCTATCTGCAAACTGATATTCAAAATCGTCTCTACGCGCGACATATCGGTTTTAGCCAATTTCCAAGGTTCAGTTTCTGCCAAATATTTATTTCCGATACGAGCAAGGTTCATAGCTTCTTTCTGTGCATCACGGAAGTGGAATGTATCCAGCAGTTTTTCAACTTCTATTTTTACGTTGGCAAAATCCGCCAAAGTCTGTTTGTCGTAATCGGTCAACTCGTTCAACGCAGGAACTTTCCCGTCAAAATATTTCTTGGTAAGTACCAATGCACGATTTACAAAGTTTCCATACACCGCCACCAACTCGTTGTTGTTGCGAGCTTGGAAATCTTTCCAAGTAAAGTCGTTGTCTTTGGTTTCGGGTGCGTTGGCAGTCAGTACATAACGCAATACATCCTGTTTTCCCGGGAAATCTACCAGATATTCGTGTAGCCAAACCGCCCAGTTTCTCGAAGTAGAAATCTTATCGCCTTCCAAATTCAAAAACTCGTTGGCAGGAACATTATCCGGTAAAATATAACTCCTTTCTGCTTTCAGCATCGCCGGAAATACGATGCAGTGGAACACAATATTGTCTTTGCCAATAAAGTGAACCAAGCGGGTTTCAGGGTCTTTCCACCAAGTTTCCCAGTTGCCGAATTTTTCAGATTCAGCTTCGCAAAGTTCTTTGGTGTTGGAAATGTAGCCAATCGGCGCATCAAACCATACGTAAAGCACTTTTCCTTCAGCACCTTCTACGGGAACGGGAATTCCCCAATCCAAGTCGCGGCTTACGGCACGCGGTTGCAAACCCATATCGAGCCAACTTTTACACTGCCCGTACACATTGGTTTTCCACTCTTTGTGGTCTTCCAAAATCCACTGACGAAGCCAACTTTCGTGTTGGTCAAGCGGCAAGTACCAATGTTTGGTTTCACGCATTTCGGGAATACTGCCGCTGATAGCAGATTTCGGATTAATCAAATCGGTTGCACTAAGCGAAGTGCCACAACTTTCGCATTGGTCGCCGTATGCTTTTTCGTTGCCGCAATGCGGACATTTTCCGGTAATATAGCGGTCGGCAAGAAACTGTTTTGCTTCCGTATCGTAATATTGCTCGGAAGTTTGCTCGATGAATTTTCCATCTTCGTAGAGTTTTTTGAAAAAATCGGAAGCCACTTTCTTGTGTGTTTTGGAAGTGGTGCGGGAATAAACATCGAATTTTATCCCAAATTCGGCAAAAGCATTTTTGATAATGCTGTGGTATCTGTCCACGATATCTTGCGGTGAAACGCCTTCGTTACGAGCTTTGATAGTGATTGGCACGCCGTGTTCATCGGAACCGCCCACGAAAAGCACCTCTTCACCTTTCAGACGAAGGTAGCGAACATAAATATCAGCCGGCACATATACACCAGCCAAATGTCCGATATGCACGGGACCGTTGGCGTAAGGAAGTGCGGAAGTTACAGTAGTACGTTTGAAATTCATTTACGATATACGATTTAATAATTTATGATTGGAAATATTAGCAAAGCGACATTATGAAAGTCGTTTTGTGTCAAAAGCTTTCTTTTTGAAATTAACGTGCAAAGGTACTAAAAAAAAGAGAGTTTTTCGTTGATTGACGGTGTAAAAGTAGAAAAGAGCTTATCGATATTTGAATCGATAGGCTCTTTTGCTAATAAGTCTTTCTGCAATTAGCATAAGCTTATTCCTCAATTTTAATTAAAGTACTTATATAATCATCTGAACTTAATACAAGCGTATCTTTGTTAAGTTTTTCCACTTTATAATATTCTGTTAAATCGGCAAATGTATTAAAGTATCCTATTTCCGTGCTTTCTATAACCGGAATATTGGGTTTCAAAATCGTAAAACTATCTCTTACCAAAGTGTATTTAAACTCTGATAAATCAGGGTCTTGGTCGGGAAAATAGACGGTTGAATCTTTTATCCAAAATCTGGCATATGGTGCGTCTATGCTATCCCACCAAATACCTTTAAGCAAAGAAGTATCAATTTGGATTGCACTTTCTGTTAAATCTGTTTCAGAATTTGTGTCTTGATTTTCTGTCAATTTTGTTTGACAAGCTATAAGCAAAGTAATGCTTAGTAGCAATAATAGATTTTTTAGTTTCATAAGTTTTAGATATTAAATTGGTTAGTTGGCTTTTTATTTTCGTATAAAGCTTTTAAACTTTATACCTAATCGTGATTTTTCCTTTTGGGTTAGTTGTTGTGTCCGGCTCGTACCAAAATATTGTGTTTGGCGTGTACCATTCGTTTCCTATTTCCGTGTCAACCTTACCATTTAACTCTACGGTTATGGGTTTATCTGTACCTTTTTCAATAATTAATTTTGCTTTTCCGGTTAAATTTCCTTCGATTATTATTATACGATTAGCTATTATTGAACCTGTTGATTTGGGTTTCAGTGTGTCTGAGAATGCAGTGGTGGATAAGTCATATTCTTGTTTAGAATAATGACGATATTTACAACCTGTCATCAATAATAGGCAGACAAGCGCAATAAGCACTTTATAGTTAAGAGTAGTTTTCATGGATTATTATAAAAGTTTATGTGTTTATTATTGTGAATGTAAAAGTATAAAAAATAATATGACTATCGTATTCTTTACCTAAATTTATACTTTTAACATTAAGGCATTAAGATTTAATTAAGGTTTTCATTAAGCACGGCTTAATGTATCTAAACTTCTTAAATAATCTTAATGGTTTTCATTGTATTTAAGTGATATTTAGTGTTAGGTAAAATATCCGACATTAAAAAAATAATATATGCAGCGTTTACATTTTTAGTGTTTTTCAAAGTAAAGGAAGTTTAGGCGGTCTTGCTTTCTCTTTTAGCTTTCTTTTTGAAATAATTCTTCCTTTTTTGATTTCGTATTGATACATAGTAAGTGGTTTCGGATTGTAAATTTTACGACCATCAATAGTAGTAAAATACTCTTTATCCTGTTCGTAAAGGTAAGTTATCAGCGTTCCGGAAAACCAATCTGCAAGCATCAAGCCGTTTTTGTTAAATTTCCGATTCGTTAATTCTTCGATGGCGCTTACTTTGTCTGCATTTGTAATCAAAATGGGTTCGTTGCCGCAACTTTCTGATGTTAGTTTTATATCGTTACTAAGATAAAGTTTTCTGTTTTTTATTTTCCATCTGAGAGTGTAGCCACTTGGGAAGTGCGTCCAATAGCAAAAACTCTCAAACTTATGCAGAATAGTATCATATCCTTCAAAATAGCATATTGGATTTATCTGCATAATCTCTTTCTTATTGCCAACTTCCAATGTATCCAACATCGCTAAAATCGGATATTTATTGTCTTTTGGTTTCTCCTGTGGAAAAACATTAATAGCAAATAGAGCGGATAATAAAATTAGTGAAAAAAGTTTTTTCATATTGAAATTATCTTGACTTTGTAATAATACAAAAATACTTATTTATTTTTATTTAATTACGAATCCCGATACATATCGGAACAAATAGCACGGATTTTATTCGTGAATTGAAAACCGACGAAGTCAAATTCGTCAAATTCGTAGTTTTATTCAAAAAAGAATGAATTTTTATTGGTTAAAGTGATTTTATATGTGAAAAATAATAACTCAAGACAAACAAACTACATATTTTTTCATTCAAAAAAATGAGCGATTTATGATGAGTTTAGTTGGCTTTTTATAAAAATATCTCGCTTTCTGTTCTACAAAATCTGCTGTTTTTGATTAAAAAACACTATTGTCCGTAGGACAAAACCGTAAATAATCCGCCGAAGGACGGACAGGCTCCCCAGATTTATCTGGGGGACAGGAAATGTCAACTTAACGAAACTCTGTAAGAGTTTCCCATAAACATACACAGGGAAACACTTACAGTGTTTATATTGTTCTTGCATTGTATTCCCCCAATTAAAATTGGGGGTTATGCACAGGAAACTTCTACGAAGTTCAAAAAGCAACCCAGTAAGTTGTCAAAAACATCAAATAACTTGTTATAAACAATTTGCATTACAACAAAATATTTTTGTCGGACAACAATGATTAAAAATTCCTAAATAAATATCATACTTTTTCTATCCGCCTCATTTTCCCTATCTTTGTGGCTGTTTTTTCAAAAATTATAAAACTTATCAAATGACAGACACAAAAAAACTTACTCAAAAATTCTCAAGAGCCTTTTGGGTTGCCAATGGTGTTGAACTTCTTGAGCGACTGGCTTATTACGCCGTATTTATCGTTATTACCCTCTATCTTTCCAATGTTTGGGGGTTTACGGATATTGAAGCCGGTGTAATTTCTGGAATTTTCTCGGCATCACTCTATTTACTTCCGCTTTTTGCAGGAGCTTATGCCGATAAAATCGGTTTCCGCTCTGCCATAATTTTAGCCTTTTCTTTACTTACCTTAGGTTATGCCGGATTGGGGGTTTTACCCACCCTGCTCGAAAGTGCCGGACTGGTAGATTATGAAATGACAACTACCTTCTACGGACTGAAAGAGAGCTATTTACGTTGGACAATTGTTCCCGTGATGGCACTGATTGTGATTGGAGGCTCGTTTATAAAATCGGTAATTTCGGGTACTGTGGCACGTGAAACCACTTCTGAAAATCGTGCACGTGGATATTCCATTTTCTATATGATGGTCAATATCGGTGCATTTACCGGAAAAACAGTAGTGGATCCGCTTCGCAAAAGTATGGGTGACCAAGGTTTGGTTTATCTCAACTTTTTCTCTGCCGCGATGACTTTAATAGCGCTTATTGCCGTGATTTTCTTTTATAAATCAACAAAAACAGAAGGTCAAGGGAAAAGTTTACGTGAAGTAGGTCAAGGAATGTTGCGAGTACTTACCAACTGGAAACTTCTGATTTTAATTCTGATTATCAGTGGTTTCTGGCTTATCCAAAGTCAAATGTACGCCACGATGCCAAAATATGTAATTCGTCTTATCGGTGAGGATGCATCGCCGGGTTGGTATGCTAACGTAAATCCGTTGGTGGTGTTTGTGATGGTAAATTTTATTACCTCATTTATGAAAAAAAGGAAAGCACTTACCTCTATGATGGTGGGAATGCTGATAATTCCTCTTTCAGCTTTGGTGATGTCTTTTGGAAATCAAATTGATACGCCAAGCATTCTGGGAATGCATCCTGTGGCGTTTATGATGATTGTGGGAATTGCTATGCAAGCACTTGCCGAGTGCTTTATTTCACCACGATTTTTAGAATATTTCTCACTTCAATCACCCAAAGGCGAAGAAGGTTTGTATCTCGGTTTCAGTCATTTGCACTCGTTTTTCTCGTATCTGTTTGCGTTCTTGATGGGTGGTTATCTTTTGGATAAATATTGTCCGGATCCTCGTTTGTTTGCCGATGCAAACGGTGTGGTGGATCAAGTGGCTTACGCCGCCGCAACTGCTAATGCACACTATATTTGGTATGTGTTTGTGGGAGTCGGATTTATCTCGGCTATCGCGTTATTTATTTATGGCAAAGTAACACAAAAGCGAGAAGCGTAATTATAGTTGTCTTTCCGAGTTAATCGCTTTTTACTGTAATAATATAAAATGAATGTCTGATATTTTGCCTAACAGCATAACTTCTAAAAACAAAGTCAACCATTAAGATTTTTAAGAAGTTAAGAAGCATTAAGACGCTTTTTAATGAAAACCTTAACTAAATCTTAACTTCTTAATGTTCATGTAACTTCGATATAAACAAGGCACTATATATTTGATAATAAGGTAAATAAGGTTTTAAGGAAAAAGAAACCAATAGGGAACTTTTATATTACTAAATTGTAACAGTTTGATTGTTAGTGTTTAATTATATTTTTTATGGTTATCCGCAATCATTCCATTTTTAATTTCCTATAGGAAAAACTACCAAAACATTTTAATGTTGTTTAGGAACAAACGCTAATAAACATTTTTAACGAGCTTACAAAGTTATCTTTTTTGATGTTCGATTGCAAGTCGTGGGAACTTAGTAGAAAAAGAATAACGAGCAAACCAAACATAAGACTCATTGAGAATAATTAGTTGGTGTGCTATCAATACTTTTTGAAATCTGTCCACAACTTTTAGACTTGAACAGAAATTTACTAACTTGGAGTGCGACTACATCAAACGAGCGAACATCCGAACATCCAAACAGCCGAACCACTATTCTTGTTGTTCCAATCGCTGTACAGACTTTATTTCTGAGATTTTCATTAAGTTGTTGATTAGGTTATTAATGTCTTCAGTATTACGAACTACCACTTTAAAATGCCCAACAAACAGACCTTTTTCACCCTCAATACTGACTTTGGTCATATTTACATTATGGTCTTCCGAAATAACTTTTAAGATTTCAATCAAAATACCGATTCGGTCAATACCACGAACTTCCAAGGTTTCTGTAAAGGTAATGCCTTTTTGTGCAAGCCATTCTACATTTACTAAGCGATTGCCAAAGTTGCTTTTCAGTGAAGCGGCTGTATGACATTGTACTTTATGAACTTGAATAATATTATTATCAATCACATAACCCAGCACATCGTCACCGGGAATAGGCTTACAACAAGTAGCTACCACATATGAACTTCCAAGTTCAAGGTCATTAAGTCTGTAAGTTTTTTTGAAGTCAAATTTCTTCTCTTCTTTTTCTGTTGTTTCCGGTTTCTCTTCTTTTTTGCTGCTACCGGATGAAGCAAACGGATTTCTTAATATTTTGGCAAATACGTTTTGTGATTTAGGCTTGAAAACATTAGTAATAGCACTAATTTCAAGGGAGTCCTGACCCACAAGAAGGAAAAGTTCATTTCTATTATTTAGATTGAAATGTCCTAGTATTTTATTGTAATTGTCGTTGTTTATTTCAATATTAGCCTCTTCAAGAGCCTTTTCCACTTCCAGTTGCCCTTGTGCCATTGTAGCTTTTTCTTCTTTTTTGAAGTAATCTTGTAGTTTCGCTTTGGCTCGTCCGGTAGTAATAAAGTCAAGCCATTCTGCTTCCGGAGTCTGCTTTTTAGAAGTCAAAATTTCAACCTGGTCACCACTGTTAAGTACTGTGCTCAACGGCATAAGCTTGTGATTGATTTTGGCTGCAATACTTTGATGTCCAATGTCCGTATGAAGCATATAAGCAAAGTCAAGCGCAGTGGCACCGCTGGCAATGGTTTTTATATCGCCTTTTGGGGTAAATACAAATATTTCCGACGCAAAAAGATTAAGCTTAAACGTATCAATAAAATCAATCGCATTAGGTTCCGGATTTTCGAGCAGTTCTTTGATGGTTGTCAGCCATTTGTCCAATTCCGATGCTTCGTCAATGCCCGATTTGTATTTCCAATGTGCTGCCAATCCTCGTTCGGCTATATCGTGCATTCGTCGGCTGCGTATCTGAATTTCCACCCATCGTCCGCACGGTGTCATTACTGTAACGTGTAACGCTTCGTATCCATTGGCTTTTGGCGTGCTTACCCAGTCGCGGATACGCTCGGGATGCGGTTTGTAGATGGAAGTAATGGCGGAATATATCATCCAACATTGCACTCTTTCATCCATTCCCTCTTTGGGGTCAAATATAATTCTTATTGCCAAAATATCATACACCTCATCGAACGGAATGTTGCGTGTGGTCATTTTTCGCCATATAGAAAAAACGGATTTAATGCGCTGCCTAAGTTCAAACCGGTAACCTTGGCTTTCAAGTTTTTCGAAAATCGGTTTTGAAAACTCTTGATAAAACTTATCTAAAGCTGCTCTTTCTGTTTCTAGACGCTGTTCTATCTCATGGTAAGTTTCAGGATGGTCGTACTTGAAGCTTAAGTTTTCAAGTTCCGTTTTAATGTGAAAAAGTCCCAGTCGGTGAGCGAGGGGTGCGTAGATATATTCTGTTTCACCGGAAATTTTATACTGTTTGGCAGGCGGCATAGAGCCGAGTGTGCGCATGTTGTGGAGTCGGTCGGCTATTTTTATCAAGATAACCCGAATATCTTCCGACATGGTAAGCAGTAGCTTACGAAAATTTTCAGCCTGTTCAGAAGCTTTTTCACCAAATACACCACCGGAAATTTTTGTCAGCCCATCTACGATTTGCGCTATTTTTGGTCCAAAATAATGAGCGATATCCTCAGTCGTATAATTGGTATCTTCTACCACGTCATGTAGCAAAGCCGCACAGATAGACGTAGAACCCAAGCCTATCTCATTCAGCACGATTTTGGCTACTGCTATCGGGTGTAAAATATAAGGCTCACCCGAACGGCGTTTAACACCTTTATGAGCGTTATTAGCAAAATTGAAAGCTTTCGTGATAATCTCTGTTTTTTTTCGGTGGTTGGAGTTGAGATAATCCTGAAGTAATTCATCAAATTCCTTTTGAATCAAGGCTTCATCATCTGCTAGAGCTTTCAAATAATGTTCTGACATAGTAGTTAAAAAATGTTGTTAAAATAATAACAAAGCGCATTGCAGTTATAAACCGCATTGTGCTTAAAAATAAAATATGAATATCCGCAATCATTCCTAATATGTCGGTTTCTCCGGTAGGAGATAAACATCAACTCCGATAGCTATCGGGGGACAAACAACAAGAGACCTTTTCCCCGTAGGTGATTGACAACAAGCAACAGAGAAATACTGTAGAATAATGTATATCCCCTACGGGGAAACGTCTTCTATGAGAGATCCGTCTTCTATTGATATTAATTCCCTACGGGAAAAATATCTACAAAAACGCTTAACATCAAATTAGGAACAAATGCGGATAACCATAAAATAAAATAAAAAGAGCTTACAGACAATGCCGATTGAAACGGCAATGTCTTTTTACCTGATACTTTTTTCAGTTGCCACGACTTTTAAGTCGTGGGTAGCTTGAAAGTGAAGTTGCCGGGCTTTAGCCCAAACCTATGTAAAATAATAACAAAGCGTATTGCGGTTATAAACCGCATTGTGCTTAAAAATAAAAAGAGCTTACAGACAATTAGTTTTTCGCAAAGAACGCTAAGGGTTTACCTGAAACTCACATTTCTGCACTATCCCCAAAAGTCTTCCGTTAGCCAACGGAGGAGATTTAGAGAGGGCTATTAATAGCCTGCAAGTAGCAACCCAATGTCGTTTGAAGGAATATTGTAATAATCACCAATTAAGCGATTCACCATTATTCCGTTAAAGACATACGAGCCGTGTCTGAAACCCAAACTGTCTGCCACAGACTGTTTTACACTGCCGGATTCGCCGATTTTCAGAATAATTGGCGTAAGAATATTACTTAGCGCAATGGACGAAGTTCTACCTACACGAGCCGAAATATTCGGTACGCAATAGTGAATAATACTATGTTTTTCGTAAACGGGATTGGCAATTGTTCTGCACTCTGAAGTCTCGAAACATCCGCCTTGATCCACGCTTAAATCTACAATAACTGCGCCTTTTTTCATTGTTTTCACCAATTCTTCCGAAACCATAAATCGGTCAGAACCGTTGATAAAACGCAGATTGCCGATAACTGCATCCGCAGAAGCTAAAGCTTTGAAAATTACTTTCGGATGTATTACGGATGTGAAAACCTGACGACCCAGATAGTGCTGAATTTTACGAAGTTTATTAATATCGTGGTCAAAAACTTTTACCATTGCACCTAGTCCGATAGCGGCTCTGGCTGCTACCGAGCCGGTAATACTTGCACCTAAAATAACGATTTCAGGCGGAGTAATTCCTGCCACACCGCCTAGCAAAATGCCTTTGCCGCCTCTTTCGTTACTCATCAAATCAGATATAACCGCAATGGCTGTATTTCCTTCAATTTCGGCAATAGAATTAACCACAGGGAAAGCCTTTTGCTCGTCTTTTATCAGTTCGTAGGCGAAAGCATGCATCTTTTTTTGCATCATAAGCTCAATGGTTTCTCTGGATAGATTGCTCAGCTGAAGCATTGAAAAAATGGTAGAGCGATTATTCATCAATCGCAATTCATCTAAAGTAGGCGGTGCTACCTTCATCACAATGTCAGCACCAAACACTTCCGAAGCATCATTTACAAGATAAGCTCCGGCTTCGCTGTATTGTAAATCGGTGTAAGCCATTGGCGCTCCTGCGCCTCGTTGCACATATACGCTGTGTCCTTCTTCCGCTATAATATTTACACCTTCAGGTGTGAGTACTAAGCGAGTTTCGGATTCCGGGTTTTCTTTCGGGATACCAATGGATAAGCGAGGTTGTCCCGTAATTTCTCTGATTAAGCATTCTTCAGGGAAAAGTCTGTTTTTATCTTTCGGGTGCTGCATCATGATTTTGAGTTTTTGATGGGTACAAATCTAATTACTATTCCTGAATTACGCAAATTGTCAGAACTATGTTTTTTTTTATTTTAATGATTTTTTTGATGGAGTTTTGAACACAGATAACACTGATTTTTTGGATTTACACAATTTTTTTGACCTGGCGACTGGTTCCAAACTAGTCGCCGGATTATAAATAAAATCACTATTAACCGACTAAATAATTGTCCGTAGGACAAATCCTTGCATAATCCGCCAAAGGTCGGACAGGCACCCCAGATTTATCTGGGGGATTAGGAAATACAACTTAACGAAACTCTGTAAGAGTTTCCCACAACCTAAGCAGGGAAACACTTACAGTGTTTATGCCGTACTTTTATTGTCTTTCCCCCCCCCCCCC
>DUQG01000046.1 GCA_012837935.1 Bacteroidales bacterium
GCTAACATTTTGTATAAGTAATGGCAGGGGAAGTAGTAAATATCAAGGTTTATAGCCCGCTCAAACAGCGTAGCGGTTTGACAGGGAAGTGCCACGCAATCTGCCACTACTCATACAATTTACCGTTACAAGCAAGTGTGAAACCCAACGCACGGTCAAGCACATTTGGTTTTTCCCAACACTAAAGCCAACGCCAAAAACCAAAAGAGCTTGCCCTTTCCACACGCAGTAGAGAATAGACACGAAAGTAACTAAATTAAATACATTTGTTTTCTAATTCGAAACTTATGTTTACATTTGCGAAACATCACTAAGTAAATAAGTATGACTTTTCTTGGTAAGTATCTTACAGACAAATCAATAAATAAAGCTGAGGTTTCTAGAAAGACTGGTATTAGAAAGTCTAGACTTAGTCAACTAAGCACTAAGGAAAATACTAATCTAAAAGCAGAAGAATTATACCTTATTGCCAAAGCAATTGATGCAGACGCGAACGAAATTCTAGAGCGAATTTACGGACATTTAAAATTGAATAAATAATATGGAAAAACTTAACTTCATAGATTTATTTGCGGGTGCGTCTGGAATGTCAGAAGGCTTTATTAAAGCTGGATTTAATCCTATTTCACATATCGAAATGGACAAAGATGCTTGTAATTCAATTAAAACAAGAGCAGTATATCATTATCTGACAAAGGAAGGAAAAGAAAAAAATTACATTGACTATCTAAAAGGTAATATTTCACGGGAAGAATTATATGGACAAGTGCCAAAAGAAGTATTAGATTCAGTATTGAATATAGAAATTACAGATGATTCAATAAAAGGCATTTTTTCGAAGATAGATACACTTCTAAAAGGCGAAAAAGTGGATTTAATTATTGGCGGGCCTCCTTGCCAAGCCTATTCATTACTTGGTCGTCATCAAGAGAATATCGAAAATGACCCTAGGAATAAATTATATATTCAATATGGAAGGTTTCTAAAACAGTATGACCCTAAAGCATTTGTTTTTGAGAATGTACCTGGTTTATTAAGTGCTAATAAAGGGCAGCATTTTAAAAATCTTAAAGCATATTTTAGAAAATTGGGCTATGAGGTTTATCACGACACTTTGGACGCATCAGATTATGGTGTTTTGCAAGCGAGAAAGAGAATAATAATTGTTGGGTGGAAGAAGGATATAGACTTCGGTTTTCCAGAAATTGAAAAAACTAATAAAGCATTTGTTGTAAACGACATTTTCAGAGATTTACCTAAGTTAAAACCTGGAGAAGCAAGACAGATTGCTAACTATACAGTTGAAAAAAATGAGTATCTAGAAAAATTTGAACTAAGAAACGGTGTTGACTTTGTAACACAGCACATTTCTCGACCTCACAACGAAAGAGATTTGGAAATATATAAAACAGCAATCAATAAATGGAATAAAAACAACGAACGTTTAAAATATCCTGATTTACCTACTGAATTAAAATCACATAAAAATGAAACATCCTTTATTGATAGGTATAAAGTAGTAAATGGAAATGGTGTTTCTCATACTGTCGTTGCACATATAGCGAAAGATGGTCATTACTATATTCATCCTGACGTGAAGCAATGTCGTTCAATTTCAGTACGAGAAGCGGCTAGACTACAGTCATTTCCAGACGACTTCTACTTCGAAGGTTCACGTTCGGCTGCATTTAAGCAAATAGGTAATGCAGTTCCGCCACTAATGGCTTATGCTATTGCAAAATCAATAAATGAATTACTATGTCAGAAGAAGTAACGGAAATAAATCAAGACAAAGAAATTCCAGTTAGGTTTAAGCCTAGAGCTAGGCTACTTATTCAGTTGGGAGATCAATTGATTAAAAATGAGAGCATTGCCTTAGTTGAGTTAGTCAAAAATTCATATGATGCTGATGCTAATATCGTAAACATCTATATGGAGAATGTAGATGACCCTGACAACGGAGTAATCATCATTGAGGATGATGGTTATGGTATGAGTCCTGAAATTGTTGAGAATGTTTGGTTAGAGCCAGGAAGTGATTTTAAAACACAAAAAATCAAAAATTTAGAGGTTTCCCCTAAATATGAAAGATTACCAATTGGTGAAAAGGGAATTGGTAGGTTTGGAGTTCATAAATTGGGTAACATCATTGAAATGACGACCAAGTCAAAAAATGACAAAGAGGTATTTGTCAGAATTGATTGGACGGATTTTGAAAATTATAAATATCTGGAAGATGTTCCGATTACAATAATCACAAGAGAGAAACCAACTTTATTCAAAGATGGAAAAACAGGAACAAACATTTTAATTTCTAAACTCAGAAAAAAATGGGAAAGAGGAATCGCAAGAGAAGTGAAACGCTCAATAACTGCTCTTGCTTCACCTTTTGAACAAAACGATTCTTTTAAACCATCTTTTGGTATTTTAGACAAACCCGGTTGGTTTGAAGGGTTATTGAATTGGCAAGATGTAAAAGAATATTCTTTATACAGATTTAAAGTAACACTTGATGGTAGCGAAATAACAAAATTCGAGTACGAGTTTACTCCTTGGTCATCAATGACAAAACTATTTCCCCGAACAATTTCCGAGAGCGATTCAATTGTAGAAACATTCAGGACAATCAAATACATCCAAGGTGAAAAGGAAGGACAAAAGTTGGATTTATCAGCTCACAAAATTGGAGAAATCATTTTTGAAGGTTATGTATTTGATAGAGATTCATTCGTGATGAAACTTGGTGTTTCTGATAAATCAGGCTTTAAAAAATATCTTGACAAAAATTGTGGCGTTAAGGTTTTTCGAGACAAACTAAGGGTTTATGATTATGGAGAACCAGAAAATGATTGGTTAGGTTTAGATTTGAGACGAGTTAATCAACCTGCTAAAAAATTAAGTAATAATATATTGCTTGGTTCTGTTTCAATCAATAGAAAGGATAGTTCAGACTTGATTGAAAAAACTAACCGAGAAGGATTTATTGAAAACGAGGCGTATGAAGCATTTCGAAATTCAATTTTACATACTATTGAGATTATAGAAACACTAAGATATCAGGACAAATTAAAACTTAGAGAAAAATATGGTCCTACTCCCAAATCTGCTCCTGTTATGTCCACATTGGCAGAAGCAAAAAGATATGTAGAAGACAAAGTAAAAGAAACACCTGTTCAACAACAAATAATTAAATATTTCAATAAAATAGAATCTGATTATAAAACTATTAGTGAAAACCTGTTAAAAGCGGCAGGTGCTGGACTTAGTATGTCCGTTGTAGTTCACGAGGTTGAAAAAATCATTTATGAAGTTGAAAAAGTATTGGAGTCAGAAAAAGCATCTGAAAGAGTTTTAAGCCTTGTCAAACACCTCTCATCTTTAATAGATGGTTATGCTGAAATAATTCGTAAGTCTAGCCAAACTTCTGAAAACATAGTTGCGATAATTGACCAATCTTTATTTAATACCGAGTATAGACTTAAATCACATAGGGTTGAAATAATAAAAGACTACAAGAATTATAGAGGCCAACAAAAAATTAAAATTGCACGAAACCTTTTAATTGGTAGCATTATGAATATAATTGATAATGCAATTTATTGGTTAGACCAAAAGGAATTTAATGCTTTAGAAAAGAAGGAAGATTTTCAAAAAAAGATTTATATCAACATTATTGAGGAAGAAAATTTCATCAATTTACTCATAGCCGACAATGGCACTGGGTTCATAATCCCGACTGATAATATTGTTGAACCATTTGTTTCTGCTAAGCCTGGTGGAATGGGATTAGGTTTACATATAGCCAATGAAATTTTAGAAGCTCAAAAAGGCAGATTGATATTTCCTGAAATAGGTGATTTTGAAATTCCAGAAGAATTTAAGAATGGAGCAACAATTGTTTTTGCATTTAAAAAGTAAGTTATGAATATACCAATAAATGGTAGAATTGCTATCATAGATGACCAAATAAAGCAAGCTGAGCCAATAATTAATATCTTGTCAAAAAGACAAATGCCGTTAACTTACTTTTCCGGGGATCCTGCTTTCTTACCCGAGATTGGTAACAATCTTAACGATATTAGAGTATTATTTTTAGACATCAACTTAATAGACGATAGTGAACATCCAAATAAAGTTTTGAAGGCGCGTTTAATCCCTGTATTAGAAAGAGTAATATCCGAAGAAAATTATCCCTATGTATTGATTTATTGGACTAGACACAATGGATCTGAACATAAAGATTTAATTGAAAAAGAAATATTCAATAATGATTTGGCAAATAGAAAACCAATAGCATTTTTATCGGCAATAAAAGGTGATTATTTCAATTTTGACGGTTCGCTTACTGATGATTTTAATGAAAAGTTAGATGGACTTTTTGATAAAATTGACAACCTAATTTCACAACATCCTGCATACAGCCATTTAATAAATTGGGAGAATCAAGTTCATTTATCTGCTGATTCAACTTTACAAAGCATTTTTAGTTCTTACAATGATTCAGAATGGGATAATAATGCCAACTACACACTGAATAAGTTAGGGGAAGCTTATCTAGGAAAGCATTATAAAACTGCGGAAATTGAAGAGAAAATTAAAGGAAGCTTTATCTCGTTAAGTACTGTATTTAAAGATATTCTTGAACATAATATTCAAAATCAAACTATTGAAAACAAAGACTCTCTTGAATATACTGAAGATGCCGTTATAAAAAGCATAAACTCTTTAAACCTTAGTTTAAACACAACCAATTATGTGAAAGAAATTGCCGAGTCAGGAAATGTCTTAGAACTTCAAGATAAAGATTCTGTTTTCAAAAAATTACTTTTTAACGTCCTTTCATTTTTTAATGTTATTCATTCAATTAAAAATGAGAATCCTGATATTTCTCAAGATATTTTAAAGAAAACAGCTGATAAGCAATTTAAAGAAATTCGAAAAGAAATTGAAAAAGTATGGAGAAAAATTTATGTAGTAGTTACTCCTGTTTGTGATTTTGCTCAGAAAAAAAGTGCATACGATCGAGTGGTAAAAGGAGTACTTATCCCAAAAAAGTACAAAGAATTTATTGAGGATAGATCTGAGGCAGTATTTATCATACCATTTGTAATTGAAATAGATGGAATTGAATATTTTTTAGTTTTAGATTTCAGGTATTTTATCACAACAGATTTAACACAAGAGAATGTTTCAGGTTTATTTAGAATCCGTCAAGAGCTTCTTTCAGAAATTCAATCGAAGTTATCAAGACACATAAATAGACAAGGTATTCTACTGATTGATGAGAGATAATATCAACAAAGTTCAAGCACATTGCAATCCTCGTTCCTGCGGTTGCAAAGAGCTTTCACGCCAACGCTATGACAATTATGACAGAGAGAACCGTGACGAAAAGAAGAACACCAGCTTGTAACAGCGTGTATGTGGCAATAGCGGGTTTAGTGGTAAATCGAAGGTCTGTGCTTTTAAAAAACTTTGTGCTTAACGGATAGGAAAGTGCTTCTAATCCGCTACTGCACATACACGCAAAACGTTGGGTGCAATATTAAAGGAACCCGTAACCGACAGAAGAACCTCGTAAATTTTTAACTTTGCATCAATATAGAAAGACAATAAATGGACATAGAAAAATATAACGAACTCATAAAATCTGCCATCAAGCATTTTTGGGACACAAGGAACAAACAAAAAGCTGAACAGGGTGACAGAGAAGTGAAAGATACAGGCAACCGAAGTGCGGTTACAGGTGGCAAACAGTTAGACGGCTTTATTAATCTTTTGTATCAAGTTGCAGTTGATATTGGAATTCCAACAAACTGCATCTACATAAAAGGAAATCAATTGCCAGGTTACTTTAGACCGACAAAAGATTGGGATATGCTGATAATTTCACCAACACAAAAGCTCATAGCAGTTGTTGAACTCAAGTCTCAAGTTGGCTCTTTCGGAAACAATTTTAACAATAGGACAGAAGAAGCATTAGGAAGTGCTATTGACTTGTGGACTGCTTTTAGAGAAAAAGCATACCCTAATCAATCAGCACCTTGGCTAGGATATATGATGATTGTAGAAAAATCCGCAAAATCAACATCCCCAGTGAGAATAACTGAACCATATTTTAAAGTATTCAAGGAGTTTCACAACACATCTTACATTGACAGGTATCGTTTGTTTTGCCAAAAGCTTATGCTTGAAAGACATTATTCTCAATGCTGCTTACTTTGGTCAACTGACAATTTTGATTACGGGAATGTTGAAGAAAGCATTTCAATTGAAGCCTTTCTTCATTCTTTTATTGGACAATTATCGGGACAACTTCACGAATTTAACCAATAGCAGCTATGGAACGTAAAAACGGAAGAAATCACGGTGAAGTCTTTACAAATAAGAATGTAGTCCAATTTATATTGGATGAAGTCGGCTATTCTTCTGATTTAAATCTAAGTTCCATTAAAATATTAGAACCAGCATCAGGGAATGGAGCATTTGCAACAGAAATAATAAAACGCCTTTACAAGTCATCTTTAGAATATCAATTTTCATTTATTGATAGTGTAATTTCTAATTTGACTTTTGTTGAGTTAGACCCAATTGCTTTTGCTAAGTTGACTACGACTATTGATGATTTAATTTTCAATTTGACTAATCAAAAGCTCAAAATAAGCCTTCAAATTTGTTTAAATACAAACTTCCTTACTTGGCATTTCGACCATCAATTTGACTGCATAGTTGCCAATCCTCCATACATAAGACACGAACTTATACCCGAAAATGACAAGGCTTTCTATCGGAAAAGGTATAAAACTTTTAAATACAGGGCAGACCTTTACATTCCATTTTTCGAGTATTCATTAGAGCTATTAAAACCTGATGGACTTTTATCTTTTATTTGTTCAAACAGATGGCTAAATAACCAATACGGAAAGATTTTAAGAGAGCAAATTTCTTCTCTATACAATTTGATAAAAGTTCTAAATATCGAAAAGTCCTCACCTTTTGACGAAGCAGTAACAGCATATCCTTGTATAACGACAATACAAAAAAGTAAACGGTCTGAAAAGGTTTTGTTTTGTGAAGACAATTCAAAACAAATTGATTTTAACAACTTGAAATTTACAGAAGTTGAAAATCCAAAAAGTAATTCTTGGGAAAACTTGTTTTTGCATTACAACATAAATCATAGTGCCTTGATTGGTATTGAAGAGCAAGGATTTGAAATTGGTATTGGGGTGGCAACAGGAGCAGACAAAGTTTTTATCAAAAACAAAAGCGAGCTTAATGGGATTGAAAAAAGTAGAGTGTTGCCAATAATTAAATCAACAGATTTAAAAAACAACACTTTCAAATGGACAGAGAATTATCTAATCAACCCATATGACAATGGAGAACTTTGTGATTTAGAACATTATCCGCATTTACAGACTTATTTCAATGACAACAAACAAACTCTATTGCAAAGGCATACAGCAAAGAAAACACCCAATAAATGGTATAAAACAATTGATAAAATAAAGCCAGAATTATTAAGTAAGCCGAAACTTTTATTGCCTGACCTTACGGGAAATAAATTCCTTTTTATTGACAATGGTAAATTTTATCCTCATCATAGTTTATACTACATCACATCAGACAGTATTTCTTCATTAAAGGTTTTGGCAAGTATTTTAATGTCAGACTTTATTAAACACCAAATGTCTCAAATTGGAATAAGAATGAATGGCGGACTTCCAAGATTTCAATCTCAAGTTTTAAGACAACTGAAAATTCCTAATATAAATGGACTAAGTAATGCTGACAGAGAAAACTTGATTAAGGCGTATGACAGACAAGATTTAGAAACATCAAACCAAATAATAAATAAATACTGCACCCAACACGGGCTTTGCGTAAGGGCGGGTGAAGTGGTTAATTGAAGTGTAGTGCTTCTATCAACATTTGTGCTTGCCTGACAGTTTTGTGCTTCGAAATCCGCCACTACGCAAAGCCCCAAAACGTTGTGTGCCATATTAAATACCGAACAGCAATGAAAATAAAAACGTCATTTTTGATAACTTTTCTGTTACTCTTTAACACAGTTTTTGGACAAAAAGAGCCGATAATCAACATCACTTTTTCA
>DUQG01000073.1 GCA_012837935.1 Bacteroidales bacterium
AGGAAGAACTCTCTCAAATAAAAGATGAAGAGTTCTTACAAACAAAACATTATCTCGTTGGAAAAGCTCGAGAGACAATTAAATTTACGATAAGACTAATTTTTACTTTCAACTGTCACCTTATTATGGCAAGTCAGGAAAACAACTGGCAAACCAAACCTCATTTAGGTGGTTAAAGCATTGGGGTTCCACCTCTTCCCATTCCGAACAGAGAAGTTAAGCCCAATCACGTCGATGGTACTGCAAGACAACGTGGGAGAGTAGATAGCCGCCGTCTTTTTAAGCAAAAGAGCAATTACAAATATGTAGTTGCTCTTTTTTTGCTTTAAAAATTAAATATTACTACAAATTGATTAATTTCTTATAAAATGTTTTGTTTTTACCCCAATCTTAGTTTTTTATATTAAATTTGTAGTTTAAATGGATTTAAGTGGTTAATGGATAGATTACGTTTTAGAAGCTTAGGAAGTGGTAGTAGTGGAAATTGTTATTTTATTGGAAATTCTTCGTATGGAATTTTAATAGATGCAGGTATTGGCGTGAGAAGCACTCGAAGGTTTCTGAGATCTATGGGACTTGATTTTCCTAATATTTGGGGCGTTTTTGTAACGCACGACCATGCAGATCATATTCAGGCGGTCGGGTCAATCGGTGAAAGACATCATGTGCCGATTTATACTACGCTCGAAATTCACAAAGGTATCAATCGGAACTACCGTGTAACCCAAAAACTATCCACATCACAGAAATTTCTTGAAATAGGGGTGGAAATAATTGTAGGCGATTTTACTGTAAAAGCATTTCCTGTTTCGCACGATGCAAGCGAGAGTATTGGATATTCAGTAAAGTATCGAGATAAAACACTTACCATTGCTACGGATTTAGGATTTATAGGCGAAGAAGCTGCAGAACATTTGATAGATTCTGATTATATCATATTGGAAGCAAATTATGATGAGTATATGCTTGAAAATGGTCCTTATCCATTGTATTTACAAGAACGGATAAAAGCGCCTACGGGACATTTATGTAATATGCAAACAGCGGAGTTTTTGGCTGAAAATTATACAAACCGCTGGAAATATGTTTTTCTATGTCATTTAAGTAAAGAGAATAATATGCCGGAACTTGCCTATGCCACGATTGTAGAGCATTTGAAAACGCAAGAAATATCTTTCGAAGATAATACTGAGATTATTCCTTTGGAAAGAATGAAACCTTCAAAAATGTACGTTTTTGATTGAAATAGAGGTTTGAACTACAGATTAACCAACATCAATTAACTTATTAAATATACAACTCAACAAAACACTATCAAAAAACATGGATTCAAAATTAGTTTTAATACCGACTTACAACGAAAAAGAAAACATTGAAAGTATCATTCGTGCTGTTTTTAATCTGGAAGGGGAATTTCATATCCTTGTGATAGATGATGCGTCGCCGGATGGAACTGCAAGTATTGTAAAAAGACTGATGCAAGAATTTCCTGAACGACTTTTTATTCATGAGCGTGAAGGTAAATTGGGTTTAGGAACTGCCTACATTGCAGGATTTAAATGGGGATTGGAAAAGGGTTACGACTATATTTTTGAGATGGATGCCGATTTCTCACACAATCCTGAAGATTTGCCAAGACTTTACAATGCTTGTGCGAATGAGGGCGCAGATGTGGCTATTGGTTCTCGCTATATTAGCGGTGTGAATGTGGTAAACTGGCCTATGGGACGTGTGTTGATGTCTTATTTTGCGTCTAAGTATGTTCGGTTTGTAACAGGGCTAAAAATAGCCGATACCACAGCCGGATTTAAATGTTATAAGCGTGAAGTGCTGGAAACCATTGAATTAGATAAAATTCGTTTCAAAGGCTATGCTTTCCAGATAGAGATGAAATTTACGGCTTATCAGTGTGGGTTTACACTAAAAGAAGTTCCAATCATCTTTATTAATAGACGATTGGGAACATCTAAAATGAGTGGTGGTATTTTTAGCGAAGCTTTTGGAGGGGTTATTCAGATGAGGCTGAAAAGTTTTACTCGTAAATATCCGCAAAAGAAAAGCATATAATTGAAATCGAAAAGTTTACACGAAACTTTTACACCATAGAAATATGAAAATTTTAATAAAAAATGCGAATATTGTCAATGAGGGTAGAATATTTAAAGGTTCTGTTTTGATTGACGATGAGCATATTGAAAAAATATTCAATGGTGAAAATAATGTAGAATCGGATGATTCAATGGAAATCATTGATGCTGATGGACTTTGGTTGATCCCCGGTGTAATTGACGATCAAGTGCATTTTCGTGAGCCGGGACTGACGCATAAAGGTGATATAACTTCTGAAAGCAAAGCTGCTGTGGCTGGTGGTGTAACTTCTTATATGGATATGCCGAATACCAATCCACAGACAACGACACTTGAACTTTTAGAGGAAAAATACGCTCAGGCTGCTGAAAAATCTTACGCCAACTACTCCTTTTATATGGGTGCGACCAATATCAACATCGATGAATTGGTAAAAATAAATCCATGTGAAGTTTGTGGAATAAAGGTTTTTATGGGTTCGTCCACCGGAAATATGTTGGTCAATGATTTGTACACGTTGGAACGAATATTTGATGAAGCACCGACTTTGATAGCTACACATTGTGAGGATGAAACAATTATTCAGCATAACTTGAATTATTATAAAAAGAAGTTTGGCGAAAATATCGGTTTTGAGTATCATCCGCTTATTCGTTCGGAAGAGGCTTGCTATAAGTCGTCTGCGTTTGCAGTAGAATTAGCTCGTAAATATAATAGCCGTTTACATGTTTTGCATCTTTCTACAGCACGTGAGTTGGAACTTTTCAAAAGTGATAAGCTGCTGAAAGAGAGAAAGATTACAGCAGAAGTTTGTGTGCATCACTTGTGGTTTTCTGACAAAGACTATGAAAAGTACGGCAGTCGAATAAAATGGAATCCGGCAATTAAAAAAGAAGCTGACAGGGAAGCTTTGATTAAAGCTTTGAACAATGATACCATCGCGGTTGTAGCTACTGATCATGCACCACATACAGAAAGCGAAAAGGATGCAAGTTACTTCAAATCTTCTTCCGGCGGTCCGCTTGTGCAGCACTCGCTTGTGGCGATGTTGCAGCTTGCTAAACAAGGTAAATTTACCGTAGAAAAAGTGGTGGAAAAGATGTGTCATGCACCTGCCGAATTGTTTAGAATAGAAAAACGCGGTTATATTCGTCCGGGATATTATGCTGATTTGGTGCTTGTAAATCCAAATTCACCACAAACGGTAGATAAATCAAACATTTTTTATAAATGTGGCTGGTCGCCATTTGAAGGACAAACTTTCGATGCAAAGGTGGAACGAACCTTTGTAAACGGTCAAATGGTATATAATAACGGTGTATTCAACGAAAATGTAAGAGGCAAACGATTGTTATTTGAGGCTTAAATTTCTCAGTAAAGCAACATATTGATATTAACAAATAAAACTAAATAATAGACTTATTCCAGCAATTCATGGAAATATTTATTTTATTAATTCTAATTTTATTAAACGGATTTTTTTCACTTTCAGAAATTGCCATTGTGTCCAGTAAAACGGCTCGTTTGGAACAACTGAAAAAATCAGGAGCAAGAGGCGCAGGTATAGCACTTAAACTTCGTGACGATTCTGAAATGTTTCTTTCTGCTGTACAGGTAGGAATTACGCTTGTTGGTCTTATTACAGGTGCGTACGGGGGAATAAGTTTAGCCGATGAAGTGGCACCGCTTATTTCGAAGATAGAAATTTTACGACCTTATGCTTCCGGCATTTCTATGGTTCTGATTATGGTACTGATTACCTACGTTACCATCGTTATCGGAGAGTTAGTGCCTAAAACTATTGCTCTTTCCAATCCGGAGAAAGTAGCCGTACGAATTGCACCACTTATCAATTTTTTCAGCCGCCTTTTTTATCCTTTCGTTAAATTACTTTCAGGCTCTACAAAGCTTATTACCAGAATGTTTGGCATTGAAAAACAGACGGAGCAAATGACTGAGTATGAGCTTCGTCAGATGATAAAAACAGCTTCCTTGGAGGGGGTGATTGAAGAAGAGCAGACCGATATGCACGCGAAAGTGTTTAACTTTTCGGATAAACGTGCGAAGCATATGATGACACATCGAATTGAGGTGGAATGGATTGATTTGGATGAGTCAGAAGAGGAAATTAGAGAAGATATTGACAATTGTCAGCATAGTAAAATTGTGTGTGCACGTGAAAGTTTGGATAATTTTGACGGTGTGCTACATATTCGGGATTACTACAAAGCACTTTTAAGCGGAAAAGATTTCAAAGTGGAAGACTTAATTATGGAACCCGTGGTTATTCACGAAAAAACCTCTGCTCAAAAAATCCTTGAGCTTCTAAAGCAAAATACTTCACAGTTTTGCGTAGTAGTGGATGAATACGGTGATTTTGAAGGAATTGTAACCTTCCACGATATTATGGAAAATTTGGTGGGATTAATTCCGGATGAAGGCGAAGTGGAAGAACCGGATTATTTCGTGCGTGATGATGGTTCGATATTGATGAATGGTGATGCTCAGGTTGAGGTGCTTTCTGAAATTATTGAAGGTTTTGATGTTGATTTTGAGCAGATTGATTATGCTACAGTAGCCGGATTTATTATTGACCAAATTAATGAAATTCCAAGAGAAGGTGATAAAATGAACTATCTGAATTTTGAGTTTGAAATAATGGATATGGACGGCAATAGAATAGACAAAGTGTTGATAACTAAACAGGAAAAGGAAGAAGAGGAGTAGCAGTAACTAGTTTGCAGTTTGCAGTTTTTTTGTTGATTGTTTTTAGTTCAGAGTTCAGAGTAATAGGACTGTGGGAAATAGCTGAATAAATAAATTAAGACCGGACATATCTTAATTAACTTAACGGTAGTGTGATTTATAAAAAGTTGATATTTAATGAGTAAAAAAATAAAATATTTTTCTCTGGTGTTTCTGCTAGTGGTTTTAGCGAGCTGTGACAGGGAAAACAAAGAATATACTTTTAATAAAGGACAAGTTTTTGGAACTTACTATTCCATTACCTACTTGCATCCCAAAGGGGAAGATTTACAAGATAAAATAGAGAAAAAATTTAAGGAATTTGATCATTCGCTGTCCACATTTAATCCCCAATCCATCATTTCTAAAATCAATCAAAATGACTTAACCGTAGAAACGGATACATTTTTTGAAGATATGTATGCTGTGGCTAAGCAGGTTTCCATTGCAACCGAAGGCGCTTTTGACATTACAGTGGCGCCACTTGTTAGCGCTTGGGGTTTTGGTTTTGGAAAAAAAGATAACAGCGCTTTTCCTGATGTAGATACTATTTTACCCTATATCGGTTTTCAAAAAATAGAGCTGAAAAATCATCGGATTATTAAACAAGATAATCGCATAATGTTGGATGCCAGTGCTATAGCTAAGGGTCAGAGTTGCGATGTGATAGCGGAACTACTGGATGAAAACGGCTGTGAAAATTATATGGTGGAGATTGGTGGAGAGGTTTTTTGCAAAGGCGTTAATCCGAAGGGTGAAAAATGGCATATTGGTGTGGATAAACCGCATGACGATCCGGCAGATGAGCAGAAAGAATTACAAACGATACTGGAAATCAGTGGAGTAGGGATGGCAACATCGGGAAATTATCGTCAGTTTTATGTAAAAGACGGGAAAAAATATGCTCACACCATTGATCCGATAAGTGGTTATCCTGTATCTCATAATTTGCTGAGTGCCACCGTAATAGCACCTACATGTATGTTGGCGGATGCGTATGCTACTGCTTTTATGGTTTTGGGCGTAAAGAAGAGCTTGGAATTATGTAACTCTTTTGCAGAAATTGACTGTTATTTAATTTTTACAGATAATAAAGGAGAACTTCAAACCGTTTATACGGATGGTTTTGAACAGTATTTCCAGAAAGAAAAACTTTAGTGTAGGATGTTGGATGCCATGTGTTTGGTGTAGGGTGTTTGGATGTTCGGTTGTTTGGTTGTTTGGTTGTTTGGTTGTTCGACTAATCCTTGCATTATTAAAACTCGAAATTTAATCCTTTCGCTTAATCAATGCTATAAACTGTTCCCCCGAATTTTCTATTGGGATTCGTGAGAAAAGCAGTTGGTTGCGTAAACATGAAACTTGAAACCAGTAACTTGAAACCTATTTAGTTGTTCTATGTTTTTTAGCTAAAGAATTCAATAGTCATTAAAAAAATGAAAATAAATTTTTAGTTTGATATTAATTCACTAATTTTGCAACCCAAATTTGTTTTATGAAGAAAAGTGTTTTTGCCATAGTTATCAGTCTGTTGTTATTCACGTCTTGCAGTGAGTACCAGAAATTGTTAAAATCTACTGACCCTGAGTTAAAATACGATAAGGCAGTGGAGTATTATGTAGCAAAAAAATACGATAAAGCTATTTCGCTGTTTGATGATGTTTCTACTTACTATCGAAATACCGATAGAGCAGAATTGATAATCAACTATTTAGCCAAAGCACATATTGAAAGGAAAGATTATTATACGGCAACTGAATATTACAAAACGTATGTAAGAGCTTATCCTCGAGGTAGATTTACGCAAGAGGCGAAGTATATGCTTGCTTATTGCTACTACTTGGATACGCCGGATGTAAGATTGGATCAAACTGCGACAGTACAAGCTCTTACGGCATTTCAAGAATATGTAGATTTATATCCGAATGCTGATAATAAAGACGAAGCGAATAAATATATTCAAGAATTAAACGATAAGCTGGCTGAGAAAGAGTTACTTAATGCTAAACTTTATTACGATTTAGGTACTTACTTGGGAAATAATTATCTTTCGGCTGTTATAACGGCTGAAAATGCACTAAAAAAGTATCCTTCTACTAAGCATCGTGAAGAGTTGATGATTGTGATTTTGAAGTCAAAATATCAAGAATCGCTTTATAGTAAGGAGGATATGCGTGCCGATAGATATCAATCTACCATTGATGAGGCTTACACGTACAAAAATGAATATCCAACCGGAAAATTTGTAAAACAGGCAGATGATATACTGAAACATCTTCAAAGAATTATGCCTGAAGTGAGTGAAGATTGATTTTGAGAGAGAAAATAAATTTAATTGATAAAAACAGAAAACTATAAATAGATTATGGAATATAAAAAAATTAATGCGCCGACAACTACTGTAACTCGTGATATGAATAAATTGAGTGAAAATGTAGGAAATGCTTACGAAACTGTGGTAATTATCGCAAAACGTGCCAATCAGATTGAGCAAGAAATCAAAGTAGAACTAGATAGAAAATTGCAGGATTTTGCAACAGTATCTGATGGTATTGAAGAGGTATTTGAAAATCGCGAACAGATTGAAATATCTCGTTTCTACGAAAAAATGCCGAAAGCATCACTTTTTGCAACGCAAGAATTTGTTGAAGATAAAATTTATTATCGCAATCCGGTAAAAGATAAATTAAATAAATAGTGTAAGATAAATAGCCAAATTTTTAAAAGACAAGCCTGACATATTGATGTCAGGCTTGCCTTTTAAATTTGCCATTGAGCAATGTCGAAATTATTAGCTCTTATTGAGCTAATCTTTCCGAAATCTGTTTTTCCAATTTTACTAAATCTTTTGTAAAGTTACGGATGCCTTCGGCTAGTTTTTCTGTTGCCATTGCATCTTCGTTCAGCATCCAGCGGAAAGTTTTTTCATCCAAATGGATTTGTTGGATATCCATTGCTTTGGCTTTTTCAGCATCGAGTTTCTTTTCGAGTGTGCCTTCAGTTTGTTCCAATTCTTTCAGTAAAGCAGGTGAAATAGTCAGTAAATCGCATCCTGCCAACTCGCAAATTTCACCGATATTTCGGAAGCTTGCACCCATTACTTGCGTTTGATAACCAAACTTTTTGTAATAGTTGAAAATACTGGTTACGGAAAGAACACCCGGATCTTCCGGCGCAGGAATTTCAGTTACACCGCGGGCTTTTTTGTACCAGTCCAAAATCCGTCCCACGAAAGGCGAAATCAATCGCACACCGGCTTCGGCACATGCAATGGCTTGTGCTTGTGAGAAAAGTAAAGTCAAGTTACAGCGGATACCATCTTTTTCAACAATTTCAGCAGCTTTGATGCCTTCCCAAGTAGCAGCGATTTTAATCAAAATTCGCTCATGGGAAATACCGTTTTCTTCGTAAAGTTCAATAATTTCACGAGCCTTTTTTACTGTCGCTTCCGTGTCAAAAGATAGACGTGCATCCACTTCGGTAGAAACTCGTCCGGGAACGATTTTTAGAATTTCCAGTCCAAAATTTACCGCTAGTTTATCCATTGCTTTGGATAGCTGAACGTTTTTGTCTGTGGATGATTTGCGTGCATATTCAATGGCATCATCAATCAAATGTTTGTACTTTGCGTCTTGTGATGCAGCATAAATCAAAGATGGATTGGTAGTAGCGTCCACCGGTTTATATGCTTCGATGGATTGAAAATCGCCTGTGTCGGCAACTACTTGCGTGTAGTTTTTTAGTTGTTCGAGTAAGTTCATGTATTGTTAAAATTAGAAGTTTATTAATTGTCGGATGTTAGGTGCTTGCCAGATGTTAGATGATAGATGTTTGTTGGATTGTTTGATGTCAAGTGTCAGTTGTTGCATCATCCCGCATTATACATCCAACATCCCGCATCATACATCATACATCATACATCATACATCATACATCATACATCCTGCATCATACATCATACATCCTGCATCCTGCATCCTGCATCATACATCCTGCATCATACATCCTGCATCATACATCCCGCATCATACATCATACATCATACATCCTGCATCATACACCCAACAAAGTTATTCATTATAAATCAAATTTCCTAAAACAAATTAAATTCTTTTATTAACAAAAAATATTTAGTACATGACAAAAATTACATAGCGATATAATTATCTAAAAATCAGCAAATTAACTTCATTTTTATTTGGAAAAGACCTTAGATTTTCGTATCTTTATAACTGATTACCAGTTAGTTATAATGA
>DUQG01000040.1 GCA_012837935.1 Bacteroidales bacterium
AAAACACCATTAAAAGAACTGCTAAATCCTGACGAAGAGATTCAATTCAAGCAAAATCAAAATTTCAAAGAACAATTATTATTTTAGTTAAAATCATTAACAAATTAGTGCATCAGCAGTAATTATCAAATAAAATTTCATTAATAACTAAATCGTCCTTTTCGGCTGGTTCCAAAACACCTGTTTGATAAGTATTTTTTACCAAAGGATTTCCTGCTAAATCTTTGATATTCAAAATATTTATAGTGTAAATTTTTCCCTTTTCAAAGTCGTTGTCAAAAGAGATAATTAAAGTCATTTCATCGGCTAAAACCGTTAAACCTGTGGAATTACCAATTCCTTGGTCAACACTGAAAGTGGCTGTTGAAATATCTATAATTTCAGAAAAATTTAAGACTATTTTATTGGGCTCTATAATAGCCAAACCAGTCAAAACAGGCGGAATGGTATCCGGCATCATATATCTGGAATTTTCATAGCCGGGAGTCCCAAAATTAACTTCCGGTGCGGCAGAATACCAATTAGTCGGAATTTGAGTTCTATTTTTCGGATTAATTCGTTCGAGAGCCACATTAGCTGTACTTAGCTCGCTGTGCCATTTAACATTGTAGTGAAGTTCATCTAAAATAACGGTATCCCGAACTGTTAAACCATTTTCTGTTCTAATGTCAAGATGTGCAATTAAAAACCTCGCAGAAGTATTGTTCAGAGCCGACCATCTGTTAGCTTTTAAAATATTGGCAGAGGAGGGAACATCAAAATGTTCTTTCACTAAATCCGGATCGCTCGAAAGAGCTAAATAGCTTTTGGCTAAAAGTATAGTGTTAGCAGGGAAAGCGTTATTAAGAGAGAATAATCCTGTTGAAGGACTTCGAACGGCAAAGTAGGAATTATCTAAAAGCAGAATTTTATCGGATACATTGTAAATCTCGAAATATTCGGGTACACCGTTGGCGGTTTCAAATAATATTTCATTTATCACGATATCCCCAGCTTTCGGGAATTCGTATTTTCCTATTTGCTTTTGGGTGTTTGTCAATGGATTTCCTGCTAAATCTTTCACATTCAATGCTTCAACAGTATAAATAACACCTTTTTCAAAATCCTTCGCAAAAGTCAAGCGCAAGGTCATTCCATCTTCTGAAAGCATAGACGAAACAGGATTTCCTATCCCATTATCCACATGAAAACTTGCCGATGAAATATCCACTGCTTCCGAAAAGGTCAAAACTAACTGATTAGGTTCTACAAGTTGCAAATCAGTCCACTCCGGTGGAATAACATCTGCAAACTTTTCGCCTTTTACAAAGATATCATCAAACAGATAGGCTTTCCCGGTAGTGCTGCTATTAGAAAATAAGACCCCAAAATACTTACTTCCCTGCACTTCATTGTCAATCACAGACTCGCCTTCCTGCACAAAATCAGCATCACTAAATCCCACCACATCCGATTGTCGTTTTCTGAAAAGCGAAAAAGTTCCGTCCTTGCTACGTGTAACTCGTATATTTACAATAACGGGATTGGTATCAACACTTTTATCAACTCCGTCAATTATTTTAGTGCGAGAGTTTCCTTGTTGCCTGTAAAGCGAGATTTCATCAGCCGTATTCCCGATTTGCACATAATAGCCATTAACATCACTTGAAATATCGGCTCTATCTGCAATGATATAAACCATCGCATAGTTGCTACTTGAAGTGGTGTAATTTATTCGCACCCAAAATTCCCAAACTGCATCCTCAAAAGCTTCGGAAGGAGTGGAAAGATAGGATTTAGAAGTGGTTGATGCGTTGGACTGTAATTGAGAGTCCTCATTTACAATAAAATTTTCCGACATTCCACTCCATGTAGGATTTTTAGTGAAGTCTCCATCCGAAAAATCATCGCTCCACTGAACCAAATTTTGCGAAAAGATAGAAAACGAGATGAATAAACATAAAAATAACAGAATTTTTTTCATAATTCGAAATAATTATTAGAAAATGAATTACTTTTGCAAAAAATTTGATTTTTAATCAAAGACATTATAGCTACAAATATAGTTATAATTTAAATCATTAAAAACTAAAAGGTATAAAATGAAAGTTGCAATTGTTGGTGCAAGCGGCGCCGTTGGTCAAGAATTCTTAAAAGTTCTGGCAGAAAGAAATTTTCCGCTTGACGAGTTAGTTTTGTTCGGCTCTCACCGCAGCGCCGGTAACGAATACGAATTTAAAGGTAAAAAATTAGTGGTAAAAGAGTTGATTCACGGCGATGATTTCAAGGGTTTTGATATTGTATTTACTTCTGCAGGTGCAAGCATTTCCAAGGAATTTGAAAAAGATATTACCAAACACGGTGCTATTCTGATTGATAATTCAAGTGCGTTTCGTTATGATGATGATGTACCTCTTGTAGTGCCCGAAGTAAATGCCGAAGATGCCAAAAACCGTCCTCGCAACGTAATTGCCAATCCAAACTGCACTACCGCTATTATGGTTGTTCCACTAAAAGCAATCAACGACCTTTCGCCTATCAAACGTATTCATGTATCTACCTATCAGGCAGCAAGCGGTGCCGGTGCGTCGGGAATTGAAGAGTTAGAAATGCAGTATAAGCAAATTGTGAATGGCGAAGAACCGACCGTGAGCAAATTTGCTTATCAGCTTGCCAATAATGTAATTCCTCATATCGATGTATTTACGGAAAACGGCTACACGAAAGAAGAGATGAAAATGTATTGGGAAACTCGTAAAATTATGCATTCCGATGTAGCTGTAAGTGCTACCTGCGTGCGTGTACCTGCGCTTCGTGCTCATTCAGAGAGTGTTTGGGTAGAAACAGAGCGTCCTATCAGCGTAGAAGAAGCTCATAAAGCTTTCAAAAATCAGGAAGGCGTAACTTTAATGGATAATCCTGAGAAAAAAGAGTATCCAATGCCGCTTTTCCTTTCCGGCAAAGATGATGTCTATGTAGGACGTGTGCGTAAAGATCTAGCCAATCCTAACGGACTGACTTTCTGGTGTGTAAGCGACCAAATAAAAAAAGGTGCTGCGCTGAATGCCGTTCAGATTGCCGAATATCTGATTAAAGAAGGTGAAGTGAAATAAGCTTAGATAAATTTCGTACAAATATAAATTAAGGGGGATGCTTTTTAAGTGTCCCTTTTTTTAAATAAAATTCAGCAGTTTTTTTGTTAAACAAAAATATTGTTGTATCTTTGCAATCCAAATTAAAACGGCTCCGTAGCTTAACTGTATAGAGCATCTGACTACGGATCAGAAGGTTACAGGTTAGAATCCTGTCGGGGTCACAAAGGAAAAGCTAAATTACCAAAATGGTAATTTAGCTTTTTTGTTTAACAAATTATTGGGAAAACTATTACGCACTGTCATTTACCCATTCAACTTCGTATTTTTCCTCATCAATTGTATCCACCGCAATTTCTTTTTGTATATGCGTGTCGTTTACAATGGAAGCAACACCGTTACCAAGTGCATAAAGAAAATAAGCCGATACCAAAATAGGTAATCCTGTAAACACGGATTTCCAACTAAATACAAACTCGTATGCCACACTGAAACTATACGATAAATCCAACACAAAACTATTGGCGATAATAAAAGCGACGTATGAAGCTATTCCACCAATTAACACAACCAACGAAGCTAAACGCAACGCCTTGCTGCTTTCACTTTCAGCAGTTAAATAAATTTTTTCCATAAAATTAAAAAATTAATAAAAAAATAATTCTCTGACAAATATATGAAAACTTTCAATAAAAGTTTAATAGCTCTATTAAAAAATTGCAACGCAACATCGTGATACATAATACAATCAAGACCAACAAAGGGACTAACGCCTTCAAGCCCATTCGTTCCGTTTTTAAATGTTTGCAATTATTAAAAAATTTATCTTTCATTCTTCAACGCAACAAACCGCATTTAGGTTGGTTGCTGTACTTACAGGCAAATTATTAGGAATAATTGTGAATAATCATCGAATTAAAAACCAATATTTTAAACTATCCAAAATAATCCATTACAAATGAATTAAGTATTCCATTCTAAATGAAATATTTATGTCATTACTATTGAAATAATTGCTTTCAGTCTAAAAGTACGATAAAAAGCTCTCTTTTCACAATTGAAATATGGTAGTAGCAAACTATTTTTTTGTATTTTTGCGGTAAAATAGAATAAGTTATGTACATAATTTATTCCCTATTTACAAAAAAGCCAATATACATAGTATATTGACTATATTTGTAGTCCCGCCGGGAATCGAACCCGGATCTACAGTTTAGGAAACTGCTATTCTATCCGTTGAACTACGAGACCTTAGCGGGTGCAAATTTACATTTTTTATCCGAGAAATAAAAGATAAACAGACAAAAGCAAAATCCGTGAGCAAGAAAAAGAAATTTTATACCGTCTGGGAAGGTCGTGAGCCGGGTGTTTACGACAATTGGAATGAGTGCAAAAAGCAAGTGGACGGCTTTGAAGGTGCAAAATACAAATCTTTTGAAAGTTTGAAAGAAGCGAATGAAGCTTTTTTCTCACCTTGGGAAAAATATATCGGAAATAACACCCCAAAAAACAAAACCGAGATAGATTATAAAACCCTTCCGCCCGGCGAACGACCGATTTTGGATAGTATTGCCGTAGATGCTGCGTGTAGTGGAAATCCCGGCTTAATGGAATATCAAGGTGTGGATGTGAAAACCGGATTTCAGATTTTCCATTTCGGACCCGTAGAACAAGGCACAAATAATATCGGTGAGTTTTTGGCTATTGTGCATGCCTTGGCACTTTTTTATAAAAATAACCCCAACCTAACCATCTATTCCGACAGTCACACAGCTCTACTTTGGGTAAAAAATAAGAAAACTCGTACTCGCTTAGAACCAACCGAAGTGAATCGCCCTATATTTGCTCTTATTCAAAGAGCGGAAAAGTGGCTTCAAGAAAATACCTACACCAATCCTGTATTGAAATGGGACACGGAAAAATGGGGTGAAATACCCGCTGATTTTGGAAGGAAATGAAATAGTCTGAACTGCGATGTCTGTATTGTGATTTATAGGGTTTATGTGATTTGGATGATACTAAAATAAATTCAGCAAATTTTAGGATTAACATAAATCTCTAACACGAAAACAACATTAGTGTACGTCGGCTTCCAGCCGACGATTTAACAACGAACAAAAAACTTATCCGTCCTTTGACGAATTACAACAGTATTTTAGGCGGGATTACAAATCCCGCCAACCAACGCAACTATTTACTTGATTGTGCTGCATATCCGTTGGGACGGGGTAAATTCCGGCTGATTTTGGAAGGAAATAATGCTTTCCTTGGCTAAATAACACACTGTCCCAAAAGTCCGTAAATAAATATCGCCATAATTGCAATCGGTGCTAAATACCTTAAAATAAAAATATAGCCTTTTAGAAAGCGTACTCCGAACGAGAGAGTTCCATCGTTGGTTAGTTGTGCATAAACAAGTTTTTTATCCAAATACCATCCCACAAAAAGCGAAGTAAACAATCCGGCAACCGGAAGCATAATTTTAGCCGTAGCAAAGTCCAACACTTTGAAAAAGTCCGATGAATAGGACGAAAATGCACCAAGAACCAGTACTACGATAGTAACAATTAGTACACTTTTTCGGCGAGAAAAATTAAATTCTTCGTGCAGATAAACCGTAACAACTTCCATCAGTGAGATGGTAGAAGTAAGTGCCGCAATAGCTAAAAGAATGAAAAATAACGTTGACCAAACAGCAGAAAGCGGCATTTGATTAAACAGTTCGGGTAGCGTGATAAAAAGTAATCCGGGACCACCTTCGATTAAATCATCGGTTATCGTAGCTTGATTTGAAGCCAAGGCAAAAGCCGCAGGGAAGATAATTAATCCCGCAAGCAGTGCCACCAAAGTATCCAACACGGAAACTTGAAGTGCAGTTTTCGGCAAATTAGCAGTTTTATCGAAGTAAGATGCGTAAGTAATCATACATGCCATACCGAGTGAAAGGGAAAAGAACGATTGCCCCATTGCATCGATGAAAACGGAGGGTTTGAAGTTTTGAAAATTGGGTTTTAGTAAAAACTCAAGACCGGCTGACGATCCATTCAAAGTTAAGGCTCTTATCACCAACACAATAAGTAAAAGAAATAATATCGGCATCATTATTTTAGCGGAAAGCTCAATTCCTTTTCTTACACCCGAAACCACAAAAAAAGCAGTTAAAAGAGTAAAAACTACCGTTAAAATCCATTGTTTTATTGGGCTTTGAAGCAATTGTGTGAAGTTAGCCGAAAAATCGGAAACACCAAAAAGCCCGCCCGTTGCTGATTGGAAAATAAATTCAAGTGTCCAACCGCAAACCACCATATAAAATCCCATAATTATTAGCCCGGTTAAAATAGCTAATCGCCCTACATATTTCCATTTCGTTCCGGGTGCAAGTTTTTGAAATGCTCCGGCAGCATTGGCATTAGATGCACGCCCAACTATAAACTCACTCACCATCAACGGAATTCCAAAAAACAGAATACAGCCTAAATAGACAAAAATAAATAAAGCTCCGCCACCCGAGGCTGTCTCGCTCGGAAAGTGCCAGATATTCCCTAAACCAACCGCAGAACCTGCCGCAGCCGCTACCATCCCTATTTTGGATGCAAATGTTGCTCTTGACATAATATTTTAAAATTAATTTGTTGCTTTATGAGGGGAGCGGACATTCCTGTCCGCTATAATATTGTCGGACAAGAATGTCCGACCCCCTTTAGAATGTCCGACCCCCTCTTTTACATATCAAACGCACACCACGTTCCTTCCCATTCCCACCAATTTTTTACCAAACCGGCTTTTACCGGATTATTTATGGTATACATAATTGCGTTGTACCAATGACGCTCATTTCTTATAGTTGTTTCAAATGCCTCACCCTGCCACACTGTTCGCCCTGTTTTATTCTCTAATTTGTTGATTTTATTTGCAGTAACTCCGTGAATTATCTGCATAATATCTTGCAAAACCAACTTTTTCCCGTTTTCATCCTGCTCGTACAGCCGCATTACCCAATGAAAATGATTTCTCATTACACAAAAAGCATAATTTTCATGTCTTTTCCCTTCAAAATAACGAAAAGCTTCAAAGAGGATTTTTCTATTTTCGGGTAAATTCAAATTAATTTCAGATGTCGTATTTTGGTCAAGCAAATTATCAATCTTACTCAAATGTTTGTTTCTTGCTACATAATACTCTTTCTGAATTTCTTTTATAAGTTTCTCTTCAGCCTTGCGTCCCTTTGCATTTTTAAGTTCTGTGCTTAGGTTTTGCATTTCATCATAGTATTGTGTTAATGATGATTTTGAAATAGCTCCTTTGAGATTTGATGTGATAAAAAATTCTTGACCGCCAGCATGAAAATGCGGTAAATTTCGACGATATTGCTCTTTTTGCATAATCTTATTGTTTTTCTTTATTAGCTTTGCTAATATGTCGGACAAGAATGTCCGACCCCCGCAACTCCTTCAACGGTAAATCTTTTTTCACCACTACCGCTACATAAATTAAAATAAGTACCGTTTTCAACGAGAGATTCAGCACTTCGTAAGGTGTTTTTATAAATAAACTGACTACAAAAAGTGCCAATGCCAACAAAGTGTACGAACCTATTTTTTTCAGGTTGTAGTTAATTGGCATATATTTTTGACCGAAAATGTAGGACAAAACCATAATAACAAAAAATCCTGCAAACGACGCCCAAACTGATGCCCAATAGCTATATTTCAGAACAAAAAGAACGTTACCTAAAAGAATAATCACCGTTCCGGCAAAGGAAAACCACGCTCCATAGTGATTTTTATCGGTCAATTTGTACCAGATAGATAGATTGAAAAATATCCCTTGAAAAATATATGAAAACAGAATTATCGGTAAAATATCCAACCCAACCCAATATTTCGACTCAATCAAATACTTGATAATATCCACGTACATCACCATTCCAAGGAAAATAAACAAAGCAAAAATTACGTAATAGGTCATCGCCATCGAGTAAGATGCCTTGCTGTCTTTATCCTTGTTCTTCGCAAAAACAAACGGTTCATAAGCATAGCGAAATGCCTGTGTAAACATCATAATAATAACAGCTATTTTGCCAACGGCACCATAAATGCCAAGTTGATGAAAGGCATCGGAACGCAAAAACGGGAATAATATTTTATCCAAAGTTTGATTAGCAATTCCGGCAATCCCAAGAAAAAGCAACGGATAAGAATAATTCAAAATCTGCTTTAACAACGCACGGTCAAACTCAAATTTTCCTTGCAAAATAGCTGGTAGTAGAAACAAGCTTTGAATAGCTGTTGCAATAAAATTAGATATAAAAATATAACCCACACCGTAATTGGGATTGTAAAACCACGAAATGCTATTCGGTGCTACTTTCATCAACCAAGGACAAGCAATCAGGAAAAATAGGTTAAGAGCAATATTAAGAGCAATATAAAGCAATTTCAGTCCGGCAAACATAATAGGCCGCTTCTGGAAACGCAGGTAAGCAAAAGGAATAGATGCAAAAGCATCCATTGCCACAATTATGCCAAGCATCAGTACAAATTCCGACTGATTAGGATAGTGCAAAAAATTAGCTATCGGTTGGTGGAAAAGCACGATGAAAACGATAAAAAGTAACGATGTTGAACCGACGGAAATCATCGTGTTTCCATAGATTTTTCGGTGGTTTTGCGGGTCTTTATTGGCAAAACGGAAAAATCCTGTTTCCATTCCATACGTGAGAACTACCAACATAATTGCTGTCCACCCAAAAAGATTGGTAACAATGCCGTAGTCCGAAGGTTGTGCGAGTTTGTAGGTATAAAGCGGTACCAGAAGCCAGTTCAAAAACTTCCCGACAATACTGCTCACTCCATAAATGGCGGTATCCTTCGCCAATGATTTCATTTCTTTTGCCATGAATTAATATGCTGATTTTCTTGTTGTTTCAATTGATATGTGTATAATAATACACCATAAATAATCATAATCAACAAAAGTAATAAAATAACATTCAAAAAGAACGATTATATCAAATTAAATTTTTACTTTTGTGATTAATTGACGTAAAAAGTATAAATTCGTCAATATTTGAAACATTTTGCACAGCGTAAGCTATTATTCTTGCTCTTGAAAATCGCCAGTTTTAAAGACAACTAAGAATAAGTTAGTGTACGTCTGCGCCTGTATAGGCGTGGACTTTAACTTATCATTGTTGTCTGGGTGTCTGGTGATACCTCAAGAGCGTGAGACTGTTGAAGTACCACGCTTTTTTTATATCTATATATTTTAATGTTTAATTTTTTAAAAACAATCTTATGAAAAAGTATTCTTTATTATTGTTAATGTCATTTTTTTTAGTTGTAGGTTGCAAAAAAGATGAACCTAAGTTGTCAATAACAGTTGAACCTACGGAAGTTTCTTTATTTAGAGATGGTGAAAGCAAACTAGCTGTAAAAAATGCAGAAGGCGAAATTACCTACAAATCAGAAAATGAATTTATTGCAAAAGTTTCAAATGAAGGAGTTATCACAGGAAAAGTCATAGGCGAAACAAAAGTTACAGTAACCGCATTGAATGGAACTACAACAACACTTGTAACAGTTAATCCGAGAATTCGTTTCATTCCAGAGCCATACACTGGTTTTGGAAATAGTGTCGAAACCGTAAAATCAGAGTTAACTAAAAGAGGTGATAATTTTACTGTATCTGAAAACGGAACCATCATGGTTAAAAAAGTGATAGATAAGTCCGATGTAATCTATTTGTATATGTTTGAAAGTAGTAAATTAACTTCAAGTGCTTTTGCTTGTTCTATTACATCACAAATAACATCATCTGTCATCGATTTTTATGTTGAAAGATATGTGGTAGCTTCTCAGACAGGATCTTATAGTTATGTTGGATTTACACCTGACAAAAAAATTGCGGTAGGCATATCACTATTAAGTGATAATTCAATAGTGGCTGTTATGTATTTCCCATTTAACTCATCTTCTTCTATAAAAGAACATGTAAGACAAAACATCAAACAGTGTTTTTAAATTCAAAAGTAAGAAGGATGTTTAATGTCAAAATATCCTTCTCTACTTTTTGATTATTAATATTTGCCTTTTTATCATTGTACATACACTATCTGCACGATGCTTATTGTTTACCATGAATTGTGCACTCATTGTGTGGACAATTTTACGCTTTTCAAATTGTCCACCCGGTGAGTGGACAATTTGATTTTACAGATGATAGACAAGAAACAAAACATCTCCAACTTTGACGAGAAACAGTTCCCCATATAGCAAGAAGTCCCCCTTCGGGGGATTTAGAGGATTAAAACAAACTTCCCATCGTTCCGTCGAACTTCACTTTCCCTAAATGTTTATAGGCTAATTCTGTAACTTCTCGCCCACGTGGTGTCCGTTTTAGGAAACCTTCTTTTATCAAAAACGGCTCATAAACCTCTTCCAACGTTCCCGGATCTTCACTAAGTGCCGTGGCAATCGTAGTTAATCCCACCGGACCACCTTGGAATTTATCTATAATTGTATTCAGGATTTTGTTATCCACCTCATCCAATCCGTGCTTGTCGATATTAAGAGCTTCAAGTGCATATTCCGCAATTTGAAGGTCGATTTCTCCGGTACCTTTCACCTGTGCAAAGTCTCGCACACGCCTCAGCAACGCATTGGCAATCCTCGGTGTTCCCCGACTTCTTCCGGCTATTTCCGACGATGCTTTTCGTTCAATCGGTACATCCAATAAACCTGCCGAACGCTCTACAATACCTGTTAACACCTTATTATCGTAATATTCAAAATGGCAGTTAATCCCGAATCTTGCTCTTAGCGGCGAAGTCAATAAGCCACTACGAGTTGTTGCTCCAATCAGTGTAAACGGATTAATTTCCAACTGAATAGAACGAGCACTCGGACCTTTGTCAATCATAATATCAATGCGATAATCTTCCATAGCTGAGTACAAATATTCTTCTACGATGGGACTAAGTCGATGAATTTCATCGATGAAAAGGACATCATTTGCTTCAAGGCTTGTCAGCAATCCCGCCAAATCGCCCGGCTTATCCAGCACCGGACCGGAAGTAACCTTAAAGCCTACGCTCAGCTCATTTGCAATGATTTGCGAAAGCGTTGTTTTACCAAGTCCGGGTGGCCCGTGAAGTAAAACGTGATCCAAGCTTTCTCCACGCATCCGAGCAGCCTGAACGAATATTTTCAGGTTCTCAACAATTTTATCTTGCCCTTTAAAATCTGCAAAAGACAAAGGACGAAGTGCTGCTTCAAATTCCCGCTCCGTATTTTGATTATTTCGTATATCGTAATGTTCTTCCATGTTTTTCTTGTTTCTCGCTAAAACGTTTTTATTTCTCGCAAAGACGCTAAGTAAACTTAGCTTTTGTAGTAGTCTCGCTTATAGGTCATTTACAATCCGTTTTATTCCGTCTTTTATTAGTGCCTCGTTAAAATTGATTAGCAATCCTAATCTTTTTCCGGTCAGCCTTAGATAAGTTAAAAGCTGTTTGTAGTTTTGTGGATGTAATTTTTCTACTGATTTTATCTCAATAATAACTTTATTGTTAACAATCAAATCCGCCTTAAAAGCCATGTCCATTACTAAATCATCCCACTGCACAGGAATTGGCTTTTATCTTTCAACCAAAAGTCCTTGCTTTTTTAGCTCATAACTTAATATCTCTTCATAAACATTTTCAAAAAGTCCGGGATCTATTGTCGTATGGATATAAAAGCTGTATTGACGATTATTTTAGCTATTTCATTTTCAGTCATAATATAAAAATTTCTTTGCGACTTAGCGCCTTTGCTTGCAACCTTACTACTTTGTCAACTCCCTAAATATCTCTTCCATTTTTCTTTCCGCCATTCGCATTGTCAGTATTTTATTATTTGTTGCTATTGCAAAGTCAAAGATTTCTTGGCGTATATCGTTTTGTGCAGAAATAACAAAGGTTTTATGGTCTGCTGTATTTGCCAATACTATCGATTCCATCGGCAGTTTCTCGACTTTATTTAGAAACTCTACTTCTATCTGAAACTGATTTTCTGAGCGATTAATAAGTTGCGTAATGTCGGGATAATCCGCTACAATTTCGCCTTTATTTATGATAATCACCCGATTGCAAACTGCTTCAATTTCTTGCATAATATGCGTACTGAAAAGCACCGTGCGATTTTTCCCTACCTCTTTTATCAAGTTGCGAATTTCAACCAACTGATTAGGGTCTAGTCCGGTTGTTGGTTCGTCGAGAATAAGGACTTTCGGATTGTGGATAAGAGCCTGCGCCAAACCTACTCGCTGACGGTAGCCTTTGGAAAGCTGCCCGATTTTTTTCTTGTATTCCGGTCGCAAACCAACTAAGTCAATTATCTCATCCACACGAGCCAGCTTTTCTTTCCCCAATTTATAAATATCCGCCACAAAAAGCAGATATTCTTTCACATACATATCGGGATAAAGCGGATTCTGCTCCGGCAGATAACCTATATTTTTCTTCGTTTCCATCGGATTACTCTTCACTTCATTCCCACAGATTTTCACGGAACCTTCTTCGTAATCCACAGAGCCTGTTAATATCCGCATTGTGGTTGTTTTCCCGGCACCGTTTGGTCCCAAGAAACCCACAACTTCTCCTTCACCAATAGAAAAATTGACGTTTTTAAGCACTTGTTGTGTGCCGTAGGATTTGGATATATTGGAAACGACGATTGACATAAAAAAGCATCAAGCCTTAGCTGATTTTTGCATAAAAGCTACAATAATTGAAAGAATTATATACCACAAAATAATCGGTGCAATCGCATCTAACTGTAAGAGAATAATTAGTAATAAACTAACCCCGAGAAAAATAAATTGCAGTTTATTGTCTTTCCAACTTAGGTTTTTGAATTTCAATGAAAACATCGGAATTTCTGAAACTAGTAGATAAGAAAACAGTGCTGTCAAACCAATTAAAACCAAATAGTTTGCTGAAAACCAATCCGAAAATGAAAGAGCAATCCCTGCCCAAAAAATAGCATTGGCAGGTGTAGGCAACCCAATAAAGGAAGTCGTTTGTCTGTCGTCGATATTAAATTTTGCTAATCGCAAGGCAGAAAAAATCGGGATAAGGAAAGCCAAAAATGTATAATTTTCCACGTTTCCATCGGGTGAAAGCATATAGAAAATCATTGCTCCCGGCACCAATCCAAAGCTCACAACATCCGCCAAGCTGTCCAACTCTTTACCCATTTCTGAGTAAGCATTAACAAGACGAGCTACCATTCCATCCATAAAATCAAAGAAAGCTGACAATATCACTGCAAAAGTAGCACCGACAAAATTTCCATTAAAAGCCAGCCACACACCGCAACAACCTGAAAATAAGTTCAAACAGGTTATTGCATTGGGTAAATGTTTCACACCCCAAAACTGATTGTTTGGGGATTCGTTTTTGTTATTATTCATATCTAAATCTTTTTACTCATTCTACTTTTTGACAGACAAGAACTGTGTTAGCTCTTTTAAGTTCCCCTGCGGGGGATTTTTAGGGGGCTTTACTATCTATCCAAATCGTTACGGGACCATCATTGACAAGCGCTACCTGCATATCGGCACCAAATTGTCCCGTTTTCACCGATTTATTCAACAGTTTTTCCACCGCTTCACAAAATTTTTCATAAAGCGGAATGGAAACATCCGGCTTTGCCGCATCAATATATGAAGGACGATTGCCTTTGTGTGTGCGTGCATGAAGTGTAAACTGACTTACTACCATCACTTCGCCGCCTACATCCAGCACCGAACGATTCATTACACCATTTTCATCATCAAATATTCGTAAATTTACTAATTTTTGTGATAAATACTCAATATCCTTTTCATTATCGGCATTTTCCACACCCAAAAGCACCAATAAACCCTGTCCAATTTCAGAAACTTTATCTCCTGAAATCGTCACTGATGCATTTGTTACACGTTGAATTAATATTCTCATAACATCATATGTGATTGTTTTTGATAAATTACACTTCCCAATCGTAATTCTAAAATTTACAATTACTAGTGATGCATTAATTTTTTAAATTTCTTTATATAGTGCTGATTTTCACTCAGCTACAGGCGTTCTTTGATTTTACGACTTGATTTGAAAATAGATAATTTTGCAGTTATTTAATAAAATA
>DUQG01000005.1 GCA_012837935.1 Bacteroidales bacterium
GAGCGCGATGGAATGTTTTTCACTGCCGAGCAAGCCATAGAATATGAGGAGAAAAAAGCCAATGCGCCGGAAATGATTCCGATGGCGCTTTTTGTAAGCAGCGAGGCAGAGGGTATCGAGTGGCTGAAAAGAGAATTGGAAGTTACACCGAAAACCTACTCTGAACTTCAACCACGTTGGATGCAAGACCTTGCCAAACCCAAAAAAGGAGATGAATTGCCGGAATTAATGCAGATTTTGGAAGAGAACTTCTTAAAAGACGAGGATGGCAGGTGGCATAAACCCGACTTGGAAAACGAAGCCGATTTGGAAAAAATTCGCTCTCGCAAGCTGCTAAAAGAGTTTAACATTTATGTAGATTTGGCAAGTAAACCCAATGCAAAAATACGTACTGTTAGGTTAGAAGCACTTCGTGCCGGCTTTAAAAATGCTTATACTAACAAAGATTTTGCTACCATTGTAAATGTTGGGAATCGATTGCCCGAAAGTTTACTGATGGAAGATGAAGTGCTTTTGCAGTATTACGATATTGCATCAAGCAGGGTGTGATAATTTTCATTGTGCTTAGAATGCAACCTAATGACAAAAAAACTAATTACCGACATAATCAATAAATTGTTTGGCGACAACCGGAAACGGGTGGTTGTTGTGCTCAATCGTGATGGTTTTTTAAACCGTGAGGATGTGATTATGGCTTTACAGTACGCACAAATAAATTTCGCAAAAGGCAGCAGTCTCGATTTGCGTATTCTTTGGGAAACAGAATGGAAATCGGAGCAGGAAAAGAGGTGTGTTTTTCTGATGGTCGATGAATTTGAAATATTAGAAGATATTCGCAGAGAAGTTGAGTTTTTCTCGTTTCATATTCGAAGTATGTTTCGTTTCTACCATTGGGATACCATCAAAAATGAAAGCCTTGCCACGCTCGAATGGCTCTATAATCAGCCACAGCTTGTGCCACTCGATGAAATTAGAACCCAAAATATTGTTTCAGAATATGGTTTTACTGTAAACAGAGTGGATGAAGCAATGTTGGGAGTGAAGCAGAAGTGGAATGAACTGTTGGAAAAACCAAATTTTGATAAACCATCGGAGTGGATGCCCGATGTATCCCGTCTTTTATTGGATGCAATAGAGATGGAGAGATGGCACGAGATGGAAGATTTGATTGAAAACACGAACAATGCATTCCAAGAATTTCTGAAAAAGAAATATGTAAATATAGTTTCATCCACTTGTAGAAAAGATGCGCCGCGTATTGTTACCCACGTTTTACCCTTTATCAACAAACAAGGAAATGAGAAATCGGCGCTTATCGTGATAGATGGTATGAATTATTGGCAAAGTATTTTGCTTGGGAATTCATTGGAAGAGCATTTCCATGTTCGCCTAAAATATGAATGTATTTATTCGTGGTTGCCGTCTATCACAGAACTATCTCGTCAAGCCATTTTTAGAGCTTCCCGTCCTGCTAATTGGTATATTCAAAATCCACAATCGGAAGAAAGACTTTGGAGAGAATACTGGGAAAGCAAGAAATTGCCAAAATTTCAGCAATTTTATCAACATTCGGGCAGCTTGGATGTGGAAAATTCAATAATCAAATTAGCTTATGTATCAACTGATTTAGATGAAAAAATGCACGCATCTGAAAACTTTTACTATTTATACGATAACACGAAAAGGTGGGTAGATGACAAGCCTTTTCTTGAAAACATTAAATATCTGCTCGATTCAGATTTCAAACTCTACATAACAACCGACCACGGAAATATTGAAACCGTACCCTACAGAAAACTTGAGGGCAGTGATAAACTTGGTGCAAACGATATTAGTCTGCGCCACATCACCATTCCGGAAGAAGCAGAAAAGACTCTATTTGAAGCACAATACGCAGAACATTTTATGCAAATAGATGAAAACAGCAGGACTTATTTCGCCATTAAGAATGAGACATTTACAAATAAAAATGCAGGAATAACTCACGGTGGCACACATTGGCTGGAGGTGCTAATTCCATTTATTACAGCAACAAAATAATGACACAAAAACAACGTAAAACATTAGGGATACAGCAACGCATTCCATTGGACATTCTACTGATTGCCTTGCAGGAAGAGCTAACAGAAGGAATAAATGAAGTGCGTTTGAAGGAATTATTACAGTCAGAGTATAAAGGCAGCAACAGAATAAAAAAGAGTATAAATCAAATAAAATCAGTGGTCAGCAAAAACAATCCGTTGATGCTTTTATTACATGACAACAAAGAAGAAACTTTACTTGCCTTGGAATCTAAAACTGATAAAAACCTAATTTTAACTGCTCTTATTTGTTCACGTTATCCGTTTTGTTATGACCTATTGGTGATATTTGGGAAACAATTTAGGTTGCAAGATGAGGTAAACAAAGCACTTTTATCCAAATTGATAGGTTCAAAATACGGCTTTAATCGAAGTTGTGAAAATTCAACATATTGTGCAATTCCACAATTTAGTGAAGCAGAGTTGATTATGCGTTCAAAAGTTGCCACCTATGCCATGCTTGAGCCCCAAAAGATTCAACATGAAATTACCTGGGAAATTTGGAAAGAATGCTTCTTTGTAAATGAACCACTTTATAATCGAGAAGAAACTGAAAATTTAAGTTTTGAGCCGTTTTTTAGATTTGTGGTAAGGTGATAGTTTGTGACTAAAATCAAAATAGAAAATGTCAGCAAAACTAGTGTCAATAATTTCATGCGTAGCTCTTAGAATAATTGACCAATTTATTCAAGAAGAAGGATATGGATGGTTAAAGAAACTGTTTTTCCCTAAGAAAACTTACAAGAAACGATTAGCTGAAATTATTTATGAGACAATCAATGAGTTTGAATGCTCTCATAGTTATGATACTTCAGATAATAAGTTCCCTTTTTACCATTCAGAAGTTTTATTTACAGAGTTAAACAAATACATTTTGTTTAACAATCAAAAGATTAATATCGATGAAATAAAACAATCTTTAAGTGAAAACTCCAATATAATACTCCCAAATGAAGATGAGTTAAATAGTTTCTATGAATTATTTGTTTCAAAAACAGATAATGATGAAACATTAAAAAATCTATATATAGGAGAGAATTACAAGTCTAAGATCTTTGAAATGGGCAATCATATAGAGGGGATTGCATCAGAGATTAAATGTATTTCACAGAAAGTTGATGATTTGCACGTTGATTTATCATCTAAGCCATATAAAGTTGAGAGTTTTACACCTATTCAGGATTATATACCTAGACAAATATCAACCACAATAGATAAAGAAGATGTTTTTTTTACATCAAAACCAACCTACCCACTGTATGATATCATTGTAGATGAAAATAAATTTTCGAGTAAGAGGTTTGTTTTATATAGCGGTGCACAAACAGGAAAAACAACAAAGTTAAAAAATGTGGCTTATCAATTACAAAAGAAAAACTCCCAAGTCCCATTTTTAGTTAATTTAAATGGCTTTGTCCCAGAAAAAACATTTTCACGTATTGTAAAAACCACACTTGCCCATAAAAATTCAGTTTTACTTTTAGATGCCTATGATGAAATTAAAGACATAAACAAAGATGATTTTATTAGAGAACTAAAAGCATTTGTCAAAGAGTTCCCAAATATACCTTTGATTATTTCAAGTCGAAAAAATTTTGAAGATGCAAATAATTTTTCAGATTTTCAACCACTTTATTTAGAGCCACTATCTAATTACGATATCAACAATTATTTTATTAACAGAAAGGTAGAGGAGAGTCATTTGTTTTTAGGAAGAGCCTATGAATTAAGTGTATTCGAGTTACTTCGAATACCTTTTTACTTAAAAGAGATGTTAAAATATTTTTTATCACACGATGATCTTCCTAAGACAAAATCAGAGCTATACCAGATTTTAATTGATGAGAGTTTTAATATAGATGAAAAACATAAGCAGAAAAAAGGATATGTGAAAAAGTTAAGAACTGAAGGTTATAAACTGTTACAGAAAGTTGCATTTATAATGACCATTTGTGAAAAAAAGAACTTGATGAAAAAGAGCTTGACGAGATACTCTCAGTAGAAAGTTTTCAAATAACGATGCATTTTTCTATTTTTAAAAGAAATCCCCAGGACCTTACATACAGCTTTGAACATATAGCTTTTAAGGAGTTTTTGGTTGCTGATTTTTTAAAAAGTATTTCATCAGATAAGTTAGCAGATTTAATATTTTACCCTGATAGCAATAAATTAATTAATTCGTGGTACAACATAGTCTTATTGTTTCTTGAGATCACACAAGATGAACCAAATAAATTTCAATCGATTATTGATGTTTTGCTTAAACACAATACTCACATAATAGTTGAAGCTTTACCAAATTTTTTGACCAAATCCAATAGGATTGAGATTTTTAAGCAAATTTACAACGATTATAAAAGTAAAGGTCTATACATTGATTTTCTAGAATTTAGGAAAAGCCTTATGTCTTTTGCTAACTACCAAGAAACTATTTTGTTTTTAACAGAGCAGTTGAATTCTGATACTTCCGTTGCAAACCATTATAATGCATTGGTATTGTCAGAATTTGTAAATTATGATAGGTTATCAAATAAAGAGAATGTAAAGGATATTTTGAAGAATTTTCTTAGTGATAAACTAGCAGTCTCTGGATTGCAAAACTATCTGTTTATCCCGTTTCAAAATGAAGTGTTTGCCAATAAAAAAGATATTGAAGAAATAGGAAGAATAATTGAGGGCTGCAGACAACCAAAGATACTTAATGCTTATATCCAGCTATTACTAAAGCTTGAAAATGTTGATAAATATGCTGATTGGATTTTTAGTATCGAAAAGTATATTCATGATTACAGAGATAATAATGGTGTTTATCACTTTATTTACCGTACTGATTTATACGATATTTTTGATAAGTTTGAAAAAACCGAAGATATTATAAAATCTCTTGAAATTTTAGCTTCTGAGATATATCAGTTTGGAAGAGACAAAGAAAAAACAATTCACATAAAGGGTAAACTGCTATTAAAGTTAGAAGTTAGATTTTTAAAGACAGGCAATAAATCCATTGTTGAAGGTGTACTTAAAGCTTTTGAAAAAGAAGAATTTAGTCTATACAAGCATGATAAAAGTGAACTTGAAACAGCTACACTCTATAAAGGTTTTTTTAAAGAAACTAATTTAACAGAAAAGATATTAAATGATGAATTTATGGTTTGGGAGAACCAAGCATCTAATAATAAAATAAACTATAATAGAGAGTTGCTTATTCCACTATTAAACACAGAGGATATTTTTATAGATAAAATGAAATCATTTGATAAAAATGATATTCGTGGCTATTACTTAATGAAGACTTATTTACCCCTAGATGAGCCGTTGCGCGTAAAACTATTAGCAGCAGTTGAGCAGTATTTTACTTTTCAAAGACATAAACTTACTAATTGGGATGTCGAAAATCAAAAAGACTTTGATTTGGTGTTAAATTATGAGGAGTTTAAGAAAAAATAGAGTTTCACCTAAACAGCAACTGTAAAGACATTTACGAAAACAGAGATTTAAAGAAAAGGAATAAAAGCACAATTATTGAAAGTAGCCTTGAGATTTTTTTCGACGAATGCTCAAAAAACAGGAGCATTAATCTAAAATTAGCAAGAGAAAGGATAAATGATATAGAATACTATGAAAATTTTTCTGTTTTGCATATATCGAGGTATATAGATTTGAATAAAGAAAATATCTCAATTAAAACGAGTGAAAAGCAAAAAGAGTTAATAGGTAAAGTGGTCTATCGCTTTATAGATGATGATGAAATTAATGCAAACAATATTTTGAATATTGTAAGCTTGATAGTCTTTTATGATTTTGAGCTGTCTAATGAACAGATTATTAAAATACTTCCGTATTCATATTATTACTTCTATATTAACAACGCATATAAACGCCAAATAATAAAGGATATTGATGAATGGAGCATGTCTTATTCGATAATTATTTTAGACGTATTGATAAGTAAGTCAACTCAGGAGGTTATAAATAGTGGTATTGTTGAGATTATCAATAAAGATATACAATATCCTTTCGAGTTATACCAATGTTTTGGTTCGTACATTATCAAAAATAAAATGGTAGAATTGTATTATCTTTTGCCCATCATTTTATCTGAAAAATTTGAAACTGATAATTATAAAGAGAGTCATCAAATTAATTTACTTGTGAAAATAGCTAAAATTGAAAATTCATTTTCTTTAATAGAAAAGGAGTTGGATAAACTAAGTAATAACGCAAAACTTTATTATTACAAACACATAAAAGGAGATAATAGACCAAAGGATTTCTGTAATTTGTTGAATAAATTATATGTTGAAATTGAAGATGATAATAAAATCGATTGCTTGGGTGTTTTACTATCAAATAGTTGTGATGGAGCATTAGAAGAATTTGTTTCGTATCTCAAAAAAACAAATTTTGTTGAAACAGATCCGTTTTTTGGATTATCATATGATAAAGACGAGTGTTTAGATTTGCTACTTGAAGCATTTGAGATACTGTTGCATAAAATTTATACATATTTTGATAATAGATTGATAGATGTTGTATTGAATTCAATTGAGAAGATTGCAGTAAGAAGCAAAGAGAATTATCACACAGTTAAAAAAAGATTTGTAGATATTGTTCAAAAAAACAACAAATATTCTTTTCTTTACAGAAAACTTCAGACTTTTGAAGATACATTATATGAAACTCATAAAGTTAATTGGTCAATTTCATCTGCTAAGATTTTGTATGAACAACTTAAAAGTTAGAAGCTATAATTTATTATGATTACAAAACCCCAACTTATTCATATTCTCTCCACCACAGAAAGCGCACATGTAGAACGTACCACATCTACCGACAACATGGACAAGTTCTGCCAAGCTATTTGTGCCTTTTCCAATGATGTTTCGGGAAGCGGAAAGAATGGCTATCTCATTATCGGTGCACACGACAATGGGGGGCTATCCGGACTGAAAGTAGATGATCAGCTATTGCTGAAAATATCCAATATCCGCACTGACGGAAACATCTTGCCACAGCCGGTTATGAATGTGGAAAAATTTATTTTTGATGATGGCGATGTTTTAGTTGCCGAAGTTCAGCCTTCGGAATTTCCGCCTGTACGTTATCGTGGACGTATTTGGGTACGAGTAGGACCGAGAAAAAGCGTAGCAACAGAGGCAGAAGAGAAAATACTTACGGAACGTCGTTTGTCCAATATTCATACGTTTGATGCCATGCCTTGCTTGGGCACCACTACCAACGATTTGGATGTGAAACTTATCGAAAAAGAGTATCTACCCAAAGCAGTAGCCGAAGATGTACTTACAGAAGACAAACGCGGCATTGAAGAACAGCTTGCATCCCTTGGATTTTACGATTTGCGCTATAACTGCCCAACTAACGGCGCCATTGTGCTTTTTGGAAGAAATCCTGAACGTTATCTACATGGTTCATATATCCAATATGTCCGTTTTAAAGGAAAAGACCGTGCCGGAGATATTATCAATGAACATAAATTTGCGGGCAATCTCTGTCGGGTACTTCCTAAAATCGATACATTTATCGAAACAAGCATTGCGCAAAAGCGCCCTATTCCGGTAAGTGTGTTGCGTGAGGAAACTTTCTCAAAATATCCTTATTGGGCTACACGTGAGCTTCTGATGAACGCAATTATGCACCGAGATTATGAAACCAATGCACCTGTTCAATTTTATGAATATGATGACCGAATTGAAATTCAGAATCCGGGTGGATTGTATGGAAAAGTGACACCTGATAATTTCCCCAATGTTAGTGACTACCGCAATCCATTTATTGCCGAGGCAATGAAGGTGTTGGGCTATGTGAATCGTTTCAGTCGTGGTGTGTATCGAGTGCAAAAGGAATTAATGGAAAATGGAAACGGTAAAGCTGTTTTTGATTTTTCATTGGTAACGGCATTTAAGGTAA
>DUQG01000014.1 GCA_012837935.1 Bacteroidales bacterium
ATTGGGGGTTATTTACAGGAAACTTCTACGAAGTTCAAAAAGCAACCCTATAAGTTTCTAAAACACTTCAAATTGCTTCTTATAAACAGTTTGCATTACAGCAAAATATTTTAGTCGGTCAGTAGTGTAATAAAATATAGAAAAATTAAATATATGGAAGCATCAACAACAGTAAATAAAATGTTAGCGGGAAACAAAATATTTGTTCCTACGTATCAACGTGCATATTCTTGGGATACAGAATTTGATAAAAGTAAAACACAAAAACACGTTAATGTTTTTTTGTCGGATTTAGAAGATTATTATAAAAGTTCAGCAGCAACACCTTATTATTTTGGTCATTTTTTGTTTGAAGAGAAATCAGAAAGCCATTTTGGTGTTATAGACGGACAACAAAGATTAACAACAATTGTGATTTTTCTTTCTGCGTTATTTTCAAAATTGAAGACAATTCGACCCTTAACCGAAGACGAAGAAGTGCTTTTTGAAAATATGATTAAACGAAAATCAAATTACATTTTTTCAACTGTTGACTATGATAATCAGTTGTTTAAGGATTACGTTGTTGAGCAGACTAAAAAGAATAAAAATGCTTTGGAAACAGAATCAGCAAGACGAATAGTTAATGCTTTCGACTTCTTTTCAAAAGCGTTATCCGACAAAGACGAAAAATATTTGTTGAAAATGCTGAAAACCGTGAGTGAAGCATCATGTACGACACATCCAGTTAAAAATGAATCTGAAGCAATTCAAATGTTCATTTTTCAAAACAATCGTGGCAAAAAGCCTTCTAATTTGGAAATTATTAAAGCCCAGTTTATGTTTAATGTTCACCTATACGGTGGTGAAGAAAAAGACAGTTTGATTGAAGAAATAAAAAACCGCTTTGAGAAAATTTATAAGTCAATTTCTTCGATTGAGTATAAAATAGACGAAGATGATGTTTTAATTTACACTTTACGTGTTCATTTCAATTCACTATGGGAATCAAATGCAATTGACAAAATCAATAAACTATTATCAGAAAGTAATCCAATTCCTTTTATCAAATCATTTACAAATTCGCTTGCAGAAAGTTTTGAGCATTTGACTACATTCTTCGGGGAAGACGAACGAGAAAACATTGAGATTCATTCACTTATTACTTTAGGTGGTTTTGCGATAGCAATCCCATTTGTTATTAAAGCATATACATTTGGACTACAAACAAAAGAAATCTGCAAGATTTGTTCAGCAATGGAATCATTGGTTTTGCGTCATAGACTTATTGGAACAAGAGCAGAATTAACATCAAGAATTAATGATGTATATCAAAAATTTACAACAGAACAACCTGACATTAAACCAATAGTTGACAGAATTGAATGGATGAAAAATGTTTCAAATGATTCTTGGTGGTGGGCATATTGGAATAGAAGTGAGTTTGAAAAATCAATTCAAGGCGGAATGCACCATTCAACAGCAAAATTCTTGCTTTGGAAGTATGAAAATTATCTTGAAAATCAAGGAAAAAATGGATATTCATTGACTCGTTTTGACAGCATTGAAAGCCCAGAATTAGAACATATTGCACCACAGACACCGACAAATGGAGAACCAATTGCAACTGGTTATTGTGAATATGATGAAGAATTTAGAAACCAATATATTGACTGTTTAGGAAATTATTTACTTCTTTCTAAATCACACAATTGTTCTGTTGGAAATAAGCCATTTAGTGATAAAAGAAGTTCATATAATCATCTTGGACAACAACGAGAAATTCAAAAAATGACAGCGGAATCAGAAATTTGGAACAAAGAAAAAATCAGTCTGCGTAAAGACAAAATAGTGAAATTTATACTTGAAAACTTCTAAGAAAATAATGCACATGGCTCTAACAAAGGCTATATGAAATAAGGGTTTCAGTGGTAATTCTAATTTTTGAAGCAGAAAAGGAATTTAAGAAGAAAAAATAACGATAACAGAAAACCCTGCCAAACTGAAAACATCGGCAGGGTTTTTATTTTTTAAAACTTATCAATCTATTGTAATTTAGAAAGTTTAGGTTTATCTTTGCTGTAAAGAAATTATAAATGAATGAGAAAGTTACATATTGGACTGAATTGTCAGATTATGACATAGAAACGGCAAAAGCAATGCTCAAAACAAAGCGCTTTCTTTATGTCGGCTTTATGTGTCATCAAGCAATTGAGAAAATACTTAAAGCATATTGGTGTAAAATATCAACTGAAACACCACCATACACACATAATCTAACAAGATTGTCAGAAAAAACAGGTCTTTTTCTGATGATGGATGAAAGTCAACTCAATTTGATTGACAGTCTTGAACCATTAAATATTGAAGCGAGATATCCATCCTATAAAGAACGACTTTTGAAAAGCTTAAATCAAGAACGAAGTGAGGAATTAATTACTCAAACTCAAAATTTACAACAATGGATAAAGCAGAAGCTATAAAACTTGCAAAAGACTATAAAGAGCTAGTAAAAAAGCACTTGCCTGTAGAAGAGGTATATCTTTATGGCTCGTACGCTACCGACACTCAGCACGCCGATAGCGATATAGATATTGCTGTTTTTGTAAAAAAAACTTCGGATGATTTTTTCGAAGACACACCATTATTGTGGAAACTTCGCAGACAAGTTAGTTCATTGATTGAGCCTGTACTTCTTGATAAGAGAGATAAAAACTCACCACTTTATTCGCAAGTAATTAGTACAGGGATTGTGATTTGAAATGCTTATATTGAAAAAGGGGGCAATCCCCCTTTTTTAATACTTGATGTTAGATGATTTTTATATTCTATGTGAAATTTATCTGGTGCTGTTTCTTTAAAATAAATTTCTTCCTTTGAAATATCCAATGAGATAATAAAATTGAATAGGTAAATTTAAGTTAGTAAAATGTAAAGATTTTACATTTTTTTTGACTGGGTAATTTAATAATACACAGCTGTTTCACCTCTTATTTCATTACCATCTTCTGTTTTAAATAATAAATAGACTTTACCATGAGACTTATTAGGTTTGCTGTGTAAGGATATTCTACCTAAAGAATATAATAGAACTTCGCGTTCAAAGGGTCCCATACCAACTTTAGCCATTCGAAAACGCTCAACACTTACGTTATAAAACACTTTACTATAAATGCAATGCTCTTCTTCCGAATGAAGAGTAGGTGTCCAACTTGAAATAGCAGAACTCGATTCTTTTTGTACTTCTTCTCTATTTTTTCGTGCTATTGCACGTTTCTCAAGCGATGTACCCTTATATTTAGCCGGATTTTCATTATATTCATCATACCAAGTCTTCTCACGTTCTTCTGCAAATTCTATATATGCAACTCCATTGCTGGCAGTCATATTACCATATGCATCTGCGAGTATAAAATAGACTGCATAAGCCTTAGAAGAACCTTGATAACCTTCTTCATAAACAACAAGATCTTTCACATAACTTGGGGGGTTAGTATTCACACCACAAGAACATAATAAGCTAAGAATAATGAATGTTATTAAATAATTTCTTTTCATAATTGAAACACTAATTTGTATTATACATTTTTTTAGATAAACTCAAAATTCAAGTCCAAACTTACATAAAAATCAACACCACAAGTGCTAAACTGTTCTACAAATTATTAAAACAACAATCAACGTAACCTTGTGCTACAAACGTATAATTTAACGAAGTAATATAATGAAAACAACATGTGGTCTTGACGTACACAAAGATAGTGCATACGTGTGTATTTTGCAAGATAATGATCAAAATTTGAAACAAAACTTAGAGTTGAAAACTACTTCTTTTAGTCATTTTGTGCCAATTCGTCCAATCCGTGTTATCTGTGTTCCAAAAAATCCGCCACTTACTTCCCTTCAAAATTCACTAAATATTCACTATCTTTGCAAGTTATTAAAGCTCGCAAATTTTGGAAACAAACACTACAAATATACATCTTCCCGACACCAACGAAACCGTAGAAGTTATCGGTGCTCGGGTGCATAATCTTAAAAACATTGATGTAACTATTCCGCGTGATGCGCTTACGGTGATTACCGGATTAAGCGGCAGCGGAAAGTCGTCTTTGGCATTCGATACTATTTTTGCCGAAGGTCAGCGTCGCTATATCGAAACATTTTCTGCTTATGCTCGTAGTTTTCTCGGAAATATGGAACGTCCCGATGTGGATAAAATCACGGGATTAAGTCCGGTTATTTCCATTGAGCAGAAAACCACCAATAAAAACCCACGCTCTACCGTAGGCACTACCACAGAGATTTACGACTTCCTCCGTCTGCTGTATGCACGTGTGGGAATTGCCTACTCCTACCTTACCGACGAGCCGATGGTTAAATACACCGACGAGCAAATTGTGGATTTGATACTGAAAGAATATGAAGGCAAAAAAACGTTACTTCTTGCACCCGTAGTGCGTGGACGTAAAGGACATTATCGCGAGCTTTTCGAACAAATTCGGAAGAAAGGCTACCTACATGTGCGTGTAGATGGCGAACTAAAAGAAATTACCCACAATATGCGAGTGGATCGTTACAAAATCCACGATATTGAAGTGGTAATTGATCGCTTGCTTATTTCCGGCAAAGACCGCAAACGCCTGCTTAGTTCCATGCAAACCGCGATGCAACAAGGGAATGGCGTGATTATGGTAGCCCCCGCAGGGGGGATTAATCCTTCCCCTTCGGGAAAGTTAGATGGAGCTCGTTATTTCAGCCGGAAACTAATGTGTCCTACCACCGGATTATCATATGACGAACCTGCACCGCATCATTTTTCCTTTAACTCGCCACACGGATATTGTCCGCGATGCAAAGGATTGGGGTTTGTGAATGAAATTGATATGGATAAAATCATTCCGGATAAATCTGTTTCCATTCACAGCGGTGGCATTGCACCACTCGGAAAATATAAAAACAGTATGATTTTTTGGCAAATCGAAGCTATTCTGGAAAAGCACGAATGCACGATAAAAATGCCGATTGCCGATATTCCTGAGGATGCCATTGATGAAGTAATGAACGGTACCGATGAGCGACTGAATATTAAAAATCAATCGCTTGGCAACTCAAACTACTTTATAAGCTACGAAGGCATTTTGAAATATATTGAAATGCAGCAGGAAACTACAGCATCTGCCACTGAACAAAAGTGGGCAAATCAATATTCCAAAACCATTAAATGTCCCGAATGTAAAGGTCAGCGCCTGCGGAAAGAGAGTTTGTATTTCCGTATTCACGATAAAAACATCGCAGAACTAGCTGAAATGGATATCGTTGAATTGCATGATTGGCTGAAAAATTTGGAACCACATCTTTCTGAAAAACAAAAAGCCATTGCAGGCGAAGTGGTAAAAGAACTGAACAGCCGACTGCAATTTTTGCTGGATGTAGGTTTGGATTATTTGGCAATGAATCGCCCTTCTCAATCGCTCTCAGGTGGTGAAAGTCAACGAATTAGACTGGCTACACAAATTGGGTCACAACTTGTCAATGTACTTTATATTTTGGATGAGCCAAGCATCGGTTTACATCAACGTGACAACCAACGATTGATTAATTCGCTGAAAAAACTTCGTGATACGGGCAATTCTATTATTGTGGTGGAACACGATAAAGATATGATGCTTTCGGCAGATTACGTGGTGGATTTGGGTCCCAAAGCCGGACGGTTTGGCGGAGAACTGGTTTTTGCCGGAACGCCTTACCAGATGCTTCGTTCCGACACCCTGACTGCCGATTATCTGACAGGTAAAAAAGAAATTGAAATACCCGAAAATATCCGAGAAGGAAACGGTAAATTTCTAACCATAAAAGGTGCGAAAGGAAACAACCTTAAAAATGTGGATGTTACATTTCCTTTGGGAAAAATGATTTGTGTAACAGGCGTTTCAGGAAGTGGAAAATCGACACTGGTAAATGAAACTTTGCAGCCTATTTTAAGTCAGCACTTCTATCGTTCGCTAAAAGACCCATTAGCCTACGACAGCATAGAAGGCATTGAGAATGTAGATAAAGTGGTACAGGTAGATCAATCGCCTATCGGACGCACGCCACGCTCTAATCCGGCAACGTACAGCGGTGTATTTGCTGATATTCGGAATTTGTTTGCAAGTTTACCCGAAGCCAAAATCCGCGGTTATAAACCGGGACGTTTCTCGTTTAATACCGCAGGCGGTCGTTGTGAAACGTGCGGAGGAAATGGTTACAAAACCATCGAAATGAATTTTTTACCCGATGTGTTTGTTCCTTGTGAAACCTGCAACGGCAAACGCTATAATCGTGAAACTTTGGAAGTGCGATTTAAGGGTAAATCTATTGCCGATGTGCTGAATATGACCATCAATCAAGCGGTTGATTTTTTTGAAAATCAGCAATCTATTTTGAAGAAAATCAAGACATTACAAGATGTAGGACTGGGTTATATCAAGCTTGGACAAAGCAGTACAACGCTTTCCGGTGGGGAAAGTCAGCGAGTGAAGTTAGCTTCGGAACTTGCAAAAAAAGACACCGGAAAAACGCTCTACATTCTGGATGAACCGACAACCGGATTGCATTTTGAAGATATTCGCGTACTTTTACGGGTTCTTGACCGTTTAGTAGATAAAGGTAACACGGTAATTATTATCGAGCATAATTTGGATGTGATAAAAGTGGCTGACCATATTATTGATATTGGTCCCGAAGGCGGTCGCCGTGGTGGTTATATCCTTGCTACAGGCACACCACAAGAAATTGCAAAGAATAAGGAAAGTGAAACGGGAAGGTTTTTGAAAAGGGAATTGAATGCCCCTATCCCCTAACCCCTTTCCCCACAAGGGAAAGGGAGATAGTAACTGCTGATTATCAAAGGTTTTGTAACCTAATTACGACATTATTTTTTCTTTTGTTATATATTATGAATTCAAAATTAAGTTTATTGCTTTATGGCATTGCAGCATTTTTAGTTTTTATGGTGCTGACTTGGCTACTGAAACTGGCAGGTGGAAAACTTCCGGTTGAGGATGGATTTTTGGACGTTTATCGCCAGCAAGATTATATTATTGGCATTGTTATAGCCATTGTACTTACGTTTTCACACGCTCAAAAACGGAAGCTGAAAAAGTAAAATGAAGAAAAACTTACAGGAAATATCCGATTATATTATTCAGTTTCTTTTGGGAAATGAGAATAGTGAACTTTCAAAGCTGATTGGCTACACATCCAATCCGCTTAAATTTTCACAGTATAAATTGGTGATATTCCCATCCGAGTTTTTTTCAGAAAACACTTATAAAACAGAGCGTTCACTACCCAAACTGCCTTTGGAAAATTGGGAAGAAATTCCTTTGCTTTTCGGCAATCCAAAACAGGAAAAACAAGGCGACACCATTCTGCTTTACGCCGATATTGTTGCATCATCCTTTTTCCTGATTAGTCGCTACGAAGAGGTGATTTATCGAAGTGACAGAGATGAACACGGACGATTTCAAGGGAAGAAATGCTTACCGTTTAGAGCTGGATTTTTGGAACGACCCATCGTAGATGAATACGGGAAAGCGCTAAGAAAATTACTACGTGAAATCGGATTAGACGTAAAAGAACCAAAGTCCGATTTTAATAGAATCTACCTAACCCACGATGCCGACCAAATTGCACACTATCGGAATTTTAGAGGAATGACAGGTGCTATTTCTCGTTTTTTCAAAAGTCCATATCAAAGTTTTAAGGCTATTCAAAGCTATTTTGGTGGAATACAGCACGATCCTTGGTTTACATTCCCGTGGCTTTTCGATTTGGCAAATCAAGTGAAGAAACAAAACAAGGAAACGGATATTGAAACCATCGTTTTTGTAAAATCAGGTGGCAGCGAATTAAATCAAGACAAACCAATACACGATGTTTTGGATAAAGATTTTACCTATCTTTTTGAACTATGTAGAAAGAATGAAGTGAAAATTGGCTTGCATCCTTCCTATCAGGCAGGACAAGATATTTACTTGATTGCCAAAGAGAAAGAAGTTTTGGAAAAGGCAATTTACGAAAATGTAAAACTCTCTCGTAACCATTATTTACGAAGTAGAGAGCCTGAGGATTTTCAAGCACTTATTAATGCCGGAATTACGGATGATTTTACCATGTCATACGCCGATGTAGCCGGATTTAGATTGGGAACTTGTCGGGCAGTGAAGTGGATACATCCCATAAGTTTGAGATTGACTTCGCTTACATTGCATGCTACCACAATGATGGACAGTACATTAAGCGACATACGCTATATGAATTTGAATAAAGACGATGCTTTCGCATTTTCCAAAAAGCTGATAGATACCGTTCGGGAATTTAACGGTGATTTGGTGCTGCTTTGGCACAATACTTCGGTAGAAAAAGAAAATGGGATGTATCACAGAGAGCTTTATGAGTGGATGATTAACTACCTAAAAACTGAAAGATGAAGAAAAAAATTATTATTTCAGTTAGTTCCGACTTAGCAACAGACCAAAGGGTGCAAAAAGTAGCCAAAACTTGCCACGAAAACAACTTTGATGTGTTGTTGGTAGGTAGAAAGCTAAAAAACAGCTTTCCTGTGAATTTTCCATATAATTATAAGCGCCTAAATCTCATTTTTAATAGTGGATTTTTATTTTATGCCGAATTAAATATCCGACTTTTTTTTCTGTTGCTTTTTTCGTCATCTGATATCTTACTTTCCAATGATACCGACACGCTTTTACCCAACTATTTTGTTTCTAAAATAAGAAATAAAAAACTCATTTTTGATACTCATGAACTTTTCCCCGAAGTTCCCGAATTGGCAGACCGTCCATTTGTAAAAAAGGTTTGGGAAAAAATTGAAGATTTTATTTTTCCAAAACTTAAAAATGCCTATACCGTAAGTCAATCAATTGCCACATATTACGGGAAAAAGTACGGTATAGAAATGAAAGTAATTCGTAACGTTCCTTACCATTCATATTTGAATAATACAACAAAAGACAAACAAGGAAAAACGATTATTTATCAAGGTGCGATAAATAAAGGCAGAGGTCTTGAATGGGTTATACAAGCCATGCCAAAAATTGACGGTACACTGATTGTTGCGGGTGATGGCGATATTAAGCATGAGTTAGAGAAACTTGTTAATTCGTTGGGGCTAAGCGAGAAAGTATTTTTTATCGGCAAAAAAACACCTTGCGAACTGAAAGAAATAACATTAAAAGCAGACTTGGGACTTTGTTTACTTGAAGACTTGGGATTAAGTTACTACTACTCGCTTCCCAATCGGATTTTTGACTATATTCAAGCTGAAATTCCGGTTTTGGCTATGGATTTTCCGGAAATACGAAATATAGTTGACACGTATAAAACCGGCGTATTAATAAACCAATACGATGCTGAATTTTTAGCTAAAACGATAAACAATATTTTTGATAACGGATTTGATACAAGCCATTTTTACAAATTAGCACAAGAACTAAACTGGGAAAATGAAGAGAGAGTGCTGTTAGAAATTTTAAATTCAATTCAGGAACACTGAGATTTTTACAATATGCAAAAGAAAACATCATCCATCATCATTGTTTTATTACTGATAATCATTGGGTTGTTAGTTTATTCCACATTTATAAAATCAGATAAAAAAACATCGAAAGTAACTCAAAACAACAATAAAGAGATTACAATTTCTGAAAAGCCGGAAAGCTTGGAAATTGACGAACTGACAAGTGAAAAGGTAGTAATTCCGTATGTAAAAGCGCATAATCAATTACCGGATTATTATATCACGAAAGAAGAAGCGCGCAATGGCGGATGGATAGCTTCGGAAGGAAATTTGTGCGATGTATTGCCGGGAAAAGCGATTGGTGGCGACAGATTTTCAAACAGAGAGAAAAGACTACCCAACAAAAATGGACAAACTTGGCGAGAAGCCGACCTGAACTACAACTGTGGCAGACGAAACGCAGACCGACTGCTGTTTTCCAACGACGGATTAATTTTTGTAACCTACGACCACTATAAAACATTCGAAGAGAGATGACAAAACATATTTTCGATTTTGAACAAATCAAAACCTACGATGATTTTTATCGTTTGGCAGCATTGGAACTCAATTTGCCGGATTATTTCGGGAATAATTTGGATGCACTTTGGGATAGTCTGACAGGCTATGTCGAACTGCCAATTGACATTGAGTTTATAAACTTATCACTTGAGCAACTGGATGAGTTTGAAGAACTTCTGCTCTTATTTGAAGATGCTGCAATGGATTTAGAGGAAGATGTCTTTTTTGAGTTTTCCTTGCGAAAAGAGGATAAGGAATTTTTGATGAATGAATAAACTAGTTATTTCAACGGAAACACCCGTTCAATGATTTTGTTGAATTTTATAAAAGATGTATCTTTGTAGGCATTTTAGAAAAAGTAAAAAATATGGCAAAAATAGAAATAAAAGATCTTACCCCACGCTCAGTTGACTACTCGCAATGGTACAACGACTTGGTGATTAAAGCCGATTTGGCGGAAAATTCAGCCGTTCGCGGTTGTATGGTGATTAAACCTTACGGATTTGCTATCTGGGAAAAAATGCAAGCCGAGTTGGATAGAATGTTCAAAGAAACCGGACATATGAACGCTTATTTCCCGATTTTCATTCCAAAATCTTTCCTTAGCAGAGAAGCGGAACACGTGGAAGGCTTTGCGAAAGAGTGCGCCGTGGTTACGCACCACCGCCTGAAACAAGACCCGAACAGACCCGGTCTAATCGTGGACCCGGAAGCTAAATTGGAAGAGGAATTGGTAGTTCGTCCTACTTCGGAAACCATTATTTGGAACACATACCGCAACTGGATACAATCTTACCGCGACCTACCGATTTTACTTAATCAATGGGCAAACGTGGTTCGCTGGGAAATGCGTACGCGACTGTTTTTGAGAACTGCGGAATTTCTGTGGCAAGAAGGACACACAGCACACGCCACCGAAGCAGAAGCAATTGAAGAGACTGAAAAAATGCTGCATGTCTATGCTGATTTTGCAGAAAACTTTATGGCTGTTCCGGTTTGGCGAGGCATCAAATCAGCTAACGAGCGCTTTGCCGGTGCCGTAGAAACTTACTGTATTGAAGCATTGATGCAAGACGGAAAAGCTTTACAAGCAGGAACTTCGCACTTCTTGGGTCAGAATTTTGCCAAAGCATTTGACGTAACTTTTGTAAACAAAGAAAATCAGCCTGAGTATGTTTGGGCGACCTCTTGGGGCGTTTCTACCCGACTGATGGGTGCGTTGATTATGACACACTCGGACGACAACGGATTGGTGTTGCCACCGAACTTGGCACCGTATCAAGTAGTGATTGTGCCGATTTATAAAAATGACGAGCAATTAACTGCCATTACCGAAAAAGTAAATGAAATCAGTGCAAAACTGAAAGCATTAGGAATTTCTGTAAAATATGACGACAACGACCAGAAAAAACCGGGTTGGAAATTTGCCGAATATGAATTGAAAGGTGTTCCTGTACGCTTGGCAATGGGTGCTCGCGACCTTGAAAATGGCACAATTGAAGTGGCTCGTCGTGATACACTGACCAAAGAGACTGTTTCGATAGAAGGTATCGATACCTACATAAAAGACTTGCTGAAAGAAATTCAAGCTAATATTTTCCAAAAAGCTTTGGACTTCAATAATTCAATGACACGTGAAGTGGATTCATACGAGGAGTTCAAAGAAGAGATTGAAAAAGGCGGCTTCTTGCTTTGTCACTGGGATGGAACGCCGGAAACAGAAGAGAAAATCAAGGAAGAAACCAAAGCAACCATCCGCTGTATCCCACTTGATGGCGATAAAACGCCGGGTGTTTGTATGGTTACAGGAAAGCCTTCGGCACAACGAGTGGTATTTGCAAGAGCGTATTAATTCGAGTTTCGAGTTCAAAGTTTCAAGGTAACTACTCATCCTCTAAGAAAAGATGAGTTTATGTGTTAAAAAATCAATCTTTAAGTGTTAAAACATGTCTTTAAATACTATTCTTGCACATTCTCCGTTTAATCATAAATACTCATGCCGCCAAGACGGATGAAAATCAATCTCGTGATGACAGACACAACAGAATAACCTTGTTTTTTAAACTGAGAGAATGATTTTAGAAGGATACCTATCTTAAATTGTCTTACAAAGGTTAAAATCCCATTGTCTAATTTGCTTTTTTCAGCTAAAATGTCGGATAGCTCGGATAATTTGTTTTTCTTTGTGTTCATAAGTGGTGTGGTTTAAGAGTTGTTAACTTTTTTGTTTAACTAATTCAAAGATAACAAATTATCTTCAAACTACATTACTTTTTTCTGTTATTTTATGCCTTAAATACGCTTATTTAAGGGTGGGAAACTTGAGTTAAATAATTCTTCTCTGCTAAAAAAGTTGATGAACACATAAACGTTTTGCGTTTTAGCACAACGTCTAAAAGGTTAAACCAATAACCCCTCGTTGCAAAAGAGGGGGATTTTGGTAATGAATCATTCTGGAAAAGTAGAAAATTTAAATTACCCATAAAAATCATATAGAGTCAGTAAGTATTTGTAGAAGTTAAGATAACTTCACATATGGTCTTCTTAGAAAACATTTATTATTATGAAAACTCTTTTCACTCTACTTTTATTTGTTGTTAGCGCCATATCGCTATCGGCAGCGCCCAAAGAATACTGGATTATAGGTCAAGTTGCCAACTCGTTTACACGTGAGCAAATACCTTACGTAAGTGTTACACTGATGCGTCCGGACAGTTCCGTAGTTGCTACTACACAATCGAAAAAAACATCCAGAGGCGGTCGTTTGGAATGTCCTTTTATATTTATAATGAAGTTTGAAGAACAGGGAAATTTTATCTTACGTTTTACCCATTTGGAATACGACACCCTCTACACTAATATAGAAGTTAAATTAGGTAATTGACAAGGCTCCTATAGTCTGGAGGATGTTGTTCTCCTTAACCGCCGTAAAGAACGTATGCTGAAAGAGGTTACCGTTACGGCTACCAAAGTAAAGATGGTACTGCGAGGCGATACGGTGGTGTACAATGCCGATGCTTTTCGGTTGGCAGAGGGGTCAATGCTTGATGCACTTATTAAACAGTTGCCGGGAGCCGAACTCAAAAGAGATGGACGAATTTACGTGAACGGGCGCTTTGTGAACAGCTTGCTGTTGAACGGAAAAGATTTTATGAAAGGAAACAATCGGTTATTGCTTGATAATCTGCCATATTATATGGTAAACAAAGTAAAAGTATATGAGCAAACTGCCGATATGGGACGCTTTGAAGGAAAAGATGTGCTGCCAAAATCGTTTGTAATGGATATTAATTTAAAAAAAGAGTACTCCATAGGGTGGATAGCTAATGCTGAAGCAGGTTACGGGTCGGGCAATCGTTTTTTGGGTCGCATATTCGGATTGTGTTTCACACCCAATTCCCGATTGACAGTATATGGGAACAGTAATAATATCAACGATACTCGCCGTCCCGGCGAAGATGGCGAATGGAACCCGGCAAATGTATTTTGTGGTCAACAGACCTCCAATATTGCTGGGATAAATTATCGTTTGGACGACAAATATCGAAAATATATTTTTACAAATTCCACACAACTAGAACATTACCATACCGATATGCGTGTGAATACTTTGGGTGTAACATTTTTGCCTGCGGGCGATGTGTTTTCTCGTTCGCAATACTTGGCTGATAATAAAGATTTTAAGGCATCTACAAACAATGAATTAACACTAACATGGAAAAAAGTGTATTGGAAAACCAATCTTAATTTTGATTATTCAAGAAAAGAGAACAATATTTTTAGCCGTTCCGCAACATTCTCGGCAATGCCATTAAGCAGCTTAGACCCTGTCTCGTTGTTAGACAGTGTATTTCTTTCCCCCGAAAAATCGTGGACAGCAAATGCAGTCAACAGGGTATTCAATCAGATAAAAGGCAACGGCAATTACACCAGTACGGCGTTTAATTCTTTTGCCACCTACCATCCTTGGAGAGGATTATCTGACAAGTTTATGCTCTCACTAAACGCATCTTATAATACATCTGATAATGCAAGTTTTGACCATTTTGGCGTAGATTATTTTTTATTCAATCCGGTAAAAACGGATTTCCGAAATCGATACACACTTACTCCCGAACGTAAATTCAATACATCTTCATCGCTAAGCTATTACTATTGCTTGAGCAATGGTATTGCACTTGCACCTACCTATACATATACTCATTCATCCGTTTCAGGCGACAAATCGCTATACCGTCTTGACTACCTGAATGGTTGGAATACCACAAATACCCATCCGTTAGGTACTTTGCCCTCTACGAACGATTCACTGAACAGAGTTTTAGATATACAAAACAGTTTCTATTCAACAATGATAAAAAATGTTCATGATGCAGGCTTGAAACTTATTGGCGAAACAAACTTTTTAGGAGGTCGATTGGAGGTGGGTGTGTTTCTACCGCTTCGTATTGAACATAACAAATTAGAGTATAGGCGTAACACATTGGATACCGCGATTATTCGCCCCATTGTTTCATTTGCACCTAATATCTCATTGGAAGCTCGTTCAAGCAATTTTCGCCGAATAACAGGGTTAACTTTCAGCAGTATGGTAAGCGCTCCTCGAATGACTTATTTGCTAAACATCGTAGATGATGCTCAACCGTTAAATATTTTTCACGGCAACTCGGAGTTAAAAAACACCACAACACATTCTCTCGGTCTTCGGCACACTGTAAACAAAACCGAAGTTCAGCAAATATTTGGTATTTACTATAACTTAAACATAGTTCAGAATGCAGTGGCGCTTGGTTTTGTTTATAATAAAGAAAATGGAGGAAGAACAACAACTCCTCAGAATGTGAATGGCAACTGGCAAAATGATGTTCGTATTTTATTTGGCAGAAGTATAGATAAAAAACAGAAATGGAGTTTTAAAACCGATACCTATTTCGGATATAATCACAATGTAGATTTGATAGGAACATCTGATGCCGCTAAAATGGTACAAAGTATTGTTCACAATTATAATGTAAAAGAAGACGTTTCATTAAAATATCAATACGCATGGCTACAAGCTTCGGGTAAATTTGGATTGAATGCAACAAGTTTGCGTGGCGAGAGAGAAAATTTTATTCCGATTAACTATCGCGAATACAATTATGGTGTTAATGGAATAATTGATTTACCTTGGAAAATGCAATTTAGTACAGATTTAACTCAATATAGTCGGCGAGGATTTAGTGAACAAACTATGAATACCGATAATTTAGTTTGGAATATCCGTTTGTCAAAAAGCATTATGCAAGGCAACTTAATATTTATTATTGATGCCTTTGACGTATTGGGAAACCTGTCAAATGTATATAAATCAATCAATGCACAAGGTCGTGCCGAATCGTATTACAATGTAATGCCACGTTATGTGCTTTTCCATGCTATTTATAGGCTCAATATCAAACCTAAAAACAAAAAATAAAAGAATATGAAACAAAGTATTTATAATTACCTGACCAATAATGGTATAAATGGAATCATTTACAACTGTCGCACTGATGAAGTGTTAGAGTTAGTGCCGGCGTTATTAGATTTATATAAGAAACACCAAGAAAATCCTGATGAGATAAAAAACATACACTCCGATTTATATAAATACTCCCAATCCCCCTCGTTTGCAACGAGAGGGGACAGGTTATTTCTCTCATTTTTAACAAGGGAACAATAAATTTTTTCAGTATTATTAAATAATTCTTCTCTGCTAAAAAAGTTGATGAACACATAAACGTTAAACCAATAACCCCTCGTTGCAAACGAGGGGGATTTTGGTAGAGGTGGGTGAGTAGTTACGTTTCAAGTTTCGAGTTTCAAGTTCAATATAGTTTACTAAATCTTAAAATACTCATGAGTTGGAAGAATTTTTTCTATTACAATAAAGCTCAGAGAATAGGAATTCTTATTTTATTGGGATTAATATTGTTGTCGATAGCGGCAACAGTATTAATCCCTGTTATTTTTGACAAATCGAAAGAACAGACTACGGACACGAAATTTCTAAAAGAAGCTGCCGAATTTAGAGCCAATCTTATTGAAAAAGAGAGAAAACAGCGTAGTGAACGTGAATTTCAGCCTTTCGTCTATCGCAACAACTACTCTTTCCCAAAACGAAAAGAGGAAAAATACGAGCTTTTTGCTTTTAATCCAAACACGGCTGATTCTGCAACATTTGTACGACTTGGACTGAAACCCTATATTGCAAAAAACATACTTCGCTATCGTGCCAAAGGCGGAAAATTCCGAACAGCGGAAGCATTTGAAAAAGTCTATGGAATTAGTTCTGCAAAATTTGAAGAGCTAAAACCCTATATCCAAATTCCGCAGGAAATACAAACGGCACAAGTAAATCGGGATAAACCGGAACAACAAGAGGAAAAAGCTAACTTTATCCAAAAACGCGATGATATAATCATTGAGCTTAATGAAGCAGACACTGCATTGCTACAACAAATCAGAGGAATCGGACGAGGATACGCACGGCGAATAGTGAGCTACAGAAATGTGCTGGGTGGCTATTATAGTGTGGAACAAGTTCGCGAAGTTTATGGAATGCAATCGGAAACTTTTGAGCAAATAAAACATTCGCTAACGGCAGATGGAAACTTAATAGAGAAAATAGACGTAAACACGGCAAGCATCGAAAAGCTTAAAAGACATCCCTATATTAAGACTTTTCAAAAAGCAAAAGCCATTTACGAGTATCGAAGAAAGAAAGTTAAACTTATACATATTGATGAGCTTCGAGTGCTTGATGAGTTTAACGAAGAGGAAATCAACAGACTTACACCTTATTTAGAATTTAAGTAATATGAATTTTTTAGAAAACGACATAATTAAACTACGTGCATTGGAGCCGGAAGATTTAGAACTACTCTACCTCTGGGAAAATGATACTACTGCATGGATTGCAGGAAATACAAAAGCACCCTGTTCTCGGTTTCAGTTGAAACAATATCTTGCACAGACCACATTTGACATCTATGAAAACAACCAACTTCGACTGATGATAGTGAACAAATCCACGAATCAGACTGTTGGGACTGTGGATTTATTTAACTTTGATTTGTATCATAGTCGTCTGACGATCGGGTTTTATGTGGCATCGGAATTTCAAAGAAAAGGCTTTGCAACTCAAAGCTTAAAACTAACGGAAAATTATGTTTTTAATTTTCTAAAAATTAATCAGATTTATGCTCAAGTGACAGAAAGCAATCAGAGTAGCCGCAGATTATTTGAAAGCAACGGATTTGAATTAAGCGGCACGCTGAAAAATTGGATTAAAACTCCGGATGGTTTTGAGAATGTCCTGATTTATCAGAAATTTAAGCAGTGATTTATATTTAATAATTCCTACTTTCCCGGTCTCCAACGTTGGAAGATGTTTGCTGTTTTGGGGAAAATTCCGTTTTGAGCAGTGCGAACATCTTCGGTTACATAGAACGCATTTTCATCAAATTCATTAATCACGTGTTCTATTTTCTTCATCTGTTGACGAGCTACCACAGTTTCTACCACATCTACTTTTCCCACAGAGCCTTCACCATGAACAAGCGTAGCACCAAATCCATTTGTACTAAGATTTTGCACTAAATCATTTCCTTCTTTTTTGGTATAAACTCGATAAAGCAACGTTCCAAAAGCCAATTTACTTTCTATCAACATTCCCACGTAAGTACCTGTAGCATAACCACCTGCATAAGAAAGATATGCTAGCAAATCATTGGCACGTGAAAGGATTTGAGAAATAACCACTACCCAAATAAAAACTTCAAAAAATCCGATAATCGGTGCAATGGTTCGCTTCCCTTTGGACACAAAAATAATACGCAACGTACCCAAAGTAACATCACAAATTCGCCCGATAAAAATCAATATGGGCAATAAAAATGGATATTGATCAATAAATGAAAACATAATTTTAGGATATTTAAGTCCCTAACCCACAAGGACAAAACTGCTAAGTTCTCAATTGCCACGAGTTTTAACTCGTGGGTAACAAAAAATAATCCAACAGGCTTTAGCCCAAGTTTATAATAAATTTCGGCTAAAGCCAAGCGTTATTACAACCCAAATCCACGCCTTGAAAGACGTGGCAATTGATGTAAAATCCAGAACTTAACAACCCTAACCCAAGGGGAATTTGGGGACAGAGTTATAATTTTTATTTTCTACATTAATGTGAGTTCGATATAATTTTTGTCCGTAGGACATCTATATCAATAGCATAGAATTTGTCAGCTAATATTTTCCCGTAGGGAATATATCCCCTACGGGGAATATGGGTATGCTAGAATATATGTTTCTATTGATATTAATTTCCTACGGAAAATTAAGTAGCTTTCAATCAAGTAATTATTCTAATTTTTATATCGAACTCACGTTACATTAGTATTTTTATCTTTCTACTTTTTCCAGTTCCCAAGCATCAAACAAACCACTCATCCGGAAAGTTTACCAGATAAACCTGTTCCGATGCACGTGTCAAAGCGGTATAAAGCCAACGATAGTAATCTTCATTAAATTGGTCCTCAGGAACATATCCGTGATCAATAAAAACTTTTTTCCACTGTCCGCCTTGTGCTTTGTGGCAGGTTACGGCATAAGCAAATTTCACTTGCAAGGCATTAAAGTATTCGCTTTCAAATACTTTTTTCACCAACTGACGCCGATTGGTAATTTCAGGATAATCTTCCGCCACGGCTGCAAAAAGTTGATTGCTCATCTCATTCATCTGCGCCGGATTTTCGGATTGCAATCCATCCAACCAGACACGCGCATCTATTTCCCAACCATAATCCAAGGAACGAAGCGACAAATCAGCAAAACGGTAACCGTACATTTCCAGATGTTTACGTATCCGCACCACTTCCAACACATCGCCATTGGCAATAAAATCAATCTCTTTGTAAGGTTTATTCCAAAAATAATTATTTCGTGTAACCATCAGTAAATCGCCGTTGGATAATTGTTCTTCACGCATCATCACTCGTGAGCGAATACCGTTGTTGTACATATTGGCTCGTTTGTTTGAGCGAGTTACGATAATCGTATCTTCCACCCCTACGCCGCTATACGAACGCTGAACAGTATCTACCAAATCTATTCCGCTCAACTTCACAATATCCTCAAAACCATTTAGCTTAAATTTCGGGTAGGTCTGCGTGGTTCCTTGTGCCAGATGTAGTCGTAAATTAGTAGCGTGGTACAAAATTCCGCTTTCCAAAGCCTGACGCACCACATGAGTAAGCTCAAATTCAGTTACATTCAGCCCCATCGACTTCAGCACATTCGGTTCCAACGCCGGACTTTGGCTCTGTTCCACAGGTGGCAACTGCGCCGTATCGCCAAGAAAAATAAGACTGCACTCATTTTTATTTGCATACACATACTCTATCAAATCTTCCAACAAATGTCCGCTACCGAAAGCAGTGTCATTTCCCGTATTGGAAATCATAGAAGCTTCATCCACAATAAAAATGATGTTTTTATGCAAATTGTCAGCCAACAGAAAACGATAATCACCGATAGCTCTCTGACGGTATATTCTTTTATGAATGGTAAAAGCGGGAAATCCGGAATAGGTAGAAAGCACTTTGGCAGTTCGTCCGGTAGGTGCAAGCAACACCGTTTTTCGTCCCAGCGCATCCAACGCACGAACCAACGCACTCACGATGCTTGTCTTTCCCGTACCGGCGTAACCTTTTAGCAAAAAAGCCTTATCCGGATCGGCAGACATGACAAATTCTGCCAATTTGTTAATTAGTGTCGACTGCTGCTCCGTAGGCTCATGCTTAAATTCCTGCCTGATACGATTTCCGATAAAATCACTTAACATAGCGTGCAAAGGTACACAATAATTATTAGTCGCACCCCGAGTAAGTTGTTAAATGAAAGTAAATAATAAGATAAATTGATTGTGTTTAAAATTTAAGTAACTCGGGAAGCGACCATAACGAACATCCAAACAACTAAACAACCAAACTTATAAACATCTGAACATTCGAACACCCGAACTGTTAAAATAAAAAATGAGCCGACTTTCACCGACTCATTTCACACTAATCATTCAATACAATCAATTATTTAACCTTCAGTGCTTCAACTTTTTCTTTAGCCAATTTTCTTGTACAGAAGAACCAATCGTAGCAAGTTTGATCTTCATCCGTACTTTCCATACGTTCTTGTGCTACGCCGCATGATCCGGCAGTCGGAACAATCACGTCATCACCCGGACGCCAATCTGCAGGAAGTGCAACACCATAAGCATCAGATGTTTGTAATCCAACAACGATACGTTTTAATTCGTCAAAATTACGTCCCATAGCTATCGGATAGTAAAGAACGGTACGAACTACGCCTTTCGGGTCAATAACGAATACCGCACGAACAGCTTGAGTTGTATTTTCATTTGGTTGAATCATACCGTATTTTTTAGCTACATTCATCGTGATATCTTCAATCAGCGGGAAAGTAACTTCTACGTTTTTCATTCCTTTATACTCAATTTTTTCTTTGATGGTACGTAACCATGCAATGTGGCTATAAAGTCCGTCAACCGACAAACCTACCAATTGCGTATTCAGTTCATCAAATTCTTTTTGCATTGAAGCAAAAGTCATAAATTCTGAAGTACAAACCGGTGTAAAGTCAGCCGGGTGGCTAAAAAGAATTACCCATTTTCCTTTATAATCTTCCGGGAAATTAATATCACCTTGTGTAGTTTTAGCCGTGAACGAAGGTGCTTTGTCGCCAATACGTGGCATTACATTTACTTGATCTTGTGTTTCCATAATTTTTATGTTTTTTTATTTTGTTATTACTGTTAATTTTCTGATACAAAAGTACTATCATTTACCCCTCAATCCAACGATACAAAAGTACTATCATTTACCCCTCAATCCAACTGAAATTTTCTATTGGATTATTTGTAAAATCTATATCAATTAGAATTTCCATAGAAAATAACTATAAAATGCGATATTACTACACATAGGTTTCAAAATAAAAAAGCAAATAAAGAAAATTTCGTAACTTTGTAGTTTAATAATAATTATTACTACTGACCGACTAAAATATTTTGCTGCAATGCAAACTGTTTATAACAAGTTATTTGAAGTATTTTAACAACTTTCAGGGTTGCTTTTTGAACTTCGTAGAAGTTTCCTGTGCATAACCCCCAATTTTAATTGGGGGTAAAGCCACGAAAGAAGGATATAAACACTGTAAGTGTTTCCCTACTTGCGTTACGGCAAACTCTTACAGAGTTTTGTTAAGTTGTATTGCCCAATCCCCCAGATAAATCTGGGGTGCCTGTCCGTCCTTTGGCGGATTATTCATGGATTTGTCCTACGGACAATTATTTAGTCGGTCTACAATGAATAATTCTACTATTATTTTATTTAAAAAAAGATAAACACAATGAAAAAACTAATTTTATTACTTATGATTCCATTTCTTTTTGCTTGCACGGGTGGTTCCGAGAGCAAGTCTGTTACACCATCTATTGAAGATTTTGAGTACAATGTAGAGACATTTGCCGATATCAAAATACTGCGTTATCGAGTGGCAGGATTTGAAAATTTGTCTTTGCAACAAAAAGAGATGATTTACTACCTTTCACAGGCTGCGTTGGAAGGACGAGACATTTTGTGGGACCAAAACAACAAGTATAATTTAGCTATTCGTCGCACATTGGAAGCGATGTATGAAAATGCCGCCGATAAAAACTCGGAAGAGTTCAAGCAATTGGAAGCTTATCTGAAACGAATTTGGATGGCAAATGGTATTCATCACCACTATTCAGAGGATAAAATGATGCCGGAATTTTCGCAAGAATACTTTGCCAATGCGGTAAAAAGTCTTGATGCTTCGCTTCTTCCACTTCGAGAAGGCGAAACTGCCGACGACCTAATCGCGACGCTTTCACCTATTCTTTTTGACCCGACTGTGATGTCTAAAAAGACCAATCAGGCTGCCGGAATGGATTTGATTACCACTTCTGCAAACAACTACTACGAAGGCGTTACCCAAAAAGAGGTTGAGAATTTTTATGCCAAAATGAAAGACCCGAACGACCCAAGACCAATTTCTTACGGACTTAACAGCAAGCTTGTAAAAGAAAATGGTCAAGTAGTAGAAAAAGTTTATAAAATTGGCGGAATGTACAGTGCGGCATTGGAACGCGTGGTTGGCTGGCTCGAAAAAGCGGCTAATATAGCTGAAAATGAAGGACAAAAAGATATTATCAACAGCCTGATTAGCTACTACAAAACCGGGAATTTGAGAACTTTTGATGAATTTAATATTAAATGGGTGCAAGATTCTATTTCACAAATTGACTTTGTAAACGGATTTACCGAAACTTACGGCGACCCGCTCGGCATGAAAGCAAGTTGGGAATCGCTGATTAATTTCAAAGACTTGGAAGCTACCAAACGTACCGAAATCATAAGTAGCAGAGCACAATGGTTTGAGGACTACTCACCTATTGACAATAGGTTCAAAAAAGAGGAAGTGAAAGGCGTTTCTGCCAAAGTTATCACTGCTGCCATGCTCGGTGGCGACTGCTATCCTGCTACACCTATCGGCATTAACCTGCCCAACGCCAATTGGATACGTGCACAGTACGGCTCGAAATCAGTTACTATCCAAAACATTACGGAAGCTTACAATCAGTCATCGATGGGCAGCGGATTTAATGAAGAATTTATGTGGTCTGACGTAGAGCGTGAATATGCTAAAAGATACGGTGCACTTACTAACAATCTGCATGTGGATATGCACGAATGTCTTGGACATGGTTCAGGAAAATTACTTCCGGGTGTTGACCCCGATGCACTGAAAGCTTACGGTTCACCTATCGAAGAATCACGTGCCGACCTTTTTGGACTCTATTATATTGGTGACCCGAAAATGGTGGAATTTGGTTTACTTCCTGACCACGAAGCCTATAAAGCTCAATACTACCAATATCTAATGAACGGATTTATGACGCAGCTTACCCGTATTCAGCCAGGCAAAGACATTGAACAAGCGCATATGCGTAATCGTCAACTGATTGCCAATTGGGTGTTTGAGCACGGACAAAAAGACAAGATCGTTGAATTAAAAGAAAAAGACGGCAAGCACTACGTTGTTATCAATGATTATGAAAGACTTCGCGGACTTTTCGGCGATTTACTGGCAGAAGTTCAGCGCATTAAATCAACTGGCGACTTTGCAGCAGCATGTAATTTGGTTGAAAAATATGCCGTGAAAGTTAATCAAGATATTCATAAGGAAGTGCTGGAACGCTACGCAAAACTAAATATTGCACCATATAGCGGCTTTGTAAATCCGGTTTACACACTTGTAACCGATAAAAAAGGAAATGTAAAAGATGTGAAAATTTCATATGATGAAAATTACATCCAACAACATTTGAGATACTCAAAAGAGTATTCCGTTCTGCCTACTTACAATTAGAGGGACAGGCGGTTCCCAACCGCCTGTAATCTTTTAAACAACTATCTAAATTCTCACTAACTATGAAACAAAAATTATTTCTACCTATTTTGCTAATTGCTGTGCTATTTTCCGCTTGTAAAAAAGAAAGCACAAACGACAAGCAATCAGAGCATTCTGATAGCGTAATAGCAGTAATTCATGGCTCAGACTCCACAACTACCGCCAAAACTACTATTGATTGGGAAGGTGAATATAAAGGTATTTTACCTTGCGAGGACTGCGATGGAATGGAAATATCGCTTACGTTGAATTTTGATTATACCTTTTCGCAAAGTATTAGCTATATTGGGAAAGGCGGACCGTATGAAAGTCAAGGCAACTTTGAATGGGGTGGAAGCGAAAACATCATTGTGTTGAAATTCGAAGACGGCAGCCAAGCTAAATACCTGGTAAGCGAAGAAATGATTACTTTATTGGATGAAAATGGGGAAAGGCAAGGTGATGAATATGTTCTGAGGAAATAGAGCACTAATTAATCGCGCTCCGAGTATGCTTACTCTTTAACAGTAGAAAACATTGGCTTTGTTATCGTAGCGCACTATCTCTAAAAAGTCCCCCTGTGGGGATTAGGGGACTTTTAACTTTTACTCTTTATCCACTCATCCATCGCCGCCGCAGCACGTCGTCCATCTCCCATAGCGAGGATAACCGTAGCACCGCCACGCACAATATCGCCACCGGCAAAAATAATCGGCATACTAGTAGATTGCATGGTTTCTTGGTCAACAACAAGCGTTCCCCATTTGCTAACTTCCAGTTCGGGTGTGGACTGCGAAATAAGCGGATTAGGCGAAACACCCACGCTTACAATTACTTCATCCACTTCTATGGTTACGGTTTTTCCCAACACAGGCACAGGCGAACGACGTCCGGAAGCATCCGGCTCGCCCAATTCCATCACTTGAAGCACCATGTGGGTAACTCGTCCTTTGTCGTTACCAATATATTCTATCGGATTATGTAGCGTTAGAAAATCAATGCCTTCACTTTTGGCGTGATGCACCTCTTCTCTTCTAGCCGGCATCTCTTCTTCCGAACGCCGATAAACAATCATTGCTTTTTCGGCACCCAATCTTCGAGCCGTACGCACAGAATCCATCGCCGTATTTCCACCACCGATTACCGCCACTTTCTTTCCTTTATAAACAGGCGTATCCGCTTCCGGATTTGCAGCATCCATCAAGTTTACGCGGGTTAAATATTCGTTGGATGACATAATACCTACCAAATTTTCCCCTTTGATATTCATAAATCTTGGCAATCCCGCTCCGCTCGCCACGAAAATTCCTTGATAGCCTTCTTCTTCCAACTGTTTAATGGTCAAGGTTTTGCCAATGATGCAGTTGGTCATAAACTTCACGCCCATTGCACGTAAATTGTCTATTTCCACATCTACAATCTTATTCGGTAATCGAAACTCCGGGATGCCGTATTTGAGCACACCGCCAATTTCATGCAATGCTTCAAATACCTGCACATCGTAGCCGAGTTTTACCATGTCGCCCGCAAATGAAAGTCCTGCCGGTCCGGAACCTACCACAGCTATTTTTATTCCGTTTGGCGGTGCAACTTCCGGCACGGAAATCTGTCCGCTTTCACGCTCATAATCCGCAGCAAATCGTTCCAAATAACCGATTGCCACAGGTTCTTTGTTCATTTTCACATGAATGCACTGCGCTTCGCACTGGCGTTCCTGCGGACAAACACGACCGCAAACAGCTGGCAGTGCCGAAGTCTCTTTCAAGATTTTAGCTGCTTCCAAAAACTCACCAACCTCTATTTTTTTGATAAAATCGGGAATTTGAATATTAACAGGACAACCCTGCATACAGCTTGGATTGGCACAATCGATACAGCGTTGCGCTTCCTGCATGGCAAGCTCCGGCGTCAAACCAAGGTTTACCTCTTCGTTACGAACTTTACTTCTATATTCTCCGTCCAATTCAGGCATCTGCACACGCTGACGGCTTGTTCTATCTTTTGCTTTGATGGCTGCACGCAAATCTACACGCCATTGTTCATCTCTTCTTTTCATGATTTATGCAATATTTTTCGTTCCATTTCTTCCTGTTCTTGCTCTTTGTAGCCGCCCAATCTCATCAGCATTTCATCGAAATCCACCTGATGCGCATCAAATTCGGGTCCATCCACACAAACAAATTTGGTTTTACCGCCTACGGTTACACGGCACGCACCGCACATTCCGGTTCCGTCCACCATAATGGTATTCAGCGAAGCTACAGTAGGCACTTCGTATTTTTTCGTCAACTGGCTAACAAACTTCATCATAATGGCAGGTCCGATAGTAACGCACATATCTACTTTTTCACGATTAATAACCGCCTCTACACCGTGAGTTACAAGTCCTTTTGTACCGTAAGAACCATCATCGGTCATCACGATTACTTCGTCGGAGTGTTCACGTATCTGCTCTTCCAGAATAATCAAGTCTTTTGTACGTGCTGCCAAAACGGTAATCACTTTATTTCCTGCTTTTTTCATAGCCGTAACAATCGGCAACATAGGTGCAGTCCCGACTCCACCGCAAGCACAAACTACCGTTCCAAAATTTTCGATATGTGTAGCCTGACCGAGCGGTCCCACTAAATCGGTAATATAATCTCCGGCTTCAAGTTCGCAAAGTTTAGTGGATGACACACCCATGCGCTGCACAACAAGCGTAATAGTGCCACGCTCTACATCCGCATCGGCAATAGTAAGCGGAATACGTTCACCTTTCTCACCTACCCGCACCATCACAAAGTGCCCTGCTTTACGTGCTTTCGCTATCAGTGGTGCTTCTACTACAAATTTTGCTACTCTATCTGAGAAATACTCTTTGCTAATTATTTTATTCATTATTTTGTTAATTGGTTTATTTGTTGATTAGTTGATTGGTTAAAGTTTATTTATTCATTTATCCGAACATCCGAACGCTCAAACTGTCTTTGCGCCTTGTTCTTTGCTCTTTTTCATCCAAACGACTACTATTCTACAATACCATTACTTACAGGCTCTGTTTCTTTTATAAGTGTTCTTTCCTCCGGATTGCCAAGCAGAATATCCGGAATGGGCAACGCTTCGATAGGTATTCGTTCAAATATAGAATCGGGCTCTTCATAAATAGTGTCATTGTCCACGCACTTATAATCCCTGCCTATCAGTTCTTTCGGTTCGGATGGGAATTTAGCTCGATAATGTGCAAAATCTTTATCTGCCAAAACTTTCTCCATAAAACGAGCAAAAATCGGCAAGGCTGTACGTGTGGCTTGTCCCAAGCTACCGCTTCGGAAATGAATGCTTCGGTGCTCTGCACCTACCCAAGCACCGCCTACCAATTTCGGTGTTACACCTACGTACCAAGCATCAGAATAGTTGGATGATGTTCCGGTTTTTCCACCAAATTCGGTATCGAAACGCATCAAATCATAATTCCACAAAGCTCGTGAAGTTCCACCCGGTTCGGTGATTCCACCTTTTAACAATTCGGTAAGTAAGAAAGCATTTTCATAAGAAATGACTCGCTTGGGTTTTACTCTTTCTTCATAAATTACGTAACCGTCTTTATCTTCAATCTTAGTAACCAGCACGGGTGGCATATACATACCTTCAGCGGTTACGGTGCTGTACGCATTCACCATTTCCAAAAGCGAAACATCCGAAGCTCCCAAGCTTAACGTAGGTACCGAGTCAAGTTTTGATTTTATTCCTAATAAGTGAGCTGCATTTACAACCTTACTTACTCCCACTTCTTTGGCAAGTTGTGCTGCGATGGTATTAACCGATTGCGCAAAAGCTCTTTTCAAAGTCATATTGGCATACGAAAATGAGCGACTGGCGTTCTGTGGCGACCATGCATAACGTCCTTTTCCCCAAGTAAACGGTTCATCGGTCATGCGGTCGCAAGGCGATTTTCCGGCAAGCATTCCGGCGGCATAAACAAAAAGTTTGAACGTAGAGCCCGGCTGGCGTTTACTTTGTGCCACTTTATCAAAATGCCAATAATCGTAGTTAATATCTCCCACCCAAGCTTTCACATGTTTGGTATCCGGTTCCATAGCCACAAACCCACAGTGCATAAAATGATTCATATAGCGAATTGAGTCCATGGAACTCATGGTAAACTCTTTTGAACCGCCGTCATAATCAAAAACTCTAATTTGTTTCGGCATATTCATGTATTTATCTATCGAGTCCTTGTTGCCGTGGTATTTAGCACTTAGCGACTTGTACATTTTTGAACGTTTGGCAATTGAAGGAATAAGGTTTGTCAATTCTTTGCCATTTTCATCTCGCCAAGGATTTTGCCCCGACCAGTGAGCAAAGAAGTTTCGCTGAACCTGGCGCATTTGTCTTTGAACAGCTTCTTCGGCGTATTTTTGCAGACGTGAATCAATGGTTACGTGAATTTTCAAACCATCTGCATAAATATCATACCCGTTAGTTTCACCCCAGCGTTCCAAAAACTTAGTCAGATGTGAACGAAAATAGGGCGCAATTCCTTCGTTTGGTTTTTCTACCCTGTAATTTAGAGTTATCGGCAAATTTTTCAAGGAATCTACCACCTGTTGTGTCAGGTATTTATTAGTGGCAAGCTGCTGAAGTACCACGTCTCGCCGACCTTTTGAACGATCAGGATTCAGATAAGGATTGTATGCCGTAATTGCTTTTAGAAGTCCCACAAGCACAGCAGATTGTTCGTAATTTAGTTTATCAGGCGTAGTATCAAAATAGGTTCTGGATGCCGTGTGAATACCGTATGCATTGCTTCCAAAACTTACGGTATTGAGGTACATTTCCAAAATTTCTTTTTTAGAGTAAAGAATTTCAAGTTTAATGGCGGCAGTCCATTCTTTAGTTTTTTCTATCAGTAGACGTAAGCCCGGCGTAGCACCCAAAACTCCACGAGAATATTGACTGCGAGTTTTGAACATATTTTTCACCAACTGCTGCGTGATGGTACTTGCTCCGCGCGGTTTTCCGGTTAGCATATCTTTTGTAGCAGAAACCAAGCCCCGAAAATCAATCCCGAAATGTTTGTAATAACGCCTATCTTCAGTGCTGATAAGGGTATTGACCATCGCGGGTGATACTTCTTCAAGCGTAACTTCTTTTCTGTTTTCGGTAAAATATTTTCCTATCAATTTTCCATCGGCACTGATAATCTCAGATGAAAGTGACTGAGGTGGATTAGCTATGGCGCTGATAGAAGGTGATTTCCCGAAAAGCCACAGAAAGTTGAAGTCCACCAAAAGCAGGTAAAAAATAAAGATACCCAGAATAGTAAGAAAAGAATTGACACCTTTTCTCCACTTTGGTAGCGCATGAAACCGTATAACTCTACGTTCACGCCAATCAATAAAAAGAAACAAGTACTTTTTTAGAAAATCCAGTACTTTTTTGAAATAACTTTGAATATTGCTAAAATCCATATCGGGTTAGTTTATCTTACAAAAGTAATGGAAATGTTTTGAAATTGCGAATTGATTTTCAAAAAATCCATGCTTATTTGTTATTTTGTAATTTTTCTATGAATTTTACTTGCAAAAAACAAAAAAGTTCCCCGATTTGAGGAATATGGGCAATGGTGTTAATTTGCAAACCAAATTTTTATCTACCTGATTTTAGGCAAATTACAATTCTGTTACAAGTGTTAATTTTTTGCTGTTTTTATCACTAAATATTGGAATATTTTTCGTATCTTTGTACTCGATTTTCAGAAAAGAAAAATACAAATAAAACATATTCATTAATTTAATAAAAGAACATTATGAGTAGAATTGAAAAAATCGTAGCTCGCGAAATATTGGATTCTCGCGGTAATCCTACAATTGAAGTGGACGTACTATTAGAGTCTGGCGCATTTGGTCGTGCAGCTGTTCCATCCGGAGCATCTACCGGCGAAAACGAGGCTCTTGAACTTCGTGATGGCGACAAAAAACGTTATCTTGGAAAAGGTGTACTGAAAGCTGTAGAAAATGTAAATAAAAAAATTGCTCCGGTTCTTGAAGGTGAATGCGCTCTTGGACAACGTGCAATTGACAATAAAATGATTGCTCTTGACGGAACAAAAACTAAATCTAACTTAGGTGCTAACGCAATTCTTGGTGTTTCGTTGGCTGTGGCAAAAGCAGCTGCAAACTATCTGGATTTACCTTTGTATCGTTACATTGGTGGAACTAACGCTTTCACTCTTCCTGTACCGATGATGAACATTATCAACGGTGGTTCTCACTCTGATGCACCCATCGCTTTCCAAGAGTTTATGGTTCGTCCAATTGGTGCTAATTCTTTCCGTGAAGGACTTCGTATGGGTACTGAGGTTTTCCACGCTTTGAAAAAAGTATTGCATGACAAAGGTCTAAGCACGGCAGTAGGTGATGAAGGTGGTTTTGCACCAAACTTGGCAGGAGGTACCGAAGAAGCTTTAGAATCAATTCTTACAGCTATCCGTAATGCAGGTTACGAGCCGGGTAAAGATGTTACTATCGGTCTTGACTGTGCTGCTTCTGAATTCTTTGCTGATGGAATTTATGATTATACCAAATTTGAAGGTCCAAATGGTAAAAAACGTACTTCTGCTGAGCAAGCTGCTTATTTGGAAGAGCTTATCACAAAATACCCAATCGACTCTATCGAAGACGGTATGCACGAAAACGACTGGGACGGATGGAAAATCCTTACAGACAAAATCGGAAGCAAATGTCAATTGGTAGGTGACGACTTGTTCGTAACTAACGTTGATTTCTTGAAAAAAGGCATCGACACAGGTTGTGCAAACTCTATCCTTATTAAAGTAAACCAAATCGGTTCTTTGTCTGAAACATTGGATGCTATTGAAATGGCACACCGCGCAGGTTACACTTCTGTAACTTCTCACCGTTCCGGTGAAACAGAAGATGCTACTATCGCTGACATTGCTGTAGCAACTAACTCAGGACAAATCAAAACCGGTTCAGCAAGCCGTTCAGACCGTATGGCTAAATACAACCAACTGCTTCGCATCGAAGAAGAATTGGGTGCCTTGGCTGTTTATGGCTGGAAAAAATAATCTGAATTTTCGCTTTAGCGAATAAATATAAAAACCGATTTTCTGAAAAGAGAATCGGTTTTTTTATTTAACCTGGGGACTAACGGCTTAAAGTCCGTTTGTCCTGTTATTAAAAAGTTAACAAGCCGTTCCTTAAAAATTCAAATTATGTTGGAAAATATATTTTTTCGCTGTAAAAACCATCGGAAACAGAAATACTATGGATTGGAAATCCATAGTGTTTCAGTTGTTTAGAATTCGCAATAATAGAAAATGGCGGGTGATTGACCTGCCATTTGTCAGCAATCGAGAGGCTGGCTCTAAGCCAGCCTCTCGTTGTACTACGAAATTCACCCCATTGAAAATGAATTTATGTAAATCCGTGTAATTTGTGTTCTTAATAGGTTTCGCCCCTACAGTGCTCTGATTTATGGGACTGCTTATTTTTTCTACCTCCCGATAGAATTCGGGATGCCACTACGTGGCTTTGCGAGACAACAAAATTTGTGTAAATCCATCCAATCTATGTAATCAGTGTTCGAATTTATCATCAAAATCATACAAATCACACTAAAATCATAGTTTAGTCATTTTAAAATGAAAACGCCGCCCCCACCATCACGTTAATGCCTTGCACATCGTAGCCGTTGTAGATATAGTATTGTTTGTTTAGGATATTGTTGACTTTAACAAAAGCCGACAGCCAATTCCGATAAGCGTAAGCAGCGCCCACACTCCAATCGGTAACAGGTGCTAACTTAGTTCCTGCTTCGTTGGAAAGTTTGGCGTAGCGACCGTCTTGAAAAACAAAGCTTGTGTTTACGCTAATATCATTTGTGATATTCACGTTTGCACCCACATTTGCATCCCAAGTCGGCAAATGCCATGCTTTCGCTTCATCTTTCACATTCCAGTAGTGGTAAGCTGCTTTTAGATAGAGATTAAATAAATTCTTATAATCCCAAGCCGTATGCAGACCTACAGAAGCCTTATTCGCAGCGGAATAGACCACATCAAAACGATTGAAATAGAATTTATTTAATTCCGGCACAGTCGGTAAGTCAGATGTGTATGCTTTGTTTACGTAGAAATATTGGTTTTTAATAATTTCATATTCGCCATATACATCCAGCAGTAAATTGTGAACAGGACTAAGTTTAAGTCCCAAGTACGCATCAATCGGTGTGTAGGTGTCTTGCACACCAATATTGGATAAAAGATATCTATTCTCATTGAAAATGCTGTTAAGTGAATTTACTTTCAAATCGCCCGTAACACCGCCGTAGAGAGCTAAGTATCTTGGTACAGCGTTCCATTGTGCTGCGATATCCGGCGATGGTGTAAAAATCTGTCCTTGACCGATAGAAATTCCGGTTTTAGCACCCAAACGCAGGTAGCTGTTTTCACCCACAAGTTTCCAGAAAGGATTGATTTTTATAACCGAATAGTTTGATTTTGAATTGGCTTCCATACTCAAATCTTGATTGTATTGGAAATTGCTTGTTTCAAAAACGATTCCCAGTCGGTTATTTTCAAAAGGTACATCAAAATGTCCTTTGAGTGCAATTTCATTTTCAGCTAAGCCGCTATTTACTGTTTGAAAACGATTATAATGTACACCCGCATCAAAAATCAAGTTTTCTGCCAATGGCAGAGAGCGCAGTCCTGCATTTACATTTATTCGCCAATGATTATCTTGTGGTGTGTAAGTGGATAAATCATGCAGTGTAATCCATTTGCTGTCGGGTAGATTAAATACCGTGCTACCGTGTTCTGCGGCAATATCTGATAGGATTTCAGGACTTTCTCCGGCAAATGTCAAACCGTAATAGTTGAAAAAGTCATGCTGTCCACTTACGCCTGCATATAGGTCAAAGTTATTGAACAGATGATTGTATTTTAGTGCTGCGGCTGTTTTTGAATGTTTTTTATCCTTCCATGCGCCTAAGTGATTGAGAGAAACGTCCAATCTGTTTTTCTCGTTTGTCCAAATCGGGTACATAAAGTCAGCCAATGTATTTGTCGGATAGCCGAAACCTACGCGTACAAAACCTTTTTTGGCTAATGTCGGTGTGTGAAGTAACTCTTCGGCTTTCAGCATATACACATTGTACTCCATGCCAAGTGGGGTAGCAATGTCCGAGTAAATCGGCGATGATTTTTCTACGTTCGGTTCCGTGATTTTGGGTAATGAAATAACCTTTCCCGCATCATTAATCACAGGTTGAAATTCACGACTGACATTTACGCTTCTATGCACTGTGCTGTCATTGCTTTGAGCCGTGCCGAATGTGGCATTCGCTAAGGCGAAAATAATTATCAGGGATTTTATTTTGTTCATTTTATCTAATTTAATCGAATTAATTTATTTTATTTTGACTTTTTATTTTTAAAACAATAGCAAACATAGAAAAACTCTTACCTATTCTTTTGGTTTCAGAAACATAGAGAAAAATATCTTCGATATTTTTAAACTATGTTCTCGATTATAAGAAAAAATGAAAATATATTTAGACTATTGTTTTCTATGTTTTTTTAAGAATTAAATAACCCTTGATCGGTTTGCAATACCATCCAATCTTGTGTTAATCATCTCTTGTACATCATCTTGCACAGTGTAGTTCTTTTGCAAACTGAGTAGATATTGTTTCGCTTGAAAATCGTCGCCTTTTTGGATATAGACGTCAGCCAATACAATAAACGCACGTGCCAAATAGTACTGATGCGAAGTTCCTTTTTTAGCAAAATCGAGCACTTCTTTTTCGGCATCACCCAAACGGTTCAGATTGAAATAGCTTTCAGCAAGTAAGAATTTTGCTTCTGCCCCAATCGCGGTTCGAGTGTCTATATTCATTGTTGTTAAATCTTTTATAGCGTCGCTCAACTTGTTTTGCTGAATATAGGCTTTTGCTCTGTTTAGCAATGCTTCCGTGCGCATAGCAGCGGTCGATTTCGGGTCGGCAATAATATCTGCCGCAATTTTTATCGTCTCATCCGTGTTGTTTAAGAAATAGCTTGTACGTAGTACGCCAAGTCGAGCAATATTCTTATTTTCAGAGGATTGAGCTACCAATTCCAAACGCTTGAAGTATTTCATAGATGCAGAGTAATCTTTTTGGTCAAAAGAAATTTCTGCCGCTCTCAGTGCAGCTTCTTCTACGTACGGATTGCCGCGCGTGTTAAGTATTTTGTTGTACTCATCCAACGCTTTCAGTTTCTCGTCGTTGTTATAATAAATATCTGCCAAATAATATTGCGCTAAAGTACAGAATTTTCCACCCGGGCAATATTGGGTCAGATAATTGTTCAAACTTCTGATAGCTTCGGAAGTATTTCCGGCAATGTATTGTCTTTCGGCAGCCACAAACTGAATGGAATCCGCTCTTGAAATGGTGCCGCTTTCCACTTTTTTACCCAAAGATTTAGCATAGTTCAAGTACTCATCTACATTATTTGTGTTGATGTAAATGGTTTCCAAACTTTCCAAAGCAGTTCCCGCTTCTTCGCTTGCAGGGTAATCGCTAATCACTTTCTTAAATGCAGGAATCGCTTTCGCATAGTCGTTTTGGTTAAAATATACCATTCCTGTTTCCAACTCTGCTTTTGGAGCAAAGTTACTGTTTGGGTAGTTGGTAATCAGACGATTGTACGTCTCAATGGTTTTAGCATTATTTTCCAGCATCACATAGGAACGACCAATCTCATAAAGTGCGTCGTCGCCGTATTCCGAGTTGGGATATTTGCTAAGCAACTGTTCAAGTTTGCTGATTTTTTGTTGGTAGTTTTTATTAATTCCGCTCATATAAGCCGATTGGAAAAGTGCATAATCACCGTTATAGTTCGTTTGCATAGCTTTTCCGTAATATTCATCCGCTTTTACAAAATTTCTATTGCTGAAATACGCATCACCAATTCTGTTCAACGCATCTGCATAGGTTGCAGAGCCTGTGTTTTTTTCTTCATTGATATATTTCAAAAACCAGCTAAGTGATTCGGTGTATTTTTTCTGACCGAAAAGTGAATAACCCAAGGCATAAAATGCTTGCGTATAATTCGGGTTTGATTTTGCATTTGTAGTGTTTAAGAATGCATTAAAATCGCTTGCTGAGCGAGCCAATTCTCTTGTGCGATAGAAACATTCACCACGCCAGTAGTAACTGTCGCCCAAATATCTGCCGTTGGGTGACGTTTGGATGGCTTTTGTAAATTCACGAATAGCCAAGTTGAAATTTCCTGCTGTAAATGCTTCCGTACCTAACTGATATTCAAGATATTGTTTTGTATCTCGAAGTTTCGGTGTTAAATTCTTGATTTTTGAAATGGATTCGTATGCAGCAGTATAATTCTTTGAAGTCAGGTAAACAGTTGACAAATAGTCGTACGCTTTATCGATTTTTTTCGAGTTCGGGAACTCTCTGATAAACTGCTCAAACGCCTTAATCGACTCGCCGAAAGCCGTGTTAGTTTCGTAAGTTGTTAATGCATAATTATATAATGCTTCTTCACGAACCTGCGTATTGAAGTTGGTTTGAGTAGCCGCTTCAAATGCCAAACGTGCATTTTCTTTGTTTCCAAGTGCCAGGTAAGCGTTTCCAAGTTGCAAATAAGCATTTTCGCTCATTTCGTCTTGCGCTACGGTTACTTGCGATAAATATTTAACCGCTTCTTCCGGTTTTCTTGTTTTCAGATAGCTTACACCCAGGTAGTACATATCGTTTCTTAAAACTTGTGGAAACAAGCTTTCATACTTTTTCAAGTTATCGATAGCTTTCGGGTAGTTGCCGTCTGCGTAAGCTTTTTCACCCACCATGCGGTAGATTTCGGCATTATTAATATTATCCGGATATTTCTTCAAAAGCATTTCTGCCCGTTTTTCCATTTCGGAAAAGTTCTTTTTTGAATAATATATCTGTGCCACGTAGTAAGGCGCAATGTCTTCAAATTCAGGATGTTTCTCAGCCACCAACAAATCGGTAAGTGCCGCATCGAAGTTTCCAAGGCGATACTCGCAATATCCTGTGTAATAGATCGCTGCAGCCTGATGCGGTGAATTCATACTTTTCAGCGTTTTGAAAATATCGAGTGCTTTCGGAATGTTATTCGTCTCGATATTGGCATAACCACGCGCAAAAAGATAATCCACCTGTTCCTTACGAACCAAGTGAGTATCATCCACTAATCGGAAGTAGTTCAGCGCTTTATCGAATTTCTTAGCGTCGTACTCGAGCATTCCCAACATCATATTCGCTCTGTCCCAATAAGGTGTATAGGGATGTTCAGTCACGTATGCAATCAGTAGATTTTGAGCGTTTTCCTGTCTAAGCTCATAAGCATTGCAAGCGTGATAATATTCCGCTTCCTGAATCATTCCGGCTTTTGTAGGTTCGGCATTTTTCAGAAACTCTTCAAAATTTCGATACGATGCAGCCCATTTTCGCTGATTAAAAAGTTCTTTTCCTTCGTGGAAAAGTTTGTCCGGGTGCGTAAACACCTGCGTGTGCTGCGCAAAACTCAGTTGCATAGAAAATGCAAAAATTGCAGCAAGAATTAATTTTTTTAGCATAATATATTTTGAAAACTTGTTTACAGAAAATAGATTATATATTATTGAACTTCGTAGAAGTTCCCTTTGCATAACCCCCAATTTTAATTGGGGGAAAATTTAGGTTTTGGAAAACTCTTACAGAGTTTTATTATTGCTTTTACATCCCCCCCCAGATAAATCTGGGGGTTATTTATGGTTTTGTCCTACGGACAATTTTTACTACTGTTTTAATTCATATTTTATGCCAAGAAATTCTCTCTTCTCTCATTTTCAAAAGCCGAGATAAAAAGTTTAATTGCGTGACGTATTGATTTTAAACCAAAAAGTTCGGGGTTAAGTTCTCTTACAGGAATAAAAAAACACTCGCAAACGTCGTCCGCTGCTTGAATTTGAGTACCATTTTTCACCTTTCCTTCAAAGAATAAATCCATCGTCGGAATATCCAAATCGGAATAGAGATAGTCATTCGGCAAAGAAAAAACATAGCGGAAATTTTCCACTTTTATGCCCACTTCTTCCATCACTTCACGTGCAATGCCTTCTTCTGCCGTTTCGTTGTAGTCTATAAATCCGCCCGGAAGGTCCAACGTGCCTTTGGCAGGCTCGTGAGAACGACGACAAACAAGCAGGTCACCTGCTTCATTTCGGATAAATGCGGCGGTTGCAGCCGATGGATTTATATAGTAGATAAAGCCACACTCTTCGCAGCACATGGACTTTATATTATGTTGAACAAATTTCTCTGAACCACAAACCGGACAGTACTTAAACTTTTGGCTAAAAATCATAAATAAAGCTTATCTTTTTGTCAATGAAATCTCTTGACTTTTTCAAAACAATAGCAATCAATAGAATACGTTGTTTACATTTTCTTGATTTCGGAAACATAGAGAAAAAATCGAACCTGCCTGCCGCAGGCGGGGATTTTTTCAACTATCCGCCTTAGTCGGACAAGTTGTTCTCTAAATCCTATAAAAATGGAAAAGTAGAGTTCAACTATTGTTTTCTATGTTTTAAAAGTAATGCAAAGATAAGCAATTGACAGCAAAAGCCAATCCAAGAATTAAATCTAGATTAAATTTGAACGGTTTTTAGCTTTTTTTATAGTTCTCGTGCAAGTTTTATCCACTCAAAGCGTGCTTTTTTAGCTGAAATTTTATCCCAACTATCGTAGTTAAAGCTGAAACAAACTGCAGAACCTGTAGGCAGATTATCCAGTCTTACCCCTAAATCATTGATAAGGTCGGTCAGTCCCGGATTATGCCCTACAATAAGGCAGCTATTTACACTATCGTCGATGTTCGAAAGTACTTTCGAGATAATATAGGAAGGCGTTAGGTAAAGTTCGTTATCGTATAAAATCTCAGAAATAGGGTAGTTCAGACCTTCTGCAGCCAATTGAGCAGTCTCTCGCGTTCGTTTGGCATCGGAACTAAGAATTAAGTCCGGCTTGCCTGACATTTCCGAGATAAACTTACCCATATCCGTGGCGTTTTTTCTGCCACGATCCGCCAATTTTCTATCAAAATCATCCAAATCAAAACGATATAGCTCGGCTTTACCGTGTCTGAGAATTATTAGGGTTTTCATTTTGAGTTTTTTATAATTGAAAACAAAAATACTCAAAAGCTTTGGAAGTTAAAACAAGGTAAGATGTTTTTGGGTACTATCTCTTTTTTCGAAAAGAATTATTAATCCAGCGTGGAATTACGATAGCACCAAGTAGCAAATAAAGATAATAACTGATAGCTCGCCAAATAAGAGTAATAACCAATATAGGTCCGGAGCCGAGCGGAATATCGCTGTAATATTCTTTGAACGCATATTCGCTCAGTCCGCTGCCACCGGGAGTAGGACTTGCTATCATTACAAGCCAGAGAAGTATTTGCCGAGCAAAAATCACTAAATGGTCGCCAAGATGTGTAAAAGCCAAAAACAAAGCATTTACAACTAAAAACCGTGATGACCAAGATAGGACAGTAGCTATAAATGCAATAGGCCAAAACCGAATCGGTTTATTTCTAAATTCGGCAGACGCATCATGAAGTTGGTGAGAAAACGCATCAATTTTATGCTGCCAGCGACGAAGAAATGGAATTTTGAAAAGAATAATAACAATTTTTGAAATCCAGCTTGGTTTAAAAAAGACTAATATCACTAAGAATAATGTCCAAATGAATATAAGTGCATAAACTGTCCAAAAAACGGTTTCAATAGTGCCGGCAAGAATAGTGGTGGTGTTAAAAACCTCATGGACAGGAACTATTAGAAAAATAACCGGACAGACAAGAACAAAAAACAGCTCGTCCAAAATCAAATTGGCAAGCATAATGGTAGTACTTTTGGCAGCAGAAACACCTTCTTTGTTCAGAAAAAGAACCACCAATCCCGAACCGCCGACAGCCGTAGGAGTAACCGCCGAAGTAAACTCACTCAGTATATGAACATGGAAAGATTGTCGCCAGTTTATTTGGTGGTCGGTCATGGCTTTGAATCGCCAGATAAGTCCGAAATCACGCCCGAAAATTAAAAGAAAAGCAAGAAAAATATAGCCTATACTTTTCCAGTTAAATTCAATATTTTTGAAACTTTTTACTTCCAGTTCACTCGCAAAAAGCCAAACTGTTACACCTACGCCAATGATAATCGGAAGAATGATTTTTTTTGAATTAAACTGCTTAGCCGAACCACTAGTTTCGACCTGAGAAATGCTGCCGTTTTTACTCATTTGCGTGCAATTAGGTGATTGTATCTGTCCAAAACTTCATCAACAATATTTTCCCACGAACGAGCAATTGTTTTGGAAGCATTTTCGCCGACGATGGAAATTAAATTTTTGTTTTGCGATAAAAATCGGATTTTTTCAGCCAGCGCTTCGGGTGAGTTTTCAATTAAAAATCCGTTTACATTATCAACAATAATTTCGGAAGTAGTGGAGCCGGCTGCAATAACCGATGGTGTGTGAAGTGCCGCAGCTTCTCGTACTACAAGTGGCGCATTGTCGTAGATGGATGGAAAAAGGAACAAATCGGCTGCTGCGTAGTGGTTCTTTAACTCTTCTCTGTCGTAAATATTTCCGGTAAAAATAACTTTATCTTCAAGATTTCTTTCTTTTACCATTTGTTTCATATCTTCTGCGGCGTAGCCTGTTCCCACAAAATACATACGGAAAGGCAAATCCCTTACCAAATCCAATGCTTGAATAATCAGTGCCGTGTTTTTTTCCTAAATATGCTGTCCGACAAAAAGGAAAACAAGTTCATTGTCTTTAATTTCCATTTTAGCACGAGCGTCCGATTTTACTTTTTCTATTGGAGCATCCGGTGTTAGGTCGGTTCCGTTGTGTACTACTTCTACTTTTCCTTTAAAACCGTATTCGCGAATGGTTTCTTCTACCGAAGCTTGCGGAATCCACACCTCATCTGCCCAATCGAAAAACGGCATAATGGTTTTCAATACAGCATTGGCGGCAGTTCGGGATTTTAGCGCACGTTCAAAATCATCACGGTATTTGGAGTGAAACGTAGCAACAAAAGGAATTTTCTGAATTCTAGCTGTGTAAAGTGCCATATATCCCGAAGAAAACGGACAGTGAGCATGTACTATTTTGAAACGGGATTGAAGAAAAAGTTTATTCAGAAAATTAATGTCAACGTAAGGCAGTCCAAAGCGGTACGGTTTTCGATTGATAAGCGGTAAAGATGCGTACCGAAGCACTTCAAAATTCTCTTCAAATACGTTTGTGGGAGTTTTCGGCGTAATAACCTTCACGGATTCCCCTTTTTTGCTGAGCCAGTAGGCGTAGTTGTAAGTTGCTATTGCTACACCATCCATTACAGGCGGATAGCTATCATTGAAAATTCCGATAGCCAGATTTGTTAAATATTCAGTTTGTTTGAATAGTGATTTATTTTTCTTACCCATATTTTTGAATAAGTACCCTAATATATATATGCAAGAGTTCTTAAAATAAATACAAAAATAACCAGCTTAATTGGTATAATGATAGCTGTAGCGCTGATTGTAATATCAATTTAACATCTTAATAATCGTATTTTAGCAACGATTAAGAAAGTGCGTCATAATTGGTGTTGTTAATAACTTTCTCAGAAAAAAGAGCTTTCCCACTATTTTTGTAGTATTTTTGTAAAAAAATATTAATTAGCATGAGTAAAAGATTTTCCTTTTCAATAGACGACGAGGCAGGGGAATTGGTGGCGAGATACGAAAATTATTTGGTAGGTGCTGCACCCGGTTACTTTGATGTGCATGAAATGGAACGTATAGTAGAGTACTATCTTGCTCACGGACGCACCAAAGACTCGCTGAATGCGCTTGAGTTGGGGCAGAAATTGCATCCGGATAATAGCTTGCTGAACATAAAACGAGCGAAAATTTACCTTTCTACCGGCGATGTAAAGCGAGCTTACCGAATCCTTTCTTCCGTGGTAGAAGATTCGGATGTGGAAGTGTTGTTTTTGAAAACGGAAGCACTGGTTAAATTGCATCGCACAAGTGAAGCGCGTGAGTTGGCATTTAGCATCTTGGATGAAAAAAACGATGATTTGGATTGGATGTGTATTGATGTGGCGCTGGTTTTTACAAGTGAAAATGAGTTTGATGTAGCGCTTGAAATCTTGAATGTTGGTGCTCAGCACAATCCTAAAAACACCGAACTGCTTTTTGATAAAGCTTTTTGCTATGAGCAGAAAGCGGATTTTGAGAGAGCTTCGGAAACCTATCAGAAAATCATTGATATTGACCCGTATTACAGCGAAGCATGGTTTAATTTGGGACAAATTTATTTTCTGCAATTAGATTATGAAAATGCATTGGAAGCCTATGATTATGTTTTGGCAATCAATGAATATGACGCATTTGCTTTGTTCCAAAAAGCACATTCTCATTATCAGCTAAATCAGTGGCAGGAAGCTTTGGAAGCCTATCTGAACTACGAAAGTTTGGTGCCGGATAAGTGGCAGGTTTGGTTGTACATTGGGGAAACTTACGAGAAACTCGAAGATTTTGCCATGGCGCTCGAATACTACCTAAAATCTTACAAAGCTATGCCGGAAAACTATGAGGCGCTGATTGGTGTTTCGGTTAGTTTACTGGAATTGGGACAGTACGAAGAGGCGTTGGCGTATATTAATAAGGCGTTGAAAATCAGTTCTGAAATGCCTGATGCGTGGGTTTATCTTGGGGAAGCTCAGCTGGAACTTGGAAATCCCGAAAAAGCTTTGGAAGCCTACCAACATGCCATCAGTTTAGAGCCAAATTTGCCGGATACTTTGTTGGCAATGGCAGGTATATATATGGAAAGCGGTAATTTTTATCAAGCTTTGATTTTCTATAAAATAGCTTACGGTTTTGATTCGACTTTGGAACTGATAGAGCTTTTTATAGCCGTGGCAAGCTATTATGTCGGCGAATACGAAGAGGCGGAACTGTTTTTGAAATTGGCGATACAGCGAAATTTGGATGCAGCAGGACTTTTCCTTGAGTTTTGTCCGGATGCGCAGGAATTTTTGGAGAATGTGTAAAGATATGAAACAGTACGGATTAATTGGTCTGCCGTTGGAGCATTCGTTTTCAAAAAAATACTTTACGAAGAAATTTGCTAAGGAAAATACCAATGTACAGTACGAACTGTACGAATTGGAAAATATCTTGCAGTTTAAAGAGTTAATAAAAAATGAAAATCTCTGCGGACTGAATGTAACTATTCCGTACAAAGAGCTGATTATTCCGTATTTGGATGAGGTGGACGAAGTGGCTGCTAAAATTGGAGCGGTTAATGTGATTAAGTTTATTCGTGAAAACGAGACCTTAAAACTTAAAGGTTTTAATTCGGATGCGGTCGGCTTCGAAAATTCTATAAAACCTTTCTTGAAATCGCCCCATAAAAAAGCTTTAATTCTCGGCACAGGTGGTGCATCAAAAGCCATTGAATTTATTCTTGGAAAATTGGGAATTGAAGTTAAATTTGTTTCGAGAAGTGTCAGTGAAAATAAGCTAATTTATAGTGATTTAGATGGCGATATCTTAAGTGAATATTTACTCGTGGTAAATGCCACGCCACTGGGTACTTTTCCGAATGTAAATACCTGTCCCGATATTCCTTATGAATTTCTTACTGAACGACATTTACTGTTTGATGTGGTCTATAATCCGGCGGAAACGCTGTTTATGAAAAAGGGGAAAGAGCGAGGTGCCACAGTGCTAAATGGCGAAGAGATGTTGATTGGTCAGGCTGAAGAGGCGTGGCGAATTTGGAACAGCTAAATAGAATTGAAAATGTTTTATTGTCCTGATATACAAAACTCTAAAATACTTTCTGAAGAAGAAAGTCAACATGCTGTGCGTGTACTTCGCTTGCAGGCTGGCGATGAAATTGAACTTGTGGATGGAGTGGGAGGCTATTATAAAGCGAAAATTACTAATCCGCATCCGAAACATTGTGAGTTTGAAGTTTTGGAAACTAAAACGGAATTTGGAAAGCGTAACTATAAACTGCATATAGCCATTGCACCTACGAAAAATATTGAGCGTTTCGAGTGGTTTATAGAAAAATGCACGGAGATAGGAATTGATGAAATCACACCGCTGCTTTGCAGGTTTTCGGAGCGAAAAATCATTAAACCCGAACGCTTGGAAAAAATCATCGTTTCGGCAGCGAAACAATCTTTAAAAGCTTACTTTCCCAAACTCAATCCATTGACAAGTTTCAAAGATTTTATTAAAGAAACAGAAACAAGCCAAAAGTTTATAGCACATTGTTACGAACTGGAGAAAAAAACATTGCAAAAAATCTGTGCACCGGGTGGTCATACTGTTATTCTTATTGGTCCGGAGGGAGATTTTAGTCAAGAGGAGGTGAAAATGGCAATTGCGGAACAGTTTCAAGCGGTATCTCTCGGCAACAGCCGATTACGAACGGAAACAGCCGGAGTTGTGGCGTGCCATACGGTGGCGTTGATAAATGATTTTTAGCACACAGATGACACGGGTTGGATAGATTGACACGGATTTATTGAACGCAAATTTCACGAATAGCACAAATTTACACAAGTTTTTTTCGTTTATCGGCATCCGTTGGTAAACGGACACGTCCTGCTGATAATTAATATCAACAGGTGGAAGCCGTTGCACCCCAAAATCTCATTCGACACTATCCGAAAAAGTCCCCTTGTTGGATTTAAATGTTTAATTCTGAATTTCTATCTTTTAGCTTTTTAACACAAATCCCTATTTTCCTTCCATAAAAACCTAATAAAGCTTATAAAAGTGAAAAAATAAAAGCTTTGTTAACTTCTTAATCTAAAATCAGGTTAAATGATATTAAAGAAGTAATTTAACATTTGAAATAATTGTATCTTTGCTATTCGAAAATTGAAATAACAATATTATACTAACGAATAATCAAAATGGTTGATATTAAAGAACTTAATGAACGTATCGAAAAGCAAAGTGCGTTTGTAGATGCCATTGTTATGGGCATGGACAAAGTGATTATAGGTCAGAAACACCTGGTTGAGTCGCTTTTAATCGGATTATTATCCAATGGACATATACTTTTAGAAGGTGTTCCCGGATTGGCTAAAACATTGGCAATTAAAACTTTGTCGGATTTGATAAAAGCGGATTTCAGCAGAATTCAGTTTACACCCGACTTATTGCCTGCCGACGTAATCGGAACAATGATTTACAGTCAGAAAAACGAAGAATTCCATATTCGCAAAGGACCTATCTTTGCAAACTTCATTTTGGCAGACGAGATTAACCGTGCACCGGCGAAGGTTCAGAGTGCGCTTTTGGAAGCGATGCAGGAACGTCAGGTTACGATTGGCGAAAAAACCTTTAAGCTGGAAGAGCCGTTTATGGTGCTTGCCACTCAAAACCCGATTGAGCAAGAAGGAACATATCCGCTGCCTGAGGCTCAGGTAGACCGTTTTATGCTAAAAGTGGTTCTTGACTATCCGAAAAAAGAAGAGGAAAAACTGATTATTCGACAAAATTTAACGAAAGAGCAACCAAAAGTTTCGCCGATTATTTCTACCAAAGAGATAGTGGAAGCACGCGATGTGGTTCGTCAGGTATATATTGATGAGAAAATTGAAAAATACATCGTGGATATTGTTTTTGCTACTCGTTACCCGCAAGATTACAAGCTCGAAGAACTGAAAGATATGATTGCTTTCGGTGCATCTCCACGAGCATCTATCAATTTAGCATTGGCGGCAAGAGCTTACGCATTTATTAAACGTCGCGGATATGTAATTCCGGAAGATGTGCGTGCAGTTTGCTACGATGTACTGCGCCACCGCATTGGTCTGAGCTACGAGGCGGAAGCCAATAACTTGACTGCGGAAGAAATTATTACCGATATACTTAATCAGGTGGAAGTGCCTTAGTAAGCAGTAAGCAGTTTGCAGTAAGCAGTCCATAGTTTATAGTAAGCAGTTCATAGTTTATAGTAAGTGTTTGATAGTTAGCTGCTATAAAAGTTTTTAATTTAAAAGAAACTAAACAAATAAAAGCATAAACGAGTTTATCAGCAGTTCCCAAAAGTCCCCCTGCGGGGGATTTAGGGGGCTTTGAGTTTAGAGGGTCTTTTTAATATGGAAACCAACGAGTTACTTAAAAAAGTTCGCAAAATAGAGATTAAAACACGTGGATTGTCCCAAAATATTTTTGCAGGACAGTATCATACTGCGTTTAAAGGTCGTGGTATGACTTTCTCTGAAGTGCGTGAATATCAGTATGGCGATGATGTGCGTTCCATCGACTGGAATGTGACGGCTCGTTTTGGTCGTCCGTATATCAAGATTTTTGAAGAAGAGCGGGAACTGACGGTAATTTTGTTGGTGGATGTGTCGGGAAGTTTGGATTTTGGAACGACCTATCAGTTCAAAAAAGGAATTATTACCGAAGTGGCGGCTACGCTTGCATTTTCTACCATTCAAAATAACGACAAAGTGGGTGCGATTTTCTTTTCGGATAAAATAGAAAAGTTTATTCCGCCGAAAAAAGGGAAAAAACACGTGCTGCATATTATTCGGGAATTGCTGGTGTATGAACCGGACAGCAATCAGACCGATATTGCGGGAGCTTTGAAATATTTTACAAACGCCATTAAAAAACGCTCGACAGCCTTTATTATTTCCGACTTCATGGACAGTGGATTTGAGCGTACTTTATCCATTGCCAATAATAAACACGACATTGCGGCTTTGCAGGTATATGATGTGCGTGAAACGGAATTGTCTGATGTGGGATTGATAAAATTGAAGGATGCAGAGACAGGCGAACGGATATGGATTGATACGTCGGACAAGCGACTTCGCACCGCGTATAAGCATAAATGGAACGAACGTCAGCTTGAACTGCAAAAGATTTTTAAGCAGTCGGGTGTGGATACCGTTTCGATGAGCACGAGTGATGATTATGTAAAGGCGTTGATGAGATTGTTTCAGTTGAGGGGATGACCGATGATGGATGATGGATGTTAGATGACCGATGTTGTTTGGATGTTTGGATGTTTGGTTGTTCGGGTGTTCGGAAGTTTATAGGTTTGGATGTTTAGATTTTATTAAGAAAAATCATTCAATGAGAAAAAATATAAAAATTTTATTTTGCCTGATGTTGGAAGTATTTGCGGTTTCGTTAAATACTCTTTTTGCGCAGCCTGTATCTGTGAAAGCGAAAATGGATAGCACGCAGATGTGGATTGGGGAGCAGACTGCTTTGTATTTTGAATTGGTGCAAAAGAAAAATCAGCGGGTTTTGTTCCCGATTTTTTCGGATACCATTGTGGGAAATCTGGAAATAGTGGAGCAGGCAAAACTGGACACACAGGCAGTTTCCGATGATAATATTCAAGTTAGGGCTCGATATATTGTTACTTCTTTTGAGGATTCGTTGATATACGTGCCGCCGATGCCTTTCGTGGCTGAAAATGGCGATACTTCCTGGTCAAACTCCATGTCACTCAGAGTGATACAGCCTTTCGAGATTGATACGGCATCTAATTCGCTTGCCGATATTAAACCCGTTTTCAAACCTAAATTTGATTGGGGACATTTTTTCCAAAGAATCTTGTTTATCTTGTTGCTGCTTGCTTTGGCGGCGGTGCTATATATCGTAATTCGCAAGTTTGTGATGAAAAAGCCGATTTTGAAAGCAGAACCGAAAGTAGAGCCTGTTCCTGCTCACATTGAGGCACTTAACCGACTGGATAAGCTGAAAGAGGCGAAACTATGGCAGCAAGGAAGAGTGAAGGAGTATCATACGGAACTGACCGAAACATTGCGTATCTACATTGAAAAAATGTTCAATATAAGCAGTATGGAGATGACTTCCGATGAAATTTTGCAGAATTCCGAATTCCTGAAAGTGGATAAATCAGGTGCTTACAGTGCATTGCGTCAGATTTTGACGTTGGCGGATTTAGTGAAATTTGCAAAATGGAATCCTGCGCCGAATGATAACGAAATGAGTATGCTGAATGCCTATTTGTTTGTAAACCAAACGAAGATAGAGGAGGTAAAACCGCTGAGTGAGGTAAAGGCGAATAAGCAATAGTTTTTTAGTTTTGAGTTCTGAGTTCTGAGTATTGAGTGTCAACTAATTAACTAATCAACCAATTAACTAATTAACGAATCAACCAATTAACTAAACAATAGATGTCTTTTAAGAACCCCGAATATCTTTATTTCTTGCTGTTGCTTTTGCCAATGATTTTTTGGTATGTGTGGGAGCTGCGTAAATCCGATGCGAGTATGCAGATTTCATCTACTAAAATTTTCAAAGACAGTCCGAAAACAGCACGGATGAAACTCAGACATTTACCATTTATATTGCGTTTGCTGGCTATCGTGTTTTTGGTTTTTGCCATTGCTCATCCGCAGTCGTCAAGTAATTGGCGTACAGAGAGCAAGGAAGGAATTGACATTATGATGGCACTCGATATTTCGGGAACCATGCAGATTGAAGACTTGCGACCGACACGTCTGGATGCTGCCAAAACGGTAGCGGTGGAGTTTATCCAATCTCGTCCGAATGACAATATCGGTTTGGTGGTTTTCGCGGGAGAAAGTTTCACACAATGTCCGCTCACAACCGACCACGCTGTGTTGATAAATCTATTTTCGGGATTGAATTACGGAATTATCAGCGACGGTACGGCGATTGGTTTGGGATTGGCAAATGCGGTTAACCGAATTAAAGACGGAAAAGCCAAATCGAAGGTAATTATATTACTAACGGATGGCTCTAACAATCAGGGAGATATAGCACCGATTACAGCGGCAGAAATCGCTAAAACTTACGGTGTGCGGGTTTATGCTATTGGTGTAGGTTCGCACGGAACGGTAAAAATGCCTATTCAAACGCCTTTTGGTGTGAGGTATCAGGAGATAAAGTCGGAGTTTGATGAAAAAACGCTGCAAGATATTGCCGATATGACAGGAGGACAGTATTTCCGTGCCACGAATACGGCAAAATTGCGTTCTATCTATCAGGAAATTGACCAACTGGAAAAAACCAAAATCAGCGTGCAGGAATATAGCAACAAAAGAGAACTGTATTTTGTCTTTGCGCTGCTTGCACTGGTTTTCTTTTTAATTGAAGTCTTTTTAAGAAATTCCTGGTTGAGGACGTTGCCTTAGTTATATTAAAGCACTATTGTCTGATTAAAAACAAAATGTCGCAGCTACGCAGCTTTCTGTGGAATGAATGAATTTTAATGCTACCATAATGTCGCCACTACGTGGCTTTTAGGTGCGTAGCACCGATTCCCGATAACTATCGGGAGGTAGAAGTTGGCATAAATATTAAAAGTGAGCTGCGTAGCTGCGACATTTTCAAATAGTAGGCACACATAACAAAATATTATCGTAATAATCTAATAATAAGACAAGTATATCTGTTTTCTGTATTTATAACAAACAATACCGAAATCAAGAACCCAAAAAACTAAATTTATTTTTGAATAATGTTTAGATTTGTACATCCCGAATATTTTTTCTTGCTAATTCCGCTGTTGGCATTGGTGGGATTATTTATTCGTACACAATATTTAAGAAAGAAACGGACAAAGTTTTGGGGAAATCCTGAGACTTTGGCGCCGCTGATGCCGAATGTTTCTTACGTGAGACCGCCGTTGAAATTTTACCTGCAATTGCTTGCCATGATATTGCTGGTAATTGTTTTGGCGCAGCCACAATTTGGTTCCAAAGAGGAAACGGTAAAGAAAAACGGCATCGAAGTGATGATTGCGTTGGACGTTTCCAACTCTATGCTGGCACAAGATATTCAGCCATCCCGATTGCAGAAAGCGAAACAAATTCTCTCGCAATTGATTGACAGAATGGAAGATGATAGGGTTGGTTTGGTGGTTTTTGCAGGTGATGCGTACGTGCAACTGCCGATTACGTCAGATTACAGCGGAGCGAAACTTTTTCTTTCGACGATTAACACGGGAATGGTGCCTTTTCAGGGAACTTCCATCGGTTCAGCGATTGATTTGAGTATCAAATCTTTCGGCGAGAAAAAATCAAATGCAGGACGAGCAATCATTGTAATTACCGACGGAGAAAACCACGAAGATGATGCTGTGGCTGCTGCCAAATTAGCGTCTAAAAATGGCATTCAAGTGCACGTGATCGGTATGGGTTCCACGGATGGCGGACCAATTCCTATCGGCGGCACGGCAAGTTTTAAGCGAGACCGTGACGGGAATGTGGTGGTTACAAAGTTAAATGAGCAGATGTGTTCGAGTATTGCGCAGGCAGGAGGCGGACTTTACGTGAGAGCCGACAATACGGATGCCGCACTCAAAAATGTAAGCAAACAGCTTGATAATCTGGCAACTGCCGAAACAGAACAGAAAGTTTTTTCACAGTACAACGAACAGTTTCAGTCTTTCGCAATTATTGCACTGCTGTTGATGATTTGTGAGTTTTTGATTTTCTCAAGAAAAAACAAATGGTTTAATCGCATTAAAATTTTTGATGTAAAAGAATGAAGTTAATACGCTATATATTATTGGTTTCGTTGTTGATGCCTTTGTCCCTTTTTGCACAGAAAGAGGGCGATGACTTGCGTGTGGGGAATAAGCATTATAAAAATGAAAAATATACTGAAGCCGAAATCGAGTATCGGAAGGCATTGCAGAAAAATGATAAGTCGTTTGAGGCGAACTACAATTTAGCCAACGCATTTTTCAAGCAAGGCAAGTACGATCAGGCTTTTGAATATTATAAAAAAGCACTTCCGCTGGCTACCGATAAGAAAAAACTGGCTTATGAATTTCACAATATCGGTAATACGCTGATGGCAGGGAATAAAATTCAAGAGGCGATAGAGGCTTATAAAATGGCTTTGAAGAACAATCCGAAAGATAATGAAACACGCTATAATTTGGCTTATGCGCAGGCGCAGTTGAAAAAACAGCAAAATCAGAACGATTCGGGTGGACAAAATAAAGATAATCAGCAACAACCCGACGAGCAAAAACAACCGGAACAGAAACCAGACGAGCAAAGCAAAAACGAACAACCGCAGCCGCAGCAACCCCAAATGTCAAAAGAAAATGCTCAGCAGATTTTGCAGGCATTAGAACAAGACGAAAAAGAGACACAAGAAAAAGCTAAAAATGCACAAAGAAAAGCAGTAAGAAAAGCGGAGAAGGACTGGTAACTTCGAGTTCCGAGTTTCGAGTTCCGAGTTTCGAGTTCCGAGTTCCGAGTTTCGAGTTTCGAGTTTCAGGTTCCAAGTTTTGAGTTTCACGTTTCGCGTTTCACGTTTCGCGTTTCACGTTTCGCGTTTCACCTACTGGCATATAACTTATAAACTTAAAAACAACTAAATGTCTGAACAACTTCGTGCTTCGTGCTTCAAGCTTCCAACTTTATATAAAATGAAACAAAAATTTCTTATATTATTATCTCTATTTGGTGTAATTTTCTCGTGGAATATTGCCGCTCAGAGTGATGTGAAATTTACTGCATCGGCTCCGGCGGTGGTGTATCAAGACACGCCGTTTCAGTTGGTGTATTCCATTAATACGGCTGCTAAGGATTTGCAGGCGCCTGATTTTCAGGTTTTTGAGATTTTGGCAGGTCCTTACGAAAGCAGAAGTTCTTACACGCAAATTGTGAACGGACAACGTACAAGTTCGACAAATCTTTCCTACACATTTACCCTGATGCCGAATAAAACGGGTAACTTCAAAGTTCCGGGTGCATCGATTATGGTGGATGGTAAGCGAGTGCGTTCCAACGACTTGATTATTAAGGTGGAAAGTGCGGATAAGAGTTCGCAGGCGCAGCAACAATCGGCTCAAAGCGGCGGTTCCACCCAACGAGTAACGAGCGAAAGTATCTTTGTTCGTCCCATTGTTTCCAAAACAAATGTATATGAGCAGGAAGCCATTACGATTACCTACAAACTCTATACACTGCTGGATGTGGCGCAGTTTACGGGTGTGAAGTTGCCGGATTTCAACGGTTTTCTGAAACAAGATATTGAGCAGTCGCAAAACAAGCAACTTTCGGCTGAAACCTACAAAGGCAGAAGTTACGGAACCGTGGTTTTGTATCAGGCAATTCTTTTTCCGCAACATACAGGCGAACTTGAAATCGGAAAAGCTCAATTTACGGCATTGCTGCGCCTGAAAAACAAAGCGCAGGTACGCAGTATTTTCGATGACTTTTTTGACAGTTATACCAATGTGGAGAAAACGTTGACAGCACCGGCTGTGCGGATTAAAGTAAACGAACTTCCGATTGACGGGAAACCGGCATCGTTTTCGGGTGCGGTGGGGAATTTTAATTTGACTACTTCGCTTAGTGCCGGCAATCTGAAAGCCAACGAAGCTGCCACTATCAAGGTGGTTATTTCCGGTGTCGGGAATATGAAGTTGCTGAGAAATCCGGATATTCAGTTCCCCGACGGCATTGAAGTCTATGACCCCAAAGTAGAAAATCAGTTTAACACCGTTTCGGGTGGCGTTTCTGGCACCAAAACCATTGAGTATCTGTTTATTCCGCGCCGTTCCGGCAAATACGATATTCCTTCGGCAGAATTGTCCTATTTCGACCTGAATAATAAAACCTACCGCACGTTGCGCACACCGGCGTACAAGCTGAACGTGCAACCCGGAGAAGGCGGCGAAACGGTGGTTGAAAACTACACGGGAAAAGAAGAGGTAAAACCCATTAACAGGGATATTCGCCATATTTATACCGGAAATATAAAACTGAAACAAGAAAATCGTCCGATTTTTGGCAGTTTCCTGTTTTGGATGATGTTTGTGGTGCCGCTGATTGTGGCTGCTATTCTCTTTGTCTATTTCCGAAAACAGATGAAAGAAAATGCCGATATTGCGCTTGTAAAAACGAAAAAGGCAAATAAAGTGGCTTTGAAACGACTGAAACAGGCTCAGAAATTCCTGGAAGAAGGCAAAAAAGAGAGTTTCTACGAAGAAATTATGAAGTCTGTTTGGATGTATATTTCCGACAAGCTTTCTATTCCGGTTGCCGAACTGAACAAGGATAACGTGCAGAGTAAAATGATGCAGCAAGGTATTGATGAAGAGTTGATTGGGAAGTTTAAGCAGATTTTGGATACTTGCGAATTTGCAAGTTACGCACCGAATACGGGACAGCTTGAAATGGGTAATTTATATCAAGATGCGATTGATGCAATCACGCTTGTAGAAGATTTTTATAAAAAGAAATAGACATATAATTTTTTTGACACAATATTTTTTGATTTTGACACATAGTTTTTTTAGTCTATTTTAGACCATACAAGTTTAAATAATTGTTGATTAGATAAAAGGTTGTCCGTAGGACAAAGCCGTAAATAACCCGCCAAAGGACGGGCAGGCACCCCAGATTTATCTGGGGGATAATACGTGCAAATGAAACGGAACTCTGTAGGAGTTCTCTACGACATAAATAATCGGTGGAAAACCCTTACAGGGTTTATATTTCTCTTTACATTTCTTTCCCCCAATTAAAATTGGGGGTTATGCAAAGGGAACTTCTACGAAGTTCAAAAAGCAACTATGCTAATAGCGAAAACACTTTAACAGTTTTAGAAATTAAATGTTTAAAGTAATATCCTGCCTATGGCAGGCAGGATTGTGTCAAATATAATTCTACAAGTCGTATCAGATTAAATGTGTTTATACATAAAAAGAAATAGATGATGAAACTGAAATATATACTTACTTGCCTGCTGTTTGTGTGGCTCTATCCCGCTTTTGCTCAGCAGGATAGCGTAGCAACAGGAAATGTTGAGAAGGCGAACCAACTTTACTCGCAAGGTCAGTTTAGCGATGCTGCCAAACTTTACGAAGAAGAGCTGAAAAAAGGTGTGTCGCCGCATATTTACTACAATTTGGGCAACAGCTACTACAAAACAGGCGAGATTGGTTTAGCCATTCTTAACTACGAACGTGCTTTGCGCTTAGACCCGCGTTATCGGAATGCACGTTACAACCTTAGCATTGCGCAAGATAAAGTAGTGGACAGCGTGGATGCTACGCCGGCTTTTTGGATAAAAAGAATAACCCGCTCGTTTATAGGTTTTTACAGTTCAAACAGTTGGGCGGTAGTTAGTTTTCTCTTTTTCCTTTTGATGTTGGTGTCGTTTTTCGTGTTTGCCTTTTCACAAATTCGTAAACGGAGAAAAATTGGTTTCTATATAATGATAATTTCGGGAGTTGTATTTGTTTTCTCGTTTGTTTTTTCAGGAATTAGAAAAGACCAATTTGTAAAACACAACGAAGCTATCATTCTCAATGCCACCGTGATAGTAAAAAGTTCGCCGGATAAAAACGGTTCAGACCTGTTCCAATTGCACGAAGGCAGCAAAGTAACCGTTAAATCGACACTTTCAGGCTGGTCTGAAATCGAATTTGAAAATGGCGCTATCGGTTGGGTGGAAGAGAGTACCATTGCGAGGATATAATTTTTTTGATAGATTTGTGGGGGCAGTTACAATAAGTAGTAGTTAAGCAACTTTGCAGATTAGAATATAGAATTTGCAAATTACAAGAGAACACCATCACTAAAAAATGGAGATATAAACTAAAAGAAATTGATAATATGACAGACGTTATTTGTAAACATTGCGGAATGCAATTCAGAGATTTAAGAACATTAGTGAGCAACTTTTGCTCAAAAAGTCCTACTAAAAAACACGAAGCATTTGAGGGATGTGTTCAAACAGAGTATATTTGCGAGTGTTGTGGAATGAAATTTAGAGATTTGAGAACTCTACTATCTAACTTTTGTTCGCAAAGTTCAACAAAAAAACATATTCCATTTGAAGGCGGTGTCAAGTCAGAATATCAATGCAAATACTGTGGACAAAAATTCAAAGACTTACGAACTCTACTTGCAAATTTTTGCTCTAAAAGTCCTTCTAAAACACATAAACCTTTAAGATAATTGATAGATGAAGAAGAAATTTGTTGCAATAAGCGTTATTTTTGGTTTTTTTGTATTTATTGGTATTGCTGTTATTACAAAATTATTCAGTACAGGGGATTTACCAATACAGATTACAGGTGCATTACTTGAATCGGTAGTTACGGCTCTCATAACATATTTTTTATTAACCGGGCAAACTACACAAGAAGAAAATAAAGAACGAAATGTAAAAGTCTTTGAGAAGAAAACGGAGAATTTTAATAATTTTATTGAGCAGCTTTGGACTGTTTGGGATGACCGTAGCATTTCACTCGAAGAACTTAATGACTTACTTAAACTTGTGTCAAAAGACATAATCCCATTCGCAAAACCAGAAAATTCTTCTGCAATTTTATTTGAGTTAAATAAAATAGCAGAAGTTTCTATTTCTTCTAATAATGAAAATAGTGTTACAAAAAAAATACAACAGAGTATTTTTAGTATTATCAATGTTCTGTCAAAAGAAATTGGACTTGGTGGAGAGATTAATGAAGAAATTAATAAAGAATTTGATTCATTAGAAAATAGAATTTTACCTTTTTTAAATAAGAAAAGCTACATTAACCAATTAAAAGAACTTGTTAAAAGTAAATCAATGAATATGCTTTCTGATTTTGAGATGGATGATGATAGTGTTTTATGGTGGAAAATTGGAAAAAATACAGGAGTTTGGTTGCGAGTTGGAGATATTTATAAAAATGGGACTATTTTCATTTCATTTTGGTCGGAATTTTATGAAAATCGTAAATATCAGCCATATCGTTATGCTCAGAAAGGCGAATGGAAAGATTGGTTAAAAAATGAGTACAAAGGAGTTGAATTATTGGATTATAACGACTTACGACAAGGAAATATTGTGGCGGGTGAGAAAATTGAAGAATTAGCCAATAAAATTGTTGAATTTTACAATACCACAAAAATTGATGGTAAAACCATTGACGAAATAATAGAGGTGGTCTAAAATGAGTGAATTAGAAAAATTAAAAGAAAAATGTAATTTGATTTCAGAGCAAATCAAACAAATTGGTATAAAAAATAATAGTCATTTTGTCATTGACGGTGTTATTGATGTAGAAAAATATCTTAATGCGAAATATCGCATTTTATGGATACTTAAAGAGGCTAATTCGGAAAATGACTCTTGGAGTTATCTTGAAAACTTTAAAAATAAAGAATGGCTTTATAGATGTGGAAAAAGCATCTTGACATTAAAAAGAATAATTTACACAACTTACGGAATTTTAAGAGACTGTCAGTGGCATGAAATTCCAGATGCAAGTAATGAGAAATCTTTTGAGCCATTACAAGAAATAGCTATAATCAATATTAAGAAAATTCCCGGTGGAAGTACTTCTAATCCTACTATTATACAGAGTGCTTACTATGAAAATCGAGAATTATTAAAACTGCAAATTGAAACATATAACCCTGATATTATAATATTTGGAAACACGATGCAGTTTTTCAATAAATCAGACTTTTATGGTTTTGAAAATACAGAAAAACAAATAACAGAATACGGGAATCATTATTATGCCACTAACGAGAAACTATATATTCATACTTGGCATCCTGCGGTTAGAGGAGCTGGATTTACAGATGAAGATTATGTTACGGACATTATTTCTATTGTAAGGTGTTGGAAAAAATAGCACGCAAATCTATTACTATGCTTAATAACACAAGTATTAGTGTTTGAGTAATAAAAATGATATTCAGATTTAATAGAACTTTACAATTCGTAAACATTTTTTAATCAACCCTATAAAACCAAATACCATGTATCCAATTAAATTTATTCCCATCGTCAAAGATAAAATTTGGGGTGGAAAGCGTTTAGAAAAGAAGTTTGGAAAGAATCCCGGTAAATTGCCGAATATCGGCGAGAGTTGGGAGTTGTCCGGCGTTCCCGGCGATGTGTCGGTAATAGAGAACGGCTATCTGGCTGGCAAAACGCTGAACGAAGCTATCTCGATGTTTAAAGAGCAGCTTGTTGGAAAACGAGTTTATGCCAAATCGGGCGAAAATTTCCCCTTGCTTTTCAAACTGATTGATGCGAACGATGACCTTTCTATTCAGGTGCATCCGAATGATGAAATTGCTATGAAACGCCACAACTCACTTGGTAAAACTGAAATGTGGTATGTGCTGGATTCTGAAAAAGATGCCTATCTGATTATCGGTTTCAAAAAGAACACAACCAAAAAAGAATATTTGGCGGCTTTGGAAAAAGGCGAAGTAGAAGACCTGCTGCAGAAAGTTCCCGTGCAAGCCGGAGATGTGTTCTTTATTCCTGCTGGATTGGTTCACGCCATCGGAAAAGGCGCATTGATAGCTGAAATCCAACAATCAAGCGATATTACCTATCGTATTTTTGATTTTAATAGAAAAGATGCTGAAGGTAACGAACGCGAACTGCATACAGAGCAGGCTTTGGATGTAATCGATTTCAAAGCATCCAAAAAACCGAAAACAGAATACAAACCGCGTAAAAACGAAGAGGTAGAATTGGCATCGTGTGAGTATTTTACCACCAATCTGCTGGAAATGGACAAACCAAAACATTTCCACTACGGACATATGGAGACTTTCGTTGTGTATATGTGCTTGGAAGGAACGGTGGAGATTGCCGGCGGCACTTCCAAAGTAATGGTAACCAAAGGTGACACCGTGCTTATTCCGGCAAATATGAAGGATTTTACCATCACACCTAAAAGTACGGCGAAATTGCTTGAAGTTTCCATAGATTAAAAATTTTTCAAACGGACAAAAATATATTTTTGAAAATGCGTGAATGATTTTCGTTCACGCATTTTCTTTATTCGTTAAATTGAAGTACTTTTGTGGGGTAGCTGATTGGATAGTTTAACAGCATTATCAATTGCCACGCCATTTATGGCGTGGATAATTGATTAGCAATAAATGGACTTTAGTCCAATCTTAACTAAATTTCGGCTAAAGCCTTGTAATTTAAAATCATTAATTCACGGCTTAAAAGCCGTGGCAATTTATTTCAAACAAAACAACAATTATCACCTACAACAACTAACAAGGCAATAAAAACATAAATAGAGAGATGGAGAAGAAACAATTCAAAGTAAGACGCCGACCTGAAAAAGAGATGATTTTCGGGACAAGGGCTGTGATAGAAGCTATTGAAGCCGGTAAGGAGATTGAAAAAATACTTATTCGTCGGGATATGAGCAACGAGTTGTCGCGCTCGCTTTTCGCGGCATTGGAGGAGAGGGTAGTGCCGATTCAAAAAGTACCGCTGGAAAAACTCAACCTGCTCACTTCCAAAAACCATCAGGGAGTTATTGCCTTTATTTCGCCTGTGCAATTCCAACGTTTGGAGGATATTATTCCTTTTCTTTACGAGCAAGGAAAAACGCCTTTTATCGTGGTGCTTGACGGCGTAACGGATGTAAGAAACTTTGGAGCCATTGCACGCACTTGCGAATGTGCCGGAGTAGATGCAATTGTTGTTCCTTCGCGAGGCGGTGCTGCCATTAATGCCGATGCGGTAAAAACTTCCGCCGGAGCATTGATGAATATAGCTGTGTGTAGGGAAGAAAATCTTTGGGAAGCATTGAAGTTTCTGTCAGATAGTGGTTTGAAGTTGGTAGCAGCTACCGAAAAAGCAAAACAGAATTACACCGAAATTTCAATGAAAGAGCCGCTTGCCATCGTGATGGGTTCGGAAGAAGAAGGCATTGCACCGGAGCATTTGAAACTTTGTAATGCATTGGTGAAAATCCCAATTTTAGGAAAAATCCAATCGCTTAATGTGTCAGTTGCTGCGGGTGTGATGATATATGAGGCGGTAAGGCAGAGAAGTCAAGTTTGATACGATATTATCAATTGCCACGCCATCCCGATAGCTATCGGGAGGCGTGGATAATTAGAATAGTTCAAAATGGGCTTTAGCCCAAGCTTAAATAAATTTTGGCTAAAGCCTTATGCACTTAATTCCTTAGTCCACGGCTTAAAAGCCGTGGCAATTTATTCTAGAAAAGGATGCGATATACATAATTATTTTCCACCTACCATGCAAATACTCTACGAAGACAACCATATCATAGCAGTCAATAAAAATTCATCCGAAATTGTGCAAGGCGACAAAACCGGAGATAAACCGCTGTCTGAAATGGTGAAAGAGTATATCAAAGAGAAATACAACAAACCCGGTGCGGTTTTTCTGGGTGTTACGCATCGTTTGGACAGACCTGTGAGTGGGGTAGTGCTGTTTGCTCGAACAAGCAAGGCACTTACACGACTGAACGATATGTTTCGCAAGCAGGAAGTGAAGAAAACTTATTGGGCAATTGTACAAAACCAACCCAAAGAGCCGGAAGGTCGCTTGGTACATTACCTTGTTCGCAATCCGAAACAAAACAAATCCTACGCTTACAACACCGAACGACCGAATGCCAAAAAAGCTGTTCTTTCCTATAAATTAATTGCTATATCGGAGCGTTATTTCTTACTCGAAGTAGATTTAGAGACCGGACGCCATCATCAAATTCGCTGTCAGCTTGCCGCTATGGGTTGTCCTATTAAAGGCGATTTGAAATACGGTGCACCGCGTTCCAATCCGGGTGGAGGTATCAGTTTGCACGCTCGTTCGGTATCTTTTATCCATCCCGTTTCCAAAGAGCAAATCGATATTATTGCACCTGTGCCGGAAGAGGAAAAACTATGGGCAGCATTTAATTATTGATGATTTCAGATTGAAGATTTATGATTGATATAAGATAACAAACCGCTGAAAATCTTTTGACTTTCAGCGGTTTTTAGTTTTGCGATTTACTTGAATAAAACAAAAGACACTGCTTTTGGCAGTATCTTTTGTTTTATATTTTATCTATTTTGCTACTCTTTCAAGCCATTTCAGCATAGACAGCATAATTCCCATAGAAAGCAGACATGCTGCAACAAATACCATCCAAGTGCCTTGAATTGAAATATTATCGTAGAAAATAGCGCCTACGAATAACAATAGATTAGCAAATCCGGTTGCTCCTAACCAAAGTCCTTGCATCATACCTTGATATTTTGGAGGTGCTACTTTAGATACAAATGAAATACCCAGCGGACTAATAAACAACTCGGCAACGGTAAGAATAAAATAGGTACCGATAAGCAACCAAGGCGTTACTTTTTGAAGTTCGGGAAGACCACCCATAGCTGTAACTTCTGCTTTAGAAGGAAGTCCTGCTGAGCCGATAGTCATCAAGATAAATGCTACAGAGGCAATTCCCATACCAATAGCAATTTTCTTGGGTGTAGAAGGCTCTTTGCCTCTTGCTCTGAGTGCTCCGAACACAGCCATAATCACAGGTGTCAAGAATACCACAAAGAACGGATTAATAGATTGGAACAATTTAGCGCCTTTAAGCGTAGTAAATCCGAGATTGATGTTGATACCGCTTAAGTCAGTATAGTCTTTGGCGAAAAGTGTCAAGGTCAAACCATTTTGATGGAAAGAGAGCCAGAAGAAGAATACAACTGCAAACACAGCATATAGAGCATATAAGCGTTGTTTAATCTCCTTAACATCCATTTCTTTCACTTCTGCACCGGCTTCAACTTTTTTCTCGGAAGGATTCTCAAACTTATATTTATTGGATACATAAATAGCCATTGAAATCAACATAGCAAAAATAGCTACCACAAATGCATAGTGAAAACCTGTTGTAAACACATTGAGATATTGATTGGCAAACTCTAACATATCAGTTCCTTGATAGCCAACTTCGCCTGCGAGTATTTGCAGGTTAGCAGCGCCTTCGGTAGTAATGGTACCGTTTAGAGCCGAGTGACAAAGGTCGGGTAGTGCGGCATTGTAGTCGAATCCGTGTCTTGTAACCCACCAATTGCGCACGGTAACAGCTGCAGCCGGAGCAAAAATGGCACCTACGTTGATAAACATATAGAACCATTGGAAACCGGCATCACGCATAGATGAATACTTAGGATTATCGTACATTTGTCCTACAAGTGCTTGTAGATTACCTTTGAAAAGTCCGTTTCCGAAAGCAATTACTAAAAGTCCAAAGCAGGTAATACCTAAAAACAATGCGACTTTATCAGCAGGAACAGGGGTGGGTGTGGGAATAGCAATAATCAGATAACCCAATGTCATCAAAATTAAACCATAGAAAATCGTTTTTTTGAAGTCACGAGTTCTGTCGGCAATAATACCACCAACAAAAGCCAACACATAAATTGAACTGTAAAAGACAGAGTAAATTATACCTGTCGTTGTGGATGAAAATCCGTACTTTGCTTGAAGAAAGAGCACCAAAATAGCCATCATGGTGTAAAAACCAAAGCGTTCGCCCATATTGGCAAGTGCTGCCGGAATTAATCCTTTTGGATGATTTTTAAACATACTTTTTAGTTTTTTATTGATAAATAATTTTTATTTCAAAAATTGAAGTTACAAATATAATGAAATTTTGGTAATTTGATAAATAACAAGTTATAAATTTAGTCTGTAGCTAGTAGTTGTTTCGAGTTTCATACTACTCAATCTTGTCTAATTTCTTAAAATTAGCAATCATCAGACCCGCCGCTGCAAACAGACAGATGGCAAACACCATCCAAAGCGTTTGCAGTGCCACTTGACCCCACATCAAACTTCCTGTGAAAACTAGCTTGCTTCCAATTGCTGCGGTAAATATCCATCCGCCTTGCATCATTCCTTGCGTCTGCTTAGGCGAAACTTTTGACACGTAAGATGCACCCATCGGACTGATAAGAATTTCGGCGATAGCCATTAGTAAATAGATAAAAATCAGCCATGCCGGAGCAATGCGTTGACTTTCAGGCAGAATCATGCCGCTCATTGCATTAGGCGATGGGAGAGGTATGGAGATAATCATCAGCACTATATACGCCAAACCACCTATTATCAAACCTACGATGATTTTTCGAGTTGCCGTAAGTTTTATCCGTCTTTTTTCTAAATAAGTAAATAGTCCGATGATAATTGGTGTAAGCAGGATGATAAAGAAGGGATTAAAAGCTTGAAAAATTTCCGGCGAAATGGGATTGTAATCCTCTGCACTACTTGAAAAATAGACGCAAGCAGCAGTAAATACGGTAAAGAGAACCCCACCGATAAATCGGTAGCGAAGTGTGGAGCTGCCTTGAAATAGCAGGATAAGTCCCGCCAGCGCCAGTAAAACACAAAGTATGGTACGCAGATTAAAAAACAGCATACTGATAGGATCAACCGATTTTGCCACATAATCTCTTGCGAAAAACGTAAAAGTAAGTCCGGTCTGATTAAAGGTCATCCAGAAAATAATGATAACCAGCAAAAGCATACTCAGTTGCAATATTTTAGGTCGCTCAATATAAGGTACAATTTGGAACAAATAAGCAATAAAAGCCACAAAAAGTCCCAGTGCTAATCCAAACTTATAATCTACACCGCTAATAAGCTGACTTAGAATAGTTACACCTATCAGAATAGAGAGTGAAACGATAAGAATTTGTGTAGAGTTATCGTTTTTGTTACTGTCGCGTGAATTGGATTGCTTCGCAACGGCTTTTTCGCCGGAAACTTCCGGAACGGTCTGATGAAAAATTCGATAGACCACGATGGAAACCATCATAGCGAGAGCTGCAATGGCAAAGGAGAATTTATAACCTTTATTGAAAACATCCAGGTATTGTACGCAGAAATTATTTAGACTTGTAAAATTATTGCTGTCAAGGGTTACTTTTTTAGCTAATCCGAGCAATTGTGTATTGTCATGCAGTGAACTGTTTAGAAATTGATGAGCCAAAGCCGGAATACTGGCATCGTGTAGAAAACCATTTACATGTAGCCACCAATCTCTTACATTGATAGCAATAAAAGGCGCCAAAAATGCTCCGATATTAATTCCCATATAGAAAATCATAAAGGCTGCATTTCGGTAGTTGCTATATTTCTCGTCGTTGTAAAGATGACCGAGAACTACTTGCACATTGCCTTTGAAAAGCCCGCTGCCTAGTGAAACGATAAGCAGTGCAAAGATAGAACCGTAGAGCGAAAGGCTTGGGATGGCAAGGAGAATATAGCCTGCTACCATCATCACTTGTCCGATAAAAACAATGATTTTGTATTTTCGAGTAGCGTCTGCTATCATTCCACCAAAGAAAAGTGAGCCGTAAACAGCAAAAAAGAACCAACTGAAATATTCACCGGCTTGTTGCTCGCTAAGTCCGAATTTGGCTTGTAAAAACAGCACCAAAATAGCCAGCATGGTGTAAAATCCAAACCGCTCGGCAAGATTGGTAAAAAATAGAGTAACAAGACCTTTTGGGTGATTTTTAAGCATATTGCTTTTTTGTTTTACTGCGTTATTTTCTAAGAATTGATGCAAAATTAAGAATTATCCTTTAATAAATAAAAACATCAGTCAGCTAATTTTTTGAAAGCGATAAAACAGATTACCGAAAAATAGAAAACTTTTCTAAATGCTTGAAAAAATCTTTTATGTTTTAAGCTGTTTTTGTAACTTTGTGGAGAAATAAAATGTAAATAATATCGGTTTTGAAATAATAGTTTATGAAAAAGATTAAATTAATTATGTTATTAGCAGTAATATCTTTCAATAGTTGTATTACTACTAATGAAGATGTAAAAAAAGACATGTTCGAAGGCGATACTGAGCAAAATAAAAATGTGGTTTATTTGTTAAGTGACGACAATGACGAGTTTAATATGTACAACCGTGCAATTGTTAATTTGAACAATGATGTGGATACACTATTTATAACTGTAAGAATAAAAGGTAGTGTTGGTGTCCCTAAAGATATTTCGGTAGAGTTAACTCCTTACTTTGTTCGCGAGAGAGTAAATTCAGCAAACAATGAATCTTTGGATAAAGAAAGTCTGTTCTATCAATACAACAAATCCAAATTTGATGATGATTATGAGAATTGGGCTAATTTTTTACCGGAAGCGAACTATTCCTTCCTTCCAGAAAACATAATAGAAGGTAGTACACCGGGAACTATAAGGCTTAAAGCTACCATTAAACAAGGTAAAGTAAATACGACTATTCCCGTACTTATAAAAGATTTGCATACTTTGTCGCCTGACTCACTCTACTTTTTAGAATATAAGATTACTAAAGTTAATGATGCTCTGGTAGATACAAACAAGAAAAATGTGTTAATTCCAATTTGTTGGAAAAATGCTTGGTCAAGCTCCAGAGAACCAATAATCTATGATATGATTGGGAAACAACATGATTGGAGAGTAGGAGATGAAATGCCGCTTGTCGGATCTTCACGTTGGATTACGGGTGCCCCGACACTTTATCCAATAGGTAAGAATGAAATTAGAATAGGAGCCGGTATTGAAATGGATCAAATAAACTGGGATAAAAAAACTAAGCGTCAGCTGATTGATGCGAATAGTATTGTGCTAATTATAGATAAAGACAATCAGATAGACTTCAGACCCTATAAAGATATTGAAGTTGAGAAAGTTTTACCCGGAGATATATTTTACGATGAAAATCACACCAATCGCTACTTTACTGAAAAAATCATAACTACTTCCGGTTTTACTAAGTATTTTAAAACATTTACATTGCACTATAGATATAGAAATTACAAAATGTCAGATGATGTTTATAGGTATTGTAAACTAACTTTGCGTTACGAGTATGAGCCCTGAGTTTAATAAATAGACTTTGTGTCCAAAAAATAATTTATCTTGAAAATGTAGATAAATATGGTTATCCGCAATGCTTTCTATAATAAATTCTTGTAAAACAAGCGAACAAGTTCGAGTGGGCACGACTTAAAAGTCCCCGAAAGTAATCGGGACAAGCAGTGGTAACTGAAAAAAGTATTAGTACGCGGATAATCATTAAAAAAAAGAATTTATCCCTTTAAACCATTGTTTTTTAGTTGTGTCTAAATTTAAATTATACTTATTGCATAGTACTTTATAATGTAAAATAGTATAAATAATCTTATTTAAATAGCATTAAAACCAAAAAAAACGTATATTTGTAAGAAATTTCAAAAACACTAACACTATGATTATCAACATTAAAAAAACTCTTATTTGCTCTGTTCTTATGCTTATGATAGCAGGATTTGCTCAAGCGCAGTCCTTCTATCTGTTCGATAAAAGCGGCACTAAGACTTCTTATTCAATTGAGGAGACTCGTTCTTTAAGTTTCGTCAATTCATCTTTGACTATCAAAATGAATTCCGGCGAAGTTTATTCCATTCCGTTTGCTGATTTATGGAAAATGACATTTAAAAATTTTACAAATGTTCAGAAAAATGAAATCACAAACTCTGTTACCGTTTTCCCTAATCCCGCCACTGACTATGTAAATATCTCGTTGGGTGCAGATGCTACCGAGATGTTGGACGTTAAAGTTAGAACCATTGACGGAAAATTAATTTACCATCAAAACTATAAAAACAACTTTGATGATACTTATCAACTAAATATCACTGATTGGAAAAAAGGTGTTTATATTATGCATATATACGATGGTAAAAAGACAGAAGTAAAACGAATTATCAAGAAATAAAAACTACTAAAATCAAATAACAATGAAAAAAACTTACATTTTACTATCCTTTGTCTTGTTCTCTTGCTTTAATATCGCAGCACAAGACTCTATTTTTATCTATAAAGATAATCAGGTAATCAATAAATATGCTACTGCAGATATTGATAGTATTACCTTTAAGCAGGTAGAAGTAATAGCCGAACCGGAGTTGACAAGCTTTAGTTTCGGTCCTGCTGAGAATACATTCTTGTATCAAAAAATTAATGGCAAGATTAAAGACAATACCATTACGCTCGGTGTGCCATACAAAAGTCGAAAACTGGTAGCCAGCTTTACTACCGGAGCCGGAAATACGGTAACAGTGGATGGAGTAGAGCAGGAGAGTGGCGTAACGGTAAATGACTTTACAAATACTGTAACTTATACAGTTACTACACCGCAAAATAAAACAGCACAGTATAGCGTAACAGTAAATTGGGTAACCGGACTGCCGTCAATCACAATAAATACGGTAGATGCAGCGCCTATTGTTTCAAAAGAAGAGTATATTCGTGCTTATGTGGAAATTGACGGCAAAGGCTTTTATGAAAACTTTGCCGACTCAACACGCATTCGTGGACGAGGCAATACTACTTGGTCATATCCCAAAAAACCCTATCGCTTAAAATTGGATAACGACGGTATTCCTTTCGGTTTAGCGAAGGAAAAAGACTGGGTACTTCTGGCAAACTACCTTGATCCTACCCACCTGCTTAATCCTGTGGCTATGACTATTGGACAAATGCTGGAACTACCTTTTACAAATCATGTTGTGCCGGTAACTGTTACCTTAAACGGTCAGTATCAGGGGGTTTATACATTTACAGAGCAAGTAGAACGTTCAAAAACAAGAGTTAATATTGATAAGAAAAAAGGAGCTTTATTGGAATTGGATCAGTATTTTGATGAAGATTTTAAATTTAAATCTGAAAAATACAATCTGCCTGTGATGGTAAAAGATCCGGATTTGGCAGAAGATTTTAAAACGCCTGAAGAGAGCACAGCAGCATTTGATAAAATAAAAAGTGATTTTGCTGAGTTGGAAAATGCTTTGGTGGATCCTAATTTCCCAAATAATAACTACAAAGATTTAATCGATATTGAATCGGTTGTTAAGTTTTTATTGGTTTTTGATATTACAAGTAACTTGGAACTAAATCACCCCAAAAGCACCTATATGCACAAAGATGATGGCAAAAAGTATTATATGGGACCAATCTGGGATTTTGACTGGGCATATGGATATGAAAGTACCGGAAAACATTTTGAAACATATCAAGAACCTGCACTGAAAATGTTATCGAGCAGTTCAACCGGATATCCTTTCTTTTCTCGCTTTTTGGATGACCCGGCGGTAAAAGCATTATACAAATCGACTTGGAATGAATTTAAACAAAACAATTTCCAAAAACTAATTGAGTATATCGAAATTAATTTTGAGAATATCAGGGAGGATCAAATTTTAGATAGAAATGTTTGGAACAAAGGAACAAGCGATTATCCCAATAAAATAAATCAGTTCAAAACATGGTTAAATAACCGTGCGGGATTTATTGATGCAAAAGTTGCCGGATGGTAAGAAATAAACTTAAAAATCAGAGTGTAAAAACTTAAAAGAATATTGGATATTTTACTTAACGTTCTTATCAATTAAAAGGCTTTACCAAATCTAAATAAATTTTGGCTAAAGCCTTTTGCTGTTACATTAATCACAATAGTCATAAAGAATTAAATACAATATAAATTATGCGTAAAATAATATTTTCCTTTTTTCTGTTTTTTTCCTTTTCTTTGGTAGGGCAAGAACAATTGACCAATTTGCCTACATTCTATATCAACACGGTAGATAATGCGCCGATTGTGAGTAAAGAAGAGTATGTATCAGGTAAATTAACAATAGTTAGTAGTGATGAAACAGAAAACTTTGCAGACTCGACTGAAATTCGTGGACGTGGTAACTCTACTTGGGGAATGCCCAAAAAACCGTTTCGAATTAAACTTTACAAAAAAGCAAGCTTGCTAAATCGGCCGGCAAAAGAAAAAAGTTGGGTGTTGCTTGCCAATTATGCAGACAAAACATTGATGCGAAATGCTGTGGCTTTCAAAATCAGTCAGCTAGTAGGGCTTGAGTTTTCACCTTCGGCTCGTTTTGTAGATGTGGTGCTTAATGGTGAATTTCTTGGTAACTATATGATGTCTGACCAAATAGAAATGGCTACGGGACGTGTAGAAGTAGAAAAACAAAAAACTTCGGATGTGAGTGAACCTGAGATTACAGGCGGTTATCTATTGGAGTTGGATGGATTTGCTTATACAGAGCCAGTGTGGTTCAGAACACCTAAAGGAGTCGCTGTTACTGTAAAATATCCGAAAGATGATGATATTAATAATGAACAGTACAGGTATATTTCAAACTATACAAGTGAGTTTGAAAATGTGTTATTCTCTAGCAACTTCACAGACTCGGAACATGGTTATCGTGCCTATGTGGATAGTGCTACGCTTATTAATTGGTACATAGCTTGTGAATTGACCGGAAACTCGGACTCGTTCTGGAGTACTTATGTTTACAAAAAAAGAAATGACCCGAGATTCTATTTTGGTCCTATGTGGGACTACGATATTGCTTTCAATAATGACTATAGATTGGGAGATGCTACCGAAAAGCTTATGCGTGAACATGCTCACGAGCCAAAAACATGGATAAGAAGATTTTGGGAAGACCCGTGGTTTCAAAATGCGGTAAACGATCGATGGAAACAACTGGTTGAAAATGGTATTGAACAGCAGCTTTTGGACTATATCAATGAGACACAGGCATTGTTGCAACAATCACAAGCAAAGAATTATGAGAAATGGCCTACGCTAAATCAGACAGTTTATAGAGAAGTTTACACTTTCGAAACTTACGATGAGGGAGTAGATTATCTGAAATCTTACGTTTCTGCAAGAGTGGCATTTTTAAATGAAGCTTTCAAAAGTTCATCAGGTGAAGAACCTGAGATTAAAGATTTTATTCCGGAGGAAGATGCTTATTATACCATCAGAAACCGTAAGTCAGGTAATTTGGTAGATTTGAGTGATGAAAAGATAGGCGATGCCGTTAAATTGGTTCTCTGGGAAGCTATAGAAGGCAAACGTTCGCAACACTGGCGTTTTGAACGTGATGTCAATGATAATTTCCATATTATTAATCGTGAAAATGGTTTGGCTGTTAAAGCTAGCAATTCTGCGGGAGTACAGTTGGTGGTAGATACACTAAAAGCTACAGCAGACTTTGTGTGGGAAATTATTCCTACCAATCTTGAAAATTACTTTGGTGTTATTGGCAGAGCTTATGGTTATTGCTTTAATAATTCGGGCGGATCAATGACGAGTGGTACGTCACTGATTGGATGGACCAGTGATATCAATAAGAGTGATAATGCGAAATTTACTTTTGAAAAAGTAATTACAACAGGATTAGCAAATAAATCTGTAAATGTACTAAGTATTAAATACAGCGCTACTAACCAGAGCATTTATTTCGTTACTGATAATTTGAAATCAGATAATGCCGACATAAAAATTTACTCTCTGAGTGGCTCGGAAGTAATGAGTGTAAATTCACTAAATTTGGCATCCAGTATTGATGTAAGCACGTTGATGAATGGTGTGTACGTTGTTCGATTGGTAATGGATAACGAAGTTTATTCCGCTAAATTTATTAAGTAATAATAAAGTATAATTATCCGCATGTGTTCCTAATACTTTTTTCAGTTGCCACTGCTTGTCTCGATTACTTTCGGGGACTTTTAAGTCGTGGGTAGCTTGAAAGTGAAGTACAAGTGCTTTAGCCTAAGATTATTTAAATTTCGGCTAAAGCCGATTGAATTTCCAACTATTTACCCACGCCCTAAAGGAACGTGGCAATTGAATAGGAAGTTTTGCGGATATACATATAATAAAGTATATGCCTAACCTAAAGACCAACTCTAAGTTAGTCCTTGGGTGGTTGTAGTGTTTTTAATGGGAGCGTCGGCATCTTGCCGACGATTATAAACAAACAAAAGAGACTGTCTTCGATATATAGACAGTCTCTTTTTTACAGTATAGCCTTATGGCTTATTTCGAGTTTATTTCCTTTTGATAGCTACAAACGCATTGGCTTTTCCATCTTTTACTATACGGAAGTAGTAAACACCCATCGGCAAGTGATTAACTTGAATAGTTTCTTGTTCTTGCTTCAGTTCTTGTGTGTAAACACGTAGTCCGTTTGCATTATAGATTTCCAATCGGCTGTCTTTCACATTCTCTATCACGATTTCTTTGTCGAAAGGATTTGGATAGAGTTTAATTCCGTAAGCCTCTACGTTGTTTAAGCTTGTAGCAACTTTCTTAATTGTCTTATTTTCTTCATCAGTTTCAAAGTTGTTGTTCTTGTAGCTTTGACCTTCTTGAGCATTAATTTCAATACCGCTGTTTTCTGTTGCGTAACCGGGTAAGTCCACCATAATCATATAGCTGCCGGCAGGCAGATTATTTATTTCATATTGCCCTGTAGCATCTGTTTTGACTCTGGCTACCAATTCCCACAGAATTTCGCTCACAATGCGACGTGGAGAATTTGCTGTTAGCATAGGTGCACCTTGTCCTTGCTGTTTTTTACGGTAAACGCTAATATCCACATCTTTTTTACCTGTTTGACCGGATTCTCCTTCCTCATATACAGTACCTGATATAGTTACATTCCCTTGCATAATATCATCCGGTGCTGCGGTAGGTCTAAATGTAATCCATTTCGTTGCTTCATCAAGAGTAATCTCAGTAGCATCTTCCCACACACCGGCATTTTCATACCAACCGGGGAGATATTTTTTACCGTCAAGACCTTGACCGATATTATTTGCATAAAGCAAGTATGTGCCGTATCCTAAATCTTTACTTCTAAAGACGCTTTGTGAATTATAAGTAAGCGTATCGGCACTAAGCATTGCATCACCTATTTTCTGATAGAGCATTACACAAGCATCTTGGGCTTTGATAATATCGCCTTTGGTATCAACTAAACTGACGTTAATGATACCTGTATTAGTCTGTAACTTGGAAATATCCCAAGTATGATTGCAACAGATAGAGTTGTGAAATATCTCTACAAATATTTTGTAATCAGTATTGGCTTCTGCCTTAAAACTTAAGTCGGGCGTTCCGCTATAATGTCCACAATGCGCTATCAGTAGAGTAGAATCATTAGGATCAGCAAAATCAGTAATATTACAATTTTTATACACAAAGATAGCCCAGAAATAATCTCGTCCATAAGGTGTATCATTGTCATCTATAGGTGCCCAGTCTGAGGTAATTTTGTAAATTCTGGAAGTTTCCGGCATAAAGTGATACCAGATACCACCTGTTCCCATTTGATTAGCTGAAGAGATAATTTCAGTACCAAGCTTCACATTTAGTGGATGTTCACAGAATCTACCATCAGGACTGGTTTCAAAAGCATACCAAGATTTAATAACTCCCTCACCTAAATTGTATCCTTTAACTCTCAAATAGAATTTGACTGTATTGGTTGCCTTATATACAAATGAGCCTCCTATCGTAATAAGCGGTTTATCTTGTCCGCAAGCTGTATAAACCTCTATCTCTAGTCCATCATTGCTACCTATCATATAAAACTTATCGGCTTCCACTTGACAAGTGTACCAAAACTGCTTAATGCCGTCAGCAATATTTACTTCTATTGTATCAGAAGTAGCTTCTATGGCGTACTCACAGAGTCGGTTATCTCCTTGAGCTATTGATTTATAAGACCAACTCCAAGACGTATTTTGGGAATAATCCGGTTCAAGATGAAACAAATAAGTACTTGTTTGGGTTGGCTTAAACAGCATTCTTTCTTTCTGTCCTTGGACTAAAGCTAACGTTTGTTCGCAATCGCTGTAAAGTTTTCCCTTAACAGAATAAGGAGTATTTGTTAAATCAAATTCGTAAATACTATCCGCTTCAAGATTGATCTTGTACCATAAACCTATTTTGGGGATACTAGTGGCTGATATTACTTCTTCTTTAGCTACTTCTATAGGATATAAGCACGAACGATTGTCTGTAATAGCAGCAATGGTACATGGCACATTACCCGTAGGGGTAGTGTTTACGCATTTAAAATAATATGTACCAGTGGATTTTGCCATGAAAGCAAATTCCTTTACATACGAGCCGCTTGTAATGTACTCAGTAAGGTCGCATCCATCATAGACATAAACTTTATAATAAAGGTGCCCAATTGATGAGTAATCTACGGAATATAGGAAGTCTTTGTTTACATCTACTTTATACCAGCGTGTTCTTGTGTTTTTATGGTCAATAATAAACTCTTTGCCCAATTCTATCTCTGTGGCAAAATTACACAAACGATTATCGCCTTCAACCTCTTCAATTTTCCATGTAAAGTCTGATTGGGTAGAATTGAGATTTTGTGTATAGCTTAGGAAATAGTAAACCGAAGTTTCAGCAGCATAAATCAGTGTTTTTTCTCCGTTTGCAATTCTGTTATCTTCAGGGAAAGAAAGAACGGATCCACAAGGATTACCCTTGTGGTAATACATACCGTGAATGGCTTTTGCTAAATCTATTTCATAAACCTTACCTTCCTGAAGCGTTGCCTTATACCATTGAGTTTGGTATTTAGTAGTGTAGTGTTTTGTTTCGATAGTAGCACCTAAAGTAATATCTTGAGCAAATTCACAGAGACGATTATCGCCTTGGTTTAACTGATTTACTTTCCATGTCAATGTAGTGGTAGGTTCGGCATCCTTGCGAGCTATTTCTAGATATAACACGGTGTCTTCTTTCGGTGCAAATATTGGTTTGGATTGAAAATAATTACCTAAGCTAACTTGTCCGGTAGCATCCCAAATCTGCAATATGTCACCATATGTAAACCACGTAGTATTGTGGTATTCGGCATTACTGAAGTCAATTTCATAAAACTCTCCGCCTTTGAAACTAACTTTGAACCAATAGCGATTGTTAGGATAGCTATTTTCAGGTGTTAAGCTGATATCCTCACCAAGCGTTACCGTTTCCGCTCCCTGTATAACACGGTTGTCATTTACCACATTAAAACTCCATTCAAAAGTAGATGAGGCATTGCCACTCCATTTGATATAGTACAATGTATCGTTATCCGGTACCAGATAACGAAGTGGTCTGGAATAACCGCCAGTTACAATATCCGTTCCATTGGAAGCATAAACAGATAGATTTTCCTGTTCATCCGAAATTCGTTTTCCATTCAACTCATATACCTTTCCGGCTTCAACTTTAACTTTATACCACAATGTTTCACCATATGAATGAGAGGTAATGATGCTATTATTGGGTTCAAATAAGAACGCTGAAGCTATATCGGTATTATTTTGATTAACTGTTTTAGTGATTTGGAAACTGTTATCTAAATATGATTCGGGTTGTAGTCTATCAGCTTCCGTTTTCACATAGTAAGTACCGGTTTTAGTTGCTGAAAAGCTGAAAGTATTGTTAGATTGTTTCAAAGAAGTTTCCGTACCACACTCGGAATAGAGTTTCATCCTCTGTTCGTTAGTGTTTTGATTTTTAAAACTAACATAATATAAATTGCCGGCTTGTACATCTATTTTCCACCATAGTTCGGAGTAAGCCTTATGATTATACGTTACGTTCTGACCTTCGGTAACAGGAACAGCATAAGTACAAATTCGAGGGTCGGTAATTTCGCTGAGTGTCATCCGGTAAGCCACCGCACTTCCTGTATTCCTGGCTATACGACGCAAATAATAAACGCCCGATTTCGGTACTGTAAAGTATTTGGAAAATCCGTTAGGCGAATAAATGCCCCTGATATCTGATATTGCATTACCATTATTATCGGTAACTTCAAGTGTCGAATACCAACTGAATGTAGTTTCTGAACCACCAATTACTTCATAAGTTTTTCCTTTCTCTAAATTCGCTTTGAAGTAGAGTTCCATTCCAAAAATATGCGAATACATCACCTGCTTATCGAATTCAAGCTGAAGAGCTGTTTCCTTAGTTGTGTTGGTTTGCTTGGGAACCTCATAAACCTTGAATGTGGAGTTTTCTTTCGTTACTTCAGCCTTAAAATAGTAATCTCCGGCAGTTTCTGAATGAAAAACGTTACCGGTAAAACCAAGTCGTGTTCCGTCGCAAGCTGCGTAAATTCCTACCGATAAAGAAGATTCTACCAGATAGTATTTATCTGCTTCAAATGTAGTCTTATACCACCTAAATTTTTGTCCTGTAGGTAAGTTTATTTCTTGATTAAGCTGTATAAGTTCGGCATTATCGCACACTCGGTTATCAGTAACCTCAATAAAGCTCCATGTATAGGAAGTGTTCATTCCTTCAAGGTAACCAGAGTGAATGTAAAGGTTTGTCGTTTCGGTCGCCTTAAATTGCGGGGCTCTAAACCCCGAATACGAATCATTATAACCATATCCGTACCAAGGATTACCCAAAGTACTCTGTCCATCCTGTTGCAAATAGAATGAATATCGAATCAAATAGGGAATTTCATACCATTTCCCTTCAGTAATTTTGATTTTGTACCAACGATTTTCAATTGTACCAGGAGTAAAAGTAGTGGTGATTTTCTCACCGGCTGTAATTACCTGAGCATTCTGCCATGTGGTATTATCTTGAGCAACAAGGTGCCAAGCAGATGTTGTTGACATCACTATACCACATAATAGTAGTAGTAAAATTCTTTTTTTCATGTCTTCATGGTTTTAGTTATTATTAAATTATCTTTTTTTGTGCTTAAGTTTGATGTTGAAAGTAGCAACTAACCTGTTAGTCGCAAGAGGACTTTGAGGTAGTAGCTACTTTTTGACTCAACATTAACAATTAAATTAAAACAGCATTAAACACTTTATTTAGCTACTTTATTATCAATTTACCTTGTCGGCGGTTTACTTCAAGTAAGTAGATTCCGCTTGGAAGTTTGCTAACGTCCAGTTTGCCTTCGTTTGTTAGAATTTCTGAGATTATCAAACATCCTGTAATATCATACACTTTTACAAGTGTGCCTTCGGCAACATTGTTGATTATAACAAAATCCGATGCTGGATTAGGATGGAGCATCAAATAATTTGTACGTGGACTTTCCACTTTACTTGGAGTTAATGTGATTCTCTTTTCAGCAACAATATCTTTGATTTGTGCATTTCCTACAGAATCCACAGGAACGGCGCAGAAAGCATACGTGCTGTTTAATTTCCCCTGTAAAGTAGCGGCATTACCGGTGTACCTTCCCATATTGAAAAAATTACCATCGTTAACGGAGCAATACAGTTCATAGTAACGTATGTTGCTACCGACGTCACTGCCTGTCCAAGAAACATTAAACACACTGTCATTTACTAATGTAATTTCAGATACTCTGCCGCTGGGAGCTTCAGTATCAATGGTGTTTTTCCATACATTCGTCAAAATCGGTTTATTAAAGTCGAATACTATATGTGCCAGATTGGTAACGATTTCGGAATTTGGCAGATTGTCTTTCAATTTTACCCGGAAAGACACGCTTCCTTCACCTTCAGGTGCAGTTTTGTTCGGCAATAAGAAACCTAGTATAGGATCATCGGTCAAATCATTGGTTGCAGGGTCAAGCGTAATAAACTGCCAGTGTACAATGCCTGAAACCGTATCTAATTTAGCAGAAATTCCTACTAGCAGATCTAGAGTCGGACGCATATCAAGTTTCGTAAAGTATTCCTTCCGACCTTTCGGGAAATAAACCACGCTGTCGCCGATAGTAACATCGCTGAATTCAAAGGTAGATAAATCATATTTTGCTACATTAAGCGTATCGTACACATTTACAATCTGTGCGGCTAATGGCGCTTCGGCTTTATTTTCGAAACGAATGAGGTATTCCATCATTTCAGAATTGTTGATGTATCTTTCGGCTGAAAATCCTTGCGGACCTGTGATGTCATTCGGGTCAACAGAAGTCCCTATATTTAGCCGTTTTTCTTTCAAATTATCTTCCCCTGAATTATCAAATAGATGTTTCAATATATCGGGCATTTTCTGTTTTAGTTCAGGGCATTCTTCTACAGCCATCTTCATCAGTTCAATGACGTCTCCGCCTATTCCGTTTATGTCATTATAAAAGCCTTGTAAATCTTGTACATTATTTAAGTATCCTTGAAGAGCTTTTAATCTTTCAAACCTTTGATTATTATCTAATGCCACGGATTTCCATATGCTTAATCCCTGCTTGTCGCCATTTTTGTTAGCCTGCAATGCCATACGCAAGAATAGGCCACGGTCTTCTTTGTATTTTTCCAATTGTTCCATGGATAAGCCTTTTATTTTTTCCAAGCCTAGTTCCATAGCCCAGTCTTGCAATCCGGCAATAACTTCCGCATTGGCTTTTTCCAATTGTCCATCGGCAATATAGGCTTCGTGCCAAGCTTCTTCTTCAGACATTCCGGCGGATAAATATCCGAAGTAGCTGGAAGCGTTTCTTACTGCTGTTTTACCAATATTGAGCGCCTTGACAAATGTTTTATACCAAGGATTTTTATCTACATACGGTACTTTCTCTAAACCGGCAAGCAGTATATCTACCATTTTGTTTTGGGCTTCGTAACTTGTTGGTACATAACAAGAACCAAACAGATTAATCGGTGTTACAAAGCTTTTCATTGACGTGTTGAAGCTGATTTCGCTTGATGTGGATTTAACCCTGAATGGAATTTTCAATGTGGAGCCAGCATCTACTTTTGGAACATAAAGTTGATAGACACGTCCTTTGAAAGGTTCGCCAAACAAAGAGTCCACTTCAATGGAATCTATTCTCAACAAGTCCATAATTTCTTTTACTTTCCTGTTGGAAACGGAAAATGACTTGTTCAATTCTTCATCGAAATAGGTAAATGACTTCGTTTCGTCAATTATTTCAGAAAATGGCTTTAAATTTGAGATGAATTCCACATCGTGAGGTATAGCTATATAGGCATATACGCCGTTGGCTATCACGTTTCCTGTATTAGTAAGATTTAAATTGTAGGGCCAACTCCTGCCTGTTCGCAGGTTGCCGTAACCTTCTATACTCGATAACACATACGGATATTTTAATCCTTCTATGGTCATTCCTTCTTTAAACACAGTCGGTTCTTCCCCTTGAAGTCCGATAGAAACATCATAAATTCCGGCTTCGGTAAAATGCAGATTGAATACCGCTTCAATGCTTCCCATTTTCTTAGTTAAAATAGTATCGGGAGTAATGATGTTCGTTCCATTAATCAACTTGATTTTCGTGTTTTTATCCAGACCACCTCCGTAAACCGTCATTATTAAATCACCTCCGTTACCGGCTTTGTTCGGCGAATAGCTGTCGATACCTTTTACGGTGAAAATTTTCGTTGTTTCATAAGGGGTATTGTTGCCGGTAAACCATACTTTTTGCGTAACTTCAAAGTCGCCCACGCGGGTATATGTATGTTCCGGATATTTTTCACTGCTTGTGGCTCCGTCTCCAAATTTCCACTCAAAACGATCTCCGTTGGAATGGTTAATTATTTTTACCGTGTTATTGTAGCGTGCCATATCAAAGCCGATAATATACGGCGAAATAGTATAGCTTAACTTATAAGTTCCCTGATTATAATCACGGTCAATTTTCAGGTAATAGGTTCCCGCTGCCAAATCGTTTACTGTAAGGGTATCAGCCGTGTTCCTGCAATATTCAGCGTTTCGCTGCTCAATGGTATCGCCTTTCGCATTATATAGGGTCAGATAGTAAATGCCCAAGGTGCCGTCAGTCTTAAATCCGAAACGGGCTTTCGCATTTCCGTTGATTTCTACCTTGTACCAGTCTTCCGTATCACGGTCGGACGCGTCGCTTTTATAGTAGTAGCCTAAGTGTCCTGTTACTTCTTCTCCGGATATCAGCGTCTTTGAGGCGGTTCGGAAATTGTTGTTCGGCTCGGCATCATCTGCCCAAACAGGTGGCGTTTCCGTATAGCTGAGGGTATAGGCTCCCTGATTATAATCGCGGTCAATTTTCAAGAAATAGGTTCCCGCTGCCAAATCGTTTACAGTAAGGGTATCAGCCGTGTTCCTGCAATATTCGGCGTTTCGCTGCTCAATGGTATCACCTTTCGCATTATATAGGGTCAGGTAGTAAATGCCCAAGGTGCCGTCAGTCTTAAATCCGAAACGAGCTTTTACGTTTCTGGTGATTTCTACCTTGTACCAATCTTGTGTATCACGGTCGGATGCATTACTTTGATAGTAGTAGCCTAAGTGTCCCGTTACTTCTTCGCTGGGTACCAGCGTTTTTGAAGCGGTTCTGAAATTATTGTTCGGCTCGGTATCGTCTGCCCATACAGGCGGTGTTTCCGTATAGCTAAGTGTATAGGCTCCCTGATTATAATCGCGGTCAATTTTCAAGTAATAGGTTCCCGCTGCCAAATCGTTTACAGTAAGGGTATCAGCCGTGTTCCTGCAATATTCAGCGTTTCGCTGCTCAATGGTATCACCTTTCGCATTATATAGGGTCAGATAGTAAATGCCCAAGGTGCCGTCTGTCTTAAATCCGAAGCGGGCTTTCGTATTTCCGCTGATTTTTACTTTATATCAGTCTTCCGTATCACGGTCGGACTCATCGTTTTGATAGTAGTAGCCTAAGTGTCCCGTTACTTCTTCGCTGGGTACCAGTGTCTTTGATGCGGTTATGAAATTATTGTTCGGCTCAGCATCGGCTGCCAATACAGGAGGTATTTCCTTATAGCTAAGTGTATAGGCTCCCTGATTATAATCGCGGTCAATTTTCAAGTAATAGGTTCCCGCTGCCAAATCGTTTACAGTAAGGGTATCAGCCGTGTTTCTGCAATATTTAGCGCTTCGCTGCTCAATGGTATCGTCTTTCAAGTTATATAAGGTCAAGTAGTAAACGCCCAGTGTGCCGTCGGTTTTAAAACCAAACCTGGCTTTTACATTTCTGTTGATTTCCACTCTATACCAGTCTTCTTTATCCAGATCGGAGGTTCCTTCCAAAGTGTAACCCAACTGCCCCGTAATCGGCTGTCCGTCAAGGAGTGTTACTACACCGGGATCATTGTATTTGTTGTTGGGTTCGGTATCGTTCTGCACAGGATTGTCAATAGCCGTATAGGTCAACTTGTAAGTTCCCTGATTATAATCGTGGTCTATTTTTAAGAAGTAGGTACCGGCTTCTAAATCGGGAACCATTAGCTTGCCTGACGTACTCCTGCAGTATTGGGAGTTTCGTTCTTTTAAAACATTGTTTCTGAAAGAATATAACCTTAAATAATATACTCCTAAGGTCTTGTCAGTTTCAAATTCAAAACTTCCGGCACCATTTTTGGCTACCGTAACTTTATACCAATCTTCCTTGTCCCTATCAGATGCATCTTGCTTATAAAAGTAGCCCAGATGCCCTGTAACTGGCTGTTTATCCTGTAACGTTTTTACGCCGATATCGTTGTAGGCATTGTTTGGTTCAGTGTCGTTTGCCCATTGCGGCACCGTTTCCGAATAGCTGAGGGTATAGGCTCCTTGATTATAATCACGGTCAATTTTCAGGTAATAGATGCCGACTGCCAGATCGTTTACTGTAAGGGTATCAGCCATGTTTCTGCAATATTCGGCGTTTCGCTGCTCAATGGTATCGCCTTTCGCATTATATAGGGTCAAGTAGTAAATGCCCAAGGTGCCGTCTGTCTTAAATCCGAAACGGGCTTTTACGTTTCTGGTGATTTCTACCTTATACCAATCTTGTGTATCACGGTCGGATGCATCACTTTGATAGTAGTAACCTAAGTGTCCCGTTACTTCTTCTCCGGGTACTAGCGTCTTTGAAGCAGTTCGGAAATTATTGTTCGGCTCAGTATCGTCTGCCCATACGGGCGGTATTTCCGAATAGCTGAGGGTATAGGCTCCTTGATTATAATCGCGATCAATTTTCAGGTAATAGGTTCCGGCTGCCAGATCGTTTACAGTAAGGGTATCAGCCGTGTTTCTGCAATATTCGGCGTTTCGCTGCTTGATGGTACCGTCTTTTACATTATACAGGGTCAGGTAGTAAATACCTAGAATTCCGTCGGTCTTAAATCCGAAACGAGCTTTGGTGTCTTGACTGATAGTAATTTTGTACCAGTGTTCGTTTACTTGGGGTGATAGCTCACCCTGCTTCTGTTCATTTTTAGCCAGCGGAATAGCAGTCTGCCAGCTTGTCTGTGCTGATACGGGTAGTAATAAAAATATGAATCCTACTACGAGTAGCACAAATTTTGTGTTGAAGATAAAATTTTTCATATCGTATTAAAATTTAAATGTGAAAACAAATATAGTTATTTCTGAAATTTCTTAAAGATAGTTATTCTTATACTTTTTAGTTTTTACAAATTGTATATTTTTATTTGCAAATCGTAAAAAAATGAGTTAAAAAATCAGGAAAAATCAATTTTTAGTTTGGAATTTAACGGTAGGCTGGGTGTGAGTCCTATTTTTTGCAATATGTGTTACAAAAAATATACGGAAAGAAATCAGGAAATATAAAGATAACGAAACAACAGAAACGCCTTAATAGTATAGCGTTCAGAAGATAAACGTACGTTTAAAGAAAAGAACGGTTAAACAATATTGATATTGGACTATAATGTTTTAAGGTATTCGCCGGGTGTTTGTTTAGTATGTTTTTTGAAAACTCGATAAAAAGTAGTAAGATTTGCAAAGCCTGAATCCTCCGCAATTTTTTCCAAAGAGAGATTGGACTGTTCAGAATTGCTCATCAACTCTTTGGCATGATTGATACGGTAGTTGTTTACCCAGCTACAAAAATCGGTGTGCATTGTTTCATTTACGGTACGCGAAATGTAAGAGCGGTTAGTGTTAAGACGTAAGGCTAAATCTGAAATACGTAAATCGGGATTAGTAAATAGTTTTTCGCCGACAACTATATTTTCTAATAATTTGGCGATATTATCGTATCTTTCTTCTGAGTGCTCGTTTTCTTCTGTCTGTTGTTCCGTTCTTAGAGCTTTAGTCAACTGTTTTTTTTGCAGCCTATATTCCTCAATATCTTTTTGAAAATCAGAAATGGTCAAATGTTGGTTAAAACCGGCAAATGCTATCCAGTAAATAAATGTGGTATGAAAAATAGATGGAATGGCCAATAGATGTCCTTTGTTGATAAAAAAGTCTTTTCCCATTAAACTGGATATGATTGAGACGCCCGATGCGAATAAAAAGGCAAAAAGCAAGTGTTTAAATTGAGTTAAATCGCGTTCTTCTACATTGGAGTAAAATTCAGCCAGTTGTTTATTATAATTGGTAAGTAGTCGAAATCCGTAAACAACAACTAACACCACTTGTATAATAAATATCCCCTTGAATACTTTCGTTCTGAGTATTTGCAAGTTTACTAATGTTGAAAAATTATATATACTCCCTTCCTCATGATGATACATATAATTAATAAAGTATCTTAGTTCATTTTCCGACATTAAAAAGTACAGAACAAAGGAAAAGAGAGAAAGTAAAAAAGCTGGAATTAGTATCCACAGCCATTTCCAGTCTATTTTTTCATCGCGAGTAAGCAAGTGAATATAGTAGTAGTAAAGCGGATAAAGAGCAAGGGATGTAAATACCCAAATGTTATCTAAAAATGCAAAAAGTTTATGCTCAAAAAGGAAGAAAGAGGCATGTGTTAAATAATTTACGAAAGAAATAAACAGAAAAAACACTAAGTATTTTCTTGGTAAATTTCGTTGTTTGTCTAAAAGCAACAAAACAGCCCAAAACAGGCATGCAAACATTGGCATCAATGAAAAGAAAGACTGTAGAAGCATAATCGACAAAGTTTTTCTTTTTAAAAAGAGTTTTCACAAAGATACAAATTATCTTTTAAATGTTATGTTGTATTGCATTTAGATTATAGGTTATTTTTATGATACAGTTGAAGACACAATTCATAAAAAATAAATGTTTGAGTATCTATAAAATATTGGATAGTACGTAAAAAAAATGATGGTTTTTCAAAACAATTGATTACTTTTGTTCGCAAATAATCAAAACGGATAATGTTTATATTTGAAAACATACTTTTTGCTACCTTTATTCCTCAAATTCTAATGTTTTTGGGGTTAATGTCGTGCTTTTTCGCCTCTTTGTTTTCAAATTCACATGCAGAGCAAAAAGAGTCTGATTTTATAGTTTATAAAAATACCATTACTCACTCATCTGAGATTGAAAACTCAACCGAGATATTTCATTTTTATTTTTATGATTACTGTTTACAAGATTTTATTCTAAATAACAATGATAATCGTCTTACATACAGAGAGATAAAAACAATAGAACATCCTAAGTATTTGGATGTTTTGGTTTCTTTTGATGTTAAGTCTACATTATTTTCTCGACCTCCTCCCATTTTTCTTAGTACTTTCTGCTAAGAATTCAACTAACTTTTTAAATAAAAACTAAGAGTAAAGACTGTTTGATAGACTTATAGACGAATAGATTATAAGATTATCAGACAATTAGTCCCGATAGATCGGGATAGACATTAGACCGAGAGATACAAACGTCTAAAAGTCTATGCTCTAAATGTCTATGTTCTAAAAATAAAATAACAAATGAAAAAATATTTAACTAAAACAATATCAATTTTATTGTTTTCACTTTTTGCTATGTCTGCATTTGCAGTTGAAAGTGATAGTATCAGCACCATTAACTTGGATGCGGTAAGTGTTTACAGCACAAAAGAAACAAACTTAAAAAATGCGCCTGTGGCATCGACTGTGCTTGGTGCAGAAAAAATAGCACAATCACAAATCAGTTCCATTCGTGATATTAGTGTGCAAGTTCCAAACTTTTTTATTCCCGATTATGGCTCTGCTATGTCAAATTCGCCTTATATGCGTGGTGTAGGGTCACGTTCTAGCGGACAAGCCATTACGCTGTATGTGGATAATGTGCCTTATTTGGAAAAAACAGCCTTCGATTTTGAACTTTATGATTTAGAAAAAATTGAAGTGCTACGTGGACCTCAGGGAACGCTTTATGGAAGAAATAGCATTGGCGGAATTGTAAATATGTACACGCTTTCGCCGCTGAATTATCAAGGTTTGAAAGTTTCTATTATCGGTGGAAATTACGGTTATTTACAAGGAAAAGCATCTTACTATACACTTTTAGGAAAGAAAGTAGGGTTATCGCTTGGCGGATATTACGGTAAGCATGACGGATTTTACACCAATCAGTTTACAGGTAAAAAACAAGATGCCGAAAAAACTGCCGGTGGTCGTTTGAAATTGGCTTGGAATGCATCACAAGCGTTTAAGTTAAATTACAGTGTTGATTTTGACTATATTGACCAAGACGGATTTCCATACGGACAGTACAGTCAGGAAACCAAAGAAACTGCTCTACCAAACTTTAACGACCCAAGTCACTACACTCGAAAAATGCTTAACAATAGTCTATCGGCTAAATATTTATATCAAGATTTGATTATGACTTTTTCATTGGCACATCAATATTTCGATGATGAAATGAAACTTGACCAAGATTTTCAGCCACTTTCTATTTTTACATTGCAACAAAACCAGAAGCAAAATATGCTGAATGGCGAAGCTGTTATACGCTCTGCTTCTGCCAATAATTACAAATGGCTAGTTGGTACCAATCTTTTTGTTCAGGAAATAGATATGACAGCACCTGTAACTTTCAAAGAAGATGGTATTAAAAACATTTTGCAAGCTCAATTAAAACCTGGAATGAGCATTAAAGAAACAGAGTACAAAATACCCGGTGCATTTGTTTACAGACGAAATGGTGGTGCTTTGTTTCATCAATCAACATTTGACAATTTGTTTGTAGATGGGCTTTCGTTTACATTAGGTGCTCGATTGGATATTGAAAATAAAACCCAACTTGACTACGACACACACGCCAAAATGACCATGTTGATGCAAAAGGGACCAAAAACCATTGAAATGCCTGCTGAAGCAAAACTAAATGGGGTAGTGGACACTACTTTTGTGGCATTTTTACCCAAAGCATCGTTAAAATATGAGTGGGGGAATCAAAACTTTGTTTATGCCAGCGTATCAAAAGGCTATAAATCAGGTGGTTTTAATGTACAAATGATTTCCGACCTTGTTACAGAAAGTTTACGTACCAGACAAAACATAGAACAGTCAGCAGTAAAGGCACAAACTATGTATTTACCGGAAGTGAGCTGGAACTATGAATTAGGTATTCATAATAGCTTTTTGGATAGAAAACTGAACACTGAAATCACGCTTTTCTATATGGATATAAGTGGAATGCAACTTACGGAATTTGTAGCTACCGGCGCCGGAAGAAGGTTGACTAATGCCGGAACATCAGTAAGTAAAGGTGTAGAGTTTAGTGCAGATATGCGTCTTGGTGCAGGATTTGGACTTGGGGTTAATTATGGATTTGCACACGCTACATTTACCAATTACAAAGACGTGAAAACCGTTCAGGGAAAACCTACTGAGGTAGATTACAAAGGAAAATTTGTTCCTTACGCACCTCAGCACACCTTAAATGCCAACTTAAACTACACGAAAAATCTACAGAATTCTTTCCTGTCGCAGATTTACGGAACTGTTTCTTATAAAGGAATTGGTAAGATTTATTGGCACGAAGATAATGAGCTTTCACAAAACTTTTATAGCCTTATAGACACCAAAATTGGTGTGAAAAAAAACGGAATCGGTATAGAGATTTGGGGTAAAAACTTACTGAATACTAAGTACAATGCGTTTTACTTTGAATCTTTCGGAAATAAATTTTTTCAAACAGGAAAACCATTCCAGTTTGGTGGAAAGTTAAGTGTGGACTTGTAGTTGGTGTTTTAACAGTAGAGACGGAACATGTTCCGTCTCTACTTGTTGTTGATTGTTTGTGTTTTATCTTTAGTTTTTCACTAACTAATGAAAAAGATTGTTTTACTTCTAAATATCGGTACACCTCGTAATCCGAAAGCATCCTCAGTAGCTTGTTATTTGTCCGAGTTTCTGAGCGATAAGTTTGTTGTCAATATTAATGCGTTTTTTCGGTTTATCCTTGTTCACTTTATCATTATTCCCTTTCGAACCCTCAAATCTACCAAACGTTACAAAAAAATATGGACAAAAGAAGGTGCACCTCTACTTCTTCATCATCAAAATTTTTGTGCGAGTTTGCAAACGATTTTGCCGGAAAATTATCTCGTTTACGGTGCTATGCGTTATGGAACGTCATCCATACCCGACACATTAAAACAAATTGACTTCAAAAACGTATCAGAACTTATCGTTGTTCCGCTTTATCCTCAATACGCTTCTGCTACTTCGGGTTCTTCTATTTACAAAGTTGTTTCTTCGCTCGAAAAATTAGGTCTTAATTGCAACGTCAAAATAGTTCCTCAGTTTTTCAATGAACCTACTTACATAGATGCTTTTTCAAAACATATTCAAAGCTACCAGCCTCAAAATTTTGACTTTGTCTTGTTCTCTTATCATGCTTTGCCACTTTCACAAATAGAAGCTGATGGAAACAGCAACAAAATAGAAGTGAACTATATAAGTTCGTGTCAGAAATCAACCGAACTTTTAGCTAGCGCATTAAATTTACCTAAAAGTAAATACGGAACAGCTTTTCAGTCGCACATTTCAAAAAACTGGACAAAACCTTTTACAGAATTTGTATTAAAAGAGTTAGCGCAAGAAGGAAAGCGGAAAGTATTAATTGTATCCCCTTCATTTGTAGCGGATTGTTTGGAAACCACTTTAGAGTTAGGCGTGGAATATAGAGATGTTTTTCTTACAAACGGTGGCAAAGAATTTGTGCTTATGGATAGCTTAAATGACAATCCTGAATGGGTAAAAGCTTTGGCAGAAATTGTTTTGAAACAGTAGTTTTTTTTCTTCACAATGTCTTTTTTCATCACAAATGCCTATCTTTGTACAAAATAACAATAAAATAAGAAGTTATGCTTTTAAATAGAAATATAAAAGTTCCCAACAAAAACTCACTCTATCATTTGATGTTAGGACTCGTTTTTTTGGGAACAGCAGCTTGGATTATCTATCAAGGAATGCAAAAAGAGAGTGGTGTTGATCAGTTTGATTGGATTTATGTAGCTTCTTTTTGTGTGGTTGGTATCTATTTTAGTGTCAAAGGGTTAAATTATATTTTCCGCAAAGCCTATATCCGTGTGGATGAGGAAAAAATAGCCGTAAAACCCGATGAAGAGACCAAATCAGAAACAATCTTTTGGCGTGATATTCAATGCATTAAAGAGGTTGGAAGAAACTTTGAAATTTTTAAAAACGACAATACAAGTTATACTATTCATTTTTCTTATTATACCTACAAAAATGCAGACGACCTTCGAGATGCTATTCTTGAAATGGCTGATAAAAAAGGCGTAAAAGTAGAAAGAAATAATATCATTCCTAAATATAACTAACTTATTAATATCCCCTCTAAAATTCCTTGGTTTAGATAGTTTTAGAGGCTTTTTATTATGAACAAACAAGAACTAATCGACAATATTCGTCGTAAAAAATCCTTTCTGTGTGTGGGATTGGATACGGATATAAATAAAATCCCCGAACATCTTTTTGATGAAACGGATGATGCCATTTTTGAGTTTAATAAACAAATAATTGATGCTACGGCAGATCTTTGTGTAGCGTATAAGCCGAATTTGGCTTTTTACGAAAGCATTGGACTGGAAGGGTGGAATGTCTTGGACAGAACCGTAGAATATATCCGCACAAATTATCCGGACCAATATATTATTGCTGATGCTAAACGTGGCGATATTGGAAATACTTCGGCGATGTATGCTCGTACGTTTTTTGGAAATATGGATTTTGATGCGGTAACTGTGGCGCCTTATATGGGTGAGGACAGCGTTTCGCCGTTTTTAACTTATGAAAATAAATGGGTAATTCTGTTGGCACTAACATCTAACAAAGGTGCTTTTGATTTCCAATTTATGGAACAAGAGGATGGCGAAAGGCTCTTTGAAAAAGTACTGAAAGTTTCTAAAAAATGGGGAAATGATGAAAACATGATGTACGTAGTGGGTGCCACCAAAGCAGAAATGCTCGCCGATATTCGCAAAATTATCCCAACTCACTTTTTGCTTGTTCCGGGTGTAGGTGCGCAAGGCGGAAGTTTACAGGAAGTTGCTAAATATGGTCTTACAGACGAATGCGGATTGCTGGTAAATTCTTCACGTCAAATTATTTATGCATCATCAGAACAAGATTTTGCAGAAAAAGCACGAGAAGAAGCACTAAAAGTTCAGCAAGAAATGGAAGTTTTGCTAAATAACAAGCATAGGAAACGAGGTTAACAAAATAAAATAGATAATTCACTTTTTGAGATTGTCTTTTAAAATTAAAAGTAGTATTTTTGTAAAAATATAAACTTAAATTACAAAATCATGAAAGGAATTGTTTTAGCAGGTGGCTCAGGCACACGTCTTTATCCTATTACAAAAGGAATTTCAAAGCAATTAATACCTATTTTTGATAAACCGATGGTTTATTATCCGATTTCAGCTTTGATGTTGGCAGGAATTAAGGATATTCTTATAATTTCCACACCTTCGGATTTGCCGGGTTTTAAACGTTTGCTTGGTGACGGCTCAGATTACGGAGTGAACTTTGAATATGCCGAGCAACCCAGTCCGGATGGATTGGCGCAAGCATTTATTATTGGCGAAGAATTTATCGGTGATGATTCGGCTTGTCTGGTGTTGGGTGATAATATCTTTTATGGTCACGGATTTCCAACGATGCTTAGAAATGCAGTAAAAGAAGCGGAAGAAAACAATAATGCGACTGTTTTTGGTTATTGGGTAAATGATCCGGAACGCTATGGTGTTGCTGAATTTGATGCTGAAGGAAACGTAATAAGCATTGAAGAAAAACCGAAAGAGCCGAAATCGAATTATGCCGTGGTAGGCTTGTATTTCTATCCAAATAAAGTAGTAAATGTAGCAAAAACCATTAAACCTTCCGCTCGCGGTGAGTTGGAAATTACTACTGTTAATCAGCGATTTTTGGAGGATGGCGAGTTAAAAGTGCAGCTTTTCGGTCGTGGATTTGCTTGGTTGGATACAGGTACATTTGATTCACTTTCAGAAGCATCTACATTTATTGAAGTGCTTGAAAAACGACAAGGGTTGAAAATTTCTTGTTTGGAAGAGATAGCCTGGCGCAATGGCTGGATTTCAGATGAGCGATTAGAACAAATTGCTCAATCGATGATTAAAAATGAGTACGGTCAGTACTTGATGAGATTGTTAAAGAAATAATTATGAATGTGATAGAAACCCAAATCCCTGATGTGAAAATAATAGAGCCAAAAGTTTTTGGTGATCATCGGGGCTATTTTTTTGAGTCTTTTTCTCAGCGAGAGTTTGAAGAAAAAGTTAGTAAAACTACTTTTATACAAGACAACGAATCCAAATCAAAATACGGTGTACTACGCGGACTTCATTTCCAAAAAGAACCTTACGCACAGGCAAAACTAGTAAGTGTGGTACAGGGAAAAGTGCTGGATGTGGCGGTTGATATTCGGAAAGATTCGCCTACATTTGGTAAACATGTGGCAGTTGAGCTGAGCGATGAAAATAAAAGGCAGGTGTTTATTCCGCGAGGATTTGCGCATGGTTTTGTAGTGCTGAGTGAAACAGTTATTTTTCAGTATAAATGCGATAATTACTACGCACCGGACTTTGAAGCAGGCATTGCTTGGGATGATCCGGCGTTAGGAATTGATTGGAAAGTGGCGATTGAAGATATTTTGCTTTCGGAGAAGGATAAGAGGAATCTGTTGTTGGAGGAGATTTATAACTTATAAGATTTGTGAAAAATATTCCAATGATTTTTGTTTTTGCTACTTTTAAGAAACAATTTTATGTTTAAAGTGCTATTTTAAAGAAACGTTTTTTAGGTAAAATTGATATTTATAAGAAACATTTTGTATCTTTGTGCTTGATATGTTCAACATCTAATGCAAAAAATACATTATGGACAGTTTAATGAAAATTTATCTGCGGTTATTGCAGGAGACAGAGACAGAAACTTTTCGGTATCTCTATCCGACTATTGATTGGGATGAGCGGTGTATTGCTATTATTGGGGCAAAAGGCACCGGAAAAACTACCCTGTTATTGCAACATATAAAAACTGCTTTTTCAAATAAAAACGAAGCTCTTTTTGCAAGTTTAGATAATACTTGGTTTGCCGGGCACACTATTTTTGAGCTGGCAGACGAGTTTTATATGAATGGGGGAACATATTTGTTTTTGGACGAAGTTCATCATTATCCGAATTGGGCAACAGAAATTAAAAATATTTATGACAGTTTCCCAAAACTGAAAATTGTTTTTACGGGGTCTTCGCTTTTGCAAATTTATAAATCAACGACAGACTTATCGAGAAGGGTGGTTTATGAACAATTAGAAGGTTTATCTTTTAGAGAATTTTTAAAATTTGAAAAGGTAGGTGATTTTCCCGTGTTTTCATTGGATGAAATTGTTGAAAATCACCAAAATATCGCATTTCAAATCACGGAAAATATAAAAATAATGCCGTTGTTCAAAAAATATCTGAAAAACGGCTATTATCCGTTTTATAAAGAAGGATTGAAAAAGTACAATCAAAAATTGCAAGAAGCAGTAAACAATGTGATTGACGTGGATGTGCCGACGATTGAAAATATTGAATTTGAAAGTCGGTATAAATTGAAGAAATTGTTGGCAATTCTCGCGAAATTAGTTCCTTACACGCCTAATATTGCAGATTTAGCAAGAGCAATAGACAGTAACAGAAACAATACGGTTAAATATTTATCTTTGTTGGAAAATGCAAAGTTATTGAACTTGGTGTCGTATAAAAATAAACGAATTGGCGACCTGACAAAGCCTGACAAAGTTTTACTGAACAACACCAATTTATCTTACATTTATGGTAGCAACACCAATGTTGGCAGTGCAAGAGAAACTTTTTTTGTTAATCAACTCAAAGCCATTGCCAATGTAACTCTGGCACCGAAAGGTGATTTTATAGTAGATAAATATACTTTTGAAGTTGGCGGTAAGAACAAAACTTTTGACCAAATTAAAGACCTGCCAAATAGTTTTGTTGTAGCCGATGATATTGAAATAGGACATAAAAATAAAATTCCGCTTTGGCTTTTTGGGATGTTGTATTAAATATAGTGTCGGAGTTTAACATAGGTTAAAAAAATTGATAGTACAGATAAAAAGTAACACAAAGACGTTAATATAATTTTAAAATAGCAAAGAAAACTAAACACATGATAAAAAACATCCTTATTACCGGATCTAACGGTCAGCTCGGAAGTGAAATTCGAGAACTCACCGGAAATTCTAAACATCAGTTTTTCTTTACCGATGTGGCTGAGTTAGATATTACCGATAAGTTGGCTGTAAAGAGTTTTGTTGCTGAAAACGAGATTGATATAATTGTCAATTGTGCCGCATATACTAATGTAGATAAAGCGGAAGATGATATAGAAGTTGCTGATAAAATTAATCATTTGGCAGTAAGGAACTTAGCGGAAGTTTGTGCCGATAAAAAATTACTTTTAATCCATATTTCTACCGACTATGTTTTTGACGGAACAAAAAACAAGCCTTACGTAGAAACTGACCCCACAGCAGCACTTGGAGTGTATGGAATAACAAAACTACAAGGAGAAAAAGCTGTAATAAGTTCAGGATGTGATTATTTGATTATTCGTACTTCGTGGCTTTATTCAGAGTTTGGCAATAATTTTGTAAAGACCATGAGACGACTGACAAACGAGAAGGAGAGCTTAAAAGTGGTCTTTGATCAGGTGGGTACACCGACTTATGCAGGCGATTTGGCGCATGCTATTTTAGAAATAATTGAAACGGAAAAATATGAGGGAAATTCCGGTGTATATCACTTCTCGAATGAAGGAGTCTGCTCGTGGTACGATTTCGCTATCGAAATTCGAGATATCTTTGGGAATACGTGTGATATCGGTCCTTGCCACTCGGACGAGTTCCCGAGCAAAGTAAAACGACCCAATTTTTCCGTGCTGGATAAAACGAAAATTAAAGAGGTGTTCGGCATTAAAATTCCTCATTGGAAGAGTTCCTTATTTGTAATGGGTCAAAAATTATTAGAATTAGAAAAATAAGGGAGGAACACTGATAACGCAGATTTTGCAGATTAACACAGATTCTTAAACATTTGCAATTATGTCTGAGAAATATTCACATTCAGAATTAACTTCAAAGATTATAAAGTGCTTTTATACGGTCTATAGCACATTGGGTTATGGATTTTTAGAAAAAGTGTATGAAAACTCGTTGAAGATTGAATTGCAGTTGTCAGGGTTGAATGTGGAAGCTCAGAAAAAGATTGATGTGTATTATAATGATAAAGCCGTAGGCGTGTATTATGCTGACTTGATTGTGAATAATGCTGTTATTTTAGAAATTAAAGCAGCAGAAGGATTGTGTGAAGAACATGAATTTCAATTGATTAATTATCTAAAAGCAACAGATGTAGAAGTTGGATTATTGTTGAATTTTGGTAAAAAACCTGAGTTTAAACGAAAAATTTATACAAACAATTATAAAAAATAATGCACACAGATGACACAGATTTTGTTGATTAACACTAATTGTTAAATCAGTTTGAATCAGTACTATCAGTGTCATCAGTGTCCTGTTAAATTATGAAAAAGAATATTCTTATTACCGGAGGAGCCGGATTTATCGGTAACCATGTTGTACGTCTTTTTGTACAAAAGTATCCCAATTATCGCATTATCAACTTGGATAAATTGACTTATGCAGGTAACTTGGCGAATTTGACCGACATTGAAAACGAACCGAATTACGTTTTCGTTAAAGCAGATATTTGTGATTTTGAGAAAATGCTTGAAGTGTTTAAAACGTATGGAGTAACCGATGTGATTCACTTAGCCGCTGAAAGCCACGTGGATAGAAGTATTAAAGACCCGTTTACATTTGCTCAAACCAATGTGATGGGAACTTTGAGTTTGTTGCAGGCAGCCAAGGAACTTTGGAAAGAGGATTATAAAAAACACCGTTTCTATCATGTTTCTACGGATGAAGTTTACGGTGCGTTGGAGTTTGATGATACGCTCTTTACAGAAACTACAAGTTACGATCCGCATTCGCCTTATTCTGCGAGTAAAGCAGCGTCAGATCACTTTGTGCGTGCGTTTCATGATACATACGGTATGAATATCGTTATTTCCAACTGCTCAAATAACTACGGTCCTTACCAATTTCCGGAAAAGCTTATTCCGCTGTTTATCAATAATATCCGTCACGGAAAACCGCTGCCTGTCTATGGAAAAGGCGAAAATGTGCGTGACTGGCTCTATGTGGTTGATCACGCTCGTGCTATTGATATTATTTTCCACGAAGGAAAAACAGGCGACACTTACAATGTGGGCGGCTTTAACGAATGGAAAAATCTTGACCTGATTAAAGTGATGATTAAGGCAGTGGACAAACAGCTAGGAAAGCCGGAAGGACACTCTTTGAATTTGATAACTTTCGTTACTGACCGTGCCGGACATGACTTGCGTTATGCTATTGATAGTCGAAAATTGAAAAACGAGTTAGGCTGGGAGCCTTCGTTGCAGTTTGAGGAAGGAATCGAACTAACAGTAAAATGGTATCTCGAAAATCAAGATTGGTTGGATAATGTAACAAGCGGCGAGTACGAAAAGTATTACGAAAAGATGTACGGCGAATAAGCTGGAAATTGGAAGTACGAAAAGATATTCAGTTAAATTACTTATATAGAAACACTTACTACGGTGAGTGTTTTTTTAAGAAAATCAATAAAAGTTTTATGCTTAAAATTTTAGAGACCTTTCTAAATAATGTGAGTTCGATATAATTTTTGCCCGTAGGGCATTTATATCAATAGAATGAAATTTATCTACCAATATTTTCCCGTAGGGAATACATCCCCTACGGGCAATATGGTTTATTTCCAATGTATTCCTATTGATATTAATTTCCTACGGAAAATTAAGTAGCTTTCAATCAAGTAATTATTCTAATTCTTATATCGAACTCACGTTAAATAGTGTATTTTTGCAAAATATTTAAACAAAAAAATTATTATCTAAAATAACTCTGATGATTAAAGAAAATCTATTAAGAAAAATTGAACAACGCGAAATTGTAGTTGGTGTGGTTGGATTAGGCTATGTGGGACTTCCCTTAGCCGTAGAAAAAGCAAAGGCAGGCTTTAAAACCATCGGTTTTGATGTGCAGGATAAAAAGGTGGATATGGTAAATGCCGGGCACAATTACATCGGTGATGTGGTGGATGAGGATTTGGATGAAATTGTAAAAAAGGGAATGTTATCGGCAACCAAAGATTTCAGCTTTATCAAAGATGTTGATTTTGTGGCAATTTGTGTTCCTACGCCATTGGATGTTTATCAACAACCCGATATCAGCTATGTAAGAAATTCTACCAAAGCCATTGCAAAATATATGACCAAAGGGACGATGGTTGTCTTAGAATCAACTACATATCCTGGAACAACCGAAGAGTTGGTTAAGCCTATTTTGGAAAAAGGTTCAGGTTTGATTTGTGGAAAAGATTTCTACTTGGGTTTTTCACCGGAGCGTGTTGATCCGGGAAATTTGATTTACAAAACAAAAAACACCCCGAAGGTAGTAGGTGCCATTGGTGAGGATGCACTTGAAGTAATTGCAGCTATGTACAGAGCCGTTCTTGATAGCGATGTGCATACGGTTTCAAGTCCGGCTATCGCCGAAATGGAAAAAATTCTGGAAAACACCTATCGAAATATCAATATCGGTTTGGTCAATGAGTTGGCTATTCTTTGTCACAAAATGAATATCAATCTTTGGGAAGTGATAGAGGCTGCTAAAACAAAACCTTACGGATTTCAGGCGTTTTATCCCGGTCCCGGATTGGGTGGACATTGTATTCCGCTTGACCCGTATTATCTATCTTGGAAAGCGCGCGAATACGGTTTTCATACTTCCATGATTGAGTCGTCTATGATGATTAACGACCGCATGCCGGAGTACTGCATGGAGCGCGCGTCAAACATTTTAAATCGTTATAAAAAGTCATTGAACGGTTCAAAAATCCTTGTGTTGGGTGTGGCTTATAAGCAAGATATTGATGATTACAGAGAAAGTCCGGCTTTGGTGGTGATTGATATTTTGAAAGAAATGGGTGCCGATGTAGTTTATTTTGACCCATATATTTCTGAATATAAATACAAAGGTGAAATTTATAAAGGTGAGACAGAATTAACGAAAGAGCTGCTTAAATCGACTGATTTGGTAATGGTTACTGCAGGACACACCAATGTAGATTATGATTTTGTGCAAGAAAATGCAGTTTTCATTTTCGATACGAAAAATGCAATGAAAGCAGTAAAAAATCGTGAAAATATAGAATTGTTATAGAAACAAGTTTTGAGAAATTGAAACAATAAACAGAAATAATGAAAAAAATATGTGTTATAGGTGGCGGCAGATGGGGACAAAACCATATTCGCACACTATTCGAGTTGGGAAATTTAGGCGGTATTGTTGAAAGTAATCCGAAAAGATTGGAGGATTTGTTGAGCAAGTATCCTGTGGAAGGATTTACCGATTTGGATAAAGCGCTCGAAAAAGATTTCGACGGATTTACAGTTGCGGCACCGGCACCATTACATTACGAAATAGCCAAAAAAATTCTAGAAAAAGGCAAAAGTGTGTTGGTGGAAAAACCGATGACTTTGTCAACCGAAACTTCCAAAGAGCTGGTGGAGCTTGCCAAAAAGAACAACGCTCAACTTATGGTGGGGCACGTTTTGCTTTTCCATCCTGCCATTATAAAAATCAAAGAATTGATTGATAGTGGAAAAATCGGCGATCTTTACTACCTATATTCTACACGTTTGAATTTAGGTACTGTACGTACGGAAGAGAATGTTTTCTGGTCGTTTGCGCCGCATGATATTTCGGTGTTGGATTATTTTGTTGGTCATGCATCTGAAAGCATTGAATCAAAAGGTGTGAAGTTTTTGCAGAAAAATGTGTATGATTACACTATGACTCAGCTGACCTACCCAAATAACATTCACGCTCACATTTTTGTCTCGTGGCTGCATCCTTTCAAAGAGCAACGCTTGGTGGTGATCGGAAGCAAAGGGATGATTTCATTTGAAGATTCATCGCCGGAGAAAGAGATAAAATTCTACGATAAACATATTGAATTTGAGCAAGGTATCCCGATTAAAGTGGAAAATCCGATCGAAATAATTCCTTACGAAAAAGCACAGCCTTTGACGGAAGAGTTGAAGTACTTTGTGGAAAATTTGGACAAAAAAATCAAAGTAGCAGACGGACAATCGGGCTATGAAGTGGTGAAAGTCCTTGAAAAAGCGCAAGAGTTGCTCGATAAAGCAGAACGCTGAACACAGAGTACAGAGCACAGAACACAGAGCACAGAACACAGAGCACAGAGTACAGAGCACAGAACACAGATAACGGAATATAGAGCACAAAGATATGCTTATATTGGCTAAAGAATTATTATAAATCAAGTATTATAAACTAATTATGCATAATTTTAAGAATTTAATAATTTGGCAAAAAGGAATAGAGTTAGTTACTGAAATTTATTTGCTGTCTAATCCATATCCTAAAGAAGAAATATTTGGTTTAACTTCACAAACAAGAAGAGCAGCCGTTTCTATACCGCTAAATATCTCAGAAGGTTCCGCGAAGTCAAGTAATAAGGATTTTGCTCGTTTTTTGGAGATGTCTATTGGTTCAAGTAATGAGTTGGAAACATCATTGATAATTGCACGTAATTTGGCTTTTATTGATGATAAAACGCTGTTTGAATATCAGCAAAAGATAACAGATTTACGTAAAATGATTTTTAAATTCAAGGAGTCGTTAGACAGTTAAACAAAATACATAAGATAGTTTTCCTTGTATAAACTGTCTGTATTCTGTGGTCTGTTTTCTGTATTCCAAATAAGTTTTACAGATGGAAAAAGATTATTTCGTACACGAAAGCAGTTACGTTGATGAAAATGTAACGATAGGAAAAGGAACAAAAATCTGGCACTTTTGCCATGTTCAAAGAAATGCTATTTTAGGTGAAAATTGCTCACTTGGACAAAATGTAAACGTTGCAAACAACGTAAAAATAGGTAATGGAGTACGTATCCAAAATAACGTTTCGGTATATGAAGGTGTAGAACTGGAAGACAATGTTTTCTGTGGACCATCCTGCGTATTTACCAATGTGGTTACACCGCGTGCTCACTATTCCGTTCACGGAGTTTATGCCAAAACACTTATTAAATGGGGCGCATCTCTGGGTGCAAACTCAACAATTGTTTGTGGACATACTGTTGGACGATGTGCGCTGATAGCTGCCGGTGCCGTAATAACCAAAGACGTAAAAGACCACGCACTTATGGCGGGCGTTCCTGCTCGACAAATAGGGTGGGTGTGTGAATGCGGTGAACGGTTGCCTGAAGATTTGATTTGTAGTAAATGTGGGAAGAAATATCGGGAGGAGGCAACAGGCTTATTGGAGATTTAAGTAAATTTTAGTAACTTGCATGAGATAAAATCTCGTTAAGAAAAATAAGCAAAATATAATTGCTTTTAGAACTAAAATATGAACTTTAATATTATACGCAATGAATTACAAAATATCCTTTCGGGAACGAGCAGCTATAGCTACGATGCAGTTATCCAAACAATCGCCCGTTACCTTAGAAGAAGCGAAAGAGCAAGCCCAACGGCTGAAGAAAAACACGAAAACAAACCAAAAGAGACAGCGAAACTAATAGAGTACGCAAAAAAACACAATTTGTTTTATGAAGTGTTAAATGAAGATGATTATATCTCAGAGGGAGCAGAGCAAAAAGTTTTTATTTCGGGAGATGATGCTGTAATAAAACTCAATGATGCAATCTACTATGCTTCATGGAAAGACTATTTTCACAATCTTTTATTACATAACTACTTCTTTTCGGATACAGCTTATTCATTTTTAGGTTTTTACTTAAAAGAGGATGTTTTGTATGCTGTAGTAAAACAAAATTTTATAAAAACAGAAGAGCAAACTGACTTAGCAAATGTGAGAAAATTTCTTGTTGCTAATGGTTTTGAAAACACAAAGAATCACGATTACTACCATCCTGTTCTTGGAATTATACTGGAAGATTTACACGATGAGAATGTGTTGACTAATAATGGTGTTCTTTACTTTATTGATACTGTGTTCTATATAAATTCCGAAGTTTTTTGGAAAGATATTGAGTAAATAGTTTGTTGAAATCGTATTCGATTATAATTCAAATCCTTAAATAATTAAAACTAAATAAAAGTAGCACGAACATAATTCGCTTCTCGATAGCTATCGGGAACGCGCAATTTGTAAACATACGTGCAATTCGTACAAATTCGTAAAATTCGAAAAAAATGCAGTTTAGAGACTTAGTAAAACAATACAATGTATTAAAGCCTGAAATAGATAAGGCTATGATTGATACGGCGGCTTCGGGCGGCTATATCATGGGAAAAGCAGTGAAAGAACTTGAAGCTTCCTTAGCGGAATATGTGGGTGTGAAACACTGTATCAGTTGTGCCAATGGAACCGATGCTTTGACATTGGCGCTGAAAGCTTGGAATATCGGACCGGGTGATGCGGTTTTTGTTCCTGATTTTACTTTCTTTGCTTCGGCGGAGGTTATTTCTTTGGAAGGTGCTACACCTGTTTTTGTGGATGTAGATACCGACACATTTAACATGGACACACACAGCCTGAAAGTAGCCATTGAGAAAACACGTGAAGAGGGTAAGTTGACACCGAAAGTGATTATCACGGTGGATTTGTTTGGGTTACCTGCCAACTATGTAGAAATTCGTAAAATTGCCGATAAAAATAACCTGCTTATTCTGGAAGACGGTGCACAAGGATTTGGTGGCGAGTTGAATGGAAAACGAGCATGTAGCTTTGGCGATATTTCTACCACATCCTTTTTCCCGGCTAAACCGTTGGGTTGCTATGGTGATGGTGGTGCCGTATTTACCGATAATTCTGAGTGGGCAGCAATTATTGACTCGCTGCGTGTTCACGGTAAAGGCTCTTTTAAATACGATAATGTGAGAATTGGTGTAAATTCACGTCTCGACACACTTCAAGCAGCTATTTTGCTGGTGAAATTTGATGCTTTCAAAAAATATGAAGTGGCGGACATAAATAAAGCAGCAGTACTTTATACCAAAAAACTGTCAGGTGTAGTTAAAACGCCAATTATTCCGGAAGGTTACTATTCAAGCTGGGCACAATATACCATTACGTTAGAAAATCGTGAGCAGCGTGACGAGTTGCAAACTTTCTTAAAAGAGCACGGTATTCCAACGATGGTTTACTATCCTAAACCGATGCACGAACAAACAGCTTACAAAGACTTGAATTATCCAGTGGGAAGTTGTCCGACAACAGAAAATCTTTGTGGAACAGTACTTTCCTTGCCAATTCATCCCTATATTGAAGAAAGCGATATTGAGTTGGTGTGTGGAAAAATTAAAGAGTTTTTCGGAAAAGCTTAATGGCTTAGGCATACATAAGAGCTATTTTTAAATTTTCCATGTAAATCAAAGTGTAACTTTGTAAAGTTCAACTTTGCTTTGCATGAACAAATAAACACAAACGCCCGACAATCAAATTGTCGGGCGTTTATGGCTATTTAATTTTCTCTGTTTTAGAATTTAAATTTATCGAAGAAGCTGCGTTTTGTTTCATGTGTTTCTTCGTCATCCATTTCAACTTCTGTTTCAATTTCCGCTTGAGGAACATATTCAGCTCTTGGTGTAGGTTCACCTTGTTCTCTTTTTATAAATTCGATTACATCTTCAAGTCCTTCTACGAACTTATCAAAATCTTCTTTGTAAAGGAAAATTTTGTGTTTTTCGTACGTAATTTGTGCATTTTCATCATAACCTGTAACTTTTTTCTTGCTTTCAGTAATGGCGAGATACAAATCATCATTACGACTTTTTTTTACGTCAAGATAATAAATTCTTTTGCCTGCTTTGATTGCCTGAGAGTAAATAATGTCACTTTCTTTTTTTTCAATCTCAAATTTCTTTTTTTCAACTTCCATAAGCCTGATACTTTTTTAGAGCTGTTTACGCATCGTGTTTTTGTGACGATGTTGTTTGCTCTGATAAATGCTTTTTATTTTAATTTTTTAATGAATTACACGAGCAAGCCCGTACTTTTTAATTTGCGATGCCAAATTTCAGAATATTTTTTTAATTAATCAAATTCATTGACTTAATAATGCTATGTTTTGTTATTTTTTTTGAGGTTTTTCCGCATTTTTAAATCAAATTAGTGATATTTCCACCCCAAATTAACAAGAATGAGAGGAAAAATCTTTACCTTTGCATAAAATTTTTGATTGTTGAATAAAAGAGTTTATGATAAATCGAGTTTTACTGAGAATTAAAATTATTCAAGCTGTCTATTCTTTTTACAAAGGCGGTGGCAAGTCCATCCCGGCGGCAGAAAAAGAGTTGTTTTACAGCATTGAAAAGACTTACGAGCTTTATTTTCATTTATTGCAGCTATCGGTTGAGGTAACTAAATATGCTGCTCAACGGATTGATGCGCGCAAAAACAAATTGCGTCCTACCGATGAAGATTTAAATCCCAATACACGTTTTATAGATAATGCTTTTGTCGACTTGCTATCGCGAAATGAGCATTTAAATAACTTTATAGCAGAACATAAAATTTCTTGGGCAGATAATTTTGATACTGTTAAATTGGTGTATGATTTGATTGTGGAGTCTGACTTTTATGCCGAATATATGGCTGCCGAGAGCACGGATTTTACAGCCGATAAAAATCTTTGGAGAAAGATTTTCAGAAACATAATTTTACAGTGCGAGGAATTTTTTGAATCCATTGAAGACCAAAGTATTTACTGGACAGACGATTTGGATATTGTGGTTAGCTTTATTATTAAAACAATTAAGCGATTTGACCTGAAAGGTGGAGTGGAGCAGGAGTTACTGCCGATGTTCAGAGACGAAGATGATGCTGAGTTTGCAAGCAAATTGTTTAGAGAAACGCTTGAAAACGAAGCAAAACTTTTAGAAATAGTCGATAATAATACTAAAAACTGGGATTTAGATAGGATTGCATTTATGGATACGATTATTATGCAAACAGCTCTGGCGGAAATTATGTCATTCCCAACAATTCCGGTAAGTGTTACATTAAATGAATATATCGAAATTGCTAAAAATTACAGTACGCCTAAAAGCGCAGTCTTTATCAACGGTGTGTTAGATTCAGCCGTAAAAGAACTAAAAGCAGAGAATAAATTGATAAAAGTAGTTAGAATTTAGACGGATAGACTTATAGAGTACAGACTATTAGACTTTAAGAGCATAGACTTTTTGAATATGGAATTTTATCTTTCACATTTTATCTTTCATATTTTATTTCAGAATATTTAACTTCAAATTTTATAAAAAATGAACCTATTAAACATTTTATTACAAACACAACAAACTGCACCTGCCGGACAGCAAGGAGGCGGAATGGGCGGATACAGTGGTATCTTAATGATGGTGCTTATTTTTGTGGTTTTCTACTTCTTTATGATTCGTCCACAAACGAAACGTCAGAAAGAAATCAAAGCACAACGTGAAGCTATGAAGCAAGGCGATAGAGTAGTAACTTCCGGAGGTATTTATGGTCGTATTCGTGATATCAAAGAAAATACTTTCACGATTGAGATTGCTGATAATGTAAGAATTACGGTGGACAAAAACTCTGTATTCGCAACTGCGAACGATATCGAAACAAAATAAGTTTTTAACCTTTTTGTATATCAGACGTGTCTGAAATCCAGAAACATAATAACTTTTTCAAAAAACTTAAGCGTCTTTTATTTACAAAAGACGCTTTCATCTTTTTGTTTTTTCTTGCCTTGGCGGGTGCGTTTTGGTTTGTGCAATCTCTTGATCAGCAGCGCGAAACAGTACTTCGAATTCCGGTTGACTATATGGGAATACCGGAGGATGTAGAATTGACAAATGAGTTGCCACGTCGTATTGATGTAACTATTCGAGATGAGGGCTTAACGCTTTTGAAGTACAATAAAAGTAATACTGTACCGCTTGCACTCGATTTAGAGCGAGTTTATTTCGCAAAAGGACGAATTGTAATCACTGCCGATCAACTGAAAAACAGAATTTCTCGTTATGTGCTTCCTACAACAGCCGTTTTGAAGTTTAATCCGGACTCAATTGTGGTAGAGTACTTTAAGCTAGAATCAGCCACGTTACCTATCAAATTGCAAGGCGATGTAAAACTTTCATCTCAATATGTGTTGAGTGATAGCGTACGCATTGAGCCATCGAAGGTAAAAGTTTTTGGTCCGAAGGAAGTGGTAGATACCATGACGGCAGTATTTACAGAGAAACTTGATCTGAGATCGGTGGATGATACTACTTTGGTAAAAGTAAAACTTGAAAAGCCAAAGTCTGGAATAAAGTATTCATTCGATGATGTGAATGTGGGGATTTTTGTTGAAATGTTTACGGAAAAGAAAATTGAAGTTCCGATAACCATTATCAATGCGCCCGAAAATGTGAATGTTAGGTTGTTTCCACATACGGTTAGTGTAACTTACAATGTGGGAATAAGTAATTTCAATCGGGTAAAAGAGAACGATATTCAGGTTATATTTGACTACACGGAAGCCAAAGAACTTCAAAGAAGACGTTACGAATTGCAGATTAAAAACAATTCGAAATATATTTCGAGCATACGTTCAACGCCTGAGCGTGTAGAGTTTCTGATAGAAGAAAAATAGAAATTCACTATAATTATTTTATTTTAATATATCTTGTCGGTAGAGCTTTTTCGGCTTAGAGGGTTAGCTTTACATATTTCATATTTCATCAAACGTCAAACATCAAACATCAAACACCAAACATCAAACATCAAACGTCAAACGTCAAACATCAAACATCAAACACCAAACATCAAACATCAAACGTCAAACGTCAAACATCAAACATCAAACGTCAAACGTCAAACATCAAACTTATTATGTGGCAACGCATTCAAACACTATATTTTATTCTGGTAATCGGTCTGATGACTGCCGCCATTCTTTTGCCTAATGCAGAATTTTTCTTGCAAGAAAAAAACATTACTTATCAACTTGATTCTCGTGGAATGGTTGAGCTTGACGAACAAGGCGCAGCAAAAGGCGTAATAGGAACAAATCCATTGACTTTTCTCTTTGGATTTATTATTTTCATAGCGCTTTACACCATTATTTCTTTCAAGAATCGTCGTCGTCAGATACGAATGGCAACAATTAATCTGTTGCTGATTATTATCTATATTGCGGCTATGGTCATTTATATTATGGTCGCCAAAAATAAACTTAATGCAATCGTAACATGGAACTATCCGGTTATTTTTCCGCTTATTGCGCTGATATTTAATTATCTGGGAATGAGAGGTGTTGCAAAGGATGAAAAACTGGTGCGCTCATTGGATAGACTGAGGTAGACTGAAGTCGGAAGACGGAAGCATGAAGTAGCTTATAGTTAAGGGTGAAATAGTTTATAGTAAAAAGATAGTGCAACTCAACTTTAGCACTTTGTTTCCCCCTTGAAGGGAAATCCCCGAAGGGAAAAGGGGGGGGGTAAACATCTGAAAACTACTACACATCTCATATTTATGACACAAACATACACTATAAAAGGAGCACAGGCATTATACTTGTTGCTCCTTTTTGTGTTTTCTGCATGTGGACAAACTCACAAAACAAATTCAAATACAATGAAATACAACGAATTAACTCCGGAAGAAGCTAACGTAATTCTTTACAAAGGAACTGAAAGACCATATACAGGTGAGCTTTTGAATAATAAAGAAAAAGGTACTTATATCTGCAAGCAATGCGATGAACCGCTTTACAGTTCGGAAGATAAATTTGAGAGTAATTGCGGTTGGCTTAGCTTTGACGATGAAATAGAAGGTGCTGTTAGGCGAGTTCCGGATGCCGACGGTCGTCGAACAGAAATTGTATGTGCTAACTGTGGCGGACATTTAGGTCATGTTTTTGAAGGTGAAGGATTTACGTCTAAAAACACACGACATTGTGTAAATTCAATATCAATGAAATTTATTCCTGCGAAAAAATCAACCACTGAAGCAGCCTATTTTGCATCGGGATGTTTTTGGGGAACGGAATATCATTTTATGAAAGCAAAAGGCGTACGTGTTACTACTGTCGGCTACATGGGCGGACATGTGCAAAATCCTTCCTACAAAGAGGTTTGTACAGGAACAACAGGACATGTGGAAACCACCGAAGTGCTTTTTGACAATACAAAAACGAGTTATGAAGAGTTGATAAAACTCTATTTTGAAACGCATGATTTCACACAAGTTGGCGGACAAGGACCGGACATTGGCGACCAATATCGTTCGGTCATTTTTTATGTGGATGAGTCGCAAAAAACAATGGCTGAAAAACATATCCAAATCCTTACAGAAAAAGGCTATAAAGTAGCCACAGAACTTCAATCGGCAGAAAATTATGAGTTTTGGGATGCGGAAGATTATCATCAGCAATATTACGAAAAGAAAAACGGAACACCGTATTGCCATATTTATCGGAAAATATTCTAAAGTCCCGAATTACAATTCTGTTACAACTTACAGAAAGAATATTCCGATTTTTTTAATCGGCATAATTGAGTTAAATTTGCTTATTATTAATTTTTAAAAAATGAAATAATTATGAGTGATGCAGTAAAATGCCCGAAATGTGGGTCTGAGTTTACGTATGAGAATGGTCTTTTAATGGCTTGTACGCAGTGTTTCTTTGAGTGGGATCCTGCCGAACTTGCAGCTCAAAAAGAGAATGAAGGAAAAATTTATGACGCTAACGGAAATGAGCTTCAAGATGGCGACACGATAATTGTAATTAAAGATTTGCCCGTGAAGGGTGCGCCGAAACCCATCAAAGCAGGAACGAAAGTGAAAAATATTCGTTTGACTGATGGCGACCATAATATCGATTGTAGAATTGATGGATTTGGTGCTATGGCGTTAAAATCAGAATTTGTACGAAAAGCTTAAACAATTTAATTTACCACAATGAAAAGATATTTCAGCTTTATAGTATTAATTTTTTTAATGCTATCAGTGGTTCTGGCGCAAGAAGTCAGACCTACCAAAAATTTGATAGTAATGATACCGGATGGAACGTCGCAGTCTGTTTTGTCGGCAGCACGTTGGCTAAAGGTATATAGAAACGAAGGTACGCGTCTGCATATTGACCCGTATTTGAGCGGCAGTGTAACCACTTTTTCATCCAACGCACCTATTGGTGACAGCGCCCCGACCACATCTTGCTATATGACAGGTGTGCCGCAGCAGGCAGGGAATATTTCCATTTATCCTGTGGCTGACCCTGAAAATGACTTGGTAAAACTAAATCGGGATAGTGCATATCAGCCTTTGGCTACTATTCTTGAAGCAATGAAAATGGAACAAGGCAAAGCAGCCGGAATTGTTGCAACTTGTGAGTTTCCACATGCTACACCTGCCGACTGTGCATCGCATCATTACAATAGAAGCAAATATGAATTCTTAGCACCACAAATGGCTTTTAATAATGTGGATGTGGTATTTGGCGGTGGAAATGAATTTGTTTCTTCGGCAATGAAAGAGCATTTTCAAAATAACGGAACGACTTATATTCAGGATGACAAAAGGGCGATGATGAACTTTTTTGGGGAAAAAGTTTGGGCGCTTTTCGGCGAAAGAGCAATGCCTTACGATTTGGATAGAAATTCGGAAACTACACCTTCTATCTCTGAAATGACCGAGAAAGCTATTGAAGTTTTGAATAAAAATGAAAATGGTTTCTTTTTAATGGTGGAAGGAAGTAAAGTAGATTGGGCTGCACATGCGAATGATCCGGTGGGGATGGTTAGTGAGTATTTGGCTTTTGATGAGGCAGTTGGAAAAGCCATTGAATTTGCAAAGAAAGATGGAAATACTACTGTGGTTATTTTGCCAGACCATTCCAATAGCGGTTTTTCTATCGGTAGAAATGGACTGAAAAAAAGTTATTCAAGCTTAACTTTGGAAGAACTTTTCGGACAACTTTCAAAAATCAAATATACGGCGGAAGGTTTAGAGAAAATTTTATTGCAAACTAAACCGGAAGATTTTAAGTCGGTTTTTGAAGAAAATACAGGTATAGAGCTTAGTGATGAAAAACTGAAAACACTTACCAGTTCCAAAAACTACAAAGTAGAGGATTACACAAAAGCTGCAAATGCAAATAATTTGACGCATAATATTATTGTTCTGTTGAACAGTAAAATGCCGTTTGGATTTACCACCGGCGGTCATACAGGAGAGGAAGTTTTTCTTGCAGTATATCATCCACAAGGCGATATTTTGAAGGGTAACGTAAGAAATACAGAAGTGCATGATTATTTGTATGCTGTAACCGGACTTGAAAAGTCTATGAAGCAGTTGACCGGTGAGATTTACGCAAAACATACGGATATTTTTGACGGTTTCAAATACAGCATTGAAGGCGATAAGGATTTCCCGAAATTAGCAGTAAAAAACAAAGGTAACACATTAGAAATTAATGCATTTACATCTGTTGCTTACCTGAATGGAAAACCTTTTGACTTAGGTTCAGTAGCGGTTTATATCGATAAAAATAATATGTTCTATCTACCGAAAAATTTGGTTGATAAAATTAAGTAGAGTTTGTCTCTAAAACCAATACTTCGTTAATTTTTATGCGGCACTTGTGCCGTAATATAATAGTTCGTTGACATTCTTTTTATTTTTAAGTAAGTTCGGGTTTATGCCATACAAGGTAAAAAATCTTTCCAGCAATAATGCGTTGTGGTTTACTACTTTAATGTCACGCATAGAGAACAACTGATGTTGCTCTTTTGGAATACTAAACCAGTGTACAACTTTGGCAAGATTAATAGCCGTTAGCGATGCATTAAAGTGAAAATGCAGTTTGTTTTCATCCCTTGCTTGACAATTGTTTAATCCGGTGTGTTGTTTGGCATCGCGGTACAAAAATTCAATTTGAAAACGATGGCGGAATGTATTCCATACATTCATTGCGTCTTCATCCAATTTAGTAGAAAAGAAAATCTTGATGTCTTTTGCTTTTTGATTTTCTAAATTTTTCACAATGCACACTTTTACAAGTTTCTTTAATGCAACAGCCTTTACTGTACCTGAAAAAACTTGTACATTTTCATCGTCTTGTTCAATCAGCGTAAAGTGATTCATGTCTAAATTGTTCAGATCGATAGCACCGCCGTTAGTTTTAGGACGACCACGTTTACCTGTTTTCAATGGCTCAATAACGTATTGCAATCTGACATCATCACGGAAACGGCAGATAACATCGAAGCCTTCGCTTGTCAACGAGTTGACAAAGGGTGCTTTTGCAAAATAAGCATCCACAACAACTGTTTTGGATATTTTCTGCAATTCTGTTTTTCTTTCTATTAGTCAATAGTTCGTTAAGTTTATAATTAACTTGCTGATAGTCAGCAGGTTAAGCGTTAAGATGTTTGTGTAAGTCATTGAAAATAAGCACCTTTATAGGTGTTACCAATACTTATAAGGTATGACTTTCAAGACTTACAGCTTTAATAAATTTCAGTATCGTTCACTCTGCGAACAAAGTTTTTTATCATTCATAAAACCACTTGGTAAGCGGCATAAAGATTTTATGATCGACGTTCTTTGGCTTATTTTAAGTATTCAAGGAAAAATCAACTTTCTTCAATTTGCTCGCTACGGCAAGCATAGCGAACAACATTATTGCAATTAGTTTGATAAAAAGTTTGATTTCCTTTCTTTCAATTCTGCAATGGTTCAAGCACATTGTTCTGAGAACAAAGTCATTGCCTTCGACCTAAGCTACATCCCTAAATCAGGTAAGAAAACTGCCGGCACAGGCTATTTCTGGTCAGGTTGTTCTTCCCGTGCACTTTGGAGATTGGAAATTGGTGGAATAGCCGCAGTTGACATTGACAATCACACTGCATTGCATCTGGAAGCCGTTCAAACTTTTTGTAAAGATAATCAAACTTTACTGGATTATTAATGCTCAATCACTAATTAATTTGCAGTGTTTTAGTATGTAAAGATACAAAATCCTGCAATTATATACAACTATGTATGAGGTTATTTTATTGAATATCAGATAAATAATGTCGTTTTAAGGAGCGACTATTTAGTGTATGTTTATTTGTCTGACAGATTAATAGTTTTCCTTAAAAATATTTTTGACGTCAATGTGTGTTGTGTGAATGATGTTTTTAAGAAATCTGTTTGAGTGGAGATTTTATTATATAAAATTTTCTAAAACCGATGTGTGAAATTCAAAAAACAAAAAACTTCTATCGGAAACCTTATTGTTAGAGTTTTTTTGATAATTTTGTAGTCAAATAAATAACAAATCAGATATGACAAAAATTAGAGTTGCCGTAGTGGGTTACGGGAATATTGGAAAATCGGTGATTGAGGCAGTGGATGCAGCACCCGATTTTGAGTTGGTAGGCTTGGTACGCAGAAGCGCAATTATGAGTGAGGAAGAGGCGAAAGAACTGTACGGAATAAAAGTGGTAGATGATATTAAAAAGCTGGATGATGTGCAGGTAGCCATACTTTGTGCGCCTACTCGTGTTGTCCCCGATATGGCAAAAGAGATCTTAGCTATGGGAATTCATACAGTGGATAGTTACGATATTCACGGTGGAATTTGGGATTTGAAGCAAGCGTTGAATCCGGTGGCTGTGAAAAATAAAGCTGTGTCAATTATTTCTGCCGGATGGGATCCGGGTAGCGATTCGGTTATTCGTGCTTTGCTGGAAGCCATTGCACCGAAAGGAATAACTTATACCAATTTTGGTCCGGGAATGAGCATGGGACACTCTGTGGCAGTAAAAGCCATCCAAGGCGTAAAGAAAGGACTTTCCATGACTATTCCGCTTGGTACGGGAATTCATCGTCGAATGGTTTATGTGGAAATTGAGGATGGTGTGGATTTCAAAAAAGTAGAAGAAAATATCAAAGCGGATGATTATTTTGCGAAAGATGAAACGCATGTGTTTCAGGTGGAAAATGTGGATAATTTGCAAGATATGGGACATGGCGTAAAAATGGTGCGAAAAGGTGTTTCAGGAAAAACTCAAAATCAGCTTTTCGAGTTTGATATGCGAATAAACAATCCTGCACTGACTGCTCAAATGCTTGTGGCGTGTGCTCGTGCAGCTACACGCATTCAGCCGGGTGCATATACCATGATTGAAGTGCCTGTAATTGAGATGCTTTATGGTGAAAAAGAAGATTTAATCAAAAGGTTGGTATAAAAAAAGCACATTGCGGCTATAAAGACTACATTGTGTATAATAAGGTTTATGAACAATGCCGATTGAAATGGCAATGTCCTTTTACATTTAGATTTAAAAAACAAAATTATGTCCAATAGCGATTTTTCAAAAAAGAAACATCAATATGTATTGCTGTTATTAATGCTGGTAATCGGTCTGTCGCTTTTTAAACAGGCAAGACCTTACTTAGGCGGATTTTTAGGAGCATTTACATTCTATGCTTTGCTGCGTGGACAGATGAAATATTTATATGAAAAGAAGAACTGGAGTAGGGCACTGGCGGCAACGGTTATTCTGTTGGAAACGCTTTTTATCTTCTTAATTCCGCTGACCGGATTGGGTTTTCTGGCAGCTGATACTATTTCCGGAATAAATATTGATCCGGAAGCGCTGAAAAATACTGTTCTTGAGTTTGTGGACAAAATTGAAGCACGATTTAATATTGAGATTTTTACGCCAGAGAATATGTCTTTTATTCCTAAGTTGGGAACAGGTTTGGTACAGGCAATAGCTGCAAGCTCCTATTCTTTTGTAGTTAATTCCATTGTTATCCTATTTGTGCTCTATTTTATGCTGTACAGTTATGATGACCTTGAAACTACCATTCGCGAGATACTTCCATTTACCAAAGAAAATAAACAGACTTTTGTACGTGAAACCAAGTTGATAATTCAAGCCAATGCGCTGGAAATTCCACTTTTAGCTATCATTCAGGGAGTTTTTGCTTATATTGGTTATCTGATTTTTGGCGTCCCATCACCTATACTTTACGCGGTTCTTACAGCTTTTGCTACTATTATTCCGCTGGTGGGTGCAGCGCTGGTTTATGTGCCACTTTCCATATCGCTTTTAATTCAGCATGAATATGGTCTTGGGCTTGGTATACTTGCTTATGGATTTTTAATTATTGGAAGTGTGGATAATGTAGCTCGATTTATTCTTCAAAAAAAATTAGCTGACATCCATCCTTTGATTACTGTTTTTGGGGTAATTATCGGTATTCCGATGTTTGGATTTTGGGGTGTTATCTTTGGACCTTTGATTTTATCGCTATTTATACTATTCTTTAATATGTATCGACACAATTATATTGAAGGTTCGGTAGCAGAACCTGTTGTAACCAAAAAATATGTAAAAAAAGAGGTAAGTGATAAAAAGAAAAAACTACTTTTTCTGTCAAAACTTAAAAAGACAAAGGAAAAACCTAAAATTGAAGAGGTTGAAAAAGAAGAGGAAAAAGAATAAATAGAAAAGCCGTTTTAGAACTTAAAACGGCTTTTTTGTATCTGTTTTTTTGAAAGAAAATCTATTTAATCTTATATTTAGTAGCTGTTTTGCCTCTGGCAATATTAGTCAGCTTGCTTTTCAGTAGTTGTCTGCGAAGTGGTTTTACACGGTCGGTAAATAGATGGCCTTCCAAATGGTCGTATTCGTGTTGAATCACTCGAGCTTTGAATCCGTTAAAAACTTCTACATGCTCGTTAAAGTCCGTATCTAAATAACGAATTTTAATCTCTTCCGGTCTTGAAACAGTCTCACTAATACCGGGAACACTTAAGCAACCTTCATCAAATTCAACTTCTTCTATGCTTTCTTCCAAAATCTCCGGATTAATCATAGCAAGTTTGAAATCAGCCAGCTCCGGATTGTCTCCCTTAAGTGGCTCTAAATCAATTACAAATAAACGAATAGGTAAACCTACTTGTGGCGCTGCCAATCCCACGCCTTCAGCATGTTTCATGGTTTCATACATGTTGTCTATCAGTTCGTTTAGCTTTGGATAGTCTTTTTCAATAGGTTCTGCTACTTTGCGTAAAACACTTTGTCCGTATGTGTAAATAGGTAAAATCACTTTTATAAAATTAGAAATTAAATATATAAATACTTAGTTAAAATGATGGATTTAAACTTTCCAAATAAGATTGCAAAATAATGGTAGCACTGATTTTGTCCACAAGTGCTTTGTCTTGTCTGGCTTTCTTTTTAAGTCCCCCCTCTATCATGGCTTTTTGAGCCAATATAGAAGTAAAACGCTCATCGACATAGACAAGTTCAATTTCAGAAAATTTTTCTTGAATTTTTTTAACCACGGGTCGAATATGTTTCATCGATTCCGACTCAGCGCCGCTCATCTGTTTGGGTAGTCCAAAGACAATAATATCTACCGTTTCTTTTGCCAGGTATTTTTCCAAAAACGAGATTAATTCGTGGGTTGGAACTGTGTCCAATCCATTAGCCACAATCCGCAAAGGGTCTGTAACAGCCAATCCCGTTCGTTTGGTACCATAATCTATTGCGAGAATTCTTCCCATCATAAGAAATTTGAACTTGCAAAGTTACTAAAAATAATAGTTTCATAAAAACATCGATTTTATCAAACTTATTTAGTGCACATTAGCTTCAAATTACATCTTTCAGCTCGCATCGAATAGCAAGGTATGGGAAATATTTTATATCTTTGTAGTACAAAAATATTAACTAAAAATTTTTCTAACTATTTAAAAATAAAGTATATACAATATGCACAATTGGTTTCAATGCAAAGTAAAATACGAACGCAACGGCGAAGACGGTAGCGTAACAAAAGTGAGTGAGGCTTACCTAATTGACGCACTGTCATTTACAGAGGCGGAAGAACGCATCAATGAAGAAATGAAGCCTTTTATCAGTGGCGATTTCTTGGTGGCAGACATCAAAAGAGCGAGAATTAATGAGCTTTTTGAGCATGAAGGCGGGGATAAATGGTATCGTTGCAAAGTCTATTTTATTTCGCTTGATGAAGAAAAAGGTGTGGAAAAACGCATTGCTACGACTATGTTCGCACAAGCATCGAGCGTAAAAGAGGCAGTGGAAGTGTTGGATAAAGGTATGAAAGGCACATTGGCTGATTATGAAATTGCTTCGGTTACGGAAACCAATGTGATGGATGTGTTTAAGTACGAAGCCCCCTAAATCCCCGCAGGGGGACTTTCTGAAATAGTCTACAAGTCTAATAGTCTATTATCTATCAGTCTAATGTCTAACCGTCTAAATGTCTGTCAGTCTAATCGTCTAAAAATCTAACTGTCTAACAAAAAATGAACATTATAAGAAATATTCAAGAAATTAGAGAACATGTTCCTAAGGATGTGAAGCTTATATGTGTTACTAAGTTTCATCCGGAGGCAACTATAATGGAAGCTTATAAGGCTGGGGAAAGGAATTTTGGCGAAAGTCGTGTGCAGGAGTTGATTGCTAAGCAACCCAACTTGCCTGACGATATTCGTTGGCACTTTATCGGACATCTGCAAACTAATAAAATTAAATTTATTGCTGACTTTGTTAGTCTGATTCATGGTGTGGATAGTTTGAGAGTGCTCAAAGCCATTAACAGAGAGGCTGAAAAGGCAGGACGAATGATAGAGTGCTTGCTTCAAATTCATATTGCCGATGAGCAGACAAAGTTCGGACTTACGGTAAATGAACTGAAAGCTTTGCTTGAAGACGATGAGTTTCTGAGTTTGAAGAATGTGAAAATTGCCGGTTTGATGGGGATGGCTACTTTTACTGACGACAGAGAGCAGGTGCGTGGCGAATTTCGTTTTTTGAAATCACTGTTTGATGAAATTAAGCAAAACTATTTTTCTGAAGAAGAAAGTTTCTGCGAATTATCTATGGGTATGTCGGAAGATTATAAAATTGCGATAGAAGAGGGTAGCACGATGATTCGGATAGGAACGGCTATTTTTGGCGAGAGAGAATATTGAGTGAATGTGAAAATAATGAAATGTGAAAAATCCAGCGACTGGCTCGAAGCCAGTCACTGGGTAAATAGTACTATTTTTCTTTCTTTTTAAGAGTGATCAGCGTAATTTCCGGCGGTACACCTATCCGCATAGGTATTCCCACGTAGCCAATTCCACGATTTACGTATATATGTTGTTCATCACTACTGTAAAGTCCGTCCCATTCGGGATAGATAAGTGCAGCCGGGGAAATTTTGAAATTACCACGCACAAATCCCATTTGTCCGGCATGTGTGTGCCCCGAAACAGTCAGAAAAATATCTTTCCGTTTATCTACAATTTCTGCATTCCAATGATTGGGGTCGTGGGAAATTAATATCTTTTTTCTCTCTTTCGGAATCCCTTCCAATGCTTTGTTCAAGTCGGCATAATTGTCAAAGTGGACAGAGCCAAAATTTTCTACACCGACCAAACTAATCGTATCATTGCCTTTTATCAAATCCGTATTTTCATTTAAGAGCAATCGAAAGCTTAAACTTCGGATATTTTCTTTGGTTTGTTCTAAGTTTTTTGCCTTGTGTTCAGGTGTTTGCCAGTTGGTGTAATCGCCATAGTCGTGATTACCCAAGACGGCGTACATTCCATCTTTTGATTTTAGTTGCCGGAAATACTCTTCCCATCCAATCGTTTCTTGATGAAAATTATTGATTAAATCCCCTGCAAAAACAATAATATCGGCATCCGTTTTATTAATCATTTCGATAATCGGTTCCATAATGGAATACTTCCGGTTCCAATTCCCCAAATGAAAATCAGCAAACAGTACAATTTTATAGCCGTCGAAGCTTTCAGGCAAGTCGGTAACTTCCACTACTTGCTTTTTTAGTTGAAAATTAGTTCTACAAATAACAACGCCATAGGCTATAATTCCAACGAAAAAGACACCCAATCCAAATCCGATTTGACGGAAAATATGGGTTCGTTTATCGAAAATACGATTATAGAGTCGATTGACGTAATAAAAGACAATAAAAATAATTTTTGGTGTGTAGATAGCGGAAATTGCAATAAAAATCCACGAAATTTTGCTGATTAAAAGAAAATCGTGGCTATGCCTTAGACCGTAGCGGATATAGAAAAAAGTGAACACAAAAAGTAGCAAAGGTAGCAAAGATAGCAATCTAAGCCACTTAAATCGTACTTTTCTTTTCATTTTCAAGTAGAACCATACGTCCGGCAATGCCATGAAAATCGTCAGTGCTACTATGGCTGAGAGGTACATTGCCATGTTTTACAGTCTATTTTGAGTTCGTTTTGCAAAGATAGAAATAAAATAAGGTTTTCATTCATTAGGTTTATGAAGAAACGAAAACATTTATCAATAATTGATTGTGAATTTGTCTTTTTTTGTTCAATTCGTTAATTTTGTCGTTCCAAACACTTAATTTTCTTAGATATGACAGTCAATACCATTTTTATTATCATACTTATTATTCTGATTTCCGATTTTATCTTAGAAAGAATGCTTTCCGTGCTTAATATCAAAGCTTCAAAACAGCCTATCCCCAGCTTGTTGTCCGGTATTTACGATAATGAAAAGTATCAAAAACAACAAGCTTACTTTCAAGCAAACTCTCGATTTGGCTTAATAACTTCCACTTTTAGCTTTATTATTCTGATGCTGATGATTAGCTTGAGTGGATTTGGATGGTTGGATGGAATTGTGCAAGGTATAACAGAAAAACCAATTCTTGTTTCTTTGTTATTTTTCGGGATTTTGTTTTTTGCTAATGACTTAATTTCTATTCCGTTTGAGATTTATGATACGTTTGTGATTGAAGAGCGATTTGGGTTTAATAAAACGACACCGAAAACTTTTATTTTGGATAAGTTGAAAGGCTACCTGCTTACGATTCTACTGGGTGGTGGTTTGCTAAGTTTGATTATGTGGATATATCAGCTTAATCCCGAATATTTCTGGCTAATTGCTTGGGTGGTGATGTCGGTGTTTGGGCTTTTTATGAATATGTTTTATTCGGAACTGATTGTGCCGCTTTTTAATAAACAAACACCGCTTGAAGAGGGCGAATTGAGAGATGCTATTGAGAAATTTAGTGCTAAAGCGAATTTTAGTATTAAAAATATCTACGTAATTGACGGTTCAAAACGCTCTACCAAAGCTAATGCCTACTTTACGGGATTTGGGAAAAAGAAACGAATTGTGCTTTACGATACGCTGATTAATCAGCTTACTGTGGATGAAATTGTGGCTGTGTTGGCGCATGAAGTGGGGCATAACAAGAAGAAACATACGTTGAAAAATATGCTTATAAGCCTGATTTATAATTTGTTGCTATTCTTCTTGCTGGGTCTGTTTTTGAAGAGCGATGTGTTGGCGCAAGCTTTGGGTGGTGTGGAAGCAAATTTCCATCTTAATTTGCTGGCTTTTGGCATTTTATACTCGCCTATATCAATGGTTTTGGGACTTTTGATGAATGTGTTGTCCCGAAAACATGAGTACGAAGCGGACTTTTTTGTGAAAACAAACGACTTTGGTGCGGAACTGATAAGTGCGCTCAAAAAGATTTCCGGACAAGCTTTATCCAATCTTACGCCGCATCCGGCTGTAGTATTTTTAAGCTATTCACATCCTACGCTTTTGCAGCGTGTGGAGAGGCTGGTTGAATGATGTTCGGTTGTTTGGTTGTTTGGTTGTTCGGATGTTTGGTTGTTATTTGGCTTCGCCGTTATTTGTCCGTCTTCGCCGGACGTTATTGGTTGTTATTTTGTATGGTGCCGTATGTTAGGTGTTTGATGAGCTCTGTGTGTTAATCAAAGAAATTTATCCATTCAAAGCACCATTGATTCAAAGTTTTTTTCTAAATTTGTGAAAAATTAATTTTATTAAATAGTTAAGTATGGAAAACTTTTATTTTTACTTTGTTCCTTTTGCATCTGTTTTAGCGTTAGGATTTGCTTACTATTTCTTCCGCTCAATGATGCAAAAAGATGAAGGTACACCACGAATGCGTGAAATCGCACAATTTGTTCGGGAAGGTGCTATGTCCTACCTGAAACAGCAGTATAAAGTTGTAATTGCTGTTTTCATTGTATTGGCATTGATTTTTGCGGTAATGGCATTTTTCGGTTTGCAAAATCCATGGGTGCCTTTTGCTTTCCTTACAGGAGGATTTTTCTCGGGATTAGCAGGTTTTTTTGGCATGAAAACCGCAACTTATGCCTCGGGTAGAACTGCGTATGCGGCTTCAAAATCGCTAAACAGCGGCTTACAAATAGCCTTCCGCTCAGGTGCAGTTATGGGTTTGGTGGTTGTAGGATTGGCGTTGCTTGACATCGCACTCTGGTTCTTGATCCTTAACCATTTTATAGCCGATCCGAATCCTGGACAAAAAATGATTGTGATTACCACTACTATGCTGACTTTTGGAATGGGAGCATCTACGCAAGCACTTTTTGCACGAGTAGGTGGTGGAATTTATACTAAAGCTGCCGATGTGGGAGCTGACTTGGTGGGTAAAGTAGAAGCCGGGATTCCGGAAGATGACCCGCGAAATCCTGCAACCATTGCCGATAACGTGGGTGATAACGTTGGTGATGTTGCCGGAATGGGAGCAGACCTGTACGAGAGCTATTGCGGTGCTATCCTTGCAACTACAGCGTTGGGGGCATCTGCTTTTATGCTACAACCGGAGATACAATTAAAAGCTATTTTTGCACCGATGTTGATTGCTGCTGCAGGTGTTGTACTTTCTATTCTTGGAATATTTTTGGTAAGAACAGGTGAAGAAGCAGATATGAAAAAACTGATGAAAGCGCTTAATCGTGGTGTAAACGTGAGTGCTATTCTGACTGCTTTGGCTACTTTCCTTATTCTCTATTTATTAAAAATTCCTAACTGGCTTGGTCTTTCTTTCTCTGTAATTGCAGGCTTGGTAGCGGGAATTATCATTGGTCAGTCAACTGAATATTATACTTCACACTCGTATAAACCGACAAGAAAAATTGCAGAAAGTGCAGAAACCGGACCTGCAACCGTGATTATTTCAGGTATAGGAACCGGAATGCTTTCTACTGCTATTCCTGTATTGACGATTGTGGTGGCAATTGTTCTTTCCTACTTGTGTGCTACAAGTTTTGACGTAGCCAATTTGGTTGCTGCCGAAAATGTAAGCAAAGGACTTTATGGAATTGGAATTGCTGCTGTGGGAATGCTTTCTACGCTTGGAATTACTTTGGCGACAGATGCTTACGGTCCAATTGCAGATAATGCTGGTGGAAATGCTCAGATGGCTGGTCTTGACCCAGAAGTTCGTAAACGTACCGATGCACTGGATGCGCTTGGAAACACGACTGCTGCTACCGGAAAAGGTTTCGCAATCGGTTCTGCGGCGCTTACAGCTTTAGCACTTCTGGCGTCTTATATTGAAGAAATAAAAATCGGATTGGTAAGAATTGGTGAAAAAACACTTACACTTGCCAACGGTGATATTATTGAAACTGCAAAAGCGTCGTTTGTAGACTTTATGAATTACTATGAGATAACTCTGATGAACCCGAAAGTGCTTGTGGGCGTATTTATCGGTTCGATGATGGCGTTCCTATTCTGCGGTTTAACAATGAATGCGGTAGGACGTGCGGCGAATAAAATGGTAAATGAAGTTCGTCGTCAGTTCCGTGAAATTAAGGGTATCTTAACAGGTGAAGCACTTCCTGACTATGCACGATGCGTGGAAATCTCTACCAAAGGTGCTCAGCGTGAAATGTTATTACCTTCGCTACTAGCTATTGCTGCACCAATTCTGACAGGATTAATTTTTGGTGTTGCCGGAGTAATGGGCTTACTGGTTGGCGGATTGGGTTCAGGCTTTGTGTTGGCGATATTTATGGCGAATGCCGGAGGAGCTTGGGACAATGCTAAGAAATTTGTAGAGGAAGGACATTTTGGCGGTACGGGCTCAGAAAGTCACAAGGCTTGTGTGGTTGGTGATACCGTAGGCGATCCGTTCAAAGACACTTCCGGTCCTTCACTAAATATCCTGATAAAACTGATGAGCATGGTATCTATCGTGATGGCAGGATTGACAGTTACTTGGAGTTTATTGTAAGAGGAAATCTTTTAAAATAGGAAACGGGGTTAATACCCCGTTTTTTGTAGTCGCACCCCGAGTAAATGGTTGACAAACAGCAAGAAATATGATATCTATAAAATCCGTGTTATCAGTGTTCCAATCTATCATCAAAATCAAACGAATCATATAAATCACAGTTCGGACTATTGTTCCGGACCGCTATCAGACAGATTTTCAAATACTTTTAAGTCAAAATAACGAACGGCTGAAATCAGGTGGTCGAAAATGTCCCCCATAATAGACTCGTAATCTTTCCATACTACCGTATCGGTAAAGCAATAAATCTCAATCGGCAAACCAAATTCCGTAGGTGCCAACTGACGAACCATAATCGTCATATTCTTATTGATTTCGGGATGGCTTCTGAGATAGTTTTCGGCATATTTTCTGTAAAGTCCTATGTTGGTTAGGTTTCTGCCATTTACTCGTAAGCTTCTGTCAGCACCTATTTCGGTATTAAATTCATTGATAACTTCTTGACGTTCATCAATATAATCGCTGATAAGTTGAATTTTTTTGAATTTCTCAATCTCATTATCTTCAATATAGCGGAAACTCGACTGCTTTAGCCAAATAGCTCGTTTAATTCTTCTACCGCCGGATTCCTGCATTCCACGCCAATTCTGAAACGAATCGGAAATAAGTGCATAGGTAGGAATGGTGGAAATTGTTTTGTCGAAGTTTTGAACTTTTACCGTGGTCAGTGTGATTTGCGACACATCGCCGTCAGCGTTGTACTTAGGCATGGTAATCCAGTCGCCAATGCGTACCATATCATTGGTGCTCACTTATATGCTCGTTACAAATCCTAAAATGGTATCTTTGAAAATCAGCATCATCACAGCCGAAGCCGCACCCATAGCTGTGAAAAATGACGCAATACTTTTACCGGATAATACCGTGAAAATTGCACCTACACAGAAAATAACCACAATAATTCGAATTACTTGGAAATAGCTTTCAATAGGCTTGTCTTTAAATCGGTCAAGTGTAAGCAAGTATTTTGACAGTGCTTTAAGAAACGAGCTGATAAGCCAGTAAATCATCAGGATGATAAACAAATCCGTAGCTTTGGTTATGCCTGAAATCATACTTGGATAGTTTTCAAAGACAATAGGAATAGTCGCTTTAACCCAAGTGAGCGGGGCAATAAGTGCCAAGAACGCCGGGAATTTGTTCTGATGCAGGTGCTCTGCCACTTGCATTTTAGGCAGTTTCTGAAGTTGTTTAAGAATAAAAATGATAATTCTTCGGGCAATCCACTGAAAAACAAATACAAATATCAGTACGATAGCCAGTTGGACAATCAGATTGACCAAATCAATCGACGACGATGATACACCCCAATTTTGTAGCACATCTTTTGTCCATTTCGTAATAGCAAAGGCTGATTGTTGAATTTCTTCTACTTTTTCTTCCATAATTATTGTTTTTTAGTTGTATGTCTAAATAGTTTTGTTTAATAAAAATTAATCTTCTGAAAAATCAAGTCAATAATGTATGCTCGATTAAAATTTTTGTTCCAATAAGGATTAGCACGACACCACCGACCATTTCAAAATTGAATTTTAATTTGGCACCAAACATAAATCCCAACTTTACGCCTAAAAATGACATCACGAAGGTAACCAGACCGATAAAAACAACCGCAAGCAATATCTTATCGGGAAATGGCGTAAAGATAAATCCGGCTGCCAATGCATCAATGCTTGTGGCAATGGCAAGTGTAGCAAGAAATTTTAGTTGGAAATTGTCTTTTTCACATTTGTCCTTGCACTTGCAGTCATCTTCTTTCAAACTTTCGATAATCATTTTTACCCCAATAATTCCTAGAATAAAAAATGCCAACCAATGGTCAATTTGCTTAATGGTATCGGCAAAAAACTGTCCGACAAAGTAGCCAATTGCAGGCATTGCACCTTGAAACAGTCCAAATATTAAAGCCAGTTTCAAAGCTTGTGAAGTAAGTAGCTTTTTGGTGCATATCCCTTGGCTGATGGATACGGCGAAACTGTCCATTGACAGTCCGAAAGCGATAAGCAAAATTGAAATTAAATCCATAAGTGAGTAGGGATTTGTGAAAATAGCTTATTGAATTAAGCTAAAAAAGCAACTATTCAACCCCAAAAATAGATTTTCGAGAGTTGAATAGTTGCAAAACTCTAAACACTATAACATTGATTTTACTTGTTTGTACACATTTTTGGCAGTAAATCCGAGTTTTTCATCCAGCACGGTATAAGGTGCAGAGAATCCAAATGAATTTAATCCCCAGATTTTACCGTTTTCGCCAACCAAACCTTCAAGATTTACAGGAAGTCCGGCTGTCAGTCCAAAGCGTTTAATAGCTTTTGGCAGTACACTTTCCTGATATTCAGTAGGCTGCGTGCGGAATAATCCTTCGGATGGAACCGATACAATGCGAACTTTTACGCCGTCTTTGCGAAGCAGTTCTGCACCTGCTACAAGTGTAGAAACTTCTGAACCTGATGCTAAAAGCACCACATCCGGATTTCCGTTGCAAGAAACTACGTAAGCACCTTTCGAGGTTTCTGCTTGATGGCTAATAGGCAGATTGGTAATGTTTTGACGAGAAAGTATCAACGCTGTTGGTGTGGCGGTGTTCTTCATCGCCATTTGCCATGCTGTGGTGGTTTCTTCCACATCAGCCGGACGAAGCACAAGCATAGAATTTTTGCCGCTGTGATTTTGCAGTTTTTCCATCAAGCGGATTTGCGCTTCTTGTTCTACGGGTTCGTGCGTAGGACCATCTTCGCCTACACGAAAAGCATCGTGCGTCCAAATATATTTTACAGGTAATTCCATCAATGCCGCCATACGGACAGCGGGTTTCATATAGTCCGAGAAAACAAAGAATGTTCCGCAAGCTGCAAATACACCGCCGTGCAGTGCAATTCCGTTGCATAAGCAAGCCATGGTAAGTTCAGCTACACCGGCTTGTAGGAATTTTCCCGAGAAATCGCCTTTTACAATGGATTTTGTTTTTTTCAAAAATCCGTCTGTTTTGTCTGAGTTGCTTAGGTCGGCACTGGAAACAATCATATTTTCCACATTTTCTGCCAAGAAACCCAATACATTAGCCGAAGCTGCACGTGTGGCTTGATTTGGCTTTTGTTCAATAGATTTCCAATCCAAAGCGGGAACTTCGCCGGAAAAGAATTGCTTGAACTTAGCAGCCAATTCCGGATTTTCAGCCATCCATTGAGCATGAGCAGCTTTTTTCTCTTTTACAAACTCTTTTAGCTCTTGCTCACGACGAGCATATACCGCTTTTGTCTCTTCAAAAATCACAAAAGGATTTTCGGGGTCGCCACCTAAGTTTTTAATGGTGCTATCTATACAGGTTTTAGTTTTGCTAAGTGGCTGACCGTGCGTATCTATCATGTTTTCATAGCTTTCGCCGTCGGCGGTTACCGCACCTTTTCCCATAACGGTAGTACCAATAATCAAAGTCGGTTTTTCAGTTTCTTTTTTCGCTTCACGAAGTGCGGTGCGTATTTCGGTAACGTCATTTCCGTTGATTTCAAACACACGCCATCCCCAAGCTTCGTATTTCATTTTCACATTCTCAGTCGTTACTTCATCTACGAATGTAGAAAGCTGAACGTTGTTTGAGTCGTAAAACATGATTAAATTATCCAGACCCAAGTGTCCGGCAATTCGTCCGGCGCCTTGCGAAATTTCCTCTTGAATTCCACCGTCGGAAATAAAAGCATAAATCGTTTGGTTCATAATGTCGCCAAAACGTTCCTTCAAGAATTTCGCCGCTATCGCTGCACCTACCGCATAGGTGTGTCCTTGTCCCAGCGGACCGGACGTATTTTCTACACCACGAACTACGTCCACTTCGGGGTGTCCCGGTGTAATGCTTCCCCATTGACGGAATTGTTTTAAGTCTTCAAGGGTGTATTTTCCCGAAAGAGCAAGCACCGAGTAAAGCATTGGCGACATGTGTCCCGGGTCAAGGAAAAAACGGTCGCGGCATTCCCAGTGTGGGTTTTCCGGGTCGTATTCCAAAAACTCGGAATATAGTACATTAATAAAATCAGCGCCACCCATTGCACCGCCGGGGTGTCCGGATTTGGCTTTTTCAACCATTGCCGCACTTAATATTCGTATATTGTCCGCAGCTTTGTTAAGTTCCTGAGTTGTGTTCATTTTATTATTTGTTTAATTTGTTAATTATTCATTATTTAGATTTTTAAAACATAGAAAACAATGGTTTTATGTAGTTTTTCATTTTATTGAATTTTGAGAGCATAGTTTAAAAAAATCGAACCTGACTGCCGCAGGCAGGGTTTTTTTTCTCTATGTTTCCGTAATCAAGAGAATGTGTAAAATTTTCATCTATGTTTACTACTGTTTTAAAAACTTTACTTAAATCTATATCCAAGAGTGTAGCTAAATCCCCAGTCGGAATCTTTTCCTATGCCGTATCCGGGGATGTACCAAGGTGCTATTTCGCCGGGTTTTGCTTTGTTTATCAAGTGTCTGTTTTTAATATTCCATCCCATAAAGATGTTTTTGAAAACTTCCACACGTATTCCCGCATTTATTTCAAACCAAAATTTAGTCGTTGCTATTTTATCGAAATTTATCGGTTCAGTGCCACCCCAATATCCGTCTGTTATCGTAAGGTTATTGAGTGAGTAATTAAAGTGGCTCATTCCCAGTCGTATTCCTGCGAGAAAAAGATTGCTTTCTTGTGTTGATTTGTCTTTCGGCTTAAAAACGGGAATGTCAATTCCCACTTTTCCAAACAATCCGTAGGTCTTGAACTGCACGTCCTCAGCCGAAGATTTTTTTGCACCTGCAAATCCGGCTTCCAGAGTAGGGAAGTATTTATTTTTCAAATTAACTTGTACGTTGCCTTGAAATCTGAAAATATCTTTATTGACAATCGCAGTCTGTACAAGAGGAACAAGGTCTGTTTCCACCAAAATTCCTTGCCAAAGACCTATGCTGTCTTTTTTGGCAGTCTCTTTTTTTTCATCACTTTGAGCAGCAACAGGCTGAATCCCAATAATGCAAAGCAGACTACTTAATATGATGTAATTTAATATTTTCCACATATTGTGTGTTTACATTTCGGTTTACAATAGTAATGCTGTCAATAAAATGTCCGCTTGTATAAACGGTATCGATAATGTGTGTGCGGATGCTGCCACATTCCATCGACAGAAATTCAAGTTTGTTTTGATAAACTACGGTAATCGTATCTTGCACTTGGTTGGCAAAGTTTAGATTAAATTGGCAGGTTTGAGCCTCGCCAAGCTGTTTTAGCGGCACACGAATGTGGTTGACCGTTTTTTCTCTATACAGCAAACTGTCCGTGCCAATGCCGTGTACGGAAAGTTTTTCGAGACTGATTTTTGTTTCCACCCATCTTTTGGTAGTGGCGTTGATGGTGTCTAAATAAAATGCCATTCCGACTTCTACTTTTTTGCTCTGACGGCAGGTTTCGTCGGTTTGGCAAGCTGTAAAGGCAAAAAATAGTGCCAAAACAATAGCACTGAAAAACAGCGTATTTAATTTTTGTTGTTTCCGTTTCATTAGAGTAATTCTTTAACTTCTGCTTTCAGACTTCTCATTGCCGAAAAAATGGCTGTGTCGTGTGGCGTATTAAAAGCTTGAATAATAAGTTTAGCCAATATTTCTGCCGGGTCATCGGGTTTGCACTGTGCAGCACTGATATTTATCAATTGCACTATATCTTCGCGAGCATCGTCTATCTCTTCCCAAAGTATTTCACTCACGTAGATTTGTTGCGATGCGTTGTGCTCGAACTCACGGCGAATATCATTAAGAATGCGAGCCTGAAAATCTAAGCAAGTTTGATTGGGTTCTATTTTTTGTACCAAAAAATTATTCGGATTTAAGCGTTCCAACAAAATCGCCAAACGCTCATAAGCACGCAGTCGGGTGGGAAGTGTTTCGGGGGAAAATTGTTTTTTGCCGGAAAGTTTTTGATTCTGTTTTTTCATTTTCAGAAATTGATAAACTATCACAGCGATACCACCCGCAATCAGTAGTCCCAAAAATATATATTGACTAGTTTTCATTGTTTTTTTGCTTTTACGCTATCCATTTAGCTAAAAATAATCCACCTGCCACTGCCAAAATTCCAATCAAGATACTTCCTGCCATATAAGCAAGTGCCGTAGTTATTTGTCCGTTTTGTATCAGTTGGAAGTTTTCGTTTGTAAAGCTTGAAAATGTGGTAAATCCACCACAAAATCCCACTATCCAAAAGAGTTTCAAATTAGCTGTCGCTTCGTTGTTGTGGATAAAAATCCCGATTAAAAATCCAATCAGAAGACTTCCCAACACATTAGCCGTAAGCGTTCCCATCGGAATAGAATAAAAATTCCAACTGATGTTCAGCTTGGAAACCCAATAACGAGCGATACTTCCAAGAAAACCGCCAAAACCGACTAATAGCAGTTGTTTCATTTTTATTTAAGAAGTTTTAAAACAATAGCAAACATAGAAAAATCGTTCATATTCTCGTGCTCGTGGTTTTTGAAACATAGAGAAAAAAATCGAAGATTTTTTTACTATGTTCTCGAAATACAATAAAAGAGATCATATCTTTAACTATTGTTTTCTATGTTTTAAAAGTATAGACAAATTCTAAACTCTAAAATTCTTTCTCAATCTTATAATTGTTTCTTTCAGGCGAATTGCGAGCTACAATTTCTGCCACAAAACCTGCCAAGAAAAGCAGCGTTCCCAAAATCATCATTACAAGTGAAATATAAAAATAAGGACTATCTACCACCAACGGTGCCGGAACGTGATTTTTCAAAGCAATCAACTTATGTGCACCTACCACCACAATGGCGATAAATCCTAACATAAACATCAAACTTCCCATCAAACCGAAGAAATGCATCGGTTTTTTGCCGAATTTGGATAGAAACCAAAGTGTAAGCAAGTCCAGATACCCATTTACAAAGCGGTTCAAACCGAATTTTGAAATGCCAAACTCACGCTTTCTGTGCGTAACCACCTTTTCGCCGATGCGTGTAAATCCTGCATTTTTTGCTAAATAAGGGATATAGCGGTGCATATCGCCATACACTTCGATGTTTTTTACTACTTCATTCCGATAGGCTTTCAATCCGCAGTTCATATCGTGCAGTTTTAATCCGGTTACGGCACGAGCAGTTGCGTTGTAAAGTTTTGAAGGCAAATTTTTGGTCAGTTTAGCATCGTAGCGTTTCTTTTTCCAACCCGAAACTAAATCGTAATTCTCAGTGTAAATCATATTATAAAGCTCAGGAATTTCATCGGGACTATCCTGTAAGTCCGCATCCATAGTGATTACCACATTTCCCTGAGCCATTTGAAATCCGCAGTGCAATGCCGGGGATTTTCCGTAATTATGGCGGAATTTTATACCACGCACTTGTTCCGGCGATTTAGCTTTTAGCTCTTCCACAATTGTCCACGATTCGTCTGTACTGCCATCGTCCACAAAAATTACTTCGTAGCTGAATTTATTCTCGTGCATCACACGTTCTATCCATTCATACAGTTTTGGAAGCGATTCAGCTTCGTTGTACAAAGGAACTACAACTGATATATCCATATTATTTTGTTTCAAAATTTCTGTTTTTAAAAATTATTCTGCGGTAAATTCTCTTGATTTTCGTCAAAGATACTTTTATCTTTTTTAGCTATTCCTGCAAGCACTAAACCTACAAAAAAGCTGATTATTATATTTACCCAAGTTGCCATCAAGGTATAGTTAAGCGGATCTGTCATTCTTTCAAAGCTTTTATAGATTTCATCTATATCCATAGGGTATTTGCCTTTAAACTGTTCAAAAGTTTGCTCAACGATAAGCATGCTTTGACCCATAGTCTCTTGTAGGAACTCAGGATTAATAAATCGCAGATAGACAAATTTAACTGCGGCTGAAATAACTGACGCAAAAAAGAATAGTAAAATGATATAAGACAATCCATGTCCGTAGGTAATTGCGCCACCACAATCTCTGTCACGGTAACGAATTAGGAATTTATATGCAAAAATAAGTATAATAGCGGGTAGTAAAAAGCTTAGAAATCCCAATATGAATATGCCTGACACGCTGAAAAGAAAACTTGCAGAAAAGAAAATTCCCATGATTAATCCATTCTGCATGGTTGAATTCCAAATGTTATTTGATCTCATACTTGTTTTATATTAAAATACAAAATTACAAAAAATATAGCGAAGTTTACTATGTTTTTCAAAAACTCGGGAAGCTTATAGGGTGTTTTTTTAACATTAAGAAATTAAGGATTCATTAAGTAGGTCTAAACACCTTAATAATCTTAATGTTTTTGTAACTACGCACCTACCAAATAATAGCATAGCGTAATAACAACCAAATAACCATCTAAAAGTCACTCAAACACTCAAACGTCCAAACACCCGAACATTTAAAAGCCTAAACATCTATCACCCAGCACCCGACATCCCGCTTTATTTCAAAAAATGCCTACACCATTCCGTCAAACCACACTTTTCGCACTTTGGTTTTCTGGCTTGGCAAATGTATCTACCGTGCAAAATCAGCCAGTGATGAGCCTTCGGGATTAGTTCGTCGGGGATGTGTTTAACCAACTCTTTTTCGGTTTGTAGCGGATTTTTGGAATTTGCAGTTAATCCTATTCGTTCCGAAACACGAAAAACGTGCGTATCTACTGCCATTGTAGGTTTATTGTAAATAACGGAAGCGATAACATTCGCCGTTTTTCGTCCTACACCGGGAAGTTTTTGCAGGTCATCTACATTGTCCGGAACGACACCATCAAATTCTGAAATAAGTTTTTGAGCCATGCCTACTAAGTGTTTTGACTTGTTGTTTGGGTAGCTGCATGTGCGGATATATTCAAAAATTACTTCCGGCGTAGAGGCTGCCATGGCTTCGGCGGTAGGGTAGTCGTGCAGTAGCTTGGGTGTTATTAGGTTTACACGTTTATCGGTGCATTGTGCCGAAAGGATGACAGCTACTAAAAGGCCAAAAGGGTCATCATAATCCAATTCGGTTTCCGCAACAGGCATATTTACAGCAAACCAATCCAATACTTTTTTATAACGTTCTTTTTTTGTTATTCTCATAGTTGTGTTTTTTTTAAGAGCAAAGAGCAAAGATAAAAGAGCAAAGACTGATAGATAAAAGAGCAAGGAACAAAGAGCAAGGAACAAAGAACAAAGAACAAAAAACAAAGAACAAAGACGTAAAGATTTGTTCTTCGAGCTTCAATTTTCTCGCTTTTTCGCACTTCTCGCTTATTTTCTGCAAAAATAACAAAAACGATTTTTATTGCCATTCATTTTTACTAATTTTGCAGATTAGTTTGGATACTTTACAAATAAAAGATTTTACAAAAAATATAAACCTAGATACATGGCTAAAAAACCCATAAGAAAAAATACTACTCAACAAGGCAGATCATCTGCTACTCGCAGCGCGGGCACAAAGCGAAGTGGCGATAATATTTTCAAAAAAATATATCTGTTTTTCAAAGACGAAAATATACGCAATGTGGCAGGAGTACTCGTAATTGCGGCTGTGATTTACACGGTTGCATCTATGGTTTCATACTTTTTTACGGGAGCGGCAGATAAGAGTGTTTTCGATAATTTGACTTTCAAAGAATCCCTTGAAATTCGTGGTTCAGTCAAAAACTGGACTTCTGTAATGGGAGCATACCTATCTGAAACGCTTATAGATAACTGGTTTGGAATATCTTCATTCGCCATTCCGTTTTTCTTTACTATTTGGGGATTGCGTCTGATGAGAGTGAAAATTATTTCGCTCTGGAAAGCTTTCTTTTATTCATTTTTTTGGCTAATATGGCTTTCTGTATTCTTTGGATTTATTACAGATTTGTTTCCTTTCTTACAGCCATCGTTTTTTGCATTAGGCGGTAAACACGGTGCCTATATTGCTACTGAACTACTTAATTCATACATTGGACGATTTGGAACGGCAATCGTTTTGCTAACTGTGTTGATTGGTTTTATGATATTTACGTGGAGTGGTACCATGCCATTCCTGAAAGGATTATTTAAGAAAAAGGAGAAATCCGACGATATTTCCGGCAGCAAGAAAGATGAAGAGTCGATAGTTGCCGTAGGTACGGAAATAGTGCCGGAAGAGTGGATAACTGTACCAAAAGACGAAGAGCTTGCTAAGACTCAGACACAATCTAAACAAGATGATGACGATAGTGATGTTAGTTTTGAGGTAAATGTGCCTAAAAAAGAGAATGACGAGAGCGATGCAGACGATGATGGAGTAGATTCTTCATACAATATTGAGAAGTTAGGAAAATACGACCCGACCTTAGATTTATCACGCTATAACCCGCCTGTACTTGACTTGCTGAAACAATATCCGTCAGACCGTGATGTGCAAGTGGATATGGATGAGCAAAAAGCCAATAAAGAACGTATTATCACTACGTTGAAAAACTTTGGAATTGAGATTGTTTCCATAAAAGCTACGGTTGGACCTACGATTACGCTTTATGAAATTGTACCGAAATCGGGTATTCGTATCTCGAAAATTCGAAATCTTGAGTCGGATATTATGCTTAGTTTGGCTGCCACGGGTATTCGTATTATTGCGCCAATTCCGGGCAAAGGAACTATCGGTATTGAGGTGCCAAACAATGACCCACAAATAGTTTCGATGTACTCGGTACTTTCTTCTAAGAAATTTATAGAGTCAAAATTTGAGCTTCCTGTCGCCTTTGGAAAAACTATTACCAATGAGGTGTTTATGATTGACTTGTGCAAAATGCCACACTTGCTGGTAGCGGGTGCAACCGGACAGGGAAAATCGGTGGGGTTGAATGCGATTATTACTTCGTTACTTTATAAAAAACATCCGGCAGAACTTAAATTTGTACTGATTGACCCGAAAAAAGTAGAGTTTAATATTTATGGTGCCATTGAAAAGCATTTTTTGGCAAAATTGCCTGATGGCGAAGATGCGATTATTACAGATACAAGTAAGGTAGTGCAAACACTGAATTCGCTTTGTGTGGAAATGGATAATCGCTATGATTTACTGAAAAAAGCGCATGTGCGTAACATTCGGGAATACAATGAGAAATTTGTCAATCGTGAATTAAATCCGGAAAAAGGACATCGTTTTTTGCCTTATATGGTAGTGATTGTAGATGAATTTGGCGACTTGATAATGACTGCCGGAAAAGAGGTGGAAATGCCGATTGCACGGATTGCTCAACTGGCTCGTGCCGTGGGAATTCATATGGTAATTGCTACGCAACGACCTTCGGTAAATATCATTACGGGTGTTATTAAAGCCAACTTCCCGGCACGTTTGGCATTCCGTGTGTCGTCAATGATTGACTCGCGTACTATTTTGGATGCACCGGGTGCAAACCAATTGGTGGGTAGGGGAGATATGCTCTTCTCGCAAGGTAGCGATTTAACTCGTGTACAATGTGCCTTTGTAGATACGCCGGAGGTGGAAGAAATTGCCAAGTTTATCGGCGAACAAAGGGGTTATCCTACGGCGTTTTATCTTCCGGAATATGTACCGACAAACGGCGAAGGTGTGGACCCAACGGAAGTAGATATGAGTAAACGTGACCCACTTTTTGAAGAGGCAGCTCGAATGATAGTAGCTACTCAGCAAGGCTCTACATCTATGATACAGCGCAAGTTTTCAATTGGCTACAACCGTGCCGGACGACTTGCCGATCAATTGGAAGTTGCCGGAATTGTAGGTCCGAGCGAAGGAAGCAAAGCACGTCAAGTGTTGGTGCAAACAGAGTATGAGTTAGAGCAGATTTTAAGTCATTTGGATTAAAAATCCCCCTCAAGGGGGACTTTTGGGATACTGCTTAATGAAGGTTTTGTGTGTGCGAGTGTAAATAGTTATTTGATAGTTACTTGTAGTTGTTTATTTTGCAGTAGGCAGCCGAATAACCATAAATAACGGCGTAGCCAAATAACGAAATAGTCAAATAACGCAAAGTAAATAACCATAAATAACGACGTAGTCAAATATCATGAACATAATTCAAAAACACTTGACAGAAAAAACTTACGAAACACCATCCGGTATTATTCATTATTGGATAAATAAGCTTAATGCTAATGCTGTAACATTGGTTTTTCTTCCGGGACTAACAGCAGACCACAGATTATTTGAACAGCAGATTGAGTATTTTAAAGATAAATTCAATGTGTTTGTTTGGGATGCACCTGCTCATGCTTCTTCATGGCCCTTTAAATTTGATTTCAGTTTGTTTGACAAGGCGAAATGGCTAAATGAAATACTCGAACAGGAAAAAATCATACGACCTATCATTATCGGTCAATCTATGGGTGGCTATGTAGGACAAGCTTTTGTGGAATTATTTCCCGAAAAATTACATGGCTTTATTTCCATTGACTCTGCGCCATTACAAAGAAAATATCTGACAAACATAGAACTCTGGTTACTGAAAAGAATGGAGCCTATCTATCTGTTGTACCCATGGAAGTCTTTATTGAAGGCTGGTGCAAAAGGAACAGCAGAATCCGAATACGGCAGAAAGCAGATTCGTGAAATTATGATGACTTACGATGGCGATAAAAAACGATATGCCAAACTTGCCGGACATGGCTATAAAATTCTTGCTGAAGCATATGAGAAAGATTTGCCGTATGAAATCACCTGTCCTGCTTTATTAATTTGTGGCGAAAAAGATAAAGCCGGTTCAACCCTTAGATTCAATAAAGCGTGGCATGAGCACACGGGAATTCCCATTGAATGGATAAAAGATGCCGGACATAACTCGAATACGGATAAGCCGGAAATTATTAATCAGTTGATAGAAAGTTTTGTTGAAAAAATAGCTAAGCAGTTTTTTTAAGTAGCTTACTTTTTTACTGAATACTGTTGTCGCAATGGTTTCAAAAGCGTTACCACCAACAGCAATACACCATAAAAAAAAGTAAAACGTATGCAGCCAATGAAACCCTTGCAGAAAATAGACCTCCATATATATCCAAATAACAAGTGCAAATCCCGTGTAAACCGACCAAGACCACGACCAATGCATATCGGGGAATATATTTACCATCTGAGCTAATTTACATTCTTTGCGTTTCAATAATCCCCAAACGACAAAAATCGGCATCAAACCAAGCACTGTAAACAAAATTAGTCCGGGAATAAGAAAGTTTTTAAAAGGTGAATGTTGTAGAACTAATTCGGGTGTCATTTCCATCCATCCTTCGGGAAATAATAAAAAGGCACCTCCACCGAGTAAAGCTCCTACTGAAAGAAATAGCAAAAGTCCGACTAAAAGATTTCGAGTTTTCATAATTTTATAATTTTAGAAGATTTATTTAATAAATCTTGAAAATCCACCTTCTTTGAAGGTGGTCATGTCCTTTTTGGTTTTACCTGTTTTTTGTAAATAATGTGTGATGTCAATTAACAAAATGAAGACTGAATCTGTTTTTTATGTCCGTTATCATAAAAAATGACGAACGATATAAGTCTTTCAGAGCATCTCGCATTATTCGATAAACGTTGTTTAGTACTCTATGAGGGCTTTGCCCGAATTGTTTCAGCATCACTAAATCCACCTTCTATGAAGGTGGTTGTTTAATTTCATGATTAAAACTGGTCTGCACCAATGTTTTTTTCCAGAATATCCGGATTAATATACCTGTCTTTTTTTCGTTTGTCAAGATAGACAATGGCTTTTTCCGGACAACGATGGTAACAGCTCAGGCAGGCAACGCATTTTTCGCCAAATACAATGCGTCCGTTTTCATGCTTGATATTGTTGACGGGACAGATTCTAATACACTTCTTACAATCATTACAGTCTGTCGTTGTGCTAAAATGTGTGGCAAGCATATGCCAATTTTTGCGGTTTTCCAGATATTTAGGTGTCCATTTATCTTTCTTTGGCTTTGGAATGATAATCTCTTTATCATCTCGAATGGTGGCAATAACAGATTTTATTCGTTTGGGTGCCTTGCGTAGAACCATTTTTGTCGCCCATTTTGGCTGTGAAAAAGTTAAAGTGTAGATTTCCGGCATCATAACAACTTGGACAGAGCGAATGTTAAGTCCCTTTTCTTTGCAAAGTTGATATGCAAAGTATGGGGCATTGGCTCGCATACCGCCACAATTGAGTACGATGTAGAGCGGCTTTGCAGATTTCATATTAGCAATAAAATTATCTACAAGTGTGGGCAAGCCGAAACTATGAATTGGCGAAACTATAATTATTCTGTCGTAGTAATCAACATCACCTTTAAACTTAGGAATATAGCGAATTTCCCCGCCTAATTCAGCTTTTATTTTCTCTGCGATATATAGGCTGTTTCCTGTTGATGAAAAATAAAAAATTCCGTTCATGTTGCTTTTATTCAAACACATTAAACTCTATTCTATCAATCATTCCTTTATAATACTCAAAATCGCCTTCCGGCAAATGCCACATTACTTTTACTTTTTCGGCAATTTTTAAGTTGTCCTGAGTTTTATAGCTATCTACAATTACCGAGAACTTAACTTTCTTATAACTGTTTTTGCCGACTGTAAAATATCGGTCAAATGTTTCAAAATGTGTAAATAATCCATCTTTGTCAAAGTAAAACATTCCTGAAACTTCAATTTCGTTATCTACAAGTGTTCCCCGAACTGTATAATCATCTATCTGTTCCCATTTCACATTATCCAAAAACAGATAACCCGGAATAAGCATAAACTCGCAGAATGTTGTTATCAGTGCCGATTGAGCAATTTCCTTGCTGTTATCAAAAGCTACTTTTATCAAATTAAGTAGCTTTACGTTCATTTCACCATAACCATCACGATATAAGTCTCTTGCAGCTACAGGCATGCTCAAGATTTTCATATAAGCCACTCTTCCTATCGGCTTCACGGAATTGAATTGTGTTGTGTGAAGTTTTCCCCAATCTTTGGTTGGTGACATTTTCAACCAACTCTCAGTCCAATACACATCGGCATTAACAGGAATAGGCGTATTAATAAATCCGCAAACCCGAAGGTAATTTCTCAGAGGTTCATGCAAGTGTTCGATTATTTCTTCGGAAAAAATTTCAATCTTATAAGCTTTATTCCTTTCGATTAGTCTAGACTTATCTTTTAGAAAAACTCTTTTCATAATTATCCAGCCAAGAAACGTTGTGAAAAAATGACCTTATCTTTGATGTTAGTTATAAACTGCCTGATTTTGTTTTTACCTTTTTACTTCCACGAACAATTAACCAAACCGCGAAAACCACTTCCCAAAGTCCGCCTAGACCAAGAAGATACATGCTCCACGCTTTTCCAAAAAACTCCATCAAAAATCCAAATGCAAAAACAGCATAGCCTATAGCACCCCAAATAGCCAGCCAAGACGGTGTGATTTTGTGTTTAAGCAATGTCAAACACATCGGAATACTACCAATTCCTAAAACTAACATGGCAAGAAAATATCCTAAGTCATTTGATACAATACCTTTCAAGAGCACTGCAGATAAAGCCAAAACTTCAAATATCCTTGTAAAAAGATAAATATTACCAACAGTCGGATTGTACAGTTTCAAGGTTTTTCTTAATAAAATCCCGATAAACAAAACCATTACCGAGTTAGCGATAATTAGCAATGCCCCTAAATATTTCTCTGGATTATTCGTGCTTTCGAATAATTGACTTCCTATACCGTAGGCTAAAAATGCCAATAGAAAGAAAACCCCGATTGTTCGAGCATTAAAAATTGTAATTGCATTGCTTTTATCTTTCATTTCTTTAATATTTGCTGAGTTAATGAAATCATTGTTCTAAATGAGATGTCGGGATGTGCTGTTTGGTTTACGGTTCCGGCGATGAAAAGATTTTCTTTTGGACTGTAAAATGCCAAGGCACCCGAAAGTCCCGAATGTCCTATAAAATAAGGAATTGCACCTGTGGGATTAAAAATCCAAGGAAGTTTGAACAAATGGATACCGACACCTGCACGCATCGGTGGAAAAATTCTGTTCCATTTTTGCAATTCATCAATATCGGCTAACGGAAACAATTTGCCTGTAAAAAATGCTTCAATAAAAACAAGCATATCCGCAGAAACCGAAACTATTCCGCCGTCCGCTCCAAAAGAGGTCATTGCTTTGGGAATATTCAATTTATTGTTTTTGTAATATAAAATTTTGGGTGTTACATCATTTGCATCTTGATAGAGATAGGTTTGATTTAAACCAAGTGGCTGAATGATACGCTCTTGACAGTTTTCAGCATACGATTTTCCGGTAGTATTTTCAATGATTTTTCCTAAAAGCTGAAAGTTGGCATCAGAATACTTTGCTTTTCCTTTTGCTCCGGGTGCAAAGCGTGGCGAAATTTTTTTAGACCTTTCAATGGCTTCTTCAACACTCCAAAACTGATCATTACCACTTATCAGTTCATCTTCCAAGCTTTTTCCGCTTGTGCCTTTGTCTTGGAAGTAGTCGGGAAGTCCCGAAGTATGAGCAAGCAAGTGCCTGACAGTTAGTTCGTCGGAATAATCTTTTCCTTTGTAAACGTGCAGTCCCGACATAATGGATGCATCAATGTATTTACTAATTTTGTCATCAAGGCTTAGCTTTCCTTTTTCTCGCAGTTGCAGAATGATGGCAGTAGTAAACAATTTCGTGGTACTCGCAATAAAGTAAGGTTGTGCTATGCTCAAGTTCCCCGATGTTCCTTGCCAAGTTTCACTGTCTTTTTTTAAGGCAAAAGATGTTCCGAATACTTTTTTGTTGTCAACCACTTTATCCAAGATGGCGTTAAGTGATTTTTCTTTTTGCGGTGTCATATTATTCTATTATTTTAAGTTTCTATTTTTTATAAAGTCAAATGTGAGTATTGTTAAAGAGAGTAAAGTGCTGATAACCACAATCCCATAATTGTATTCATCATATTTGTTGTCAGCTAATGTGTTCACTAACATAATTATAAAAAGTGCCGAATAGACAATCCAAAAGTTTCTAAGAAATAAATAACTCACTCCCAATAATAACCCTATAACTCCCATAGTAGCAGCTAATTCAATATCTTGAAGTAATGAATCAATGAAAAAAGATAGAAAGAAAAAGATACTGATCGAAATAATTAACAATACGCTATTTATTTTGTTTTTTTCCCAATCTTGTATCGTGTTTGGAATTAATAAAAACGCAAATAATCCAATTCCTAACGACATAGGGAAAAATAGCAGAATATATTTCAGCATTAAATTCCAAGAATATCTTAACTCAATGACATTAAAAAGAGCTCCCGATAATATTGTTGAAAATAGAATGGCTACAATCAAGAAAAGATAACCTGCTATTTTGTTTGAAGCGGATTTGTTGTAGTTCCAATGAAATCTGTTCTTTAAAAATATCGGAATAAAAGATCCGATTAGACCTGTAAAAACAATAGAAAAAAACAGACTTGATAGTAGTAACTGTTGCGTTTTGATGCTTATCAGTTGAGAAATGCCCCAACCAATATAAAAAACCGCAATCGAAAGGATTACTAATGTCGTTGACTTTCTTTTCATGTATTTTTATTTAGGTAAATACAAAAATAGTCATCTATCTTAAAACTCTGAAAGAAAAGGTGTTACGTTTCTGTGAATATTTGTTGAGTTTAAATGCTACTAACTATAACAGAAAAATCTTCTAATGGTTTTATTCTAAACTTGAAAACTATTATTTTTGCATTTGTAAAAAATCAGGGCTTTGCTTTTTGGCACATTCCTTGCTTTTTAACAATTAAACCATTAAAAAATGACATTATGAAACGAATAATTTACACATTGCTAATTTCTATATTAGCTTTTCCGAGCATAAATGCACAAAGTAGTAAAGCAGCGACTCAAGTTGTTACTGATATGGTAAATGTGCTTGCAAATAATCCGATACAAACTAATTTTGGACTGTTGGTACAAGAAGCAGCCACTAAAAATAAGCATATGATGAACGGTGTTTTTCTTATGCATGGAAATAAGTTTATGCTTGATACCAAAGAGATGAAAGTCTATTTTGATGGAACTACGCAATGGGCTTATTCCCCAAGTATCAACGAAGTAACCATCTCTAATCCAACAGAAAAAGAACTTTCCGAGACTAATCCTGTAGCGTTGATACAGGCTTATCAAAGCAAGTCAATAATCCGGTTTGCGAAAGGAAATAAGGGTAGGTCGGTACATTTAGTGGAATTAGTACCGAAAAATAAAAATTCCGATTTTAGAAGCATTATTGTAAAAGTCTCTAAGGCGACAAAATATCCTTTACATATCCAAATGACCGATAAAAAGGGTAATTTAAGCGCTATTTCGCTGACACAGTTCAGAACAGGCATAGCTACAAACGCCAAAACTTTTACTTTTGATGCGGGTGTCTATAAGGATATAGAAATAAATGATTTAAGATAGTCATAAAAAAATATTAACTTTGCGCATTGATATCAATTGTTGGTATCAATGCTTTTTTATTTTAGTAACTTAATAAACAAAAATATATGAATGAAAAACAAAGATGCCTTATTATAGGTTCAGGACCAGCCGGATATACGGCAGCAATCTATGCAGCGAGAGCTAACTTAGCACCTGTACTGTATGAAGGATTGCAACCGGGCGGACAGCTAACTACCACAACTGATGTAGAAAATTTTCCGGGATATCCGGAAGGAATTACAGGACCGGAATTGATGGAAGACTTAAAAAAGCAAGCTACACGTTTCGGTGCAGATATTCGTTACGGAATGGTTACTTCGGTTGATTTTTCTGCGGCACCTTACAAGGTTACTGTGGATAATGAGAAAACCATTGAGACTGAGACGGTTATTGTTGCAACAGGTGCTACAGCTAAATATTTAGGATTACCGGATGAGACAAAATATGCAGGTGGAGGTGTGTCTGCCTGTGCTACTTGTGACGGATTTTTCTATCGCAATATGAAAGTAGCTGTTGTTGGTGGTGGCGATACTGCAGCGGAAGAAGCAATGTATCTGTCCAATATCGCTGAAAAAGTATATCTGATTATTCGTAAAGATTATATGCGTGCATCTCAAATTATGCAAGATCGCGTAATGAACAACCCGAAAATCGAAGTGCTTTTCGAGCATGAAATCGTTGGTTTGACAGGCGATAGGGTAGTGCAAGGTGCCGATTTGGTAAAACGTCGTGGCAAAGAAGACGAGGAAAAAGTTCACATTGAGATTGATGGATTCTTCTTAGCTATTGGGCACAAGCCTAATTCTGATATTTTCAAACCGTATCTTGAAACAGATGAAGTTGGTTATATTAAAACCATTCCGGGAACACCAAAAACAGCCATTCCGGGTGTTTTTGCGGCAGGTGATGTGGCGGATCCGCATTATCGTCAAGCTGTTACAGCAGCCGGAACAGGTTGTCAAGCAGCCATTGAGGCGGAAAGATACTTAACCGAAAAAGGTTTGTAAGGTTTAGTTTTGAAAGTCAATATTTAGTTAGTTTGTTTTGACTTGTTATTTTTTACATATAAAACCATTAAAACGAACAAAAAATCATTCTTTTTTAAATAAAACTACGAATATGACGAATTACACGAATAAAATTCGTGTAATTTGTGCAATTTGTAGTTAAAATAAATCAAGAACTTTCTGTTGTGGTTAAAGTCAAGGCGACTTTAGTTTTAAGATTTTGATAAATTGTATATTAAGTATTCCCTGCGGGAAAGTATTTATAAAAAATCTGAGTGTCATTTAGAAACAAATAGGGTTACAGATATAAAAAAAGCAGCCATTATGCTGCTTTTTTCATTAATAATTTCTATCAATTATTCTTCTTCTTTTTCTTCTTCGCTAATTCCGAGCATTCGCAGAGCTACGTCCAGAATTGTGGTGTCATCTAATAATACCAATCCGCCATCCGGTCCCGGTTCAATGTGTACGCCTACACTTTTACCTTCATCGTAGTCAGACCCGCCGAAGTAATTTTTTACTGTTTCTTTTTCCAGGCCAAGCTCTTCGGCAATCTTGGCCATACTACCGCTTGGCAGAGCATCTTTAATTTTGCGTAACTCGTTAAATGTTATTGTCTTACTCATAGTACACAATATTTTATGGTTAATAAATTTGTTCGTAATTTTCAAATGATAAACTTAGTACATATTTTTTGAATATCCAAATGAAGAAGTGAGAAAAAATAATAATTTTTCATAAATAAATTTCAGTTTATTCTTATTTGTGTGATATTCAGTGTGTTTTGTAATTGATAGAATGAAAGCCAGTAAAAACATCAGAGTTTATAGTTTTATTTTTTAGCATTAAGAAGTTCAGGTTTTATTAAGCGCTCTTAATGCTTCTAAATTTCTTAATAATCTTAATGTTACAGCTAATAGCCACTAAATGACAGGCTTCTATCTACCATCTACCGTCTTTTATCTACCAATTAACAATACTGATTGTAAAATTCTACAATGGTTTCCATTCCTTTTCTGTAAAGGTCAATTTGGAAATGCTCGTTTGGTGAGTGAATAGCATTGCTTTCTAATCCAAAGCCCATCAAAATAGGTGTAACACCCAGAACTTTTTGGAATGTAGGTATTATGCCGATACTTCCGCCTCTGCGAACAGGAAGTGGACGTTTGCCAAATCCCTTTTCGTAGGCTTTTTCAGCAGCTTTGTATGCCTTGGAATCAATAGGACAAACATAACTCTCGGCACCGTGCAGATAGGTAACTTTGATGTCGATATGTTTTGGTGTAATTTTTTTCAAGTGCTTTTCTACCAATTTAGCTATCTTGTCCGACTTTTGATTTGGGACTAAGCGAGCCGAAAGTTTAGCGTATGCTTTGGAAGGAAGTACGGTTTTACTGCCTTCGCCGATGTAACCGCCCCAAATTCCGCACAAATCCATTGTAGGACGAATTCCGGTGCGCTCAATGGTTGAGTAGGATTTTTCACCAAAGAGATGTTTTATACCTAAGTCTTTTTTGTATTCTTCTTTGTCGAACGGAATTTCAGCAATTAAGTCGCGTTCTTTTTTAGAAACTTTTTCTACATCATCATAAAATCCGGGAACGGTGATTTTACCGTCTTTATCGATTAGCTGAGCCAATATTTTTGCAAGTTCGTTGATTGGATTGGCTACTGCACCACCGAAAATTCCTGAGTGCAAATCACGGTTAGCTGCTGTAACTTCAATTTCCCAATAAGATAAGCCCCGCAAACCGGTAGTAATACTTGGCAAGTCAGCGGACAACATGCTGGTATCAGAAACTAAAATCGTGTCGCAAGCGAGCATTTTTTTGTTTTTCTTGCAGAAATCTTCCAAGCTCGGCGAGCCAATCTCTTCTTCGCCTTCCAAAATAAATTTTACATTGCATTTTAGCTGGTTGGTTCTTACCAAATATTCAAATGCTTTCGCATGTAGGAAAGACTGACCTTTATCGTCGTCGGCACCGCGTGCATATAATTTACCGTCGCGGATAGCAGGCTCGAATGGTGGCGTTTCCCAAAGTTCAAGCGGTTCGGCAGGCATCACGTCGTAGTGACCGTAAACCATTACGGTAGGCAGTTTCGGGTCAATTGATTTCGTAGCAAAAACCACCGGATTGCCTTTGGTTTCCAAAATCTCAGCCGTATCCACACCCGCTTCCAGTAGCAGTTCTTTCCAACGAGCAGCACATCTTTTGATTTCATCTTTCTTGTCGGTTTGCGCGCTGATGCTTGGAATGCGAATTAAACTAAATAGTTCTTCAAAAAAACGAGCTTCATTTTCTTTAATGTAGTCTTTGATTTCCATGATACTTTTATATTTTTCTAAGTTTGTTGTAAATTTTCTTTTTACCTTAATATCAAACGTCAATAATATGGTTTTGTTGTTTATATAACAGAACACAAATATCGCAAATTCCACAAATAAACACAAATTTATTTTCAGTTGGGTGCGTCGGTTTCCAGCCGGCGATTTTTGTTTGAATTTTGATTTATTTAAAAATGATTTTTGCATCCGTTTTTAGGAAAATAGGAAACTTTAATACTTTTAAGGTTTCCTATTTTTATTTTTAATTGTCCGATTATCAGCAATGTAATAAAAATGCAATATTTATTTAACAAAAATTATACTTAAAATATATTGTGGTGCTGTATATATTATATAAATTTGCAACTAATTTTTAGTTTTTAAGATGGAAACTCTCTCTGAAAATATTGTGAAAGTAGCTTGTCCGAAGTTTTTGCAGTTCAGGATAAGAAGTATATCTGTGGATGATATTTGTGCTGATTTACGCATCTCAAAGAAAACCTTTTACTGTACTTTTTCCAGTAAAGAGGATTTGGTAGAAGCGGTCTTGAATTATCAGATGGACATGGTGCAAGAGAATTTTGATAAATTACAGCGAAATAAAAATGCAATTGATGCTTTGGTATTGATTATAAATGAGGTTAAGAAGCATACCAAAGACAATATTTCAGCATTTTATTACGATTTGGAAAAATACTATCCTGTTATTTTTGCTTACTACAAAGAAAAACGAACCCAGTTTATTCATGAAAGTTTTGAAGCCAATTTGCGTCAGGGAATTGCCGAAGGCTATTATCGTGAGGATGTGGATATCGAAATGGGGTCGATTTTCCATGCGGTACAGTTGAGTAGTATGAAAGTTACAATGGAAATGTTTCCGAAAACATCTTTCAAAAGGCTGACCGGATTTTATATAGATGTACTTGTAAGGCTTATAACCAACGAAAAAGGCTTGCAATACGTTCAAGAGCGAATAAGATAAACTAAATTTTTAAGAAAAATAGAACAATAATATCATAGCATAAAAGATGAGAAAACTAACATTTGTTTTTGCTGCGATGTGTCTGATGATGTTTCAGCAAACAAAAGCACAAGATACATTAAAATTAACGTTGCCACAGGCATTGGAAATAGCCCTGAGCGAAAGCCCGACGATTAAAGTTGCCGATATGGAAATTGAGCGGGTGGACTATTCCAAAAAAAGTGCCTGGTATACGATGATTCCTAACTTGGAAGCTTCGGCACAGCACTCACAATTTCTTGTTCCTGCCAAAATGAGCATGATGGGACAATTGATGGATTCGCCTACCAGTTTTAATACCAATATGTCGGCGACTCTTTCATTGCCGCTTTTTGCGCCTGCGCTCTGGAAAAGCATTGAAATGACTTCGCTGGATATGCAGTTGGCTCATGAAAAGGCAAAAGCATCCCGTGAAACTTTGCGTCAGGAAGTTAGCAAAGCTTACTACACAGTGCTGGTGGTGCAAGATTCCTACAAAGTGCTTCAAGACGGATATGAACTGACCAAGAAAAACGTTGAGTTGGCCAAAAAAGGTTATGAAGTAGGTGCATTGGCGGCATACGATTATATTTCTGCCGAAGTTCAAATGAACAATATGCTGCCTAATTTGATGCAAGCTGAAAACGGAATTAATCAAGCCAAAGCCTATTTGAAAATATTAATGGGTTTAGACGTTACTATTCCGATTAAAGTTCTTAATACGCTTACAGATTTTGAAGGCAATATTAAAGCAATAAGCAGTCTGGATGAAATAAACTTGGAAAATAATACCGACTTGAAACAGTTGGAAATCGGACATCAGCAACTGTTGAAGTCTATAGAACTGCAACGCACACAGCGAATGCCTACTTTGGCTGCTTTTGGACAATATGGTTATAGCGGAATGGGTACCAAAGAAACCATGCTTAATTTTGGTGGAATGCCAATCAAAGTGGATGCAAGAAGTGACTGGTATCCACAAGGATTGATTGTTGGATTACAACTGCGTGTACCTATCACAGGAATTTTTACAGGTGCTGTAAAAGAAAAACAGTTGAGAGTGCAAGAAGAGATGCTATTTTTCCAACGCGACCAAGCTACCAATGCACTGAAACTACAAGCTAAAACGGCTTTGGATAATATGAATAAGGCTGTGCAACAAGTTAAAGCAGCCCAAAACAGCGTAAGTCTTTCGGAAAAAGCCTACAATATTTCATCTAAAAGATACGAAAACGGTGCCGGAACGATGTTGGAATTGCAAAACGCGTCTTTGGCGATTACACAATCTAAACTATCTTATCATCAGGCACTTTCAGAATATTTGAATGCAAAAGCTGACTTAGAAAAAATCATTGGAAAAGAGATTTAGTTGGTAGATGGTAGTCGGAAGACGGTTGAGATGAAATATAAGATATAAGAGATAAAATATAAAAGGGTAAAATATTTAAATAAAAATATCAGAACATGAAACTTAAAAATTTGCTTCTACTTAGCTTATTTACTCTGTCCGTGGGAATGATTTCTTGCGGTGGAAAGCAAACAACAGAAGAAACGGATGCTGAAACAGCAAAACCGACTGTGAAATTGGCTCAGGTTTTTGAACGCGGCGTTCCGCAAATCGCTGAATTTACGGCTACTATTCAACCGCAAGTTAAAAACAGCATTGCACCTACAACACCCGGCAGAATTCGCCAAATTATGGTGGATATAGGTTCGAATGTAAGTAAAGGACAACGTTTAGTTCAAATGGATGCAGTTAATCTTGAAAATTACCAAACTCAGATTACCAACCTACGTCAAAATTACAACCGTTTGTTGGCGTTGTATCAGGTGGGTGGCGTGTCTAAGCAAGACCTTGACAATATGAAAACCCAACTTGACCAAGCAGAAGCTTCAATGAAATCATTGCAAGAAAACACCTATTTGGTTAGTCCGATAAGTGGTGTTGTTACGGCAAAGAACTACGATAATGGCGATTTATTTAATGGACAATTTCCGGTGCTTACCGTGATGCAGATAAATCCGTTGAAAGCGGTGGTGAATGTTTCTGAAACTTATTTTCCGCTTGTAAAAAATGGCTTGACGGTAGATATTAGTTTTGATGCATTCCCGAATGAGCGTTTTAGCGGAACTGTAAATAAAATCTATCCTACTGTGGATGAGATGACAAGGACTTTCGGTGTGGAAATTCGTATGAATAATCCGGGGAATAAAATTCGCCCCGGGATGTATGCACGTGTAACAATGAATTTGGGAACGCAGTCACGTGTTGTCGTGCCGGATCAGGCTGTTGTGAAGCAAGTAGGTTCGGGCTCTAAATTCGTGTATGTATATAAAGACGGAAAAGTAAGTTTCACAGAAGTGCAGTTAGGACAGCGTTTGGATACAGAGTATGAACTTATTTCAGGTGTTTCGAACGGTGCACAAGTAGTTGTGGCGGGTCAAGCTCGCCTAAGCGATGGCGTGGAAGTGGAAATTGCAGATGATTCGAAAGCAAAAAATCAGTCTGCAAAACAAAAAACACAATCTGACACTATAAAAACCGAAGCGAAAAAGTAAACAATCACTTTTTTACGTTATAAAGGTTTACAAAGTTAGTTAAATAGATTTTGATAGATGTTACTGCCTTTTTGAAACAATAATAGGTGTAAATGTTTTTCATAAAAAAAATAGATAAACAATGAAAATATACGAGAGTGCTGTCCGCAAGCCGATTATGACCGCCTTAGTGTTTGTTGGTGTGATTATACTTGGACTTTTCTCATTGCGTAATTTGCCGGTAGATTTGATGCCCGATATTGATATGAACGTATTGATGGTGGTAACAACCTACCAAGGTGCCAGTGCGGCAGATATTGAAACAAACGTAACTCGTCCGCTCGAAAATGTGTTGAATACGGTTCCCAACTTGAAAGAATTGACTTCTTTTTCACGTGAAAATCGTTCCATTGTGATGTTGCACTTTGAGTTTGGGAAGGATTTGGATGAGTTGACGAACGATGTCAGGGATAAGCTGAATTTGGTACAAGCGATGCTTCCTGATGCTGCCGAAGACCCTGTGATTATGAAATTCAGTGCCGATATGATTCCGGTAATCATGCTTTCAGCTACGGCAGATAAGAGTATTCCGGCATTGTATCGAATTTTGGACGATAATGTGGCAAACCGCTTAGCACGTATTGAGGGTGTTGGTGCAGCATCCATTGCAGGAGCACCACAGCGTGAAATTCACGTGTACGTGGATCCGATAAAAATGGAAGCTCATCGTCTCACTGTTGAAGTGTTGGCTCAGAAAATTGGTGCCGAAAACTTAAACGTTCCTGCCGGATCAATGGATATTGGAAATGAAACTTTCTCTCTTCGTGTACAAGGTGAATTTACCGACCCAAATCAGATTAATAACATCATAGTAGGAAGTTTTGCCGGAAAACCAATTTATCTTTCAGATGTGGCTACGGTAGTTGACGGATTTGAAGAGCGAGCACAAGAAAACTATACGAACGGTGTGCAAGGTGCGATGATTGTTGTTCAAAAACAATCGGGTGCCAATACCGTAGAAATTGCGAATGAGGTGATGAAGGCATTACCCGAAATTCAAAAAAACTTACCGCCGGATGTGAAATTGGAAGTAATTAACGATACTTCGGATAATATTAAGAAAACTATTGCGGGTTTGGAAGAAACGGTGTTGCTTGCTTTCTTGTTTGTGATGATTGTAGTGCTGTTTTTCTTGGGAAGATGGCGTGCAAGTATTATCATTATCCTGACAATACCCGTTTCGTTGATTGCATCGTTTATCTATCTTTACGCTACGGGTGGTTCGTTGAATGTGATTTCGCTGAGTTCGCTTTCCATTGCTATCGGTATGGTGGTGGATGATGCCATTGTGGTGCTTGAAAATATTACTACGCATATTGAGCGAGGTAGTCGTCCAAAAAGTGCAGCAGTTCACGCTACAAACGAGGTTTCGCTCTCGATTGTTGCATCTACGTTGACGTTGATTGCGGTATTCTTCCCATTGACCTTAGTTACCGGATTTGCCGGAATCCTATTTAAAGAATTGGGATGGATTGTTACCATTATTATGACCACGTCTTTGATTTGTGCTATGACACTCATACCAATGATGAGTGCGCATATGTTGCGACTGGACAGAAACCCGACCAAATTAACGTTGAAAATCTATGGACCTATCCAACGTTTCTTGGATAAACTAGATATTCTTTATGCACAACTGGTGAATTGGACGGTGAGAAATCGTGCAAAAACTTTGATACTAACTACCCTGTTTTTCTTTGCAAGTTTAGTGCCTATGATTACGGTAGGTACAGAGTTTTTCCCTGCATCTGACGGTGGTTTTATTTCAGCTCGAGTTGAACTTCCTATAGGTACCCAAATGGAAATAACCAAAGATTTAGCGATGAAATTAACCAATAAATGGAAGGAAGAAAACCCTGAAATAGAAATGATTAGTTTCAACGTGGGTCAGGCGAGTAGTTTCAATATTTTCGGGTCATTGCAAGCGAGCGGAAGTAATATTTTTTCTGCAAACATACGTATGGTAGAACTTAATAAAAGAAGTGTTTCTGTTTACGAATTAATAGAGAAAATTCAAAAAGAATTGGATGTACTTCCGGAAGTAGCAAAATACAATGTATCGACAGGACAAGGCGGAATGATGATGGGTGGACAATCGCAGTTAGCTATTGAAATTTATGGATATGATTTTAAAGAAACCGACCGAATTGCAAGAGAACTTCAAACACGTCTTGACAATAATATTCCGGGACTTTCTAATACACAGGTAAGTAGGGAAGAGTATGTGCCTGAGTATCAGGTTGATTTTGACCGTGATAAATTGGCACTGCATGGTCTGAATATCGCTACGGCTTCTATTTTCTTGAAAAATAGAATTAACGGACTGATAGCATCGCTTTACCGTGAAGATGGCGAAGAATATATGGTGCGTATTTCTTATGACCCGCGCTATCGTCAGTCACTCGCCGATGTAGAAAATATTTTGATTTACAACAATCAAGGTCAAGCCATACGGATTAAAGATGTGGGTACGGTGGTAGAACGTTTTACGCCGCCAACCATTGAGCGAAAAGATCGCCAGAGAGTAGTTACCGTATCTGCCACTATTTCCGGAACTACGATGGATAAGGCTGTTGCCGCTATTCAAGGCGAAATAGATAAAATAGATATTCCTTCAGAAATAATCGTAGATATTGGTGGTGCGTATGAAGACCAACAAGAAACATTTGCTGATTTGGGCTTGCTGTTTATTATTATTGTGTTGTTGGTTTACATTGTGATGGCTTCTCAGTTTGAGTCGCTGACTTATCCGTTTATTATTATGTTTTCGGTTCCATTCGGTATTTCCGGTGTGGTGTTAATTATGTGGTTGACAGGCGGTACGTTGAACTTGATGTCGTTTATTGGATTGATTATGCTTGTGGGGATTGTGGTAAAAAACGGTATTGTACTTGTGGACTACATCAACCTGAACCGCGAACGTGGCATGGGAATTATCCGTGCGGTGGTGGCAGGCGGAAGGTCTCGTCTGCGTCCGGTGTTGATGACCACAGCCACCACTATTTTTGGTATGCTTCCGCTTGCCTTGTCGCAGAGTGAAGGTTCTGAAATGTGGCGTCCGATGGCTCTTACCGTTATTGGTGGTCTTACGGTTTCTACTATTTTGACTTTGCTTGTAGTGCCTGTTTTTTATTCTCTTGCTGCCGCAATTGGTGTAAGAAGACAATCGAAGAAAATGGCGAAAAAATTTGCACCTGAAAATCAACAAGCAATGAGTTATTAATTTGAAAAGACTATAAATAAAAATGAAAGCAGTATTTATTCACTTTGACCAGGCACATAAAGATGATGTAATCCGCATTTTGGACAAGTATATGGTTCATGGCTTTACTTTGTGGGATAATACGCAAGGACGTGGAACACGCAACGGCGAGCCGCATTACGGTTCTCACGCTTGGCCTTCGTTAAATAATTCCATCATGACTGTGGTGGAAAATGATATGGTCAGTAAACTTAAAACAGCTTTAAAAGAGTTGGATGAAATATCGCCGATGCTTGGATTGCGAGTTTTTGTGCTGAATGTGGAAGATGTGTATTAGAATACTAAACTATGATTTATATGATTTGTGTGATTTTGATGATAAATTAGAACACAAATTACACAAATCAGCACAAATTTCATTTTCAGTGGGGTTTATCGGCGTCCAGCTGATGATTAAACTATTGTAGAGACGTCATATTATGGCGTCTCTACTGTTTTTTGTGCCTATTTTAGCACATTATTCAGGACGCGACTAATAAGACTATTTGGTAATATACTTCGTTACTCCTTTTACAATCAGAAACTGTGCAACGATATAGGAAATCATTACATTCCAATGGTTGTAAGGGATAGGAGTGTAGAATTTATTAATTGCAATAAAAGAATCGGAAATTACAAATAGAAAAGCACCTACAGCAATTATCCATCCCACTTTTCCAAACCTTGTCAGATGAAGCGCAAAAATTAACATTGTACCGATAACCAAAGTATATAAAATGCTCGGCAGCACAAGTGCGTCAGCATGCGGAATTAACAAATAAAGCAAACCTGCTGCATAAAGAACAACTAACAAGGTTTTCGGAAAATGAAAGGAAATGTGATTGTCTTTTATTATGCTTCTGAAAGTAAAAATATAGAAAATATGTCCAGCCAAAAAAGCCGATAAACCCAACACAAAGAAAAGAGTATTTCCATGACCAAACATCAGCAACACATCACCCATCAGGCAAAATACCAACGCAAAAATCATTAAGGTTTTAAGTTTGGTGGTTTTGTTTGCTGTAGCATTTAGAAAGTAAAATAGCAAACTGCCTACAATAAGCGGCTTAAATATTAGCAGTAGCCATTGTTGCTGTAACCACATTGCTATAAGGTAAGTTGCTACAACAAAAAGAAATAGGATAAGTGGGATTTTATTGATTGTTTTTACCACGTGTGAATGCTTAAAATCATCAAAAACAGTTTATGGATAATGGCGTTTGGAACGGCAATGTCCTATTTACAGCTCACTTTCCTTCATTCTTTCGGCATTTTCAGCAATAGTTAGCTGGTCGATAATATCTTGAATATCGCCGTCCATAAAGGCAGAAAGATTGTAAATTGTGTAGTTGATGCGGTGGTCGGTAATGCGACCTTGCGGATAGTTGTAAGTACGGATTTTGGCAGAACGGTCACCTGTAGAAACCATTGTTTTACGCTTAGCCGCAATGGCATCCACATGTTTTTGATACTCCATATTGTAAATTTTGGTACGTAGCATTTCCATCGCAATTTCACGGTTACCCAACTGCGTACGAGCCTGCTGACTTACCACTACAATTCCCGTAGGACGGTGTGTTAACTGTACTTTGGTTTCCACTTTATTCACATTCTGTCCACCTGCACCACCTGAGCGAGCGGTATGAAACTCAATATCAGCCGGATTAATCTGCACATCAAATTCATCGGCTTCAGGAAGAACGGCTACCGTAGCAGCAGAAGTATGTACGCGCCCTTGCGTTTCGGTTTCAGGTACACGCTGAACACGGTGCACGCCGCTTTCGTATTTCAAAGTGCCATATACATTTTCGCCCGTAACGGTAAAAATAATCTCTTTGTAGCCGCCAATAGTTCCTTCGCTAAAGTCGGTAACTTCCACTTTCCATCCTTTGCTTTGGCAGTAGTATTGGTACATTTTGAAAAGGTCGCCGGCAAAAATAGCAGCTTCATCACCACCCGTACCTCCACGAATTTCCATAACCACATTTTTCGCATCTTCCGGATCGGCAGGAATAAGTAGCACCTTAATGTTTTCTTCCATTGCGGGGATTTTGCTTTCCAAGTCGTCCAATTCCATACGAGCCATTTCTTTCATTTCAGGGTCGTTTTCATTAGCCAAAATATCTTTTGCTTCTTGGATGTTTAACAAAGCCGTTTTGTACTCTTTGCGTGCATCCATCAGTTTTGAAAGCTCGCTGTATTCCTTGTTTAGCTTTACATAGCGGTTCATGTCGGCTATCACAGCCGGGTCGGTTATAAGTAGGGAAATCTCTTCAAATTTATGTTGAAGTCCGTCCAGTTTATCGAGTAATGATGACATTTATTTCTTGCTGTTTTTATGTTTTAAGTGTCGAGATAAATGGCTTTTTAGACCATTAATGTTTTGCAAAATTACGTTTTTTTTGACAAGTGTGAAAATACAGAAGCAATCGGGATAATTTTTTCTGTGTGATGAATGCTTAACTTTATTGTTTTCTATCTATTCCAATATCTTGCATGGATAGCGGGTCTTCAATAGGTTCAATGTGTGAAGTTACCGTAACCGATCCGGAAAACATATTTTCAATCGTAATTTCAATTTCTTCTGCGAAATCATGTCCTTGCTTTACGTTCCAATCGCCGGGAACTAAAACGTGTAGCGAGATAAACTTCCGCGTTCCGGCTTGGCGAGTCATTAGCGAGTGGTAATCTATTTTGTCCGTTTTTAAATCATTCAAATAATCGGTAATAAGTTTCAATTCCTCTTCCGGAATAGCAGCATCCATTAATGCATTGGCAGAGCGTCTAAGTAGTTGAAATCCTGTCCAAATAATGTTGAGAGCAACAAAGATAGCAATGATTGGGTCGAGAATCAGCCATTCGGTTAGTCGAACCAAAAGCACCGCTGCAATTACACCCACAGAAGTCCATACGTCTGTCATCAGGTGCTTGCCATCCGCTTCGAGCAGTAGGGAATTGTGCTTTTTGGCATTTTTTAGTAATACCGTTGCTGCACCTAAATTGATAAGCGAAGCACTTAGTGAAATAGCCAACCCCAAACTAACATTTTCGATGGGGTGCGGGTTGAAAAGTCGAGGAACGGCAGACCAAATAATGCTAAATGCTGCTACCAAAATCAGTCCGCCTTCAATGGCACTTGAAAAATACTCCGCTTTGGTATGTCCAAACTCGTGCTTCTTGTCGGCAGGCATTTCCGAAATATATATCATCAGCAGTGCCACCAAAGCAGCTATCAGATTGACACACGACTCCAACGCATCGGACAAAAGTCCCATAGACCCGGTTATATAGTAGGCGTAAAATTTCAGTCCAATCGTAAGTACTGCAGCCACGATGGAAAGATAAGCGAATTTTTTAAGGGATTGTTTTTTCATTTACCTATTATTATACGCTTCTATCGCTTTGGCAAGTACCACCAACGCATGTTTTAGGTCTTCTTTATTTAAGACATAGGCAATGCGTACTTCATCTTTTCCATGATTTGGGTCGGTGTAAAATCCGCTAGCTGGTGCCATCATCACAGTGCAACCTTCGTATTCAAAATCAGAAAGACACCATGCGCAGAATTTATCCGAATCATCGATTGGCAGTCGTGCCGTAGTGTAAAATGCACCCATTGGAATTGGCGAATAGACACCCGGAATGCGGTTTAATCCGTCAATCAGGAATTTTCGGCGTTCCATATATTCGTCGTAAACTTCCATTAAATATTCAGGTGGTGCATCCATAGCAGCTTCGGCGGCAAGTTGACCAATAAGGGGTGGACTAAGACGTGCTTGACAGAACTTCATCACTGTTTTTCGTACTTCTTTGTTTTTGGTAACTAATGCTCCAATCCGAATTCCGCAAGCGCTGTATCGTTTGGAAACACTGTCAATTAGAATTACATTTTCTTCAATGCCATCCAAATGGAAAGCCGAAATATAGGGTGCACCTGTGTAGCAAAATTCACGATACACTTCATCGGAAAACAGATACAAATCGTATTTTCTTACCAAATCCCGAATTAAATTCATCTCTTTGCGAGTATAAAGATATCCGGTTGGGTTGTTCGGATTGCAGATTAAAATTCCTTTAGTTTTCGGTGTGATTTGCTCTTCAAACTTCTCAATCGATGGCAATGAAAATCCTTCATCAATGCTTGAAATCACAGGTTTAATAACTGCACCGGCAGCTATGGCAAATGCCGTGTAATTGGCATAAGCAGGCTCAGGAACGATAATTTCATCACCCGGATCTAAGCAGCTATTAAATGCAAAACTAACTGCTTCAGAACCGCCGGTTGTTACAATAATATCATCAAAAGCCACATCGATATTGAAAGAGCGATAGTATTCGGCAAGTCTTATACGCAAAGATTTGTTGCCGTCACTCGGACTGTACTCAAAAATCTCTTTATCGAAACTGCGAATGGCATCCAATGCCACTTTAGGCGTTTTAATATCGGGCTGACCGATATTAAGGTGATACACTTTAATCCCACGAGCTTTGGCTTTTTCAGCTAATGGTGCAAGCTTACGAATAGGTGATTGTGGCATTGCTTTGCCGCGAGTTGAAATTGTTGGCATATTTTATAAATTAGTTGTATTTGTTTTGTTGATGTTTTTGTAAAAATAAAAGTAAAATGCTTATTAAGCTTGTCGAAACAAGACTATCGACTATCTACTACAAACTACCGACTATTTTACGTCGATAATTAACTTCAAATTAAACTGTCTTCCTGTCAAAAAGTTCGGACTACCGTGCTGATAACCGTAAATGTCTGACACCCAATAGATAGAGTTCTCGTTTTTGAAGTCAAATAAGTTGAAAACTTCAAAGTTTAACCAAAGATTTGCAAAATTACGCATAATTTTTTTCTTCATCAACTTATCATCACCATTAACTAACACTCTTGATGCACCAATATCCACTCTTTTGTAATCTCGAAGGCGGAATTTATCGCCCATATAGCGTGGACTTCGTGGCGGTCCCACGGGTAATCCGTCGGAATAGACTGCTTTCAGATGAAGTTTGTATTTTGGGTTGCCCGGCAAATAATCCGAAAGCATCATTGCCAAACTGTAACGTGCTTCATTCGGGCGGGAAATCCATCCGGGATAGATAGTTTTTCCGTTGCTGTCAATGTAAAAATCATCCTGCAAATCTTCTTTTGATTGCATCAGGGAAATATTTATCCATGAATCGGTACCCGGAACAAGTTCGCCGTAAAGTTTCAAATCAATTCCGGCGGTGTAAGCTTTTGCATCATTTTTTCCCGAATAACGAATGCGCACATTATCCACGTGGTAGGTCGTTACACGATCTGCAAGCTTGAGATAGGTTTCGGCTGTAAACTTAAAAGGTCGTCCCAACATACGGAAATAGTGGTCGCCACCCAACACAAAGTGCAGTGAGCGTTGCGCTTTGAGATTAGGGTTTAGCTCTACTTTCACATTTCCCAATGCATCGGAAACGGTATCTCGCAGCTCTTTGTAGAAAGGCGATTGATAATAAACACCCGTGGCAAAACGGAAACTGAAATCTTTGTCCCAATGCGGCAAAATAGAAATCGATGCACGCGGACTGAATAAAAATTCTTTGTTGTACGTCCAATAACTTGCACGCACACCGCCTGTTATCGCAAACAGTGCCGCATCCGTATTCCAACGATAAGTGTCTTGCACAAATGCCGAAATTCGGAAACTTTGCAGTTTTTCATTCGAGCGTAGGTTGTAGAAAAGATTCAGTTCGCTGTCGTCTTTGTAAGGCAAAGAATATCCTGCTGAATCACGCCATTCCCATTCCACAATTTTGTCCGAAATGATTTCTTGTTGGAAATTGGCACCCCAACGCAGCGTATGTCCCGATTTGATATATTCGCCCGAATGCGCAATGCTTGCCACGCTTGCTTTCAGCCTGTTTCGGGCGTGTTCGTGATAAGTTCCCACACCCAATTTTTCGCCTTCTTCCACTTCGCCTGTATCACCCATTTTCAGTTCGCTAAGCACATACTCGCCACGAATGTCAAAAGTCTCGTTTTCATTAGAATGAAAAGCAGATGCGGTAAGTCCTAATTTCAGATTGTCTTTGGGTTTGTAGTTGAGCGAAAGTGCACCGAACAGGGTTTGAAACAAATCTTTTTCTTGTCCTTGATAATATACTTTCAGCTTTTCAGCCATCTGAAAAGTTCCAAATCGAGTTTCTCTATCTTCAGGAATAAAGGTGTAATCGTTTCTCGAAAAATTCCCCAAAAAACTAATCTCGGTTTTCGGTGTGAGTTGGAAAGTCAGGTAGTTTTGATAATCCACAAAGTTGGGTTGGTAATTTCCTTTTGTGTCGAGCGTTCCCAATAAATATCTCGAAGTTTTGTAGCGAATGCCGTGCATCTGTGTGAAACGTTTACTTGCAGTACCCACATAAGCTGATGCACCCAACAAACTTATCATTCCCGATGCTTCGAAAGAAGTTGGTTTTTTGTATTTTACATCCAAAACCGATGCCGATTTGTCGCCGTATTCCGCATTAAATCCACCCGATGAAAATGCCACACTTCCTACCATATCGGGATTGATAAAGCTCAAACCTTCCTGCTGTCCGGCACGAATAAGCAGCGGACGATAAATTTCCGTACCGTTGACATAGACGATGTTTTCATCAAAATTTCCACCCCGAACGTTGTATTGTGAACTTAGTTCATTATTGGAAGTTACACCTGCAAAACTAACCAACAGCGACTCAAAGTTTCCGCTCGTGTTGGGCATCATACGGTATTTTTCTGCTTCTAATCTTTCCATGTTAGATGTGCTGCGTCGGTCTGCACGTACACTGACTACATCCAATTCGGTGGACGAGTAGGGAAGTACCACGGTTATTTGCACCACTTGTTTCCCCGCGGGAATGGTGTGGCGAATGGTTTCAAAACCTACGTGTGAAAAAACTATGGTCAGCGAGTCGGAAGTCGTTGTAATCAGGTCGTAGTAGCCGTTTATATTGGTAGTAGTGCCAATGTCGGTATTCTCAAAACGAACACTTGCATTTTCCACGCTGCGATTGGTTTCATCTACCACATAGCCATACACGCGCAAGTTTTGCCTTTGTGCTGCAGCACTCAAAGCAAAAACCAAACATATAATTAGGCAGAAAATTTTATTTTTCATTTTCGGTGCTCTGTAACAGATAACAATTATAAACAACAATTAAACGTCAATCTCGTCTTTTTATTTGTTTAACCAACAAAATTAGTGATAATCCCGACTTTCTCCAAAATTTTAGATATTCGATTTACGATTTACGATTGAGTAAGTGAAAGCATTAGTTGTTTGGGTGTTTTAATGTGTGGATGTTTGGCTGTGGGGTGCGTTGTCCACGATAGCTTTCGGGACAGCCAACGATTTTTTCGTTTTTTTTGGTTGAGTTTTTCCCGTAGGGAATAAATATCAATAGAAAATATTTGTTCCCCTAAATCCAAATTCCCGTAGGGAATAAACATCTATAAAATCTAAAAGTCTGTTAGTCTATCAGCACAGCGGTCTGTCAGTGAAACGGTCTGTCTGCGTAGCGGTCTAACAAGCGTAGCGGTCTATTTAATTGTTAATCAATTCTAATAAGCCATAATTTAGCGAGTTTATTTTATATCTTTGTATGATGTAAACTCGTATTTGCTTGACTATTCAAACAATACGAAAATTCTTAGTAGTTTCAATCTTCAAATACATAACTTATGACTAAAATCAACGAAAGATTAAGTGCATTACGTGATGCAATGAAAAAAGTGGGTGCATCGGCTTGTATTATTCCCGGAACGGACCCGCATGCGAGCGAATATATCGCCGATTATTGGAAAGAAAGAGTGTGGATTAGTGGTTTTGACGGTTCTGCAGGAACAGTGGCGCTTACTTTGGAAAAAGCCGGACTTTGGACAGATAGTCGTTACTTTTTGCAGGGTGCAGAGCAACTTTCCGGTACGGATATTCAATTGATGAAACAAGGCGAACCCGAAACATTGGACATTGTACCGTGGTTGACGACTGAACTGAATGCAGGCGATAAAGTGGCAGTAAACGCGGAAATGTTTTCGGTAAATGCTTTTGCCGCAATGAAAACTCAGCTTGCACTAAGTGGTATTGAGTTGCTGTCGGTTGACTTGCTGAAAGAAGTTTGGACTGACCGTCCCGAATTGCCGAAAAATCCATTTTTTGTTTTTGATGAAAAATATACCGGAAAATCGGTAGCGGAAAAGCTGAACGAACTGCGTGCCGAAATGAAAAAACTTCACGCGGATGTGTTTGTGATGTCGGCTTTGGATGATATTGCTTGGCTTTATAATATTCGCGGAAACGATGTAAGTTACAATCCCGTGGTGATTGCTTACGCTATGGTGGATGAAAATTCGGCGACATTATTTATAAATCCCGAAAAAATAACCCCTGAAACGCAAGCATATTTAGACGAAAATAATATTACGGTAAAAGCTTACGATGCTGTTCAGGATGAATTGAGAAAAATCGACACGTCGAAATCCGTATTGGTGGATGGCGCTAAATTTAACCAATCGCTCTACGAATCCATTCCCGCAGCTTGCACGAAACGCACGGCTATGTCGCCTGTTTTCAAACTGAAAGCAGTAAAAAATGGGGTAGAGATGAGCGGTGTTCGCAAAGCCATGATTAAAGACGGTGTGGCGATGACACGCTTTTTCAGATGGCTATTTAAATCGCTGAAAAAAGGCGAGACATTGACTGAAATTTCTATTTCGGACAAGCTGCGCTCTTTCCGTGAAGATCAGCGAGATTTCAAAGGCGAAAGTTTCGGAACGATTGCAGGATACGCCGGACACGGTGCGATTGTTCACTACTCGGCTACGCCGGAAAGCGATGCTACACTGAAAAGAGAAGGCATTCTTTTGCTTGATTCGGGCGGGCAATATTTAGACGGAACAACCGATATCACTCGTACGGTGGCATTGGGTAAAGTTTCCAAAAAAGCAAAACACGACTATACGCTTGTTCTGAAAGGGCATATCCAATTAGCAATGGCGAAATTCCCCGTAAATACGCGCGGTTCGCAGTTGGATATTTTGGCTCGTAAAGCGATGTGGGACGAATGTATCAACTACGGACATGGTACAGGTCACGGCATCGGGCACTTCCTGAATGTACACGAAGGACCACAAAGTATCCGCATGGACGAAAATCCGATAACATTGCAGCCGGGAATGATACTTTCTAACGAACCCGGACTTTACAGAACGGATAAATACGGTATCCGCATTGAAAATTTGGTGCAGGTAATTCCGGCAGAGAAAACTGAATTTGGTCAGTTCCTACAATTTGAAACGCTGACACTCTGCTACATCGACACAAAATTAGTGGATAAAGAGATGTTGACGGAAGAAGAAGTGAATTGGCTGAATGAATATCACCAACGAGTTTACGATAAACTGTACTCTTACCTTTCTGAAAAAGAGCGTGAATGGCTTGCTAAGAAAACACAAGCAATTTAATATGAGAATTTTAGAGAAAACCGAAGTTGAACTTCGGTTTTTTTGTGCCTGTTAAAGGCGAGATTTTTCAAGGTAGAGCAAGAAATTCTCTGTATATTTGCAATAATGTTTTAAAACATAGAAAACAATAGTTTAATTTTATTTTTTCGTTTTATATAGATTTCGAGAACATAGTTTAAAAATATCGAAGATATTTTTCTCTATGTTTCCGAAAACAAGAGAATTGGTGCGAGTTTTTCTATGTTTTCTATTGTTTTTAAAAATGTAATGTTACGAGTTATGAAAAAAATAAGCTTTATACTTTTTACCGTTTTGCTGTTTGCAGGCTGTACGCAGAAAGAAAAACAAAATCAAAATGAAAAAAAGGAAAACCTGCAAGAACTTTCGTATGCAGTTGGTTTTTCCATTACCAATCACGATGAATATAAGGAAATTACTCTTTACAATCCGTGGGAAAACGGCGAGATATTTGCCAATTATTATTTGGTAAAAGATGAAAATACCGAAGTTCCTGCCGATGGTCTGAAAGTGAAAATTCCGCTTGAAAATATTGCTACAACTGCAGTTACTCAACTTGAGTTTTTAAGCTTACTGTCAGAGATTGAGAGCATTAACGGAATTTGTAACCCGAATTTGGTCTATAATGCAGATGTGCAAAATCGTTTTTCCAAAGGCGAAATCAGTGATTTGGGTGATTCGTTTTCTATCAATGTAGAAAGAACGATTTTGCTGCGACCACAAGCGTTGATGATGAGTGGACACAATCAGATTGATGCAAATGTGGAACGAATAAAGCAGGCGGGTGTTCCTGTTATTTATAATAATGAATGGATGGAAACTTCGCTACTTGGCAGGGCAGAATGGATTAAGTTGGTAGCGGTGTTTTTCGATAAGTCAGAAATGGCGGACAGTATTTTCAGTGAGATTGAGAAAAACTACAACTCCATGAAGGAAAAAGCGGTTCACGTGATAAATAAACCAAAAATCATGGCAGGTTCCAATTTCCGTGGAACGTGGTATGTTCCTGCTGGCAGAAACTTTATGAGTCAACTTTTCAGGGATGCCGGAGCTGATTACTTTTATGCAAATGACACGACTTCGGGAAGTTTGCCGCTGAATGTGGAATTGGTGCTGAAAAACTTTTCCGATACGGAATTTTGGCTAAATTGCAACTTTAGTACGAAAAATGAACTGATTAAGGCTGACAGTAAGCATGCGCTGTTTCGTGCCGTAAAAGAAGACAAGGTCTATAACTTCAACAAAAGACTGCTGCCTTCGTCTGCCAACGACTTTTGGGAAAGTGCCGTGGCGCGACCCGATTTGCTTTTGGCGGATGTAATTGCCATTTTACATCCGGAAATTTTGCCTGAGCATGAATTGGTTTATGCAGCCAAATTGGAATAGAATTATCAATCGAAGTTAAATAAAGAAAATAATATTATGAAACCGACATGATTAAAATAATCATTAAACACACTTGAGAATGATTATTTTAATCATCAAAGGTTCCATACACCGAAATTTAAAAAATAAAATAATCGTATGAAAAAAATTAAATTTTTATTGACAATCGCTATTGTGGGACTGACCTTGATTGCTTGTAAAAAAGAAAAAGCAGAAGTTCCTACACTTAAAACACACAATATTTCTGATATTGAACAGACTGTTGCGAAAGGTAGCGGCGAGATTTTATCTGTTGGTAGTTCGGCAGTATTGAGCGCTGGTGTTTGTTGGGATACCAATGAAAATCCGACTATAAATAACTTTAAAACAACGGATAAAGTATCCGGTAATCTATTTATTAGCGAGTTGACCAACCTTAAACCCAATACGAAATACTACGTAAGAGCCTATGCTATAAATGGTGAAGGTGTAGGCTACGGACAGCAGGTTAGTTTTCGGACATTAGCAGTAGTAAAAGCAGATATTAAGTTGTTTTCGCCTGAAAGTGTTACTTCCGGAACTATTGAGAAGATTAGTGCCGAAATAGTAAGTGATGGCGGTTCTCCGATTACAGAATGTGGTTTTGTATGGGGAAAAGATAAAGAACCAAGCATTGAAGCCGATACAATAAGAAAATCAACACTTGAAGGCAATAAATTCTCTGCAAAAATAGAAGGAATGATGCCGGATAGCACTTATTTTATTAGAGCTTACGCCGTTAGCGAAGCCGGAGTGTCGTACAGTACGCTATTTCATAAAGTAACAATGAAATCTGTAGCCAATGAGATTACAATTACAAAAATGGATTCGATAACAGATGTGTCTGCATTCTTTTTGGTGGCAGCTAAATCGGCAGATAGCTTTTATCCGATTACAGAGAGAGGTGTTCATTGGTCGTTGCAAACAGATTCAATTGTATCCGATAATCATGTGACTGCAGTAGAAATAAAAGATGTTTTTGAGGTGCATATAAAAGGATTGAAACCCAACACAAAATACTTTGTAATGCCTTACGCTAAAAATAAATACGGCATCAAGTATGGAAAGGAAACAACGTTTGTTACCTTAAAAGAAAGTGGAAAGTAAACGGATGTTTTTTTACAGAAATAACTGAATGAAACGGACAAAAAATTCAATAATTTTTATCGTATTGATTTTGCTTTTAGTGCTGTTCTTTGCCATTGATTTGGCATGGGGCAGCATTTTTATTCCCTTAAATGAAGTAGTTACAACTTTTTTGGGAAATGGAACAGATGAAATCAACACAGAGATTTTATTGAATTTTAGACTTCCAAAAGCTATTACAGCTGTTCTTGCCGGGGCTTCGCTTTCCGTGGCAGGATTGATGATGCAGATTTTGTTTCGAAATCCGCTTGCAGACCCGTATGTCTTGGGTGTGAGTTCCGGTGCAAGTTTGGGTGTAGCTTTGGTAGTGATGTCAAGTGGTGTATTGTTGGGAAGTGCAGGCTCGTGGATTACGATTTTGGCGGCTGTGGCTGGTGCATCCGTTGTAATGTTGCTTGTGGTAGGCGTTTCTTTCAAAGTGCAGCAGGCGGTTTCCTTGCTTATTCTGGGAATTATGTTTGGTACGATTGTGTCAAGTTTGGTGGGCGTTTTACAATATTTCAGTAATCCTGATGCAATTAAAATGTTTATTATGTGGAATTTGGGAAGTTTGAGTGCCGTAACTTGGCAGCATTTGCAAATTCTCACACCTGTAATTCTTGCCGGTTTGCTGACTGTTTTTCTTATTCAAAAAAGATTGGACGGCTTGCTACTTGGTGAAAATTACGCAAAAGCTTTGGGAATTTCGATTATTCAAACACGTATAATTATCGTGCTGACAACAAGTGTGCTCGCCGGAGCAATCACGGCTTTTACAGGACCCATCGGCTTTGTGGGAATAGCCATTCCGCATATTGCACGTGGTATTTTCAAAACATCAAGCCACCGAATTTTAATTCCTACATCTATTTTAATGGGTGCTATTTTGATATTGATTTGTGATGTGATTTCACAAATTCCGACTTATACATTGCCTATCAATACGATTAGTTCGCTGTTTGGTGCACCGATTATTATTTGGGTTATTCTTAGAAAAAAATAGACTATGCCAATTCTTTCTACATATAATCTCGCTATTGGTTACGGCAAAGCTAAGACTAAAAGCATTGTACAGCAAGGACTTAATTTGCAACTTTTCAAAGGTGAAATGGTTTGTCTGCTTGGTCCGAACGGCTGTGGAAAATCAACTCTGATGCGTACCTTGGCAGGAATCCAAAAAGCACACGAAGGCAAAATTACGATTGACGGAAAGTCGATTGCAGAATACACTCAGAAAGAAATAGCTTTGAAAATAGCACTTGTGCTTACGGATAGAGTGGAAGTGGAAAATGCCACGGTTTGGGATATTGTGGCGCTTGGTCAGCATCCGTACACCCGTTGGATTGGCGGAATGACCGAAAAAGGAAAAGCCAAAATCAAAGATGCCATTCGCTTGGTTAATTTGGAGCATTTCACATCGCGATTGTTTGGCAGCCTTTCTGATGGCGAAAAGCAGCGAGTGATGATTGCAAAGGCGTTGGCGCAGGATACACCTTTGATTTTTTTAGATGAACCTACGGCTCACCTTGATTTGCCTAATCGGGTGGAAATTATGATGTTATTGCACAAATTGGCACATGAAACGGGTAAAGCAATTATCATTTCTACCCACGAACTCGATATGGCGCTGCAGGCGGCGGACAGAATTTGGTTGATGAAAAGTCGGGGTGGAGTAGTGAGTGGCGTTCCTGAAGATTTGGTACTAAATGGCACATTTAATGAAGTGTTTAAGAGTGATGCCTACTATTTCAATGCAACGAATGGAAATTTCTCGATGAATTACACACTTTCTAAGAAAATAAGTGTCAGTTCGCAAGATAAAACAAAACTATATTGGACATTTAGAGCCTTGGCACGTGCAGGTTTTAGTGTGGAAAATAAGGCAAAAGACCATATTGAAATTACTGAAAAAGGCTGGATGTATAATGATAAACTTTATGAAAGCATTGAATCTTTGCTTGGCGAACTTGATGGATAAAGACATTTTAAAATAAATCAAAATAAAACGACTTTACCGTGAAAAAGAAAATATATCTACTCATTTTTATCAGTGCACTTTGCATTTCCTGTTCTTCAAAAGCAAATATCGCGGCTTCTTCTAAAAGTAAAAGCGCTATAGAAGCAGAGCAACAGCAGATAGCGCTACAAAATGCTGTGATTGATTACGGTATGAAATTCCTGAAAACGCCGTATCGCTATGGTGGCACTACTGCTCGCGGATTTGATTGTTCGGGTTTTACTTCCTATGTTTATAAGAACTTTGGCTACTCGCTTGGACGTTCGTCAAGGGATCAGGCAGAGCAGTTTCCGTTTGTGGCAAAGAAAGATTTAACACGAGGTGATTTGGTTTTTTTTGAAGGAAGAAGTAGAAATGGTAGAGTGGGGCATGTAGGTATTGTAACGGAAAATAAAGGAAACGGCGAGTTTGAATTTATCCACTCTTCAGTTAATAAAGGAGTAATTATCTCTTCTTCAACTGAGCCTTACTACGCCAATCGCTATTTGAAAGCAGGGCGGGTAATTGACCAAAAATCCTTTGTTGCAACGGCTTCTTCGAGCACATCCACTGTTTCAACAGATTCAAAACCGGTTGTTAGTAAACCCAAAGACACAGTAACTGATAACCAATACATTAGTGATGCTCGTTTTCACACCGTAAAACGAGGCGAATCGCTTTCTATTATTTCCAAAAAATACGATGTGCCGATTTCTACTTTGATGTACCTAAATAATTTGAAATCGAAGCGAATAAAAAGAGGACAGCGATTAATGGTGGCTGAGGCAGTAGAAAAACCGAATTTAAAATTTGTTGTACAAGCTGATACACCGATAGTTGTAATGGGAACTGCAAAGTCGGAAGTAGTTGATAATAAAGCGTCAGATTTGGTTGAAACATCAATAAAAAAATCATCAAGCACGCCTGAACCAACAAAACAAATTGTAGCAAAAAACCATAAAGTTGTTGCAGGTGAATCACTCTATGTCATTGCACGGAAATATAATATGTCTGTAGATGACCTCAAAAGTCTTAATGGACTTACATCCAATACGATTACGGTGGGTCAGAAACTAAAAGTAGCAAAAGCTGAAACTCAACAAGAAGTGTCGCTAGAAAAAACAGCAACAACTTCTTTAAATCAACCCGTAGTTCACACGGTAAAATCTGGCGAAACACTCTACGCCATTGCCAGAACGTATCAATGTACTGTCAAGGAAATTAAAGAGTGGAATCCCGGTTTGAGCGATAGAATAAAAGTGGGAGATAAAATAAAAATAGCTAAGAATTAATTCTTAGCTATTTTTTATTTGAAAGTATTCTTATTCAATTATACCTAATTGACGAGCTGCTTTTGAGATTTTTTCGATTGATTCGTCGATTTGGTCAAAAGTGTGCGTAGCCATTAGTGAGTAGCGAATTAGCGTGTCTTCCGGACTTACAGCAGGAGTAACTACCGGATTTACAAATACACCGTCATCCATTAGCATTCTTGTCAATGTAAAGGTCTTCATATTGTCGCGAACGTATAACGGGATAATCGGAGTTTCGGTTGGACCTATTTCAAATCCGGCTTTCTCAAAACCTTCTTTTGCACGCTTGGTATTTGCCCAAAGTTGATCTCTACGCCAAGGCTCTTCCGCCATCACATCCAAAGCCGCCAATACACAGCCGGTAGATGCCGGAGTGATGGAGGCACTAAATATAAGTGTGCGTGAAGTATGCTTCAAATAATTAATGATGGCTTCGTCAGCAGCAACAAATCCGCCGATGGTACCAAGCGATTTGCTGAAAGTTCCCATAATTAAATCCACATCATTGGAAACATTGAAATGTTCGGCTATTCCGGCACCGGTAGCACCAAAAACACCTAGCGAGTGAGCTTCGTCCACGTAAAGTGAGGCGTTGTACTTTTTAGCCAATTCTACCATTTTTGGAAGTGGTGCCACATCGCCTTCCATACTGAAAACACCATCACAAACAATTAATTTTACTCTGTCCGGTTCACATTTTTTTAGTTGTTTTTCCAGATGTTCCATGTCGTTGTGCTTGTATTTCAGGGTTTTACCAAATACAAGTCTTTTCCCTTCAATGATGGATGCATGATTTCTTTCGTCAAAAATCAAATAATCATCACGACCAACAGTACATGGAAGTACGCCGGAATTTACAGTAAATCCTGTGGCATAAACCAAAGCCGATTCTTTGTGAACAAGCTTAGCAAGCCGTTCTTCCAACTCAATGTGAATGTCCAATGTGCCATTTAGGAAACGAGAACCTGCACATCCTGTTCCGTATTTTTCTACTGCTTTAATAGCAGCTTCTTTTAGTCTGGGGTGGTTGGTTAATCCTAAATAACTATTAGAACCAAACATTAAAACGGGTTTGCCGTTAATTTGTACAACTGTATCTTGGTCAGACTCAATAGGGCGAAAGTAGGGATACACACCCAATTCCTTTACGCGTTGTGGCTCTTGATACTGAGCCATTAAATTACTTAAAAAACTCATTTTTTAACCTTAATAATTTTCAGGGTGCAAAGATACGAATTATAATTGGATTTCATTTCTTTTTAAAAAAGTTTCAAACTATTGGGTTATTAGTTCTATATCTTTCCAAAAACTCGGGTAAGATTTGCTAACAACTTCTGAATTTTCAATTTTGATAGGTGTATAGACTGCCACAGGCGCAAAGCTCATTGCCATGCGATGGTCTTGATATGTAGTAATGGACGGAATTTCCTCGGCTTTGCATTTTTCGCCGTTCCACGCCAGCTCACCTTCTGTGGGTTCGGTCAATAAAAATCCGAGTTTTTTCAATTCATTTATTAAAGCAACAATTCGATTAGTTTCTTTTATTTTCAAACTTTGCAAACCTGTAAAATGAAATTTTCTGCTTAGAAGACAAGAAGTAACCACAACAGTTTGAGCTAAATCGGGTGTGTTTTTAAAATCAAGTTTTAATGTAGATGCGTCGGCTTGATGAGTAGAATTATTTGACTTGGAAATAATAATATAATCATCAAAGTAGTCTGTTTTTATACCGAAGTTTTGATAAATTTCAGCTACGGCTTTATCGCCTTGTAAGCTGTTTTTATTCAATCCATTAAGTTTGATTTCACCACCTTTGCTAAAACTCAAAATCTCGTACCAATACGATGCAGCCGACCAGTCGGACTCTACCCGGTAGTGAATGGGGCGATAAGATTGTGGATTTATTTTGATAATATTTTCGGAAAAACTAACATGAACGCCAAACTTTTCCATCATGGATTTTGTCATGTGGATATAAGGTTTTGAAATAATATTGCCTGTAAGTGTGATTTCTAAGCCGTTTTGCATATAAGGTGCAATCATCATCAGAGCCGAGATATATTGACTGCTTACACTACCATTCAAACTAATTTTCCCACCCATCAGCGCACTTCCAAAAATCTGAAGTGGCGGAAATCCCTCTTTTTCAATATATTCTATTTTTCCGCCTAACTCATTCAACGCATCAACCAAGATTTTTATCGGACGATTTTTCATTCTTTCGCTGCCTGTGATTGTCCATTCGCCTACGGTTTTAGCCAGAAATGCGGTAAGAAATCGCATGGAAGTTCCTGCAGCACCTACATCGAAATGATTGCTGTTGCTGTCAAATGCTTCCAACATAACACGTGTATCATCGCAGTCGGATAGATTTTCTACATCGTATGGACTGTAAGATAAAGCATTTAGGATTAAAGCTCTGTTGCTAATGCTTTTAGATGCAGGAAGGTTAATTTCTAATTTAAGTGTTTTTGGTTGGAATGAGAGCAATTTGGTAGTGTTCATAGTTTATCTCATTATAAAAATAGCACACAAAGATATTAAGACTTATAGATATTCAGATTTTTAGACAATAAACTAATTATCAATCCTATTCTTCATCGTATTTTTGAAAAAGGAAATCGTTATATGGGTATCTTTCCACATGAATTTCTTTTACACGTTCGTAAAGCATATTTCGTAACTCGTCAATATTTGTTTTGTCTGTAGCAGAGATAAAAATGCAGTTCTCTTGCAGTTTTGCCATCCATGTTTTTTCCAGCACTTCCAAACTGATATTTTCACGCTTTATCGGCGATAAATCATCTTCTTCTTTCGGTGTGTAGCTGAATGCATCTATTTTGTTGAAAATCAAAATAGTTGGTTTCTCTTCGTGATTTATTTCTTGAAGAGTTTCGTTTACAATTTGCATTTGCTCTTCAAAGTTCGGATGCGAAATGTCCACCACATGAAGCAAAATATCAGCTTCACGCACTTCGTCTAGAGTCGATTTGAAAGACTCAATCAAATTGTGAGGCAGTTTGCGGATAAAACCAACCGTGTCTGATAGTAAAAACGGCAGATTGTCAATAATAACTTTGCGCACGGTAGTGTCAAGTGTAGCAAAAAGTTTGTCCTCAGCAAATACATCCGATTTGCTAAGCAAATTCATAATGGTAGATTTTCCCACGTTGGTATAGCCTACCAAAGAAACTCGAACCATTTTTCCCCGATTTTTGCGCTGTGTAGCCATCTGACGGTCTATCTTTTCCAAATCCTGTTTTAAAAGTGAGATTTTTTTCAAAATAATCCGACGGTCAGTTTCCAACTGCGTTTCCCCGGGACCATAACGACCAATTGCACCACCTCGTTGTCTTTCCAAGTGCGTCCACATTCGGGTAAGTCGAGGTAAAATATATTGATATTGAGTAAGTTCCACCTGTGCTTTTGCATTGGCGGTTTGTGCTCGTTTTGCAAAAATATCGAGAATCAAGTTCGTTCTGTCCAAAATTCGCACTTGGTCAGTGGCATTTGGACTTTGGTCAACCAACTCTTTTTCAATATTTCGTACTTGGCGAGGCGAAAGTTCATCGTCAAAAATCACCAATCCAATTTCATTCTCATCCACGTAGTTTTTAATTTCTTGCAGTTTTCCCGGTCCTACAAAAGTATTGGGGTGTGTGTAGTCCAATCGCTGAAAAATCATTTCAACAGGCGTGGCACCGGCAGTTTCTGCCAGAAAAGCCAATTCTTCCAAATATTCTTTTGCGCGTTCTTCGGGTTGTTCGGGTGTGATTATCCCGACAAGAACGGCGGTTGTGGTATCTGTGGTAACTAAGGTTTTTAATTTATGCTTATCAATCATTCTTCTATTAAAAGTTTTGTTTCATATTTCTTATTTTACAAAATTACTATAATTTTTTGTTTTATTGCAAGCTTGAATTTTCTCAAATCAAATTAAGACGTTATTTTTGCACGAAAATACAATTAGCAGCGTGTTTTTGCGTTAATTATAGCGAAACACAAAATTGCATTATTTGCATAAAAAAATGGTAAAAAGAAATATCATACTTACTATATTCTTATTTACAAGTATCTTTTCAGCTTTCCCTCAAGCGGGACGAGGTGTCTATCGTTTTATGGAATTGCCGGTTTCCTCTCGTGCAGCAGCGGTGGGCGGTTACAATATTTCACTGAGAGATAATGATGTAAACTTTGCGCTGATGAATCCGGCACTTCTGACCGAAGAAACTCACGGTGTGATTGGCTTAAATATGGCAAGCTATTTGGCGGGAATTAAGTTTGGTTCGGCAATTTACGGACATAATTTTGGCGATGAAAATTATTTTTCTTTCGGTGTGCAGTATGTGGATTTTGGGATATTTGCAGGATATGATGAAATCGGAAAGTACACGGAAGACTTCACAGCCAAAGATATGGCACTTTACGTCAATTACGCTCGACCGCTGAATGATTACTTTACCGTAGGTGCTACTTTGAAACCCATAGTTTCTGCGTATGAGCGATATACAAGCGTTGGGATGGCGATGGATTTGGGGGTGAATTACAGTACTGAGCTTTTCAGTGCGGGACTGGTTGTGAAGAATGCCGGAGTTCAGTTGAAAGGCTACTATTCCGATGTAAACGGACAGCATCGTGAGCCGTTACCCTTTGATATTCAGTTGGGAATGACAAAGAAATTTGAATATGCGCCGTTGCGGATTTCTGTTACTGCACACAATTTGCATCGTTGGAACTTGGTAAATTATCAATCTACCAATCAGAAAAAAATGAATTTGGACGGAAGTATTGAAGAAGAAAAAGTAAAGTTTCTGGATATGGCTTTTCGTCACTTGGTGTTCGGGATAGAGTTCGTTCCTTCTGAGAATTTCTATGTGGCAGCAGGTTACAATCATCGTCGCAATCGTGAAATGAGCATAGATGGCTTCAAAAGTATGGCAGGATTTTCGTTTGGTGCAGGTGTAAAACTTTATAAATTTCAAGTGGGTTTTGGAATGACGCAATTTCAAGCAAAAAACAATGCATTCCAATTTTCCATCAGTACCAATTTGAACGAGTTTGTCAGTTTTTAGATAAAAAATTTATTAGCACACAAATTGCATCCCCTTATTATTTTTAAGGGGATTTTTTGTTGTAAAAACGCAGAAAAATAACTATTTTTACACTTTAAACAAAAGATTATAAAATGAAAAGAATAATTGTTGCTATTGATGGACATTCCTCTTGTGGCAAAAGCACCATGGCAAAAGCTTTGGCAAAGTCTGTCGGTTATATTTACGTAGATACAGGTGCCATGTATCGTGCCGTAGCATTATATGCCATCAGAAATGGCTGGATGACAGAGGATTTTATTGATGAAGTTGAACTAAAAAAACATATCGGAACTATTAAAATTCATTTTCAAACCAATGTGGAAGGATTGCAAGAAACTTATTTGAATGATGAAAATGTAGAAAAAGAGATTCGTTCCTTGGAAGTGGGCAATGGTGCCAGTCGAGTAAGCACTATCGGTTTTGTGCGTCAAGAGCTGGTGCGCCAACAGCAAGCGATGGGTGTGGAAAAAGGAATTGTAATGGACGGAAGAGATATTGGTACGGTAGTTTTTCCACAAGCTGAGTTGAAAGTTTTTGTAACAGCTTCGGCAGAAGTGCGTGCTCAACGTCGATACGACGAACTGCGAGCTAAAAATATGGATGTGAATTACGAAGATGTACTGGCAAATGTAAAAGAACGAGACGAACGTGATACCACCCGAGCAGAAAGTCCGCTAAGAAAAGCTGATGATGCGTATGTACTAGATAACACCAATTTAACGCTTGAAGAGCAAAACGAGAAGTTGAAGGAATTGTTTGAAGAGAAAGTCTGAACGGGGATTTTAAGGTGATTTATGTGATTTTGATGATATGTTGAAACACTGATTTTACGGATTAAACTGATTGACACAAATTTAATTTTCAGTGGGGAGCGTCGGCATCTTGCCGACGATTAGTGTCTGAACGGTGTCCCGATAGAATTCGGGATGTGATTTTAATAATATATTGGAACACAAATTGCACAAATTACACGGATTTACACAAATTTTTCTTTGAGGAGTGGACAGACATTCTTGTCTGTCTAAATAAGGTTGGTGCTGTGGCTTGCTAAATTCTACTAAGCTTACTTTAAGAAAATAAGGTTTTAAAGAATAGGAAACATTATTTAATAAAAGGCACCTTAGTAGAAAAAAGATAAAAAGCAAATAAGACCTTATTATCTTGATAATAAGCCGTATTGGCGAAATATAGTTAAACAATTGAAAATTAACAGTTGATAATGAATAACTGAAAAGTAGAAAGTTTATCAATCTGAAAATCTATCTTTTGTAAACTTGTTTACTTGTCAACTCGTTTACTCGTCAACTGAATATAACAATGGCAAACATAGAAATAGATCAAAAATCGGGATTTTGTTTTGGGGTGGTAAATGCCATTTCAAAGGCGGAAGAAGAGTTGGCAAAAGGTACATCACTTTATTGCTTGGGCGATATTGTACACAACGGTCAAGAAGTAAATCGCTTGGCTAATTTAGGCTTGATAACGATTACGCACGAAGAGTTTAAGAATCTGAAAAATGTAAAAGTAATGTTTCGAGCGCATGGTGAACCGCCTTCTACCTATGAAATTGCAAAAAGAAACAATATAGAATTGATTGACGCTTCTTGTCCGGTAGTTCTAAAATTGCAGAAACGAATAAAGGATGCTTATGAAAGAGATAAAGCAAAAGATAAAAGTCAAATAGTTATTTATGGAAAACCGGGTCATGCGGAAGTTATTGGATTATTGGGACAGGTAGGCGAGGATGCGGTGGTAGTAGAAAGCGAAAATGATTTGGATAAAATAGATTTTAGTAAAAATATTAAACTTTTTTCACAAACCACCAAGTCGCTCGACGGATTTAATAAACTTGTAACAACTATATCAGAAAGAATAGCACCCGAAGCTAATTTTGAATATTCTGATACTATTTGCCGACAAGTTGCCAACAGAATGCCAAATATTGCTAACTTTGCGGAGAAAAATGATGTAGTACTTTTTGTTAGTGGTAAGAAAAGTTCAAACGGAAAAGTGCTTTATGCTCACACCAAAAGTGTAAATCCGAATACCTATCTTATCAGCGACCCACATGAAGTCGATGAGATAGACTTGGATTTTTCCAAAAAAATAGGGATTTGCGGAGCTACATCCACGCCACGCTGGTTGATGGAGGAAGTGGCAGACAGAGTAAGAGAGTTAGAAATTATGAATAGCCGCAATAATTCCTAATTACGTAATGTAAATATTAGTCGTACTTCGAGTTAATTGTTGAATATGAGCAAATAATATGATAGATTTAATAGCATTTATTAGAAATTGATTGACTCGGGGCGCGACTACAACGAAAAAGAAAATAATTAAAAATTTAACAATATGGAATATAGAATTAATTGTATTGGAATTTTAACATCCGGAGGTGATGCACCCGGGATGAATGCAGCAATTCGTTCTGTAACGAGAACTGCGATTTTTAATGGAATTCGTGTAAAAGCAATTTACCGCGGATATAGCGGGTTTATAACCGGTGAGATAAAAGAATTTGAAACACAAAATGTGAGTAATATTATTCAGCAGGGTGGTACCATTTTGAAAACTGCTCGTTGTGATGAATTCAAAACACCGGAAGGAAGACGAAAAGTGTACGACCGAATGGTGGAAGAAGAAATTGATGCACTGGTGGTTATTGGTGGTGATGGTACGCTCACAGGTGCCAGAATACTTGCTCAAGAATTTAACGTGCCGATTGTGGGAGTTCCGGCAACCATTGACAATGACTTGTTTGGTACGGATTCTACTTTAGGCTATGATACTGCGTTGAATACCATTATGGAAGCAGTAGATAAAATTCGAGATACGGCTTCATCGCATAACAGGCTCTTTTTTATAGAAGTGATGGGACGTGATGCAGGATTTTTGGCACTGAACAGTGCGATAGCTTCAGGTGCAGAAGCTGCCATTATTCCCGAAAAAGAGACCAAAGCAGACCAACTGGCAGAACTGATTAAGAACGGTTTCCGTAAATCAAAAAACAGCAGTATTGTATTAGTAGCGGAAAGTGACGTAACCGGAGGAGCCAACGGACTGGCTGAGCGTATGCGTCGTGAATATCCCGAGTATGATGTGCGCGTAGTTATTCTTGGACACATTCAGCGTGGTGGTTCACCTACAGCTTATGACCGTATTTTGGCAAGTAGAATGGGTGTAGCAGCTATTGATGCGTTGCTTGACGGTCAACGCAGTATTATGATAGGTGTGGTAAATAATCAAATTGTGCACGTACCATTTACCAAAGCCATTAAAGACGATAAGCCATTGGATGAACATTTAGTTAGCGTACTGCATATTCTTTCTATTTAATATTCTGTTATGAAAAAATATGTTTTTGCTATCTTTTTTTTACTGAATATATGTACTGGCGGATTTTCTTTCGCTTGTACTACAGCAGTTATTTCGGGGAAAGCAATAGCAAATGGTCGTCCTTTACTTTGGAAACTACGTGATGCTGATGAAACAGAAAACTGCATGCGTTTTTTCAATGATGGAAAATATACTTATATCGGCTTGATAAACTCAAACGATATAGAAGGCAAGAATGTATGGGCTGGAGCAAATAGCGAAGGTTTTGCTATCATGAACAATGCTTCCTTTAATGTTAATATAGACGATACTGTATCGCTGAAAGATCAAGAGGGTGTGTTTATGAAATTAGCTTTGCAGGAGTGTGCAACATTAGCTGATTTTGAAAAATTGCTTGATAACCATCCAAAACCACACGGTTTGGCAGCCAATTTTGGCGTTATTGATGGGAAAGGCGGAGCTGCTTATTACGAAGTGGACAATTATACTTATACGAAGTATGATGCCAACGACCTTGAAACTGCACCGCATGGTTATTTGGTGCGCACCAATTTTTCATTTATTGGGAAAAAAGATGTTGGCTATGGATATATTCGCTATCAAACTGCCGAAGAGATATTTCAGAGAGCCGATGTACAGAATAAACTCAATTACCGAACGATTATCCAAGAGTTCTCACGCTGCTTTTATCATCCTGTGATTAATGTGGACTATCGGGAGAAATATTCAAAAATTCCAAGAGGAAAAAACTTTGTGCATTCTGATGACTTAATTATACGCAAAGGTTCAGTATCTTCTTTTATTGTGCAGGGTATTCGTGATGGGGAACAAGCTGATTTATCTACTATTTGGACTATGGTTGCATTTCCTGAAACATGTGTAGCTGTACCTGTATGGGTAAGAGGTGGCGACACTTTGCCAAAGTCGCTTGTTTATGATAAAACGATTAAAACAAGTCGATTGAATAAATACGCTTTGGAATGGAAAGAAAAATGTTATCCCATTGGTAGAACTGATGGTTATCACTACCTAAATATTAGTGAGTTGGTAAACAAAGAGGGTACAGGCTTTGTTCAGCGGATAGAGAAGTTAGAAAATATTATTTTTAATAAAACCGATAAGGTTTTAGCAGTTTGGCGTAAGAAAAATCCATCTGAAGAGCAGATTTTGGATTTTTATAAGGAAATTGATAAGCTAATTGATGATTTTTACAAGAGAGAATAAAATATGAAATCAGTACTATTTGTCTGTTTGGGAAATATCTGCCGATCGCCTATGGCTCAAACAGTTTTCGAGAAAATTATTGAAGAAAAAGGTATGGTAGATAAATTTGAGGTTGATTCAGCGGGATTGCATGGCTGGCACGAAGGTGATAAAGCTGATCCGAGAATGAAAAAACACGCTGAAGCCAGAGGATATGATATAACACATCGTTCCCGACCTATTAGGAAAGAGGATTTTGATAAATTTGACTATATTGTGGGAATGGACGAGCAAAACATCAAAGGCTTGTATCAGCTAGCCAAAATCGAAGAGCACAAAGCTAAAATTCTGCGCATGGCAGATTTTCTACAGAAAATTTCAGCAGATTTTGTGCCTGATCCGTATTACGGTGGTGCGGAAGGATTTGAATATGTGATTGATTTGCTGGAAGATGCATGTGAGGGGTTTTATCAGGAAATAAAGAGCAATAATATATAGCGATTTCTCAACTTTCAAAATATCATAAAAAAATCATTATTTATTAGTAAGATTTGGCTTATTTTTTGTAGTTTTACAAAAACAAAATATTTAGAAACTATAAACATTTAAAAATAATTACAATTATGAAAAAACTAACATTGAAATTAGTTCTATTAACAGCACTAGTAGTTGCTTTCGCATCTTGTAAAAAAGATCCGGACTACTCACTGATTTTAGCACCGTCAGAAATCAACACAACTTTTGGAGGAGTGCATTTGATTAAAGCTGAAGCTAATGATGCTTTGAAGGCGGAAAAAGTTTTTTTCACCTGGTCTTCAAAAAATCCCGAGGTAGCATCCGTTGTTGCAAAACCGGAAGGGGGAGAAGTTACTGCAAATAGAATTGGCGAAACAGAGATTACTTATGCAACTAATGATAAGAAAATAGCGATTTCTAAATCTGTGAAAGTAACTGTAGTGCCAAGAACCAATTTACTTAATGGCTATTATTTCAAAGTAGGAGCTTCTGAAAGTGATATTCAAGGGCAGCTACCGAGTGGTTTTAGTAAGAATACCGCAGAGTCCACAAACACACATTTAGTTTACACTTCTGATAATAAAAAAATAACTAAGTTGATTTATGGAATGAAGAATGGAAAACTGGAAAATTTGTATGTAATTCTATCTGAAGATTCAGATAATGAAGCTATTAAGTATCTGGAAGAGAGATTCTTTAAGACAAATAAAATAGATGCTGATAATATTTTGTATTATAAAAATACAGGCGTTACCGGTAACACTTTCCCTATTAACAGTGTAGCGGGAATTTTCACCAATTTGAAAATAGGTGATAAAACCTATCCACTTGGAGTGAAAGTGATGGATGGTGCAGGCTTCTAAAAGAATGGAAACGAAATAAAAAAACTTGCTTAGGAATTTTTTAAGCAAGTTTTTTGTTTTAAATCGTTGATGTTTTATGTTAGAAACTCAAACTTAGCGTTACACCGGCATATTTATTGGGTGTGAATTGAGAAAAACCGTCAACACCCAAAAATGGACGTAGGCTTAAATCGAATTGCTGTTTGCGTTGAGCTTGAAAATACATATTATTTACTTTGGCAACTTGCACCGCATCTACAATATTCCAAATGTGTATGCCTATCATTCCCACAATTCCGGTAATTATCATTGCTTGTCCGGTATTTTGCCAAAATTGGTTGTATTGCCGATTGGGATAAGAAGTGCTTCCATAAGGCATGGGTTCATCGTAGCGAATTGTATTGCTTGTAACGGTAATAACACCGGATATAAACGTGGAATAAGCTAGAAGTTCGCCACCCATAAAGGCTAAGCCACGTAAGGTTTCACCGGAAACAATCTGTCCTAATCCGGGTAAAAAGTAGGATGCAACACCTGCGAGTGCCGGTTGATATGGGTCACCGGGTTGGCGAACATAGGTAGAAGGTGGAAAAAGTCTGCGCTTTTCGGCATAACTCATATGTTTGGTAAAATCGATTTCCAGTTCATCTTCTTCCAAAAACTGGTCATCTTCCACTGTTTCTGCATCGATGGTTTCTGTTCCAATTTCCATATCATTAATGTAAATCGGCTCTGTAGCAGAACTGTCATTTTTGAAAATTGCTGCTTGCGCTAATCGAATACCACTACGGAAATAGACCCAATCAACCTCTTCTTTTGCCACACTAAATTCCGCACCACTCAAATCAAGAAAATTTGTGTAGATGATTTTATTGGGGTGAATTTCCATTATTTTGGAAATGATATATGACCCATCCTTTACCACAATAGTGTCTTGTGCCTTGGCTGTAAAACCAAGAAAGGAAACGAGGCAAAATATAATCAGAAATATTTTTTTCATTGTTGTTGGTTTTAATTTTTTTGGAATAAAAAGAGAGTTGCATTTATCATATAAATTTTAAATGATTATCCACAATCATTCCTAATTCAAAATTTTGGTTTCACCGTAGGTGATATATATCAATAGAATATGGATAATCAGGAAAATGACACAAATATAGGGGATTGACAATAAAACAGTAGCAGAAATACAGTAGAATAAGGTATATTCCCTACGGGAAATTGTTATTAGGTGTACTACAATCTTTTTCTATTGATATTAATTCCCTACGGGAAAATATCTACAAAAATCTTAATATTATTTAGGAACAAAGACGGATATACATATAAAATAAACACAACTTTGATTAAATAAAATTAATATGCACTCTTAAACTCTTCTAAAAATCTCATATCATTTTCTGAGAATAAGCGTAAATCTTTCACTTGGAATTTCAAGTTAGTAATGCGCTCTACACCCATTCCAAAGGCATATCCGGAATAAATATCCGGATCAATGCCGCAGTTTTCCAGCACATTCGGATCCACCATACCGCAACCAAGAATTTCTACCCAGCCGGTATATTTACAGAAAGGACAGCCTTCACCACCACAAAGATTACAAGAAATATCCATTTCGGCACTTGGCTCTGTAAATGGGAAATAAGATGGACGAAGACGGATTTCTGTGCTTTCGCCAAACATCTCTTTCGCAAAGTAGAGTAATGCTTGTTTTAAGTCAGCAAAAGATACATCTTTGTCAATATAAAGTCCTTCCACTTGATGAAAAAAACAGTGTGCTCGATAAGAAATAGCTTCGTTTCTATACACACGTCCGGGGAAAATCATACGGATAGGCGGTTTTTGCGAGTTCATTATGCGAGTTTGCACGGATGAGGTGTGCGTACGAAGAAGAATGTCGGGATTTTTCTCAATAAAAAATGTGTCTTGCATATCTCGCGCAGGGTGCTCAGGCGGGAAGTTTAATGCACCAAACACATGCCAATCATCTTCAATTTCAGGTCCTTCGGCAATGGTAAATCCAATACGTGCGAAAATATCAGCAATTTCCTGTTTTACAAGCGTAAGTGGGTGACGAGTACCGAGTTTTATAGGTTCTGCAGTACGTGTTAAATCATGTTTCTCACCGGAAGCTTTAGCTGCTAAGAGAGTCTCTTTCAGACCGTTAATTTTGTCTTGCGCTAAGTTTTTTAATTCGTTAAGCAGTTGACCAACTTCACGTTTTTCTTCGTTAGGTACACTTCTAAAATCATTAAAAAGCAGTGACACTTCCCCTTTTTTACTCAAATATTTAATTCTAAGTACTTCTAACTCTTCCAATGAATTTGCTTGTAAAGCGTTAATCGTTTCAGTTAATTGTTTAATTTTACTTTTCATTTGTTTTTTTGTTCGTTTCAAAAATAATTTACAAAATTACTAATTTTTATTCAAACCGACTGCCAAAGTGAAAAAATATCTCTATGAACACGTTTTATTCTATTTTTTTAGACTATATTTGTAGGAATTTTTTAGACAAATGCAATGGAAGGCATACTGGAATTTATTGGAAAATTACGAGAAAACAATAATCGCGATTGGTTCAATGAGCATAAAGCAGATTACAATGCTGCACGTCAAGGCTTTGAGAATCATTGCGTCAAGTTGATTGCCGGAATTGGTGAGTTTGACAGTCCTATTGCAAGTTTAAGTCCGAAAGAGTGTATGTTTCGTATTTATAGAGATATGCGTTTTTCTTACGATAAAACACCGTACAAAACTCATTTCGGTGCATTTATAGCTTTCCCGGGCGGAAGAAAAAGTGAGCGTAGCGGTTATTATATACACTTGGACCCTGTTGACGGTTGTTTTTTTGGTGCGGGAATATGGTGTCCGGAAGCTAATTTGCTTAAAGCTTTGCGACAAAGTATTTGTGATAATTACGAGGAATTTAACGAGATAAGACACGAAGAAGAGTTTTTCTCGAAATACGGCGATTCGCTTTTCGATGTGGATAAGTTGAAATCCATGCCTCGTGGTTTTCCAAAAGATTTTCCGGAACCGGAATTGCTAAAATTAAAACACTATTTTGTCTCTCATGATTTAAATTTAGATTTAGTAAAAGATGCAAACTTTGTGGATTATTTAGTAAATTTGGCGCGTATAGCTTATCCGTTTAACCAGTTTCTAAATTATGTGGTGGATGAGGAGGTGTAGTTTCGAGTTTCGGGTTCCATGTTTCAGGTTTTATTTGATAAAGTCTTAATAATCATTATAATAAATAAAACATCTATCGTATTCTTTGCCTAAAAATTGTTTCTTTAACATTAAGGCATTAAGATTTAATTAAGTTTTTTATTGAGTAGGGCTTAATGTATCTAAACTCCTTAAAAAATCTTAATGTTTTTCTTCGTTTTTTAGATATTAGCACAGGGTATTCAACATTCAAAACAAATAATATCAAACCGGATTTTTCTTGATTTGCTTAACACATATTCTTTTTATTTGAAAATAATAAAAAACATAAAAATATATACAGATGAAAAAAAAATCAGTACTTCCTTTGATTAAGTCCGATTCCTACTTGGAACCATTTGCAGATGCTATTCAAGGCAGACACGACTATTTCTTATCCGTAGAAAAACAGTTGACAGGTGGGAAAAAAACCTTGGCGGAATTTGCCACTGGCTATCTCTATTTTGGACTACATCGTACGCCCGATGGATGGATTTTCCGTGAATGGGCACCCAATGCTACAGCTATTTATATTATCGGCGACTTTAATAATTGGGAAAGAAAACCCGAATATCAACTTCAACCAATAGGCGAAGGTGTGTGGGAAATTGAGTTGGAAAAAGATTTGCTTCATCATGAGGAACTCTACAAACTTTGGATTGAGTGGGATGGTGGCGCAGGCGAAAGAATTCCGGCTTGGGTCAGAAGAGTAGTGCAGGATGATGATACAAAAATTTTCACAGCACAAGTGTGGGATCCGGAAGTACCGTACAAATTTCAGATAGAAAACTTCGTACCTAACACGAAACCGTTGCTTATTTATGAATGCCATATCGGTATGTCAAGCTCGGAAGAGAAAGTTTCGACTTACGAAGAGTTTAGAACAACGGTTCTTCCACGCATTGTAGCAGCCGGATACAACTGTATTCAGATAATGGCTATCCAAGAGCATCCTTATTACGGTTCGTTTGGTTATCACGTTTCCAGTTTTTTCGCGGCATCTTCACGATTTGGTACGCCGGAAGAATTGAAGCGATTGATAGACCAAGCCCACGAAATGGGTGTGGCGGTGATTATGGATATTGTGCATTCTCACGCGGTGAAAAACGAGATAGAAGGACTTGGATTGTTTGACGGAACGCCTTACCAGTATTTCCACGGTGGCGACCGCAGAGAACATCCGGCTTGGGATTCACTCTGTTTTGATTATGGAAAACCTGCCGTGTTACATTTCCTATTGTCTAACTGTAAATTCTGGATGGATGAGTACAAATTTGACGGATTTAGATTTGATGGAGTAACATCGATGCTTTACCGCAGCCACGGACTTGGGGAAAGTTTTGGCAGCTATGCGGATTATTACAATCTCAATCAAGACGGCGATGCTATTTGCTACTTGACGCTTGCCAATAAGATGATTAAACAAGTAAATCCAAATGCGATTACTGTTGCCGAAGAGGTGAGCGGAATGCCGGGATTGGCATCCAAAGTGGAAGACGGCGGAATTGGCTTTACTTATCGTATGGCGATGGGAATTCCTGATTTCTGGATTAAATATATCAAAGAAGTTAAACTGGAAGACTGGAAAGTGGGTCATATCTATTGGGAATTGACTAATAGACGTGCCGATGAAAAAACGGTGAGTTACGCTGAAAGTCATGACCAAGCACTTGTTGGTGATAAAACCATTATTTTCCGACTGATAGATGCCGATATGTATTGGCATATGAAACGCGGCGATGAGACTTTGTTGGTTAGTCGCGGTGTGGCGCTGCACAAAATGATTAGACTGATTACTTCCACCACCATCAACGGTGCTTATCTCAACTTTATGGGTAATGAGTTTGGACATCCGGAGTGGATTGACTTCCCGAGAGAAGGAAATGGATGGTCGTACAAATACGCTCGTCGTCAATGGGATTTGGTTGATAATGAAGACTATTTGTATCATGGTTTAGGACAGTTTGACAAAGCTATGCTGGAACTGATTCACTCCGTGAAAAACTTTAACGAAACGCCTATTTATCAAATTTGGGACAAAGAAGGCGACCAAGTGTTAGCTTATCAACGAGAAGATTTGCTGTTTGTGTTTAACTTTAATATCCATCAATCTTTTACCGATTACGGAATTTTAGCAGATGCCGGAAGTTACAAGGTTATTCTAAATACAGATAACCCACGCTTTGGCGGAAACGGATTTGTGGATGAAGAAGTGGTGCACTTTACACAAGCCGCTGATGACGGCACTTACGGCAAAGAGTGGCTGAAGCTTTATATTCCGTCTTGCTCGGCATTTGTGCTGAAAAAGCAGAAGTAAGAAGTCTGAACAAAGAATAAAGAGCAAAGAACAAAGAACAAAGAGTAAAAATAGTCCTGTCATGTTTTTATGGCAGGACTATTTTTTAGAGAATTAATGTAGGCAGAGTGCGGACTTTAGCCGCAATCTGCCGTTAAAAGCCGCATTCTGCCTTTGTTATATTTTGTCATAGCTTATTGAAATAAATAAATTAATGAATTATCTTTGTGGCTTAAAAGATTTGACGATGAACGAACCCATTCTAAACGAAGCAAAGAAAGATTATTTTGCACCGATGCACACAGCAGAGCATATCCTTAATCAAACAATGGTAAGAATGTTTGGCTGCGAACGCTCGAAAAATGCACATATTGAACGTAAAAAGAGTAAGTGTGATTATAATTTACCACAAGCACCTACTGAGGCAGAAGTAATTGAAATTGCAAGGCGAGTAAATGAAGTGATAAGTCAGAAATTAGATGTGTTCGAGGAATTTATGCCTTACAGTCAGGCTGAAGGTTTGGTTGATTTATCCAAACTGCCGGAAGACGTGTCAGAAACGCTTCGAGTAGTAAAAGTAGGGGATTATGATGCTTGTGCCTGCATTGGTGAACATGTTAGCAATACTTCTGAAATCGGCACGTTTGAAATCACAACGCATGATTTTGAAAATGGAAGATGGAGAGTGAGATGGAAAGTCAAAGACAGAGTGGAGTGAAAGACAGAGTGGAGAGCGAATTATAGAGCGGAGAGTGAGCGGTAAGTGGCAAGCGGTAAGCAGTTCAGATGTTCGGGCGTTTGCCTGCCTGCCGCAGGGTTGTTTTCAGTTTACAGTCAGCAGTTCACAGTGGTTTGGATGTTTGGTTGTTCGGTTGTTCGGTTGTTTGGTTGTTCGGTTGTTTGGGAGTTTTTTTAGATTAACAAAAGACGTAATACAGTTTTTAACACCACTGTCCTAAAGCCTTTCCCTTGCGGGGAGAGGTTTGGAGAGGGGCTTTAACAGAAATAAAAACATGGCAAAAGTAAAGGCGAAAAAGCCGAGAAGTAATTCTTTTTGGGCGAAACTTAGACGATTGACTTGGAAGTTAATCATGTGGTTTTTTATTATCAGTATCGGTTGGGTGATTTTGGCTCGATTTGTTCCGGTATTGGTTACGCCGCTGATGCTTATTCGTTCTGTTGAAGCGATTGCTGACGGAGAGAAACCCAAAATAGTGAAAAAATGGGTACCGATTGAAGAGATTTCCCCGAATATGATACAGGCGGTTGTGGCTTCGGAAGACAACCTGTTTATGCAGCACAATGGATTCTCATTCAAAGATATTGAGAAAGCCATTGAGCATAACAAAAAAGGCAAGCGAATACGCGGCGGAAGCACCATTTCGCAACAAACAGCTAAAAACGTTTTTCTTTGGCCTCAACGTTCGTGGATTAGAAAGGGATTAGAAGCCTATTTTACAATTCTGATAGAGTTTTTCTGGACTAAAGAGCGAATTATGGAAGTCTATCTGAATATAATTGAAACCGGCGATGGAATTTACGGTGTACAAGCAGCGGCTCAAACCTATTTTAATAAAGATGCCAAAAAACTAACTAAATCGCAGTCGGCACTTATCGCGGTATGCCTTCCCAATCCCCGAAAATTCAATCCGGCAAAGCCATCGCCTTACATTAACCGAAGAAAAAATCAAATTGTAAGTTTGATGGGAAAAATTGAGAAGGTGGATTTTGATTAAGCCTCAATCCCCTAGCCCCTTTCTCCACAAAGGGAATACTGCAACTCAAACTGCATACTCAAAACTCAAAACAGCAAAATATTATTTTCCGTCAATTTCTTTTAGCAACTCTTTCACAGCCACTTCCAACTGCGTATCAACACCGTTAACGGCTTTGTGTAGGTCAAGTGGAACTTTGATATCCGGTTCAAGTTGGGCGTTTTCAAGGTAAGTACCTTTTGCCGTGCGGTAACCAACCACCGGAATTCCGAAATAAACAGTCGGGTCTTGAAGAGTTACCCAGTTTACGCTGGTCATTGTTCCCGGAACAGGCATTCCCACCAATTTACCGATATTCATCGTTTTGTAAACCCAAGGCGTTCCGTGCGCATTAGAATAATCGGCTTCGGTCATTAGCATAATGGAAGCTTTGTTCCAACGACGACTCGGCATTTCGCAATAATCTTTTCCACGTACAACTTGTTGCAGGTACTTTTTGCTGCTGAAAAACACTTCGATATCTTCGTGCAGACGACCACCACCGTTGTAGCGAATATCAATCACAATACCTTCTTTTTGGTAGTATTTTCCAAGTGCATCGGCGTACATGGTACGGAAACTATCATCACCCATAGATGGAATATGCACATAACCTAAGCGACCACCGGAAAGACGTTCCACTTCATCGGCACGTTGTTTTACCCAACGTTTGTAGAGCATATTATCCAGCGCAGCGGATGTGATTGGTTTTATCACCTCGTCCCAACGATTTCCATTTGCGGGGGAATAGATGGAAACAAGCGTATTTTTACCTGCTTTTCCTTCCAGAAGTTCGTAGTGGTCTGCATTGTCGGTGATTTCTTCGCCATCAATTTTTTCAATAATATCCCCAACTTGTAGCTTCGATTTGAAATTATCAAACGGACTATTTACCAAAATTTCATCCACTTTTAGACCTTTTTTACCTTCAATATACGAAGTGAAAAGTCCTAACTCAGCCATTCTGTCGCTACTTGCCGGTACACGATAACCTGAACCGGTGTGTGAAACGTTTAACTCACCGAGCAATTCAGAAAGCATTTCTGAGAAATCGTAATTGTTAGTGATGTGAAGCAAGAATTTGCGATAATGCTTGGTCAGTTTATCCCAATTTACGCCGTGCATATCCACTTTGTAAAAACGCTCTTTCTCTTCACGATATACCTGGTCAAACATAAATTCACGCTCTTTTGCCAAGTCGAGTTTTATTTCGGCTTTGTAATCGATATTAGAGAATTTTTCATTGGAAAGTTCCATTTTCTGCATTCTTCTGCCACTTAAAACAAACAACGTTTTTTGTTCTTTATCCATACTCAAGGATGAACTACCACCTTTAAGCTTGCTAAGAAGTTTAGTCGATTTTTCACGTAAATCGTACATCCACATATCGTAATCGTCTTCAAAAGCTGACATATAGTAGAGTTTCGTAGCATCTTTGTTGATGATGGCATCTCCAAGGCGAGAGGAATTTGGTGTCAGACGTACCGTCCTCTCTTCGATGTTATCTAATTCCATCACAATATCTTTTACTTTTTCATCTTTCTTATCTTTTTTGTCAGATGATTTATCCTTATCTTTTTTCTTCTCATCCTCTTCCTTTTTAGCCTCTTCTTCGGCTTTTTTCGCCTCTTTTTCTGCTTCAGTAAAAAGCTCATACTCTTCCTTATTCATACGGAATTTATTGTATGCCTCGCGATTTACAAAAGCAATCATCACATCTTCCATTGAGCCCCAAGATGCATGGTTACGCATTCCGTACATTTCAGAATTAAACAAAATGGCATTTCCGTCCATTACCCAGCGTAGATTAGAATTGAAATATCCGCTGTTGGTTACGGGATAAACCTCTCCGCCATCTTTTGCATTTACAATGCCTATATTAGTGTAAGGGGCGTGTGCATTGGAAATATAGGAAAGTGCAAACCATTTTCCGTCAGGCGACCACTCGAATGTCATCCGTCCGTGTGCATCGTGCTGAAAACTACCATCGGTAATCTGACGAAGTTTTTTACTCTCAATGTTATAGACCATCAATTTCTTGCGATCCATCATAAAGGCTACCTCTTTTCCGTCTGGCGAAAATTTCGGTTGCTGCTTTTCTGATTTATTGCCTTTGATTAACTCTTCCTCTTCAATCAAAGTGGCGTTCGGGAAATTTGGGTCTTCTTTGCGAGCAATTTTAGCAATATAGGCATTCCAATATCCATCGCGATAGCTTGAGTAGACAAGCGAACGGTTATCTTTTCCAAAATCCACATCAGCTTCTTGTGCTACGGTTTGCGTGATTTGTTTGGTAGTATTGTATTCGGTAGAAGTAACAAAAACTTCCCCGCGTACGATAAATGCCACCTGTTTCCCGTCGGGCGAATTGCTTGCAGAGGTAGCGCCGGATGTAAAGCTAAGCTTTTTCAACTGCTCGTTGTTCACATCGGTTGAAATATTGATATTCAATTTTTTAGGCGATTTTGTACCTTGTTCAAGGATGTAAATTTCCCCGTCAAATCCAAAGCAAAGCGTTCCATTTTTAGCAATAGAAAGAAAACGAACAGGATGTTCTTTGAAATTGGTTATCTGCTTCATTTCAGACGGATTGTTTAGTGATGCGGAAAAAACATTGAAACTTCCGCCTTTTTCACTTAGGAAATAGAAGGAATTTCCATCCGGACTGTAAATCGGGTCGGTATCTTCACCGGGTCGGTCGATAAGTCTTTTTTGGGTGTTTGTTTTTAAGTCATATTCCAAAATATCTCGTGTAACTGATGATGTGTGCTTTTTCCGCCAAGTATTTTCAAAGCCTTTTACATCTTGGAAAAGGAATTTTTGTCCCGATTTGTCGAAATCGATTTTTTCAGCAGGGTAGGCGAGCAGCATTTTGGCACGACCACCGTTTACAGGAACTTTATAAACTTCCGTTAAGCGTCCGGTAGGAAACAATGCACTCTGTGCCGGGTCTTGGTAATGGGCAGAGAAAACAATGAATTTTCCATCGGGTGTGAAAGTATGTGGCGTTTCATTCGCCGAATGGAAAGTAAGTCGTTTGGCAGTACCGCCATTCGCAGACATAATATAAATATCGCGTGTACCCCCATCGCGGTCACTTACAAAAGCAATCTGCTTGCCGTCCGGCGACCAAATTGGGTTGCTGTCGAAAGCATCGTGTGTGGTGAGACGAATAGCCGTGCCACCCGCCGTACTAACTTTGAAAATATCGCCTTGATAGGCAAAAGCTACTTCGCTGCCATCCGGCGAAATGCTCGGATAGCGCATCCATAATGGTGATTGAGCGGAAAGAAATATTCCCGTCAAAAGAAAAATGGATAGGAATAAATGTTTTTTTGTCATGTGTTGGTTATGTTAAGTTGTTGTTAATATAAGCACGAAGTAGGAAGCTCGAAGTTTGAAGCTAAGTAGCAGCTACTTTTTGCACAAACCAAAAAGTCCCCCTGCGGGGGATTTAGGGGGCTTCCTAACTAAATAATTACTTTCTCTTCAAACTATAAATATCCTTCCTTCTGTCTCGTAGATTTCTAACGCTTCCGAATTGATTTAGTTCGTTCAATAAATCTAAATCCACATCGGCAATTAATATCATTTCTGTGTTGGGTGTGGCTTCTGCTTTTACGCCGTTGGTTGGGAAGGCGAAATCACAAGGCGTGAAAACCATCGCCTGACCATATTGAATATCCATATTATGCACTTTCGGCAAGTTCCCCACACATCCGGCAATGGCAACGTAGCACTCATTTTCAATGGCACGAGATTGTGCACAGTGTCTTACACGAGAGTAGCCGTTTTGCGTGTCGGTAAGGAAAGGCACGAAAAGAATTTGCATACCTTCATCGGCAAGCAGGCGTGGAAGCTCAGGGAACTCTACATCGTAGCAAATTAGCACACCGATTTTTCCACAGTCCGTATCAAAAGTTTTTACCACATCACCGCCTTGCATACCCCATATGCGAGCTTCATCGGGTGTAACGTGTAGTTTTTCATATTTCTCACGCGAACCGTCTCGACGACAAAGATATCCTACGTTGAAAAGGCGATTGTCACGCATTTCAGGCATACTTCCGGTTAGTATATTAATATTATACGAAATAGCTAATTCAGACATCTCATTCACTATCTCATCGGTGTAATTTGCCAATTCACGAATGGCATTTGATTCCGAAAGATGATTGTATTTTGCCATCAGCGGTGCGTTGAAAAACTCGGGGAATAGGGCGAAATCGCAATGATAACCCGACACGGCATCAATAAAGAATTCGGCTTGCTGCATCATATCTTCTAAATCTTTGTAGGAGCGCATTTGCCACTGAATAAGTCCAAGGCGAACAATTTTTTTGGCAATGGTAGCTTCATCGGTCGGTTCTTCGTAATAGATATTATCCCAACGCATCAGCACGGCATATTCGTTGCTTTCATCATCGCCGGGTAAATAGCCACGAAGCACCCGAACAGCCTGGAAGTTATTTGAAATTTGGAAGTTAAGAACCGGATCGTCTATCTCTTTCAGACGCACACTTCTGATATATTCTCGTGGCGTCATTTTATCTGCATATAGATGATAGTTAGGCATTCGTCCACCAAAAATAATCGATTTCAGGTTCAGGCGTTCGCAAAGATCTTTACGATAGTCATATAGTCGTCTTCCGAGTCGAAGTCCACGGAATTCCGTGCTAACAAATACCTCTATACCATAGAGCACATCACCTTTTGCTGTGTGCGTACTGAAATTATCACCAATAGCTTTCTTATAGGTGTGGTTGTTACCAAGCTTTTTATAATCAACAATAATAGAAAGTGCACATGCGGCAAGTTTTCCGTTTACTTTAATAATTACTTGACCTTCAGGAAAAATATTAATAAGTTTCTGAATTTGTGTCTTTCTCCAATAAGCTTCGGGTTCGTTACCGTAAATTTCAATCATTACCTGTTTCAACTCATCGTAATCTTCAATTGTCAGGTAAGTTAATTCAATGTTTTCAATGTTACTTAAATCCATAATGTTCTACTTTAATTTTCACGAATTACAAATTTACTAAAAAATCTGCTGATAATTTGATTTATTAATATATTTAAAGATATACTTAGGGTTTAGAAAGAAAATTTGTAATAACAGTTTAATTTCTATAGAATTTTCACTCATAGTGCTTGGAGAATTAAAAGAAATTCTCTACCTTTGGCAAAAATAAAAAAAAGTCAGTTTTTAAGACACCGTAGTGTTTGTTCACTTGTTTTAATACTATGTTTTTAAGTTCTTTCCTTTCGGATGAGATAATGATTTATGTATTTAGCATAACAGTTTAGACGCTCATTTTGTCCTAAAAATATGTCAAAACGTTACTTAGGAACAAATATGGATAGTCATTATAGCTTTTAATACAGTTATTTGTATTTATAATAAAACTAATTTAATAATCCGTTTAACAATTAAAACAAAAGAGTATAAAAAAACGAAGATTTTTCTTGAAAAGTATGCTCACAATTCTGTTTTGTGCGTTTACTTTTACAGCTTTTGCTCAAACCAAAACAGTTTCAGGTACTGTGGTGGATAAGCAGAATGAGCCTCTGATTGGTGTAGCTGTAAGGGTGCAAGGCACTTCTATTGCAGCAGCTACCAATTTTGATGGTCAGTTCACGCTGAACAATGTTCCTGAAAACGGTGTGCTGGAAATCAGTTACGTAGGTATGGCTACGCAGAGAGTTCCGGTTGCCGGCAAGAGCACTTTTAGAATTACCTTAGAGGAGGACAGTGAGATGCTACAGGAAGTGGTAGTAACAGGTTATGGCGGTGTGCAAAAAGCCAAAACAGTAACAGCGTCGGCCTCTGCTGTTAATGTTAAGGATCTTGCTAAACTGCCTGTAACTTCAATGTCAGAAGGTTTAGGAGGACGTGTTACGGGTGTAATTACTCAGCAAAGCTCGGGTGCACCAGGTGAAAACGTAAAAATTTGGATTCGTGGAGGATCAAACATCCTATATGTTATAGATGATGTTGTGATGGAATCCGCACAAGGTAATGAGTTCTTTAGCAGATTACGTCCGGATGATATCGCTTCGATGTCTATTTTGAAAGACGCATCAGCTACTGCAGTGTATGGACCTCGTGCTGCTAACGGTGTAGTAGTAATTGCTACTAAAAGAGGACAAGAAGGCGCTCCGGTTATCACGTTTAACCAAAAAGTTTCGCTAATGACGCCTTCATACAGAGCTAAAGGTATGAGTCCCTATGAGTTTGCTTTAGCACGAAATGAAGTAGCGTTTGCAAACTATCAAGAAAGCCCAACATTTAATAATACGGAACTTTCTAAATACTATATGGGTGACTTGTGGCAAAAGGGATACAGCCAAGCGGATATCTTGAGACTTGTTAACGAAAGGTACAATTTAGGTTATACCTTAACTGATATTCAAGACCTATTTGATCCTTATAAAACGCAAGGTGGAAACATTCAAGACTATTATTCTGCTTATGACCCATGGGATATGTTTGACCATGTTCAACCGATGTATCAAACAAACGTAAGTATCCGTGGAGGTAGTGAGCGAGTAAGATATTATTCCAGTTTGGGTTATTTAAATCAAAAAGGGGTAAGCAAAAACTTTGATTACAGCCAAGTAAACTTCGTGTTGAATACCGACGCATTTTTATTGAAAGATAAAAGTTTGAAGTTTACTTTTAATGTAAACGGTAATAAAACCGATCAAAGAAAACCTGCAGCCGGAGAAGGTATTTTCAACTCAGCAATGTATGGTGACTGGATGCCTAAAAAACCGTTAGAGTGGAGTACAGGACTTCCAAGAAAACACTCGGTAACTTCACTTCTCAACACAGGGTTCAACAACACAGACGTATATCGTTTCCAAATGAATTCAGCATTAAAATGGGATTTGCCTTGGGTGGAAGGTTTAGCAGCATCGGCGAGTCTAAATTATACTACATCATACAATATGAATCGTGCTTTCAATCATGATCAAGAAAATGTGTATGATGCTCCTTATTCAACCTCTTTCTCCAATTACAATCCGGATAATGCACAGGTGTATCAATACTGGGGAAATTATAACCTAATCACCGGTATTTTCCAGTTGGATTATAACCGCTCTTTCGGCAAACACAATTTCACTGCCATGGCGAACTATCAAAGCCAAATAAGAAGAACCAACTGGACAAGTGCAAGAAAGAAAGGTTATCCAACCACATTGGCTCCTCAGCTTGATTTAGGCGCTGAAATGCAGAATATTGGAGGTTCTGCTTCTGAATGGGGATCTGCTTCTTATATCGGTCGTTTGACATATGATTACGACAATAAATACCTGTTCCAATACAGTGCAAACTACAACGGTTCTCTAAGTTATAGCCCGGAAAAACGCTGGGGATACTTCCAAGCTGTTTCATTAGGATGGGTTATGACAGAAGAAAACTGGTTTAAAGACTTAGTTAATCCTACTATTGTGAATATGTTGAAAATCCGTGGTGGTATAGGATTGGTAGGTAATGATGCAGTGGGATATCCATTTTCTTTCCTTACTCAATATGCACAAAAGGATGGACGAGTATTGTTTGGTGCAGACATGAACCCCGATGTTGCTTGGACTGTTTCTACTATTGCCAATGACTTAAAATGGTCTAGTAGTACTCAGACCGGACTTGGGGTAGATTTCGGATTTTTACGCGACAGACTTACCGGTTCATTTGATACCTATCTTTATTTGAATAAAGGTGACGTGATGAATATGACCGATGAGATGATACGGACAGATATTTTAGGTATGCCTAATGTTCCACAAATTAACGCGCCGTTCTCCACATCTCGTAAAGGGGGGGGTTGAAGTATCGATCAACTGGAACGATAAAATTGGTAAAGTGGGATATAGAGCCGGCTTGAATTATTCCTACTGGGATGAGAGAGTTACTCGCCATACTACTAAGAGCTCAGACTGGTGGTCGCCTACATTTGACAATATCGGAAAAAGATGGATGCATCCCGTGTATGTTTTGGGTGTTAAATCTGATGGACTATTTGGCGATTGGAACGATATGTACAACTCTTTCCTACATAGCACTAGAAATAGAACATTGGGTACTATTAGATTGGTTGATACCAATGGTGACGGTAGAGAAACTGACTACTACGTACTCAATGTACCGGGTACAGTGCCTCTAACTCAATTTGGTATTACTTTAGGTGCAGACTGGAATGGCTTTGATTTTGAAGTTTTCTTACAAGGCGCTACTCTCGTGTCAGGTGCTATGCCTTCACCTATGCGTAACCAACAAGACTATATGTGGAATTATGGACAGTATGCTTTCCAACATGCCTATACACCTTCCAATCCTGACGTAAATGCCGCTCTTCCAATGCCGGCACCGGCAGGTAATTCTTGGGGATATTCATATATTGACCTATGGGCATTTGACGCTTCTTATCTGAAACTTAAAAACATAAGCTTGCGTTATGATTTGAAGAGAAGTGTATTGAAAAATGTTCAGTCTTTCCAAGCAATGGATTTGTCATTTGTGGTAACTAATGCACTTACATGGACTAAGAGCTCTTATCCGTTAAAAGGATTGCAAGATCCGGAGTTTATGGTATCTCATCATAATATATATGGTGCCGGTGGTACATTGGGTAGTTATCCGACCCAACGTTCTTATACTTTAAGTCTTAGCGTAACATTATAAAAAAAAATTATTATGAAAAATAAGATATTTAAATATTTATTGAGTGGAATGTTTATACTCACTTTATGAGTATTACTACTGCTTGTGACCCACTAGGTATTGAGCCTACTACTCGGGTCGATCAGGACCGATTCTGGTTAAATCCTCAATTAGCACGCTCTTATGTAAATGATTTTTACTTCTTGGCACCAACAGGTTCAGGTGAAACGTTCCAATCAGAACAATGGTCTGACAACTGCCAAGGAAATATAGAGCAAGACTGGGATACTTACCGCCAATTCGGCTTCAACTATCGTCGATATGATGAAAATGGCGGATTAGGTATTGCTCCTTGGGGAAGTGCATACAGGAACATATATAAGATTAATTTAGGATTAGAGAAAATAACCGGTTCATCCGCATTGAGCGAAAATCTTAGAAATCAGTTATTGGCGGAAACTCATTTTTTCCGTGCATTTGTTTATTTCGACATGATAAAATTCTGGGGAGCTGTTCCTTATGTGGACAAGGCTTTAACAGTTGATGACGAAACCTATTTGCCTCAAAACAAACGTGAGGAAATTTTCGATAATATCTTGTCTGACTTAAATAAATCGATTGAGTATTTCGATAAAACGGATGGAAGAACAATAATTGGTATGGTTAACAAGGATGTTACCACAGCATTTATCTCTCGTGTTGGTTTATATGCAGCCAATGCAGCTGATGCTTCTGCAAAAGGATTATTCTCTGATGATCCCAAAGGACTTTTCAAGTTCCAAAAGAATTCTCAGCACTACTATCAAATTGCTTATAATGCTGCTAAGAGTCTAATTGGTAAATATAGTCTTGAGGAAAAATACGAAGACTTGTTTACCAGTCCAAAAGCTCATACCAGCAAAGAGTCTATCTGGCCTGTTATGTTCAAAGAGAATCAACGAGGTGGCTTTAACCCAACCGCAAAAAATGGTCCCGACCATTTATATTATGGGGGAACCAAAGATAAGTCTTATAGCTGGGGTTTCCGTTCCGGTTTATTCCCTACGCAAGATTTGGTGGATGCCTATTTGCAAAAAGATATTATTGACGGAAAATGGAAAAAATGGTGGGAAACCACACAGTCCAAAATTATGGGAATCTCTGTAAATGCAGAAGGAGAAATTGTAGGTACTGCTGCTAACTATCGTGATATGTTCAAAGATAGAGATAAGCGTTTTTATGCTACGGTTACTTACGATGGAGCTTACATGGGACCTGCACAGGAGCGTTATATGATACAAACTTGGATTGATAATAGTGACCCTGCAAAAACACTTCAATACAGTGCTCTACACACAGGTTATAGATATGTGGATAGAATGACAGCTGTGCCGGGAGGTAGAGGTTCTTCTCAAACCATTACCGGTTATTATTCAAGAAAGTACTCTCAGTTTAACAAATTTAATAATGACGGTACACTTAATACAAATCAGAGAGAAACATGCTACTTCAATATCAGATATGCAGAAGTACTGCTAAACTGTGCAGAAGCTGCAATTAAGTTAGGAAATAATGCCGAAGCTACTGGTTATATCAATCAAATTCGTAATCGTGCAGGTTTATCTGATTACGATGGAAATGACCTGTATGAAGAAATGAAAGTGCAACGTCGTTTAGAGTTTGCATTTGAAGCTCCGGGATTTAGATATTTCGACTTATTGCGTTGGGGTGAGTCCGAAGGTAAATCAACAATAGATGAGTTGAATAGAGGATCTCGCGGACTCTATATTTTCCGTAAAGGAAAAGAGAGTAAGGTTGTAGGAGAAAATGGCTATCCGGCAGAACTTACTGATCCCAAGTATTTTGTACCAAAAATTGAAACATACAAAATTACCAATGACGAATATAGAAGAAAATTTGATCATAGTAGATATTATTTTGCTCCATTCTCCCTGACAGTTCTTAAGGATTATACTCAATTACAACAAAATCCGGGTTGGAGTGGATTTACTGTTGAAAACTAATAAAACTATTACAATTATGTTAAAAAAGAATTTTATCTATAAATTATTTCTAGGCTTCGCCTTGCTGGGCGGTCTCTTTACTTTCACAAGTTGTGAACAAGGCCTAGAATTTGAAGAGGCACCGGAAGCTAACTATTCCGAAGTAGGGGTGAACTATTTTGCAGTTCGCTCAAGAGAGCTTTTTGAAAATAAAATTTATGCCATAAACTGGGATAAATGGGTGGATTATTATATAGACACACGTGAGTTAAATAGAAGTACTAACGCTTGGAAAAATGAAGGTACAGCTCCAGTAACACTTAGTGACGGAACGGTGCTTCAACCGGGTGAAAGTGCCGGTGGTACAATTGATATTGTAAAAAATGCAAGCATGCCGGGAGGAGAATTGCATATAATAACGGTAGTTGTACCGGATCATGTTACATATAGTACTGCAAATAAGGGCTACTTGTTTGATGGTAGTAAATTCACAGGTAGTTTCAAGTTAATTAATCCTGATGCTAATAACAGGTCACAACAAGTAAGACTTCCTATCAAGAAAAAAGAACTGGTAGTTGATATGCTCTTCGCAGCACCAGCAACATACGATTGTGTGTTGGAACCACAAGATGGTGCGCCTGTTATGGGTAAACCGGGAGACTTTACAAAACCACATCGCTATTTAGTTAAAAACATTGCTTATAGACCAAAGGGTGTACCTCAGGCTACAAGAATGTATGAACTAAGAGTGGTATTTGCACCGGTTGAACTATAATTAGAACTATAATCTATTTACTAAGGGTGTTACAATGTAACACCCTTAGTTTTACATTTATATTTTATTTTGTATGAAACGAAAATTTTCTTTTTTAGTATTTACTTTTATTTTATCATTTACTCTGTTTGCACAAGACACGCCATCGCCCTATCTTTTCGATGAATTTCAAGATGGATATGTAGTATATAAGGATGGTAGAAAATTCAGTGTGAAACTTAACTTTAATCTTGTAACGGGTAAGTATTTGTTTAAAGAAAAAACCGACAGTTTAGAAAAAGAATTTACTGAGCCGGAAATGGTTTTAAGTATGCTGATAGATGATAGAACATTTCTTATGTCGGCGGGAAAGGCTACAGAGCTAATTCAAGTGAATCCACAGTTTTTGGTTTATTATGTAGGATTAAAGAAAAAAGCTCCAGATAAAATTAGCTACGGCGGAACATCCGAAACGGCATCCGTTGATAGTTATACTTCGCTAGCGGGTAAAGGACTTATTAGTGGCGTACGCGAAAATAATCGTATAATAACTGATGTTCATAAAACTTACAAAGTTCAAGTAGGGAAAAGAAATAGAAATTTTTATAATAAAAGAACTTTCTTAAAAATATTTCCTAAACAAAAACGACCTATTATAGAAAGCTATATAGATGATAAAAATGTAAATTTTGATTCGGTGGAACAAGTTTTTGCACTTTATCAGTATGTAATTTCTTTGTGAAAAATATCGGAATGCAATAATTTTTTTATAATTTTGTACTACTGCTGATGCACTAATTTGTTAATGATTTTAACTAAAATAATAATTGTTCTTTGAAATTTTGATTTTGCTTGAATTGAATCTCTTCGTCAGGATTTAGCAGTTCTTTTAATGGTGTTTTGTCAAATAGTGACGTATTTAGAATCTGCATTATTTCATAAATTGACAGTGTACTATTTGTTAAATTCTTGATGTAAGCAACTATTAAATGTGTACAAACAGCCATCCACAAATGGATTTTCAC
>DUQG01000084.1 GCA_012837935.1 Bacteroidales bacterium
GAAGCTGCTTTCGATCCTGATGGTACTAAAGAATTTGCAGAAGTTATTACAACGTTCAACACCGATTGGGTCTGGGGTGAACCTGCCAGGATGGTGGCGAGGTCGTTTGCAGCCGAAAAAGAACCGGTTTACGTCTATCATTTTGACTATGTTTCTCCCGCGATGAGAGTACGAGCACGATACGGTGCCGGACACGGTTCAGAGGTAGGTTATGTATTCAACATACTGAATGAACGCAGAGTAGGCGCTGAACCCTCTACGGAAGAAAAAGAGTTAGCAAGAATGATGAATACTTATTGGACAAATTTCGCCAAAACTGGCAATCCAAATGGCGAAAATCTGCCTGTTTGGCCTCTTTACAATACACAAAAAGAAGAAATATTGGACATTGAGCCTGATGGTAAACCTATCGGAAAGTTTGATCCACGTAAAGCGAGATTAGATGTGATTGAAAAAACGTCCCAAATAAGAGACCGTTTACAATCTCGCGGTATTTAACAGCAAACTATTTGTGTCGAAATGAAACAGGGAATGAAAGTTGGTAAATTAATCGGGTTAGTCGTCGTTTTAGGCTTTATATCATACCACATAAATGCCCAAACGGAAGTGAGTTCCGATGAATCTTTGACGGATAAGCAACAAAACCTTATTTCAATTGCTGCTCTAACTGCTAAAGGTGATCTTCAGGCATTAAAGCCTTTTCTTGATAAAGGACTCGACACAGGATTGACCATAAACCAAATAAAAGAAGCGATTGTTCATGTATATGCTTACTGCGGTTTTCCCCGAAGCATTCGTGGGTTGCAAACATTCATGGAAGTAGTGAATGAACGCAAGGCTAAAGGTATCACCGACTTTTTAGGTGCCACCGCAACGCCTGTCAATGATGAGCGAAGCAAATATGAAAGAGGCAGGGAAATTCTGGAAAAAACTCACCGGAGTTCCGCAAAATATGCCACAAACGGGTTATTCGGCATTTGCACCGGAAATAGAAAGGTTTCTTAAGGAACATCTGTTTGCTGACATCTTTGAAAGAGATGTATTGACCTATGCCGAAAGGGAATTGGTGACCATTTCCGTCATAAGCAGCATCGGTAATGCGGAACCCATGCTCCGGTCTCACATGAAAATTTGCCTGAATGTAGGAATAACACCGGAACAGTTGGAGCAATTCATTAAGGTTATAAGGGCAACATTGGGCAAGAAAGAAGCGAAAGTTGCTCAAAAGGTGCTGAATGAAGTGTTATCCGTTTCATAAGAAAACAATCAAAAATTTAGGTTCTGATAATGAGAAAAATAATAATTATTCTAACACTTGCGTCATTTATATTCATCGGGTGCAATAACGAATCGAAAAAAGGGGCTAATCCGGGTGTCGAAGCCATGAACGAGGTATTTCTCAAAGGTAATCTGATTACGAACAATTATTTTACGGGAAAAGCCTGGCTGAATATGCTGGTTACAGACAAAGAAAATTTCGATCTGACAGCAGGAAAAGTTTTATTTGAACCGGGTGCGAGAACAAATTGGCATTCACATCCGGGTGGTCAGATACTGTTGTGCACAAAAGGGAACGGATATTATCAGGAAAAAGGAAAGTCAATTCGGCCGTTAAAAGCCGGAGATGTTGTAGAGATATACCCCGATATTATACATTGGCACGGGGCTTCACAAAATAGCGAGTTTGAACATATTGCCATTTCCACGCAACAAAGCAAAGGAAGTGTAGTGTGGATGGAGCCTGTGACAGATGAGGAGTATTCCGACAATGAAAAATAAAAACGGCGTAGAACTGTTTTTATCCTTTATTTTTTGGTAAGATGTTTACTTTTTTGAAAGTTGGTAGTCGATAGCCGGTTGCAGCATCTTTCATCTGCTGTTTTTTTCGTAGCGAATCTGTTTTGCCAACTCTAATGTCTCTTTGTTGGTCTGACGCTCAACGGTTGTTCGTGGATTTTTTAGTAAATACAAGTTCAATGACTCCTTTTTTCGACTTTTTCTCACCATTTCTTCGCCGGTATTCTCATTTACGGTTTTTACATATCCCATATAATATTCGAGATACAAACTGTATGTCCCATTTTTAAGCTCTTTCTGCATAAGCTTAGGGTTGTCGGGTGCATTCTTTTTTTTATTTACTTTGCAAATATAGAAATTAAATCTGGAATTATGGGGTGCCCAGGGGGCGCCCAAACCGACAAAATATTTTTGTTAACTATTAAACTTATTCCGATAAACTTCTGTTATAACATTTATATAACATTTTTTTTATTCATTCCTTAAAAAATCGCAGAAATGAACAACCTGGAAACATCCTACATGGGAATACCATTAAGAAGTCCTGTCATTTTAGGAGCATCAGAACTTTCAACTAATAACGATACCCTGAA
>DUQG01000008.1 GCA_012837935.1 Bacteroidales bacterium
CCTTCGGTAAAGATTATTAAGTGGTCAGCCTTTCAATACTGGGGGTCACTGAAACACCTCGACTTGGGTACTTCAGTGGAATATATCGGTAGTAACGCTTTCTCTAATTGCGGCATGGAGGCTATTCAGTTTAGTCCCGAAGTAAAGATTATTGATAATTACGCATTTATGCAATGTCCGAACCTTAAAAAGTTAGAGATTCCGAATAAAACAAAAATCATAGGCGACATGGCTTTCTACAAATGCCCGAAACTGACCCAAGTAACGATGACAGCCGTTGATTCTATTGGCGAAAGTGCCTTTCGCGGATGTGAGGAACTGACAAGCATAGCGTTGGGCGACTCCCTTAGAATTCTCGGCAATTATGCTTTCCACGAATGTACAAAAATAGAGGGACATATCAAGTTTCCCAAGCCGCTGGAATATATAGGCTGGAAAAACTTCTCCGGCTGTAGAAAGATTACCGGCATAGACCTTCCGGACGGACTGAAAGGCATCGGCTGGGAAGCTTTCAGAGAGTGTTTCGGTATTACCAAGCTGACCTTGCCCGGTGAGTTGGTAGCCATTGGCGACGGTGCCTTTTACAACTGTTGGAATATCGAAAGCAAATTAATATTCCCGGCTACCTTGAAAAACATAGGATATAGGGCATTTCATAACTGCGAAAAACTGCAAGGCATCGACCTGAAGCATGCCTCGGAACTGGAATCCATCGGGTTCCAAGCATTTTACGGGTGTGACGGACTTACGGGAGAGCTATGGATACCCGATGCCGTAACCACAATCGGATTAGAGGCATTCTGGTTCTGTTCCGGTATTAACAGCCTCTATATCGGTGCATCGCTCACGGAGGTCGGTGAAAATGCTTTTATTTCATTTCCTCGCGGCAATCTAACTTCCATTATCGTCAATAAAAACAACCCCAATTACGACAGCAGGAAAGATTGTAATGCAATGATAGAGACAGCCACCAATACGCTTTACAAAGGATGCTGCCGTACCGTTATCCCTGAAACAGTAACCGCTATCGGCGATGATGCTTTCCTTGGCTGCGATATTATCGGGGAAATCAACATTCCGGATGCGGTAACAAGCATCGGGGATGATGCTTTTTACGCTTGTCATGACATAACTCGCATCAACTTAAGTGCGAATAACAAGCTGGCAAGCATCGGGGAAGAGGCTTTCGCTCATTGTTACAGATTGAGGGAAATACCGCAGCTATATTCGATAGTTACTATCGGGGATCAAGCTTTCGAGGCTTGCCATAGTATGCCCGGCGTAATCTTTGGTCCTAACCTGAAAGAGATAGGAAGAGCTGCTTTCAACGCTTGCGGCAATCTGCAGCACGCTACATTCAAGTCTGCCACTCCCCCGACAGTAGGTGAAAGAGCATTTATCTACGACCCCGAGTACAGTCCCTATATGTTTATTCCATGCAACAAAACCGCCGCTTATCAGGCTGCGATGCCTAAACAAGAAAAATTTATCGAGTCCGACACTTACAATGTGAGCGTGGTATCGAATGATGTGGAAATGGGAAAGGTCTCTTACAAAAGCCACGACCTCTGCGAATCAAATGTAGTAACAGTTACTGCCACACCGGAGGCCGGTTTCAGATTCCTATATTGGACAGGCGGTATCTCACAAAACCCATGTACCTTTTCCGTAAAAGGTGACATTTTCTTAGTGGCTTATTTTGAAGCAAATCCCGAGCAGGAATATACGATAAGAGCCTTAAGCAACGATTCTACCCAAGGTACTGTAACCGGCGGAGGCGTCTATCTTGAAAATGCTACCGCCACACTAACCGCCGTGCCGAAAGAGGGCTACCAATTCATTAAATGGCAAGACGGGAATACGGATAACCCGCGTAGCATCGTAGTAACAAGTGATGCCACGTTCACGGCATTCTTTGACGTGGCTGACGGTATTAATCAAAATCAAACTGCAAAAGTTCAGATTTACACTGCGGATAAGAGCATTATTATTGGCAATGCCGAAGGCAAAAATGTAAATATCTATGATTTAACAGGTCAGTTGCTTATAAAAGAGGCATCTATAGCCTCAAACAACCATGTGATACACGTAAGACGACAAGGAATTTATTTTGTAAAGGTAGGTAACGGTAAGGCGCAAAAAGTATTGGTAAAGTAAATCGTTAATAATTCCCTTTGCCTATGATTTCGGTCAATGGATGACGGAAAACCTTAGATTTTTAAGGGACAATCGGTTTCCTAACCGTTTGAAAAACCAAAAAAGAGGATATCTCGAAATAGAGACATCCTCTTTCTTTTTGTAGAGACGTTATAATATGGCGTTTCTACTTTGTCGATTTTCAATTCACGAATCCGATACTGTCCTATTGTACGATTGTTTTTTCGGTAGCATCACCGATACGAACAATATATGTGCCTGCATTAACCGGAATTTGTAGAGACGAGGCATGCTTCGTCTCTACGCTACGTACCAATGCACCTGACATACTATACACATTTATAACAGCCGACTGACTCAGGTTGAAGTCAGCATTAATATATAGCATTCCTTTTCCACTCCAAACGCGAATACCTTGTTTTGCAAGGGATTTTAGCTCCGTACCGAAGTCTTTTTCTACTATATTTCCAAAATCTTCCCACTGATCGGCGATGAGATATTTTTCTTTACTGCCTATGGGAACGTAGAGAGTACAATTCCATACAGACACATCAACGAACACACCTTCTCCGAAAGTAGTAATGGAAGCAGGGTCTGCTATATGGCAGTTGACAACGCTCAGTTTGTTACATTCTTCAAAAGCCCAACTTTCAATTGAAGTAATAGATTTAGGGATAGTAATGGAAGTTAATCCGCTGCAACTAGCGAAAGCACCATGTCCAATTGAAGTAACAAAAGAAGGAATGGTATATGACTCATCTGCTTTACCTGCAGGATAGTTAACTATCCTAGTTTTATCATAATTAAACAGTACGCCGTCTTGGTCACTGTATTGCTTGTTGTCCGTATCTACATTAATAGCTGTAAGCGATTTACAATAATAGAAAACAGCCTCTCCAATTGTTGTTACAGACTTGGGAATAGTGATGGATGTTAATCTGTAGCAATAAGCGAAAGCGCCATTTTCAATGGAAGTAACAGAAGCAGGAACGGAATATGACTTGCCTTCTTTACCTGCAGGATAGGCAACTATAGTCGTTTTGTTGTAATTGAATAGAATTCCGTCTTGGCTGCTGTATGCCGTATTGTCTTTATCTACATTGAAAGCTGTATGTAGAATGCCGGAGAAAGCGAAGTCTCCAATTTTTTTAACGGAACTCGGAATCGCGATAGACGTAAATCCTTCATAACAGTAAAAAGCATGATGTTCAATTGCAGTTACTGTATATTCTTTGTCATCATAATAATAAGTTACAGAATTGGGTATAATTAAGTCACCTTTAAGTTTAGAACTTGTTGGTCCTATCAAAGTTACTTCCGGCGATAACGTGTTGGTGATTTTATAAGTAAGACCATTTAATTCAAACTCATCGCCCACCTTTGATGCTGCAAACTCCTGAATATTAGGCATAAAATCTTTCCATTGCTCAGCGGCAGCATATTTATCTTTGCTACCTATAGGGACAGAGAGTGTACAATAGTTTTTGGGTATCTCTAAGAATATGTCTTTCCCAAATGTGGTAATGGAAGCAGGGTCAGCCACGTAGCAGTTAATAGATCTTAATCCGGTACAATATCCAAAAGCCCAACTTCCAATTGTAGTAACGGAATGAGGTATGGTAATGGAGCTTAATTCGGTACATGCCCAAAAAGCATTATCGCCTATTGTTGCAATGGAACTAGGGATAGCAATGCTTGTCAAATATTCACAAGAAATGAAAGCACCATTTCCAATTGAAGTAACAGAGTAGGGAATGTCATATGAAGGTACAATCATTCCATCTTCTATTTTGTATGGAGGATAGGCTATTATCTTAGTTTTATCGTAATTAAAGAGTACGCCGTCTTCGGAACTGAATGCCGTATTGTCGGTATTTACATGGATAGCTGTAAGCGAACTGCAACCGGATAAAGCATAGTCTCCAATTGAAGTAACGGAATTAGGAATAGTGATGGATGTTAACTTACCGCACCAGTAAAAAGCTCTAATTCCCATAGTTGTAACAGAATTGGGTATAGTTACGGAAGTTAAGTTGGCGCAAAAAGCGAAAGCACCTTGTGCAATGGAAGTAACAGAGGATGGAATAGTATATGACGTACCTGTCTTACCCGCCGGATAAGCTGTTATCGTAGTTTTATCGTAATTAAAGAGTATTCCGTTTTGGCTACTGTAATCCTTGTTGCTTGTATCAACAGTGATGGTTGCAAGCGCACTGCAATCAAAGAAAATTTCGTTTCCTATTGTTGTTACAGAACCGGGGATGGCAATAGAAGTTAGTCCGTTACATTTTTGAAAAACCCTATTCCCAATTGTTGTAACAGAGTTAGGTACAGTAATGGATGTCAATCCGTCACAACTTCGTAGAGCATAATCTCCAATGGCAGTAACCGCATATTCTTTGTCGTTATAAGTTATAGATGCGGGTATAGTTAAGTTTCCCGTAGGTTTCGTTATATCACCCCAACTATAAGTCTCCGGTGGCGCTACCTTTACTTCCGGAGCTGAAAGGTTGGTGATTTCATAGTAAAGTTTATCTACCTGAAATTTGTCACCTACGGCTTGTGCCGAGGCATTTGTGCTTATCGCCAAAACTATTAAGGTGATAAAGAAAATTGTAATTTTTTTCATAAGGATTAATTTTTAATTTGTTAGTCGAATTGCTAATTTGTTGTTTGTCGGGTATTTATATTAGTCGCACTTCGGATAAATCGACTAACTCAAGAGTATCGACTTCTGTTGGTAAACGGATATAGCCCCGCTGACGATTGTGGAAATTGTTGTAATAGCTGTCTCAAAATAAAATCAAAGTTGACCTTAATTTTGAGACAGCTTCTTTTTCTTATTTTTTAATCAGCTTTTTCTTGTAAATACCCTCTTTGGTATTTAGTAGAACAATGTAGATACCTTTTGGCAAAGAACTCACATCTACGTAATTACTTCTATCCGACATATTCAATACCTCTGCTCCCCGTAAATCAATAATTGTAACTTTATCTACAACCAAGTCTTTAGGTAGATAAAATCCATTATTGGTAGGATTGGGGTAGATGGAAATTTCTTTTACCGTAGTCTCCTTAATTCCGGTTGTTTCAGAGAGAAAACGAACAGCATCTATTTTTAGCGTAGAGCCCAAGTTCCCACCTGATTCAAACCTAATTTCAACGTAGGCGGGTGTAAATGGAAGGTTTACTTCTACTTGGTCTTTCACATAATCTGTTCCCTCCGTTGCAAACAACTTGTGCCCGACATTCATATACAAAGAATTATGCCCGCTGTCTTGAAAATCCAAAATAATATCAGCTGCGTCATTTCCTTCAGGAGTATATTTATAGTAAAATTCAAACACATCTTGCTGGTTGGTAAACGGAATAATTTGGGAAATTCTACCTTCTTCCATATACTCATCGTCATAGAGAATAAAATTTTTCACTTCCATAGCATACTGTCCTTGATAAGCATCGGTCGTTTTTTTCCCTCCCCAAATATCATGTTCCCAATTGTCCGCCTTTTCAAATGAAATGTTTTCCCATTCCTCAAAATCGCCGTTTAAAAGTTCAGGCTGAGATGTTACGCCGGTAAACGAAATTTTATCCAGTACCAATTCGCTCCCGATTATATCTTCTTCAGTCAATTCTTCATTAAATAAATTCGAAGAACATGCAAGTATGATTACTGAATCGGGTGTTTGCGTAAGTGCCGGGGTGAAAGTAAAATTAAAAGGCGTGTAATCGGTGTGTATGCCCGATAATAAAATGGTATCGGTACCGATATTGGATCCGTTTTTAGAAAAAGCCACAAGAATAAATCCTTTATCCTTCCCGGCTTTATTGTATTTGTAATAGCCGGTAATTCCTGTCGGTTTTTGGTTATATGGGATTCCACCATGTAATACTGCGTCGGGATTGTTGCCAAAGATATTAGGGCTTCCTATAAAACCTAAACCGCCAATAAGATCGGTTTTTAGTAGTACAGCTGTCGGGCTGTTGTAACCGATTGTTTTGCTTACTGGAGAACCACCCGAATTAAGGAAATAGGGGTCGCTATATGAGTTAAACGGATAATGAGCCGGATAACTGCGTGTAGTAGTTGTCCAGTTCTCAAATCCGCCGTTGGCTACCGGCTGTGTAGGTGTGGGTGGAGGCGGACCGATCAATTCTATTCCGTCAATATACAATACAGAGCCGGGCTGTGTGGCACCTTTACCTTCACTACCGTAACTTATACCCGAACGGCTGGAAGTAATATCTATAATACACGTATCAGGAGTTTGTTCATTTTGATATGTTATGGGAATTTCTACCTGTTTCCATTCTGCTACAGACTGGGTAAATTCAAAATCAACTCTTGCCACCGTTTCGGATTCATTGTATATTTTGTTCCATTTATTCAGGTGGAAAGTGAAATTACCCATATCGTCTGCGGTGGGTATGTATTTATACCAAAATTTAATAGCAACCGGACGTTCGGTAAATGGAAAACCGTAAACGGGTTGTTCGTTTTTCAATTCCATTGTAGAGATAATAGCGGTAATAAAAGTTCCTGCTCCCATCGAACTTAAATCAATGGCTTTGGATTCAAGTTTAACGGCAGCGGCTCCTTCTTTCACATCACCTGTAACTTTTGTAACAGTACCAGATGCAAGGACATTGGTTGAAAACCAATATTTAGGTCCATTCGAGTCCCATTCTTCAAATCCCAAGTTAGGAATAGTGTTTTGTGCCGGAAGTATGGTGGCACAGAATAATAAAAGTGGTAAAATTAGTTTTTTCATATCGTTTTTGTCAGAGTTTTAAGTGCTGACGCCGCACCGTTATTAAGTAATTGTATAATTATCGAATAGAATGATTGATTTTAATTTATTAAAAAGCGTAAGCAAACATCTAATTCGTTTCTCGGTCCCGATTAACCTTTGTCAAAAAAAAGATGCCGCTTACGCTTATTTAACCAACAAGTTGTGTTTTTTTAAAGACATCGAGTCTGAGAAAACTAGTTGTAAAACTCTTGAAGTATTACAATTTTAGTTGCCTCAAATTTGAGAATTAAATTAATAAAAATCAATCCTGAAATATTGGGATTTCGGGTGGTGAAATATTGGGATAGGAAGTTTCGGGTTTCGGGTTTTGATTTAGGAAATTAACCCGTTTTTTAAAGCAAAAACAACAACGCCGATAATGGTTTTGCAATTGAGTTTCTGCTTGATGTTTTCTTTGTGGCTTTCTACGGTAGGAATGGCAATGTGCAGTTTCTCGGCAATTTCTTTGGTAATAAATCCATTGGCAAGCAAATTTATAATTTCAATTTCACGCTCGCTTAAATTCCATGGTTTTGGGGGATGAAGGACAGGATTTGTATCGGAAAAACAATTCAGCAATATGTTTTTAGGAATGGTTTCACCCAGAAAAAAACCGTTTCCTTTTTTAACCAATTCAATCACAACATTCAGTTGCTCTATGGAAGTATCTTTGGCGATATAGGCTGAAACGCCTTTTTGAATAGCTCTAATAATAAAGTTTATATTTTTATATTGGGAAAGTGCAATGATTTTTATATTTGGATTAAGTGCGAAAATAGGTTCAATCAAATCAATACCGTCGCTTTCGCTTTCAAGTGAAATATCCAATAACAGAACATCAGCTTGTGTCAAATCTTTGCTTTCAAGTGCTTCCTTAGCAGATTTAGCACAACCGTTTACCGTTACATTTTTATTTTCGGACAAAAGAAATTTTAATCCCGCTAAATGTATTTCGGAGTCGTCTATTAAGAATATTTTAAGTGGATTATTCATACGTGTCTTACCTCATTAAAGGGGATTTTTGAATTGTAAAAGTAATCATTGTTTTTGTGTTTTTTACACTTTCAGCAAAAATTTTACCATTATTTTTCTTTACAAATTCTGCACAAAGTATCAAACCCAATCCTGTACCTTGTTCACCGTTTGTGCCTTGTTTTTTGAGTTTGTTTTCTAACTTGAAAAGTTTTTCTACTTCATGTTGCTCCATACCTATTCCGAAATCGGTTACATTTATGGCTACCTCATTACTCTTTTCATCAGTAGCAATGATTATTTCTCCGTTTTCAAACGAATATTTTATTGCATTGCTGACTAAATTTCGCAAAACCATTTCAGTCATATTTTTATCTGCAAAAACTTGAATGGATTTACAATCGGTTGCTTTTATTGTCACTTTTTTAAGTTCGGCTTCCGATTTCAATTGTTCTTTCACACTTTCAATAATATCATAAATATCAAACGCTTCAGACTTTGCCGAAAAATCTTGCTGTTGCGTTACAGCCCAGTAAAGCAACTTTTCAATCAGTTGACTGTTGTTTTTTGCAGTATCGGCAAGTAGTCTTAAAAATTCTTCGGCTTGTGCTTTGTCCAATGTTTCATAACGTTGATACAGTAAATCAGCCATTTGACTCATTGAACGAGAAGGATTTCGTAAGTCGTGTGAAATAATAGAGAAAAACTTATCCTTTGTATCCAACTCTTTTTGCAAATTTTCTTCCGAAATACTTAGTTTCTCGTTTGTTTCTTGTAATTCAGCCGTGCGTTCTTTCACTGTGTTTTCCAAACGTAAATTTTCTGCCTTCAATTTTTTTTCGCGATACCAGATGTACCAATAAATCGCTAAAGTTAACATTCCTACACATAATAAAATAAACCACCACGACACAAACCAAGGTGTTTTGATAAGAATGAATATCTCGGTTGGCTTGTTGTTAAATTCACCAAACGGATTGGAAACTTCTACTAAAAGCGTGTAGCGTCCCCAGCGAAGATTAGTGTATTTTGCGCCTCGTGTTTTTGCATTTACGTACTGCCAATTTTGGTCAAAACCTTGCAAACAGAACCTGTATTTTAATGTTTTAGCATAAGCAAAATCGGGAGATGTAAAATTAACAGTAAACGAGTTTTCCGAATATTTTAATGTTATTTTTTGCTTGTTGTTAACGGTTGGAAATCGCAGGGAGTCATTAACAAAAAAATCATACAAAACAGCCGGAAACGCTTCCCAATTTTTTGAAAGGCTATCGGGGTTAAATATTACAAAGCCGTTGTAGCTGCCGAAAGTAAGATTTCCATCTTGCATTTTACACGATGCGAAAGAAAATTCATCATCGCACAATCCGTGTGCACGATAGAAAGTTCGGTACGTGCTTGAGTCTGGATTAAAACAACAAAGTCCCTTAGTGGTGCTTAACCAAAGATTTCCTTTGTTATCTTCCTGAATAGACATCAGGTTATTATCCGGTAAACCGTTTTCCGATGTAAAGTGTGTGAATTGATGATTCGCTTCATCGTAAAGATTCAAACCTTTGTCTGTACCAACCCAGATTCGTCCTTTTTTATCCTGATGCAGACAAGTGACATTGTTTGAAGAAATACCCGTGCTGTCCCACGCATGATGTATATAATGTGTGGTTTTTTCGGTAACGGCATCGATTCTGTTCAAACCTTTATCCGTTGTTCCATACCAAAGATTTCCGTTTTTGTCTTGCATCAGGCAACTTCCCAAACGGGATGAAATACAATCGTCATCCGGTTCACTTAAATCAATAAAACGCCCTGTTTTAGGCTCGTACTTGCAAAATCCCTTTTCGGTAGAAAGACGAATATTGTGTTCAAAATCTTCTGAAATGGAACGTATGTAGTTGTCAATCAGTGCGTATTTATTGTGTGGATTTGCTAAAAAGATTGTTGATTTATTGTTTTCCGGATTAAGCATTGCTAAGCCGTTGTTCGTCCCAATCCATAGTTGGTTTCTGTGGTCAAAATACAAATATGAAATAAGTGAGCCCGGAAGTTGTTTATTGTCAAAGAGATAACGTTCTGTTTCTTTGCCCTTTTCCATTTTTATCAAACCTTGTTGACATCCAATCCAAATATTTCCTTTTCTGTCAGTTAAAATATAGGTTACATCCGTTACTGCCTGATTATCTCTAAAATGTCCCTTCTCAATTGGTTTGAAACTATTGTTTTGAGTATTAAAAATCCAAATACCATTTTTTGCAGCAATCCAAATATTGTTTCCTATTTTATGTAAATGGGTTATTTTTTCTATCCCGATAGAGTTTAAGCGTTCAAATTTTTTAAGACGCAAACTCATTTTATAAAACTCATTCTCATTTGAAAACCACAACGTACTGTAATCATCGTTGAAAATCATCAAATTATGGTAGTTGCTTATTATTGTCGTATTCGTAACCGGAAAAGAAAACACTTCCGTTGTTAAATTGGAAATTTGCATTTTCACCAAGTTTCTCGGCGATAATAACCATACATTACCATTTTTGTCAAATGCAAAATCCAGCATTATAAAATCAAACGGCAAATCAACTAAATCGCATTTCAGGTAAGGATAATATCGTTGGTGTATATCATAATTCGGACTATTGGGAGCAAGTTTAGGGACGAAACGGTGAAATTGTTTTTCATTAAAATCATAATATCCCAAATAATGTCCCATTTTCATCCACATTCGCTTATGTTTTTCATCCAAATGCATTTTTAGAGTCGGAAAAATCAATTTTCGGGTTGGAAAAAAGTGTTTGCCGTCAAAATGTTCTTTATCTCTGTCAAAAAGATTAAGCCCCAATGATTCCCAAGTTACTGCCCAAAGTCTGTTTCTGTCGTCTTCCAAAAATTGTTTATACCAATTGCCGCCCACTGGACTTTCTATGTATGGACTTACCCAATCGGGTTCTTTAAAGCCTTGTAACGAATAACGTTTTAGTTGTTTTGTGTTTTTATCGTAAACATTAAAGCCCGTACCCGAATAAGTGCCTATGTAAATCTTCCCCCTGCTGTCCTGATAAACTGTGGTAACTATATTTTCGTTGGCAGTAGAAAATGTTAACGGAGCAGATTTGAACGAACGAAAATTTTTGAAAATACTTTCGGATGTGCGACTTTTATCGGAACATTTTATCAATTCGCGTAAAAAATAATCTTTAAAAATTTCCCGTTCACGCAGAAAGGTTTTTTCATCTATTTTCTGATTTAGAATATTGTATTTGATATTCCCAAAAACTTCGTTTCTAAACGAAACAGTATCTACGCCGTTCTCTTCCGTTCCTACCCAAAGCAATCCGTCTTTGTCCTGCATTAATGCCGATATGTGATTGGATGACAGGCTTTTTTCGTTTCCGAAAAGTTGACGGTAATGGCGAAAATAATTCCATTTTTCAGAATAAAACCCAACGCCTTGATTGGTCCCCAACCAAATGTTTTCGTCCTTATCTTTATAAACAAAGTAAATGGTATTGGATGGAATGGAAAAGTCGTTCATCGGTTGATTGAAAAAAGATGTTGCAGTTTTTCGCTTCAAATCAATAACTTGCAAACCATTGTAGCCGCCGACCCAAATCTTATCTTTTTTATCAATCACTGCACGGCAAGGATTTCCTGAAAGGGTAATTCCTTCTATCTTGTTAAATTCATTTTTTGCTTTGTCAAACACAAACATTTTTTTCTCAAGTCCAAAACCAATGATTTTGCCTTCGGTAGTTTCCACGTAAGAATTTAAATCGAGAAATTGAGTTCCACGAATGGGGATATTCTCAACTATTTTATTAGGATTGCTATTTTTTATCATTAAAGGTAAAAAACAGCGTCCGCCAATCCAAATATTGTTTTTTGAATCTTTGAAAATTTGGTGGTAGTAATAATTGCCTTCAAATTCACCGTTTTTATGTGGAATGCGTGTAAACGTCTTTTTCTGAATGTCCATGCGGTCACATGAAGCTGCACGCGTTTCAATCCAAAGATAGCCGTCTTTATCGGCAAGCAAAGCTCTGATGTAATTATTGCTTATACTCTGCCCTTTATCGCTTTGAAAAAAACGAGTAAATGAATTAGTCTCGCGGTTGTAGCAGTTTAGTCCGTTTGCCGTTCCAATCCAGAGATTACCGTATTTGTCCAATTCAATGCAGGTAACAAAATTATCCGAAAGGGAATTAGGATTGTCGGTTTGATGCTTGTAAACTGTAAAATTATATCCGTCGAAACGGTTTAAGCCGTTCATAGTTGCAAACCACATCATTCCGTTGTAGTCTTGCACCATGCCAAGCACAGTATTATTACTTAATCCATCGCGGGTGGAGATGTTTTGAAAACGTGTGTAGTAATCGGTATGTACAATAAAAGATTTTTCTCCTTGCGGAAATGCAAAGAGGGAAATAAAAATGAAAAACACAGATAAAAAACAGCCCTTAAAAATAAATTTTGACTCTTGCTGATGAAGGTCGAAGGCATTTTCCATACGTTTTAAAATTTAAAAAACTTTGTATGAATATTTTGGTTTTCATTGCTAATTATGATACTATAAGCAATACAAATGTATAAAATATTGTTTGATATTTTATTCCATTTTGCAAAATTCTTTGTAAGAAAAATAATTGAGTTAAATTTGTCTACTAATAAGTAAAATTAATTAAAATACAAATAAAGTTAAAGTGTGTCTTGATTTTATTAAAATTTATATTATTTTTGTGTCATTATTGATAAGAAAAATAAAACTATGTTACCAACAACTTGTCCGAGCTGTCAATCACAGCTTAAAGTAATGGCATTAAAATGTGAAAACTGCCAAACAGAAGTTACCGGACTATATGAACTTCCGGTTTTGCTTCGACTTTCGGAAGAGGAGCTGCGCTTTATTCTCCGCTTTGTAAAAAATAGCGGAAGTCTAAAAGATATGTCGGCGGAACTCAAACTGAGCTACCCGACTGTGCGAAATATGTTAAACGAAATCATTCAAAAAATTCAAAATTATGAAGAAAAATAACAATTGGAGTTTACTTTGGAATCCCTTTACACGCGTTGCCGGATGGCAAGCTTTCGGCATCGGAATAATCATCGTGCTTATTTCGGCAGTAGTAGCAAGTTTCGGCAATCTGGCTTTTGACGGAGCGATTGATGCGCATTTTGGAGATAATATCACTATCGCTGAATCGCTTGTAGTAACAGGAATAAGCTTGCTTTCTATCGTGCTTAGCATGTGGGTAGTGGCTTTGATTATTTCCAAGAATTTCCGCTTTGTGGATATTTTGGGAACTATGACATTAGCACGAGCACCGTATCTTATATTGGCAGTATTGTCGCCGCTTGCAACTTTCCCGAGTACTGAGCAAATGCTTAAAAATCCGATGATTATACTCGATTATCCATCTGTTTTGATGTTTGGAATAATTGCCGTGCCGATTGTGGTTTGGGTTATTGCTTTGATGTACAATGGATTAAAGGTTTCTGCGGGTGCAAAAGGTGCTAAACTGACGATTGGTTTTATCGGAGGAGTTCTTGTAGCTGAAGTTATCTCTATATTAATTATTATCTTAATTCGATATTTGTCATGAAAGGTTTACTATCACTATTTGCAATTTTGTTTATCACGTTTTCCGCTTACTCTCAGGATATTATCGGAAAATGGAACGGTGCGCTGAAAATTCAAAGCACGCAGCTCAGACTTGTTTTTAATATCGAAAAATCAGGCGAAGGCTACAAATCTACTATGGATAGTCCCGACCAAGGCGCTACGGGTATTCCGTGCGATGAAACAACTTTCGCGGACAATGTGCTGAAAATCAAAATTAATTCTATTGGAGCGAGTTATGAAGGTGTGTTTAGAAACGATAGCATTATTGGTGCTTTCACTCAAATGGGGATGAAATTTTCGCTTGATTTTAGTCGGGAAGAGGTAGAAAAGCAGGAACTGAAGCGTCCGCAAGAACCCAAACCGCCATTCCCTTATTACACGGAAGAGGTAAAGTTTGAAAACAAAAAAGACGGAAACACTCTTGCCGGAATTTTGACTTTGCCAAGTAAAAAGGGGAAATATCCCGTGGTTGTGCTGATTTCAGGAAGCGGACCGCAAAACCGTGATGAAGAGTTGTTTGGGCATAAACCTTTTCTGGTGATTGCCGACTATTTGACCCGTAACGGAATTGGCGTACTTCGCTACGATGACCGCGGAACGGCGGAATCGACCGGAGATTTCAACAAAGCTACCACGTTCGATTTATCCAACGATGCCGAAAGTGCTGTGGAGTATCTGCTTACCAGAAAAGAGGTAAATAAAAAGAAAATCGGTCTGATGGGACACAGCGAAGGCGGAATTATTGCCCCGATAGTTGCTGCGAGAAATAAAAAAGTTTCCTTTATCGTGCTGCTTGCCGGAACGGGTGTGCGAGGCGATGAATTACTTTTGATGCAGCAGCGAGCTATTGCCAAAGCTTCCGGAGCTCCTGAATCTGCGGTCTTGGAAAACGAAAAACTAAACAAACCGCTTTTTAAGCAAATTATTAATGCGACCGATACGGTGAGTTTACGTACAGATTTGACTGAAATACTGAAAAAAAGTCTGGATAGTAATCCGATGCTAAAAGCGCAATTGACTGCCGAGCAAATGGAGCAAATGGTTAAAGAAACGGTTAATCGCTTGATGTCGCCTTGGATACTTTACTTTATCAAGCACGACCCTTATCCTGTACTGAAAAAAGTCAAATGTCCTACGCTGGTATTGAATGGTTCCAATGATCTGCAAGTTCCCGCTCACGAAAACCTTTTTGCTATCCGAAAAGCCTTTGCTGAAAGTGGAAATAAAAAACTGACAGCAATCGAGTTGGAAGGCTTAAATCATCTTTTTCAAGAAAGCAAAACCGGACTTCCGGCTGAATATGGCGAAATTGAGCAAACATTTTCACCAAAAGCATTGAAAGAGATTTTAAAATGGATAAAAAAGCAGTAGTTTGAGTATTTTCCCTTGAATACCACAATAATGTCATTTCTAATCTTTCTGTTGGCAGAAATTTCCATGTGTAACGGACGTTGAATAAGATGTGTCTTCATAACTCCAATGCGTACCTAAATATTTCATATAAAAAATTGCACATGTCAGGTAAAATGATTACTTTTAGGGTGTTAAGTAAAAAACAACACTCACCCGACACATGCAAGACAAAAACACAAAAAAATCTCATTTTATGTCAATTACGATATTATTCGAAATAATCGAAAAAAGTCGTGTAAAGAATTATTTTTTTGAACTGTTTTTTAAAAATGAGCTGTTTAGATAAAAAAATGACTATCTTTGTCTTTTGAATTTTTAATTTTTAACCTAAAAACAGATAATAAAATGGCTACAAACAAAAAAATTACTCGTGTAGAGGGCAGTGGTAAGACTGCTAGTCAGGCTACTTGGAAGCCTACGGAAGAGAATAAATCTAAAGCTACTCGAAATCGCGTTATTGCTGCTATATTGTGGGTTTTGGCAGTAGTGGCTCAACTCATTGCTATTAGGCATATTATCCAAGTTGTGCCAATAAAGATGTGGTTTGTAATAGTACTTATAGTGGTTGATTTAGCTTTGGCAATAGTTGGTTCTATACTTTGGAAAAAGTCAAATCGCTTAGATCCACCTTCGGAGAAAAACAAGTTTTTGTTCTTTCTACAGTCGCAACTTGGACTATTTACCGCTATAATAGCGTTTTTGCCACTTGTTATAGTAATCTTTACTAACAAAAATTTAGACGGCAAGCAGAAAGGAATTCTTGGTGGTATCGCTATAGCTGCTTTGGTGGCAGCAGGCTTGGTTGGAACAGACTTTAATCCACCTTCGGTAGAGCAATACACTCAGGATTCTAATTATGTAAAAGAGCTTATGGGTAGCGACTATGTTTATTGGACAAAGTCAGGTTCTAAATATCACCTATATCAAGACTGCCAACATCTGAAGGGCGATAGAACAACTGAGATTTTTGAAGGAGGCTCTGTTTCGGATGCCTATGCAAATAATTCTCGTATTAAACCTACTTTGGAGTCGCTTTGTAAGACTTGCGAAAACCGTGCAGCAAAAGAGAAAGGCTGGTCACCCGAAGACTTAGAGAAAGCTAAGGAGAAGGCTGCTGCAATAGGTGGCGAAGTAGTATCGGACGTGGTGCCGGAAGAGGTACAACTGCCTGCGGAGGAGACAATCACTGAATAACTTAGAAACACAAAATCAAACCTATTTTGTTGATTATCAGTAGGTTGTTTGTGTGCTTAACTAACTGTTGTAATAAAATAATCGTAAGACAAGTTACTGCCGTTCCGAGTTTTCGTGGACGGCAGTTTGCTATTTAAGAAAAGCTAATTTCGGTTCAATCTGAAAAGTTGTGGGGAGAAGACAAAAAGAGATGGTTAGTGTATTCTTTATCTAATATCCACCCTCTGAATATAAAATAAAATGATTATCCGCAATTATTCCTAATACTTTTTCAGTTGCCACGACTTTTAAGTCGTGGGTAGCTTAAAAGTAAAATACCGGGCTTTAGCCCAAACTTATGTAAATTTTGGCTAAAGCCATTTTCTTGATGTTTATTGAATCCACGACTTAAAAGTCGTGGCAATTTATTATTATAGGAAACTTTGCGGATACCCATATAAAATAAAATTAGTTTAACGTGAGTTCGATATAAACAAAATATTATATACTTGAAAATAAGGTCAATAAGGTTGGAGTCAGATATTTGTCTTAACTCTACTAAGCCTGCCTGCGTCAGGCAGGCTTAGTAGAAATAGAATAAAATGCAAAACAAGACCTTATTATCTTGTTGATAGTCAGCTGTTTATGTCCAACTGTTGTTGGTTTTTTATTTCGAACCGACGTTAGTTTAGGATATTTTTTGATGTAAATGTATTCTACTTTTTCATTCTCCCCACAACTTTTTGACTAGAACCCTAACTTCAAAAACTATGTTATAGCAAGAACTTCGGACATTCGCAAAAAATTATTAGGTTTTATTGCCTATTACTGAAAAAAAGCAGTAATTTTGCGACATTGTCTTAAAATCAATTCATATAAAATTTAGAAAGATGAAGAAACATAATTTTAATGCGGGACCTTGTGTGCTTCCCAGACAGGCGGTAGAATCAGCCATTGATGCAATTCGTAACTTTGACGGAACAGGTATTGGAATTCTTGAAATATCTCACCGCACACCGGGTTGGGAGCGTGTAATGCAAGAAACCGACCAATTGTGGAGAGAACTTCTGAACATTCCGGAAGATTATGCCGTACTTTTCTTGGGTGGTGGTGCTTCCACGCAATTTTTCCATTTGGCAGCTAACTTGCTAAATAAAAAAGCAGCTTATCTGCAAACCGGAGTTTGGGCGAAAAAAGCTATTAAAGAAGCTAAATTCTACGGTGATGTAGAAATTGTAGCATCTTCCGAAGATAAAAACTACACCTATATACCGAAAGGCTATACTATTCCAACGGATGCGGATTATTTCCATATTACAACAAACAATACTATTTACGGAACAGAAATCCATGAAGATATTGACAGTCCGGTGCCCTTGGTAGCTGATATGTCGTCGGATATTATGTCTCGTCCGGTTGACGTAAGCAAATATGCGATGATTTACGGTGGAGCACAGAAAAACGTGGGTCCTGCCGGAGTGGCATTTGTGATTATTCGTAAAGATATTCTCGGAAAAGTGGATCGTCAGTTGCAAACAATGGTAGATTACCGTACACATATCGGTGCAAGCCTAAAAGACAGTTCTATGTTTAATACACCACCTGTGTTCCCTATTTTCGTGATGCATGAAACGCTAAAATGGGTAAAAGAGCAGGGTGGAGTAGAGGCAATGAATAAGCTGAACAGACAAAAAGCCGAACTGCTTTACGGAGAAATTGACCGTAATAAAATGTTCTGTGGAACAGCCGTGAAAGAAGACCGTTCCATCATGAACGTTTGCTTTGTAATGGCAGATGAATACAAAGATAAAGAGGCAGAATTTATGGAATTTGCCAAATCAAAAGGCATGGTAGGTATCAAAGGACACCGCTCTGTGGGTGGTTTCCGTGCATCTATCTACAATGCTTGTCCGCTTGAAAGCGTAGAAGCTTTGGTGGCTTGTATGCAAGAATTTGAAAAAAATAACGCATAATTAAGTTTGCAAAAATCTATTAATTCATTTGTCCAAAAATCTCAATAAATAAAAAATGAAAGTACTTATAGCAACCGAAAAACCGTTCGCGAAGGTAGCGATTGAAGGAATAAAACAAGAATTAGATGGTGTGGATTATGAAGTAGTGCTTTTGGAGAATTATACTGAAAAGCAACAACTGCTTGATGCCGTAGCTGATGTAGATGCTATGATTGTGCGTAGCGACATCGTTGACGAAGAGGTAATTCAAGCCGGAAAAAATCTGAAAATCGTTGTTCGTGCCGGAGCAGGATACGACAATATAGATTTGGAAGCCGCTACCAGAGCCGGAGTTTGCGTGATGAACACGCCCGGACAAAATGCGAATGCCGTTGCTGAACTTGTATTTGGCATGCTGATTTATGGCGTTCGTAGTTTCTTTAACGGTGGCTCGGGTACTGAGTTAAAAGGCAAAAAACTTGGAATCCATGCCTACGGAAATATCGGTAAAAATGTAGCTCGCATCGCTAAAGGGTTTGGAATGAGTCTGTTGGCTTATGACACATACAGTCGTTCTGAAGTAATTAACAATGACGGTATCGACCCGACAATTTCAGTAAAAACGCTTTATAAACACTCGGATATTGTTTCTATTCATGTTCCTTTAACGGATAAAACTCGTGGTTTGGTAGGGAAAATTTTGCTTAGTCAGATGAAACCCAATGCAGTGCTAATCAATACAGCGCGTAAAGAAATTGTAAACGAGCAGGATTTACTGGACTTTATGATTGAAAATCCGAAGTTCAAGTATCTGACAGATGTGAAACCGGATATGCACGAGCAGTTTATGGAAAAAGTGCCTAATCAGTATTTTGCTACTGCAAAAAAAATGGGTGCATCCACTTCCGAAGCTAACGTAAACGCCGGTATTGCAGCCGCTCATCAAATAGCGGATTACCTGAAAAACGGTAACGACAGATACCGTGTAAATGAGAAGTAAATTTGAGTTTTAATTGTATAAAAAAAGAGTTTCAACGTCTGAAAAACGTGAAACTCTTTTTTTTTTTGTTTTTGTTAAAACTGAACTAAATAACGGTTCAATCCGAAAAGTTGTGGGAAATAAAACGACAACTGATTAGCTTGTTTTTTAGCTAAAATCAATTGCCACGACTTTTAAGTCGTGGATAATTCATTTACAGAGCACAAGGCTTTAGCCAAAATTTATTTAAGTTTGGGCTAAAGCCCTTTGGAAATTGTTTAATTACCCACGCCATTTATGGCGTGGCCGCTCGAACTTGTTCGCTTGTTTACAAGAATTAATATAGACGTTAGATAAAATATCAGACATTCATAAAATAATGTCAGTATAGGATATTTTTTATGCTACTCCTCTATTTCCCCATAACTTTTTTGCTTGAACCTAAACAACCGAACATCCGAACGAATAAACAATCGAACGACAGCGTTATCTATCCAATCCCTTCATAATCAAATCCAAACTCTTTCATCTCATTTCTGTCGTAAATATTCCGTCCGTCAAGTACAATTGGTGTTCTCATCGATTTTTTTATCACTTTCCAGTTAGGCATACGGAACTCTTTCCATTCGGTCATAAGTAGAATAGCATCAGCATCGTCTGCTGCATCGTAGGCGTCGTTTGCGAAATAGACTTTTGAATAATCCAGTTTCTCGTCAGAATTTTTCTGCTCATTTTCTAAAAATGCAATTCGTTCTTTGGAGGTAGGAATGGCAATCGGGTCAAACGCTCGTATCTCAGCACCCGCTTTCAGCAATTTTTCCATCACCACAAATGCAGGCGCTTCACGGATATCATCGGTGTTTGGCTTAAATGCAAGTCCCCAAATAGCCACAGTTTTGCCCTTCATATCTTTTCCCCAACGCTTGAGAAGTTTGTTGAAAAGAACTTCTTTTTGACTTTCGTTAACCTCTTCTACCGCTTTCAGCAGACGAAGTTCATAGCCATTTTCTTCTGCTGTGCGGATAAGTGCTTGTACGTCTTTCGGGAAGCAAGAACCGCCATAACCCGAACCGGCGTATAAAAACTTGCTGCCGATTCGTGCATCCGAGCCGATTCCTTTGCGAACCATATTTACATCTGCACCCACAATTTCGCAGAGATTGGCGATGTCGTTCATAAAGCTGATACGAGTTGCCAGCATGGAATTAGCAGCATATTTGGTCATTTCTGCCGATGGAATATCCATAAAAATTACTCGGAAGTTGTTGAGTAGGAATGGACGATAAAGTCTGGTAATCAGCTCTTTGGCTTTTTCGCTATCAGTACCAACTACCACACGGTCAGGACTCATAAAGTCTTTGATGGCAGCACCCTCTTTCAAAAATTCCGGATTGGAAGCTACATCAAAAGGGATATCAACACCTCTTTTGTCAAGCTCTTTTTGGATAGTATTTCTGACTTTCGCAGCTGTGCCAACCGGAACCGTACTTTTGGTTACAATAAGTAGGTAGTTGCTCATTTTTTGTCCAATTTCCTGTGCCACACTCAACACATATTTCAAGTCGGCACTTCCATCTTCGTTGGGTGGTGTGCCTACCGCAGTGAAAACCACTTGCGCATCATCCAAAATATCTTCAAGTTTGGTAGTAAAATTCAGGCGGTTTGCTTTTACGTTGCGGTGAACCATATCTTCCAATCCCGGCTCATAAATAGGGATAATTCCTTTTTTGAGATTTTCTATTTTCTCTTTATTTACGTCCACGCAAGTTACTTCCACGCCCATTTCTGCGAAACATGCACCTGAAACTAAGCCGACATAACCGGTACCTATAATTGCAATTTTCATCTTTTACTATTTTATTTTTCCTGAAAGTATTTTCTTACAAGTTTGAATAAACGATAATTCTCAGTTGAAGTAGCGACATTCATCGAAATAGGGGCGAAAGCAGCCGCTAGTCCCAGCAAACTAAAAACACTCACTTTTGGCATTTCACCAGATTTTGTAAGAATAAACAGAGATAAAAAGAAGAGCGCTAAAAACAGCACGTAGAGTATGACTAGAAATACGGTGTTTGTTCTTTTTCTTAGCCAGAGGCGTCTATCCTCAACTTCCCAATCCCATTTTTTTATTTGAGTTCGTAATACCTCTACAGGCTTATTTACAGCCTCAGCATAGGTTTTTAATAAATCTTCCTTGAAGTTATCTACTGTATCCATTTCTTATTGTTTTTAAGTATCGTAATTATTCAAGTACAAAAATAGCTAATTTTCATCTCAGATAAAACAAAAACCGCTTTCTTTTTCAGAAAGCGGTCTGTTGCTAAGTGATTAGATGCTTAAATTTTTCTAGATTTAATATATTTTAGGATAATTTCCAGCGCATTGTCAAATCCAACTTTGCTTGTGTCAATTGCCAAGTCGAAGTTTTTGGCATTTGCCCAATCTTGGTTAGTGAACTTTTTGATATACATCAATCTTTCACGGTCGCCGGCTACGATCTGAGTTTTAGCTTCCAACTCACTAATGTTTCGAACCTCCATCAAGCGTTTTGCACGTGCTTCTTCACAGCCATGCAGGTAAATATGTACTGCGTTTGGATGGTCTTTCAAAACATGAAATCCGCCTCGTCCGATAATAACGGCAGAACGCTCGCGAGCAATTTGCTGTAATACTTCCGATTCGGTTTCAAAAATCTTAGTAGAAGTAGGTCTAAAGCTGCCTACCGCCTCGTGATAAAATTCATGCAGTTTGGTTTTTTCCCAGAAATTGTGCCAGAAAGAAGTGATTTTTTCTTCGTGGTGTGCCACATCGTCTTCAAAAACGGATAATTCTTCTGCTGTGCGTGTTACAATTTCGTGGTCGGCATAGAACATATTGAGTTTTTCGGCAAGTTTACGACCGATGTATGCGCCGCCACTTCCAAGCTCACGACTGATGGTGATTACTAATGGTGCTGTTGTTTTCATGGTTGCCTCCTTTTTGTTAAATGGATTTATATAAAAATGATGTTAATTCTTTGTTGGGAAAAGTAGGGGTTATTTGAATTTCAGGATTAATAGCGCTTGCAAAAGAACTATTAAGGAACCGACAACATCATAAAGGGTAAGTGTGGTCTTTGAAACGCACGCTGTTAGAACGCTATAAAGATAATCAATAATCTTTTAGAATGCAAGCAATAAAAGGATTTTTCTGTCAAACTATTAACATTTTTTATCCTATCTGCTGAGCGGAAGATGTTTTACGATACCAATGGAAATTTAATGGCAGATTTAGACCGTAAAATAGTAAGCATTAAATATAATTTATTAAATTTGCCTGAGGTAATTTCCACCCGTCTCTACGGATATGCAGAACAACCAAGTAAAGTAGTTGCGTTGGTCGGCGGGATTTGTAATCCCGCCTTGTGTAGTATAAGAATTTTTAATTCGGATTACAAATCCCTGTCTGCGACAGGCAGACTGATAATAATGGGAGCCGGGATTATAAATCCCAGCAGCGTAAGCGGTGTAAAAAACATATATACTATTAGAATTTTTAATTCCTAATTGATTATTATCAAAAATATTTTCTGATATTTGCTGTATGGATATTCAAAATCGCATATTAGGTGATGTCTATTTTGTAACCGATACGGTAGTAGATTGGGTTGATATTTTTACTCGTCCGTTATATAGACATATTATTTTAGACTCACTTGCATATTGTCAAAAAGAAAAGGGATTAGTGATTTATGCTTGGGTGCTTATGAGTAATCATTTTCACGCAATAGTTGGAAGTGATGGTAGCAATAAATTATCGGATATATGGCGTGATTATAAAAAGTTTACCAGTAAGAAAATCCTTAATACTTTATTAGTTGACCCACAAGAGAGTAGGAAGGAATGGATGCTGAATAGATTTGAATATGCAGGGAGAAATGATAAAAAAATTAAAAATTACAAGTTTTGGCAAGAAGGCAATAACGCTCAAGAAATCTATTTGCTGGACTATTTTAATCAGAAATTAAATTATATCCATGAAAACCCTGTAAAAGCAGAACTTGTAAACCGAGCGGAAGACTATCGATATAGTTCAGCGATTGATTATGCAGGTGGGAAGGGTTTATTAGATGTAGTTGTGGTTTGAGTTTTTTTAAATGTTTCGGATTAAAAATCCTGATAATAATGGGAGCTGGGATTATAAATCCCAGCAGCGTAATGCACATCTTTTTGCTTTTTAGAACATATCTGCAAGGACGGACGGGGCAACCATAAAAAACACCAGTCAGACATATGAAACAGTTTATATTCTTATTACTTGTTATAATTACGATTAATCAAACTTATTCTCAAGATTACGAAGAATTGCGTAAACACCTAGATACTAATTGGAAAACGCCAGAAGAATACGTTATAAGCAAATTTAAGAGCCACGATTATATTTTTATTGGAGAATATCACAGGATTAAACATGATGTTGAATTGATTTTAAATCTAATTCCACTATTGTATGAAAATGGGATATTCACCTTGGCGATAGAATTTGGTGCTTACGATATTCAGGTATTAGTTGATTCATTAATAACAGCTCCTGCTTTTGATAGAGACTTGTTAAAATCAAACTATTTCAAAAACAATCAGGTATGGGGATATAAGGAATACATTGATATTTATGAAGTTGCATGGGCCGTAAATAAAGCCAATTCCAATTCTCCGAACAAATTTCGTGTTGTGAATCTTGCACCACCATACGAACCATGTAAAAAAGGCGGAGCATGGAAAGATTTAGACCCTGATATATATATGGCAGACGTTATAAAGAAAGAAATTGTATCCAAAAACCAAAGAGCATTGATATATTCAGGTAATCACCACGCTTTTACTAAATTTCATCAACCCTTATATGACTTTGAAAAAGATACTCTATATGGTTTCTGTAAAACGAGAATGGGAAATATCATACATGACTCTTTGAAAGTCAAAACTTTTAATATATCCTTACATGCAGGTTGGATTTCATCTAAAGGTTGGAATGCGCCTACTGTCCTCCCCGTTAATGGAGTAATTGATAGCATTATGAATATGTATAGTGATAAAAGAGTTGGGTTCGATGTTGTTAATTCGCCTTTCGGGAAATTAATATCTACTGACTCATACTATGCTCTAGGATATGATAGTTTTACTTTAGATAAATATTGTGACGGCTACATTTATCAATATGCCTTTAAAGACTACCAGCCAATAACTCCAGAGCCAAATTTTTACACACGAGAAAATATTCATGCCCTTCGCAAATATTTAAGATGCATAGGTTTGCCAAAGATTGCAACATGGACATTATTTAAGTTTAATGCTAGTAAACGAACATATGAAGACATTAGAAATCATTTTAAACATCTAATGAAATAATTACGGTTGCTAACAAGGGATTAATAAAATGCAGGTTTCCATCAGATTATAAAATACTTCCGCTTTTTAGCAGTTTCGTAGCAGGGACAATGAACCGTCCGTCTCAACGGATATGCAGAACAACCAAGTAAAGTAGTTGCGTTGGTCGGCGGGTTCCGATAATTATCGTGGATGCAATCCCGCCTTGTGTACTATAAGAATCCGTCAGAAGACGGACAAGTTTCAGATTAAAAATCCCTGTCTGCGACAGGCAGGCTTATAATACAAGAGTTGGGATTGCCGCTCGATACCTCGCTTGGCTTGCCAAGAAATCCCGGCAGCGTAAGCGGTGTAAAAAAACAAAAAACGCATTACTCTACCTGATAGAATAATGCGTTTTTAATTATCAATTATCAAATTTTACTCAACTGCTTTAAAACTCATATCCAAGCTTTTTACAGAGTGAGTCAGTGCACCGACAGATATATAATCTACGCCACATTCGGCATAATCTCTAAGTGTTTTTAGTGTAATGCCGCCGGAAGATTCCGTTTCATAACGACCGCCGATAATTTCTACGGCTTTGCGAGTGTCTTCTACGCTGAAATTATCCAGCATAATTCTATCTACACCGCCACAGCCCAGCACTTCTTGAAGTTCGTCAAAATTACGCACTTCAATCTCAATTTTCAAGTCTTTTCCTTTTTCTTTCAGGTAGTTTTTTGCACCGTTGATGGCTTGTGTAATTCCGCCTGCAAAGTCCACGTGATTGTCTTTAAGCAGTATCATATCAAAAAGCCCGATACGGTGGTTTTTTCCGCCACCCATTGCTACGGCGTATTTTTCAAGCATACGAAGTCCGGGTGTGGTTTTGCGTGTATCAAGCACTTTTGTTTTGGTGCCTTCCAATTCCCGTTGGTATTCGTGAGTGCGAGTAGCTACGCCACTCAGACGCTGCATGATATTGAGCATCAGGCGCTCGGTTTGCAGTAGCGATTGGATTTTTCCTTCTACCACAAATGCAATATCGCCATACTTAACAGGCGTTCCATCTTCAATAAATACGGTCATTTTAAGTTCCGGATCGAAGGCTTTGAAAATTTCACGGGCTACTTCTACACCGCATAAAATACCGTCTTCTTTGATTATAAGTTGTGATTTCCCGATAGCATTTGCCGGGATACTGGATAGCGTGGTATGGTCGCCATCGCCAATGTCTTCGGCAAACCACGCAGGAATCATTTTGATAAAGTCTTTGTTCATTCCGTTTCTATTCGTAATTGCTGTATTAGTGATTTGTTGTCTGTTTTTCGCGTGAGTACATATACACGGTAGTTGCCTGTGTTCGTTTTTAGCGTTCCGATAATAAAACTGGCAGCACCTTTATTTCCGTTATGTAATACATTAAAACTACTCACTGTGTTTTTTCTGAAGAAATCTGCAATAATACCCACGGCTTGTTGCTTGCTGTACACATCGTTGGTTTTGCCGATAACAAGCTCTACGGTTGTGTTCAGATAGCCGGAAAGTTTGTTGCTGTCGCCGGCTTTCAAAGCTTCTACAACTTCTTTGGGTACGCCGTCGGTTTGCGCTTGCGAAGTCTGCCCAAAGGTTACGAATAGAGCAAGAAGGGTTAAAATTCTAATTGTTTTCATTATAAAGTTTTGTTTTTTAGAATTAATAGCTGAGTTCGTTTCAATTTTTAAAACATCCGCCAAAGTCGGACGTAGTGCCGAACAATAGTTAAATATATGAGCATTTTTTATTGTTTTTCGAGAACAACTTGTCCGACTTTTGGCGGATAGTAAAAAAATCTTCGATTTTTCGCTATTGTTTCCGAAACTACGAGAATATGCACGTTTTTTTTCTATGTTTGCTACTGTTTTGAAAAAGTCAAGATGACTTTGCTGTTTTTAGCTAAAAAAATGCAATATTTGCATTAAAATAAAAAACATAGTGCAAAGTTATCTAAATTTTTAGGTAAAACTGAACTTGATTTTAATATTTACACTCTATTTACAGCAAAAAACAGACCAAAATAGATTTAGGTATGAAACCGACATGATTAAAATAATCATTAAACACCCTTGGGAATGATTATTTTAATCATCAAAGGTTCCATACACCGAAATTAAAAAATCAAAATAATTGTATGAAAATAAAATTGTTAATGATAGGCAAAACAACCGATGCAAAGCTGGCTGCACTGATTGATGAATATGCGGGACGTTTGAAATATTATATTAACTTTGAGCAAACTGTCATTCCTGAGCTGAAAAATGCTAAAAATTTGACTTTTGAACAGCAGAAAGAGCGAGAAGGTGAACTGCTTTTGGCAAAACTGGAAAAGTCTGACGAAGTTATTTTGCTGGATGAGCGGGGAAAACACTATACTTCCATTGAATTTTCCGATTTTATTTCAAAAAAAATGATTTTTTCAAATAAGAGTATGGTTTTTGTTGTTGGTGGACCGTATGGCTTCTCTGAAAAAGTATATCAGCGAGCCGATTCGCAAATTTCATTATCAAAAATGACCTTTTCGCACCAAATGATTCGACTCTTTTTTACCGAGCAGCTTTATCGTGCAATGACTATTATTAAAGGTGAACCTTATCATCATGAGTAAATTAACGCAACTACTTAGGGTTTGCTGAAAAAGTTTTAGGCACGTCAGATACAAGCCGCCAAAGCGTAGATGTATAAACATACTTCAAGCTGAAGGCGGCGAAGTAGATGGCGTGTATAAAACTAACGAAATTTAGATTTTATTTTTCATTTTGATTATTATAAAATTGCAAGGCTTTTTAGTACTTTTGCATAAAACCCTTGCACTTATCTACTTGTAAGCAACAGCTAACTTTGTTATTATCAATAAAATGAGAGTTTTTCAGCAGACCCTACTTAAAAGAATAGAACCTATTTACAGACTGCTAATCGTATTGATGGTGGTTCTCGCTGTATTGGGATTTGTTTTTCAGGGAGTTTATTTGAAGTCGCCTGAGAAAGCTATCAATATGGATGAAGTAGTTACAAAACTCAATCAGCGGGAATTGGCTGCTGATGGAAAACTGAATGAAATTGTGCTTTGGCTCGAACGAAACCAGATAGATTCGCTAAAACATCTCTCTTTTGAAAAGTTGCCGTCAACTTATTTGGTCTATTTGGGAAACGACCTTATTTTCTGGTCGGATAATCAGATTGAACCACAAAACTTAAAAAATAAAAACTGGCAGTTTCGTCAGCTTTCCAATGTCTATGCATTAACCAAATCGGTTCGTCAAGGAGGTTATAATGTAGTGGCTTACTTGCCCATAAAGTACAACTATCCTTACGAAAACGAGGAGTTGCAAAATGAGTTCTATGAAGGTTTAGAACTGCACAAAGATATTGGTTTTTCTACCAACGACCCAACTGATGAATTTGCTGTTTTTAGCAATAACGGCAACTATCTTTTTACTTTTGAGTTGCCTGTAAATCCTGTTTACAACGAGCATTGTGCACTTGCTGCCATGATTTTGTTTCTGCTCTCATTTTTAATTTTTTTCTACCTGATTTCTCACCTGCCACGCGTGTTTGGATATGTTTATTTGTCCATGCGTCACTTTTTGATAGCAAGTGTTATTGTAACTGTTTTTGTGTTTGCACTTTTGATATTTAATATTCCGAGTGCATTTTTCCAAAGCAAAGTTTTTACGCCGTTTCATTACGCATCCAATACGTTTTTGCGAACGCTGACACACCTTAGCTTTTTGTCGCTTTATCTCTATTCGCTGATTTATCTGTTTAGTTATTTTGTAAAAAGAGGTTTGAAGCATGATAAGTTTTTGAATGTAAAACTTGTTGTGTTACACTTGGTGCCTGCGTTCTATTTCTTTCTGATTTTCAATTTTTTAATTGGAGTTGTTTTCAACTCATCTACCGAAATAAACGTACAGCGAATAGAAGATTTCTCTTTGGCGGCTATTTGGAATCATTTGTTGTTTCTGCTTTGGGGAATAGGATTTATGCTGTTGCATTTTTCCACGCATCGCATACTTTTACGTAAAAATAGTCTTTTGACTGTGGTAAAATACGAAGTTGTGATTGCTGTGATAGCGAGTGTTTTCGGATTTCTTTATTTCAAAGAGTACGGAGTGCTTTTTGTAGTTTCTTATCTGCTCTTATCGGCTGTTTTATATCTTCCATACGTTATTCCGGTTTTAAGACGAACAAGAACTTTTCTTGTTATTTGGTTGCTGTTTTTCACGTTCTTTATCATTTGGACTACACATAGCCTTAATGAAGATAAAAAGTTTCAAAAATACCGCACACTTGCCGAAAATCATTACCTGAATGACGAAACGGACGAAGACCGACTGGCTGTTGTGCTGTTGGATGATTTGGATAAAAGTTTGTTGTCTGACACTCGGTTAAGGCGAATGTTGCAAAATCCTGATTCCATTCTTAAAGCAAATGATTACATAAATAATACTTACTTAAGAGGTTTCTGGAATAAGTATGAAATGCGACTTTTTGCGGCGGTGGATAACTCTGATTTAGATAATGAATTTAAAGAAATCATTGACAACTGGGGACGACAAGTGAAAAATTCGCACTTTTATGTCATGGCGGATTCTGTATCGGATATGTCCTTTATGGCGTCTTATACCGACAGCCGACTGACAAATTCGCATACAAACTTTTATATGGAATTTTATCCTAAAAAGTATTATAAAAGTTACAGTTTCCCTAACTTGCTACTTGAAAATAAATCGGGACTTTATTCTCAGTTTGGTATTTCAAACGCTCGTTATGCTTTTCAAGATTTGACAAGTTCTTCGGGCTCATTCAAATATCCGAACGATGCCGGATGGGTAGAGAAGAGTGAGAAAGATTTTTTTGTGCAAAACTACCGCTTATATACGCACTATATTTATGCACCGAACGTCTATAATTACTTTATTCTTTCTGAAAAAGATGTAGAAAGTCCGTTGATGAGCTTGCTTTACTATGTTTATGTGTTCCTGTTTTTTATTGGGGTTAGCCTTTTTATAATTTGGGTTTACAGGCTGATGCATAGAGAGATAAAGGTGAGATATACTTTTGCATCCAAATTTATGTATTCGTTTACATTGCTTTTGGTGGTAAGTTTTGTAGCTATTTTTTATGTCTCGTTTAATTATATGCAGCAAAAATATATTGAAGAACACAAACAAAAACTGGAAGAAACCAAAACCTACATTCAGAATGCGCTTCAAGAGAAGTATGCTTGGCGTGAGATGTTGGATTCGACCATGACCAATAACTTGAATTTCGATTTGCAAGACCTTTCTTATACTTACCAGACGGATATTCATGTGTACGATAATAGCGGAAGGCTGATAGCAAGCTCGCAAATGCCACTTTTCACTCGAGAATTAATCAGTAGGCAGATTTCGCCTATTCCCTATTTTTCCAATTTGGAAGACTTGAATCAGTTTGAACGGATTGGTAAGTTGGAATATATGACAGCCTACACCAATTTTTACAACATGGATTACCTGCCAATCGGGTTTATTGCTGTGCCGCAGTTTTTTAGTAACGACCAAATACAGGCGGAGCTGGAAAATCTATTGGCAACAATTGTGCATATCTATATGGTTATCATTGTGCTGTTTGTGATTTTGAGTGTGTTTATAGGAAGGCAGTTGTCGGCACCTCTGTTTATGTTGGAAGATAGTTTGAAAAAAATTAACATCGGACAGCAGATAAAGAAAATTGAGTATAAACCCGAAGATGAAATTCGTAAGCTTGTTGACCAGTATAACCGAACGGTGGAAGAGTTGGAAAAAAGTGCCAAACTGCTTGCAAAATCCGAACGTGAAGCTGCTTGGAAAACGATGGCAAGACAGGTGGCGCACGAGATTAATAATTCGCTTACACCTATGAAATTGACCATTCAACAACTTCAGCGTTGCAAAGCGATGGGGGATGAACGGTTTGACGATTATTTTGAAAAATCATCGAATATGCTGATTGAGCAGATTGAAAATCTGTCGCGTATTGCAGGCTCATTTTCTAGTTTTGCCAAACTGCCGGAAGCAAACTTTGCCAAAGTAGATTTAGCCAAAAAACTGTCGTCGGTGGTTACATTATTCGCTAGTTCCAATGAAAATGTAGAACTGCACTACAACGGTCCAAGCGAAGGCGAATATGTTCTGGCTGACCGTGAGCAACTGATACAGGTTTTCAATAATTTGCTGAAAAATGCCGTGCAGGCAATTCCGTCCGACCGTCAAGGGTATATTGAAATTTCGCTTACAGCCGAAGACGAGCAGATTGTTGTGGCGATAAAAGACAATGGAAAAGGAATACCCGAAGAAGTGCAAAAACATCTGTTTACACCGAACTTTACTACTAAATCTACCGGAATGGGATTAGGGTTGGCTATCAGTCTGAATATAGTACAATTAATTGGCGGTAATATAAATTTTGAAACGGAATTAAATGTAGGAACAATATTTAAAGTTACAGTTCCGAGGCTTGTAGAATAGCGACTTCGGGTTTCATGTTTCTTGTTTCACGTTTCGTGTCACTTGGTCGCTGAGCCTAGTCGAAGTGTCGATACATTGGTATTTCGCTACGCTCAATATTAATACTTAGTGACATAGTGTTGCTATGTTAAACATCCGAACATCCAAAGATCCAAACAAACATCCTACGGACTACATACTACAAACTACGAACTAACTTCATTACCGTCCAATTATTTTTCTGTTTGAAGTAAAGCATTTTCATACCAAGCTCATTGGCTTTCTTTTCCAGAATAGGTACATCTTCCGTGTAAAATCCGCTCATAAATAGCAATCCCCCTTGGGAAAGGCAATTCACGTAGCTTGCCATGTCGTTTAGCAGTATGTTTCGGTTGATATTGGCAAGAATAATGTCAAATTTCATTCCACCTAAAAGCGATGCATCGCCAAGCTGTACATCTACGTTTTTGATATTGTTCAATGCCAAGTTTTCCAGTGAATTATCCACGCACCAATCGTCAATATCTATGGCTGTCAGTTCGCTTGCACCACGCATGGATGCTAAAATAGCTAAAACAGAGGTGCCGCAACCCATATCCAGCACACGTTTCCCTTTCATCTCAGTTTCCAGAATTTCAGCGATAATAAGACTGGTTGTCTCGTGGTGTCCGGTGCCAAAAGCCATTTTAGGATTGATGATGATGTCGTAAGGAAGTTTGGGGATGTCTTTGTGAAAAGTGCTGTGTATTACGCATTTGTCGGAAATAATTATCGGTTCAAAAAAGTTTTTTTCCCATTCTTCGTTCCAGTTTTTATCTTCCAATTGCTCTTTTTCAAAAGTAATTTCCGCATCAAACGGAAAATCGCTAATCAATTGCGAAAGACTTGCTTCGTTAAATTCTTTTTCAAGAATATAGGCATCCAGTCCTTCGGTAGTTTTCACGAAACTATCAAAACCGATTTCACCTAATTGAGCAGCGAGAACATCGGCAACAAACTCTTCTGTGTTGTCAAACTTAAAATGTAAAACTAAATATTTCATAGAAGTAGGAATTTTTATTTAATGGAAATCAATTAAACTATCTTGACTTATTGTTTTGTTACTCAAAAATTAACTTAACATATAAAAACTTGTTCTAAAAGTTCATTAAACTACGAATGAAATTCATAGTTAATTAAATTAAATAGCTTAATTTTTGCAAAAATAGGAATAAAAATCCAGTTAAAGACTTCGTTTTGATTAATTTTGACATTGAAATCCAGATAATGTTAAATCATTACGACCAGCCAACTATGGCATAAATCTTGATGTAATATTGATATAAATAGGACAAAAATCAAAAAACAATCACTTATAAAACTAATACAAAATGAAACGTTTAATTTTACTAATCTATTTTGGTGTATTTGGCTTGGCGGTAGCATTGGCACAGTCCGGCACCATCATTGACGACATATACATCACGCCGAACGAAGCACAAATGGTAAAAGAAGTGCAGAAAGCTCGGGTTGAGAAGGAAAGAATGGTAAAAACACCTACTTCGAGCATTTCACGAAACGGCGCCAGAGAAATTGTATTTATTGACGAAGATGGAAATCAGACAACAGTTATTTCCGATACGATTTACATTGTAGATGGTGAAATAATTGTAGATAGTTTGTTGGTAGCTGATGAAGAATTGGAAGAAGATGGTTATTATCTGAACGGATTTAAAGGTTCTCAATCAGATTACGAATATGCAGAGCGTATTCGCCGCTTCCATAATCCACGCTACACTATTACCATAGCAGATCCGGGATACGATGATATCTATTTTTTAGACGATAATTATTGGAATGTTCATATTGATGGGGTTTATGCTACAATTACACCTACTTGGAATAATCCTTATTGGTGGGACTATAAATATTCATCTTTCGGGTACAATAGTTGGGCTTGGAGATATAATTGGGGCTATCCATATTCATATTACTCAGGTTGGGGTTATCCGTATAGCTACTACGGATGGGGCTATCCTTACTACGACTATTGGTACAATCCTTGGTATTCCGGTTATTATGGCTATGGCTGGGGATATTATCCGTATGATTATTACTATGGCGGCTATTATGGATGGTATTCGCCTTATTATTATGGAGGATATTACAGCCCGTCTTATTATAATTCGAACTATGAAGAGGCTAACCGTCGTCGCTCATTAAGCGCTGGTCGGTATAGTAGTACAGGCTTACGAAGTCATCCTTCTCGTCGTTCGGCAGTAATGTCCGGCAGTAGCGGTAGAACAGATGTAAGTGGTACACGAATAACTACTAATCGAAGTGGTGTAGATGCTACCAGAAGCACACGAAGCGGAGTTACAACAGGTAGCACAATAAGAAGTGTTACCGGAAATGTACGTTCAGCATCAAGTGTAGATACTCGTACACGTACCGGAACAGTAAGAAGTGCGGCAGAATGGCAAAATTTACGTAACTCAAATGATGGCGTTCGTTCATCTTCTAGCGTTATTAACCGTACCGAGCGTTCGTCTGGAAGTTATAATGCCGGTCGCAGTGCAGCAGATTACAGTAGAAGTCGTAGTGCAAATACACGCTCTTACGATAGTTCAAGAAGTCGCTCCTATGACAGTGGAAGTAGTCGACCTAATGTTTTCGACATGGGACGTTCTTCTTCGAGCAGCAGTAGTGGTTCTTACAGTTCGCCGAGTCGCTCATCCTCGAGCAGTAGTAGTGGCTCTTACAGTTCACCAAGTCGCTCATCATCCGGTGGTGGCAGTTCGTATGGTGGTGGCTCATCATCCGGTGGTGGTCGCTCATCATCATCTTCTTCATCCGGTGGCAGAAGATGATACGGTGCAAGATGTAATTAGCACAGTATCTTAAACTTGGAGTAGATTTAGTCGTTTTACAAGAAATAATTTATAAAAAAATGAAAAAGATATATTTGATACTATGCGCCGTGATATTTTCTGCGGTAGCGATGGCACAAACAGAGTATGATGCTTTGCGAATGAGTCAAACAGACTTACATGGAACAGCACGCTATGTAAGTATGGGTGGTGCTTTTGGAGCTTTGGGCGGTGATGCTTCGGCATTGCGAGACAATCCGGCTGGTTTGGCTGTATATCGTTCAGGTGAGATAACTACCACTCTTAGTGGCTCAAAATCCATTTCAAATGCACTGTGGTACGATGACGAGCGAATTAGTGAAAGTAAACTCGGAGTTCAGTTTAATAACTTTGCTTATGTGGTAGCTGGAGCTCGTAACAATGATTATAGTCCGTTGAAGTTTTCTAACATTTCATTCTCATATACTCGACTGAAAAGTTTTAATCGTTCAATGAGTGCCACGGGAATTAGCAATGCTTCGTTTACAGATTTTTTGGGTGGATTTACCTGGGGATTTGATGAAGATGCATTACGTACAACGAAAGATTATGACCCGTTTTTTAATAAGAATATGCCATGGCTTTCGGCTTTGGCTTATGAGGGTTTCTTGATTGATTTGATTCCGGGCGAAACAACGCAATGGGAATCAGCTTATATAGGAAAAGCTTTGTCGGAAAGTACACTTTATGAAAGTGGTGGTGTAAATGAATATGCATTCGGTTGGGGGGGAAACTTCAATAATAATCTTTTTGTAGGTGTAAATTTGAGCATACTAGACTTGGATTACAGTTTGCGTGGCCTTTTAAGTGAAAAGTTTAGTACAGATCAAGGCTCATTCCAATTAAGAAATTATCTTAGCCAGAGTGGTATTGGTGTAAATATGAAATTTGGTGCTATCTATATGCCTACTAACTCTTTACGATTGGGTGCGGCTTTCCACACACCAACGGTTTACACGATGTCTGAACTCTCAGAAGCTACATTGAGCAGTAGAAATAAAAACTTTGATGATGCGGCTCTAAACTTTGAAGCGAGGACGAACTTAAAAACACCGGATGGAGGCGCTACACAAAGCTTTCACTTGCAGACACCACTACAAGTTCAATTAAGTGCAGCTTATTTATTTGGTAAAAAAGGTTTAATTTCCGCCGAGTACAATTTTGTGAATTACACCGGAATGCGTTTTAGCGATGAAGATGGTCAAATGGATAGTTTTAGACTGGAAAATTTGGGTGAAATTGTAAATGGTAAACAAGTAGGTGGAATGAGTGATGTGTTGAGAAATGGACATGTACTTAAAGTTGGTGGAGAGTTTAAGCCGTTACCTACATTCGCACTGCGTGCCGGATATGCTTTGCATACAGGCGCTACCAATCCGAAATACGAGGAAGGGAAGATGATACGTCTTGAAACAAGAAATACCAATACAGAGTATTTTGAACAAGAGGCTGCGCATTACTTCACAGCAGGGTTAGGTGTTAGAGAAGCAGGTTGGTTCTTGGATTTTGCTTATAGCCTGAGAACTCAAAAAGAGAATTTCTATCCCTATCAGTTTAACAGAGAGGATTTGAAACCGGCTGAAATAAATACAAACAATCATAATCTAGTAGTAACTTTGGGACTAAAATTATAAGAAACTAAATATCAAGCGAAAATCCAAGCCAATCACGGCTTGGATTTTTTTGTGTGTTTTTTTGAAAAGAACTACCTTTGCAGCCGTTTTAGTAAAACGAGAAGACAACCGAACTTATAAACAACAACTTATAACATCTAAACACCCAACATCAAGCATCAAACATCAAACAAAACTATGTCATTACAATCAGAAATAAATCGTCGGCGTACCTTTGCCATTATCAGCCACCCGGATGCGGGAAAAACTACCTTGACAGAGAAACTTCTTCTTTTTGGGGGTGCAATTCACGTGGCGGGAGCGGTAAAATCTAATAAAATTAAAAAAACAGCCACTTCCGATTGGATGGAGATTGAGAAACAGCGGGGAATTTCCGTAGCAACTTCGGTAATGGGATTTGAGTATAAAGATTATAAAATCAACATTCTCGATACACCCGGACACCAAGATTTTGCGGAAGATACCTATCGGACATTGACAGCGGTGGATAGCGTAATTATCGTGCTGGATGCAGCAAAAGGGGTGGAAACTCAAACGCGCAAACTGATGAACGTATGTAGAATGCGCAACACGCCGATTATGATTTTTGTAAACAAACTTGACCGTGAGGGAAGAGACCCGTTTGATATAATGGATGAGCTGGAAGCAGAACTTGGTATCAATGTGCGTCCGCTCAGTTGGCCTATCAGCATGGGTGAAACTTTCAAAGGCGTTTATAATTTTTACGAAAATAATATGCAGCTTTACACGCCTAACAAACAGACAATTAGTCAGTCTGTAGAGATTGATGTAAATAGTAGCGACTTGGAAGCTAAAATTGGCGATAAAAATGCAGCTCAACTGCGTGAAGACATGGAATTGATTCATGGTGTGTATGAGGATTTTGATAAAGAGCTTTATTTGGATGGACTTTTAGCACCTGTTTTCTTTGGAAGTGCGTTGAATAATTTTGGGGTAAAAGAGTTGCTGGATTGTTTTATTGAAGTAGCGCCATCGCCACGTCCTACGCAGGCGGAGGAGCGATTGGTAAAACCGAATGAGCCGGACTTTACCGGATTTGTATTTAAAATCCATGCCAATATGGATCCAAATCACAGAAGTTGTATCGCATTTGTGAAAGTTTGTTCCGGAAAGTTTGAACGGAATGTGAACTACAAGCATATCAGACACGGCAAAATGATGCGTTTTTCCAGTCCAACGGCTTTTATGGCTCAGAAAAAAGAGACTGTGGATGAGGCTTTTGCAGGTGATATCGTAGGTTTGCCCGATACAGGTAATTTTAAAATTGGTGATACACTGGCAGCCGGTGAAGAGTTACATTTCAAAGGTTTACCAAGTTTCTCGCCTGAAATGTTTATGTATCTTGAAAATGCCGACCCAATGAAAGCCAAACAACTTGAAAAAGGGGTAAATCAATTGATGGACGAAGGGGTGGCACAGTTATTTGTCAACCAATTTAACAACCGAAAAATCATCGGAACAGTAGGACAATTGCAATTTGAAGTAATTCAATATCGACTTTTGCATGAATATAACGCACAGTGTCGTTGGGAGCCGGTTTCACTTTACAAAGCCTGTTGGATTGAGAGTGATGACTATGAAGAATTAGAGAACTTCAAAAAGCGAAAAGTTCAATACATGGCGAAGGATAAAGAGGGTAGAGATGTCTTTTTGGCTGATAGTGCTTATGTGTTGCAGATGGCACAAAGTGACTTTAAGAGTATTAAATTCCATTTTACATCCGAGTTTTAGTGGAAAAAAGAAAGAGGATGCTCTGTTTTGAGACATCCTCTTTTTATGTTTTTTGCTGGTAAAATGATTTTACTTTTTCTCTTTAGCAATTTTGGCTGCAGCAATTTTGGCTGCTCGTTTTGCTGCACGTCTTTCGTTAAGTCTTTGCTTTAGATAATTAATGTAAGGTTCGATGTAACGTTGGTGTTTTGCTTCCACCAAATCATCCATTGTGAGCATAATAGCCGATTCGTAAGTGCCGCCAAAATCTTTATCAATCATTGTTCCGAACATTCTTAGCGTGTCTGTAAGTCCAATATACGCATTGAACATAGGCGGGATGGTAGTGCCAATGTGGCGAACAGTTTTTTGCAAAGCTTTGTAGTTTGCCGTGGCTGTTTTCTCGGTTAACACCACGTCGGCTATTTTTTTACCCTCTTCGCTAACTTGCACAGGAACTTTTGGGCTTACCAGATTATCCGGATCCGGACAGTGTAGAAACATATATTCGTAGAGAAGCTCGCGAGCCAATTGCGGATAGCTAGGATAAATGTTTACTTTTCCGATAAAATATTTCGATTTTTTTTCTGAATGTATCAGTGCACCCAGTCCGTCCCAAAGGTTGTCCAAAGCAAATAAACTTTTAACCCCTTTTTTGGCTGTTTGGTAGTCCGGCTGAATAAATGCACGTCCCAGTTCAATGGAGTAGGGTAGATAGTCCTTGATAAACTCATCACTGAATGTGAAAAAGTCAGACATCACAAAATTGGGTTGTCCGTCTTCTTTCATTTCCACATCTGCACCGGATAGGAAGCGATAGCCGCCAACAATTTCTTCATCTTCAGGACTCCAAATGATTAGTTGCTTGAAAGGTTTTTTCAAAAAATCAAAATCGTCCGTGTCAATTTCTTTGCCGGTACCACCACCCCAAGAGCGAAACGAGATTTCTCGTAGTCGTCCGATTTCGCGCATAATATTGGGCGATTGGAAGGCGTCTGTAATGTAAATTTCGTTGTGAGCTTTGTTTGTTGGACGGATAAAAATTTTTTCGGTCAGTTCTTTCTTTAACAAACTTCTGTCAACAGGGGGTATAATTTGTTCCATTTTGTCTGTTTTTTTGGGGTTACTGCTATTTTTTAGCCAAATTTGTTACAAAAATAACAATTTTTTTTCAAACTCAATCCTTTTTCTTACAATTATCTTGAATAATGTACCAATAATTTAATAATCACTGCTTTAAACTGCTCACTTTGATAAGTTTTGTGCAAAAAAATGACTTATTTTATGTTTCAGCACAACCAATTTTGAAAAATGACGTTATATATAATAAGGAGATGGGAGACGGTAAATAGTAGTCGGTAGATGAGAGATAAAAAGCAAATACATGTAACTTCGTGCTTCGACTATTTTACACCCGACACCTAACATCCATCATCTAACAATATTATCAAACATGAAATCAAAAATTTTTATTTTGCTGAGTTTATTTCTTAGCTCTGCGTTGATGGCAGATAACAGTATGTACGAAAAATGTGAATTTGTATTTAAAGGCGACACGCTTAGATATAGAGTGCTATTCCCTGAAAATTACGATAAGTCGAGAAAATACCCGCTGGTGTTGTTCCTTCATGGTTCAGGTGAGCGCGGAAGTGACAATGAAGCTCAACTTACGCATGGTGCTTCGCTTTTTACGGATGAAGAAACGAGAAAAGATTATCCTTCCATCGTTATTTTCCCGCAATGTCCGAAAAGTGAATTTTGGGCAAAAATGGAAATAAGCGAAAAAGGAATAGAATTTCCAGAAAAACCAAAAATAACAAAATCACTTTTACTCGTTAAAAAGTTACTGGATAACTATAAAAAAAAGGAAGCTGTGGATAAGAAACGAATCTATGTGATGGGGCTTTCCATGGGTGGAATGGCAACTTTTGATTTGATAAGCAGATACCCAAAATATTTTGCGGCAGCTATTCCTATTTGTGGCGGAATAAATACAGATAGACTAAAAAAACTTCGAAAAATGCCGATTCGGATATTTCATGGCGGTGCAGATCCGATTGTTTCAAGGGAATTTTCTCGCAATGCCTACATTGAGCTAAAAGCACGTGGGTCGCAGCGAGTGGAATATGTGGAATTTCCGGATGTGGGTCATAATAGTTGGACGCCTGCTTTTAACTATCCCGATTTTTTGAGCTGGATGTACTATCAGTCGCATTAAAAAGCCGAATTTGAGCGAAATAACTATCATTTTGTCAAAAAAAATGACTTGCAATGTGAAAAAAAAGAAAAAAACAATCAAAATGTAGCTTGTAAGAGTAATATTTTAATTATATTTGTACAATATATATTCTAACTAAAAAATGTAAAAAAATGGCAAAGCTTAAAGGTACAGTTGTTGTTGATACTGAACGCTGTAAAGGCTGTAATTTGTGTGTTGTGGCTTGTCCACACGAAGTTCTGATGCTGAACAAAGAGGCAAATGTGAAGGGCTATAACTATTCGTACATGGCTAACCCTGAGAATTGTACGGGTTGTACTACATGTGCATTGGTTTGTCCGGACGCTTGTATTACAGTGTATAGAGTGAAGGTGGACTAAACCTGTGTTTAGCGACTGACATTAACTTTATTATTAAATAAACAGATTAACAACAATAAAAAACGATGCTTTTAGCAGTTATGTCTTTAGGTTTTTTTATCGAAAAATAAAAAGACAGCGTAATTAAGAAAGCTTATACGATATGGAAGAAGTAATTTTAATGAAAGGTAACGAAGCTGTGGCACATGCCGCAGTACGTGCCGGTTGCGATGGATATTTCGGATATCCTATTACACCACAATCGGAAGTCATGGAAACCCTGATGGAAATGAAACCTTGGGAAACAACTGGAATGGTAGTGCTCCAAGCTGAAAGTGAAACATCATCCATCAATATGGTGTATGGTGCTGCCGCTTGTGGAAAACGCGCCATGACGTCATCATCGAGTCCCGGCGTGAGTTTGATGCAAGAGGGATTCTCGTACATTGCAGGCGCTGAGCTGCCTTGCGTGGTAGTAGATGTGATGCGTGGCGGTCCCGGATTGGGTACTATTCAGCCAAGTCAAGCAGATTACTATCAGATAGTAAAAGGTGGCGGACATGGCGACTATAAAATCATTACACTTGCACCGGCTACGGTTCAAGAAATGGCAGACTTCACGGTTTTGGCTTTTGACTTAGCCTTTAAATACCGTATGATGGCAGTAGTTTTAACTGACGGCGTTATCGGTCAAATGATGGAAAAAGTGGTGTTGCCACCGTTCCGTCCACGTTGGACTGAAGAAGAAATTCGTAAGCTGAACCCTTGGGCAACTTTGGGACGTACGCCGGATAGAAAGCCAAATATAATTACATCGTTGGCGCTGCAAGCAGAAGAGATGGAAGAAATCAACCTTCGTCTGCAAGCACGTTACAAAGAAGTTGAGAAAAACGAAGTTCGCTACGAAGAGATAATGTGCGAAGATGCTGAATATCTAATTGTAGGATTTGGTATTAGTGCACGTATTGGACAAAAAGCGGCGGAAATGGCTCGTGAAGAGGGTTTGAAAGTTGGTTTGCTTCGTCCTATCACACTGTTCCCATTCCCAACCAATGAAATTAATCGATTAGCAAAACAAGTGAAGGGAATTTTGACGGTAGAGCTAAGTGCAGGACAGATGGTGGACGACGTTCGATTGGCTGTTAACGGAGAAATTCCGGTAGAGTTCTACGGCAAAATGGGTGGAATTGTTCCTTCACCGGACGAAGTACTAAAAGCGCTAAAAGAGAAAGTTATCAAGTAGTATAATATGGTTTTGAGTTCTGAGTTTATAGTGATTTAGTATGTGGTGTGAACGGAACTTAAAGCATTAAACTTCATAAAAAATGTCAAGTAAAATAATAGATTCCAAAAATTTGGTTTATAAAAAACCAACACTTCTAAATGATATAAATATGCACTACTGTCCGGGCTGTAGTCACGGCGTGGTACACAAACTCATTGCGGAAGTAATTGAAGAGATGAATATTGGTGACAGGGCAATTGGTGTAGCACCGGTAGGTTGTGCGGTTTTTGCATACAAATACATCGATATTGATTGGCAAGAAGCTGCTCACGGACGTGCGCCTGCATTAGCTACCGCTATCAATCGGTTGGTACCGAATGCAATGGTTTTCACTTATCAAGGTGATGGTGACTTGGCTGCGATTGGTACGGCTGAAACGATTCACGCTTGTAACCGCGGTGAAAATATTACCATCGTGTTTATCAACAACGCTATTTACGGTATGACCGGAGGACAAATGGCGCCTACAACTTTGTTAGGAATGAAGACTGCCACTTCACCTTACGGACGTACGGTAGAAATAAATGGCTATCCGCTGAATATGACCAATATTTTGGCAACACTTCCCGGAACTTGCTATGTAACACGTCAGGCAGTTCATACAGTGGCAAGTGTAAGACGCACTAAAAACGCTCTTAAGAAAGCGTTCCAAAATACTTTGGATAAAAAAGGAACATCCGTAGTAGAGGTCGTATCTACTTGTAACTCAGGATGGAAAAAGACACCGGAAGTATCTAATGAATGGTTGGTGGAAAATATGCTGCCGGAATATCCGCTGGGCGATTTGAAAGACGAATAGCTTAGTAGTTTGTAGTCAGTAGTAAATAGTTTTGGAGTTTACTAAAAGAAGACAATTGAGGAATTTAAATAATATTGTCCGTATCTTTTTTGGCGGGCGTTTTAATAATTTAGTATGAAAGAAGAAATATTAATAGCCGGTTTTGGTGGGCAAGGAGTATTGTCCATGGGAAAAATTTTGGTGTACTCTGGTTTGATGCAAGGTCAGGAAGTAAGCTGGTTGCCATCGTACGGACCGGAACAACGTGGTGGAACTGCCAACGTAACCGTTATTCTGAGTGACGAAAAAATCAGTTCGCCTATTTTGAACAAATATGATACGGTGATTGTACTTAATCAGCCGTCGCTTGATAAGTTTGAAAGCCGTGTGAAACCTGGTGGAACATTGATTTTTGACAGTCATGGATTTAAGAACTTTCCTACTCGTAAAGACATCAATATTTACAAAGTAGATGCCACTGAATATGCTTATAAGCATGATATGGTAAAAACTTTGAATATGATGATATTGGGTGGTTTTTTGAAAATTCGTCCTATTGTGAAGGTAGAAAATGTGCTAAAAGGATTGGAAAAATCACTTCCTGAACGCCATCATCACTTAATTCCGATGAACGAAAAATCCATTATGAAAGGAATGGAGTTGATTGAGAAATTTGAAGTGTAAATTGGGGTTGTGAGTTTGTTTTGAAAATTATAAGTTGCACGCAAAGGCACAAAGGCGCAAAGTTTTTGTAAGCGTTGATTTTCATCACATTTTAAAGCTCGCAAAGATAAAAATCAAACCAGCTTGCCGCAGGCAAGGATTTTTATAAGTTAAGATTTTTCAAAGAAGAATCAATTATTAAGATATACAAATCAGCTATTGCAGAAATGTGATAGCTGATTTTTTATTTAATGAGTTGACTGTTCGTTTGCACTCTTTTAATTTTCTCTAAATTCCCTGTCAGATTTCAGTCATACAAGATTTTCTTTGTATCTTTGAACGATTTTTTGTTTTGGGTGTAAAACCTTAAGAATAAAAGTTTGCCAAAACAAGGCGATGGAAGTGCGTAAAATTTCACTTCGATTTTATTGATAGAAATAATATTCACAAATATAAGAAATCACAATAATCATACGACATGAAAAATTTTAGATTTTTGAATACAGTATTTGGTTGGTTAGCATTTGCAGTGGCTGCCGTAACTTACTTGATGACCATAGAGCCTACGGCAAGTTTTTGGGACTGCGGAGAGTTTATTTCAGCCGCCTATAAGTTGGACGTTGGACACCCGCCGGGAGCGCCATTTTTTATGCTTACCGCAAAATTCTTTACACTTTTCACTTCCGATGTAACTAAGGTAGCCATGATGGTTAATGCGATGTCAGCATTGGCAAGTGCACTTACTATTCTTTTTCTATTCTGGACGATTACACATTTGGCTCAGAAACTGATTAAACGCAGCGAAGAAGAATATACATTCGCCGATAAAATCATCGTTTTAGGTGCAGGTTTGGTAGGCGCTTTGGCATATACTTTCTCTGACACCTTCTGGTTTTCGGCAGTTGAGGGTGAAGTGTACGCCTATTCTTCTCTGTTTACAGCCATAGTTTTCTGGCTAATTTTGAAATGGGAAAAAAATGCCGACAATCCCGGTTCAGACCGTTGGCTTATTCTTATTGCCTACTTGATGGGACTTTCTATCGGTGTTCACTTGCTGAACTTGCTGGCAATTCCGGCTATTGTACTGGTTTATTATTACAAAAAATATACACCCAGCACGAAGGGAATTATTCTTGCTATGGCTATGTCTGTGGTTATTTTGACCTTTACGCTTTACGGACTTATCCCCGGCTCTATCTGGTGGACTACGCAGTTTGAACTGCTGTTTGTAAATAAGTTCGGTTTGTCCTACAATAGCGGATTGTACTTCTATTTGGTGTTGGTTGTAGCTTCTTTGGTGTGGGCTATTTATGAAACTCATGTCAACAAAAGTTACTTACGAATGGCACTGTCTTATATTTTAGCAGTTTCTATCACAGGCGTGCCGTTCTTGTTTGAAAAGGCGACAGTAGGAATCGTAATCATTTTGGCAATGGTTGCATTTTTCTACTACAAGAAAAACAGCATCAAACCACGTTGGTTGAATACCAGTTTGCTGATGATTGCCGTGATAATGATTGGATATTCGACTTATGCGGTGATAATGATACGTTCCACGGCACAGCCTACGATGGACCAAAACTCGCCGGACAATGTGTTTTCATTGAAATATTATCTGAACAGAGAGCAATACGGTGACCGTCCGCTGCTTTACGGTGGTACATACAACGCACCAATGAAACTCAAAGTGGAAGGAAATACTTGCGTGTACGACGTGGAAAAATCGCCGCTTTATGCACCAAAACCGAAGCTTGACCCGTCGGAAAAAGATGAGTACATTGTAGCAGGCGAAAAATATACCTACAAAAGGGACGATAAGTTTATGATGCTTTTCCCGCGGATGTATAGTAGCGACCCGAGTCACATTAAAGCCTACAAAATGTGGGGAAATGTGGAAGGAAAGCGTGTGTATTATGATTTCTGCGGCGAACAACGTAGCGAGATGAAGCCGACATTTGGGGAAAACTTACGTTTTTTCTTTGATTATCAAGTGAACTTTATGTACTGGCGCTACTTTATGTGGAATTTTTCCGGTCGTCAAAACGATAGACAGGGTTATGGTGAAATTGAAAATGGAAATTGGATTACCGGAATTAAGTTTATCGATAATCTGCTGGTAGGCGACCAAACGTTACTGCCTGACGATATGAAAAACAACAAAGGACGAAATACCTACTTTATGTTGCCATTGTTGTTGGGTTTAGTAGGAATATTCTACTTGCTAAATAGAGGCAAAGAAGGTACTCATGCATTTTGGGTAATTATGTTGCTGTTTTTCTTAACCGGATTGGCTATTGTAGTTTATTTGAATCAAACGCCTTATCAGCCGCGCGAGCGTGACTATGCGTATGCCGGTTCGTTCTATGCGTTCTGTATTTGGATTGGATTGGGAGTGATGGGTGTCGGAAAACTTTTGAATAAGTTTTTACCGAAACACATTAGTGCAACTATCGCAACAGTTGCTTGTTTGGGTATTCCTGTGCTGATGGCAGCTCAAAACTGGGACGATCACGACCGTAGTGGAAGAACTGTAGCACGTGATTTTGGACAGAACTACTTAAATTCCGTGGAAGAAAATGCCATTTTATTCTCAAACGGTGATAACGATACATTTCCGCTCTGGTACAATCAGGAAGTGGAAGGCGTGCGTACGGATGTGCGTGTATGTAACTTGAGTTACTTACCAACAGACTGGTATATAGATCAGATGAAACGTGGTGCGTATGAGTCGGCGGCACTGCCTATTTCTTGGGAGAAAAAAGACTATATATCCGGCAGAAATGATGTGCTTTCAGTTCTGAACTCGAAAGAAAATCAGCCATTTGACATGCGAAAAGCCTTTGAAATTATCAAGAGTGATGATCCAGAACTGAAAATTGATGGTGACGGATTTTTCCCTTCGCCAAAACTATTCTTACCTGTGGATGCCAATCAGGTAATCAAATCGGGAATGGTAAAAGAGGAAGATAGAGATAAAATTGTTTCGCAAATGTTGTTTGAACTACCACGCAACGTATTTAAAGGCGAGGCAATGGTGATGGAAATGATTAAAGAAAACAACTGGGAACGTCCGATGTATATCTGTGTTACGGTGGGTGAAGAGTATTATCCACGTAGTTTGAATAAATATTTGTCGAGAACTGGTATGGCTTATCAAATTCTGCCTGTGGAGCAGCAAGACAGCCTAAACGTAAATGTAAACACGGAAAAGATGTATACCAATATGATGACCAAATTCAAATTTGGTGGTGTGGATAACCCGAAAGTTTACATTGACGATCAAGTAATGAGAATGTGTAAAACGCACAGATTGCAGTTTGTTTATTTGGCAGAAGCGCTACTAGCAGAAGGCGATAGCGTACGAGCCAAAGAAGTGCTTGATTACGCAAACAAAGTATTGCCACCTACAACTGTACCGCATGATTATAGTTCCAATATGATGGCTGCTGTTTATTATGAGATGGGTGCCATTACTGAAGGGGATGCGATTCTTACAGCTGTAGCCGATAGAAGTATCTCTTACTTGAATTGGTATGCAAGTCTGAAGCCAGCTAATAGAAAAAATGCAACCAACTCTATCGGTCATGAAATGGCGGTACTCAATCAGGTGCTTCAAATAAGCAGTCAAGCAAGTGCGAAGACAGTATTTGATAAATACCTGCCTTTATTTGAGAGCTTTGCAAATCGATTTAATATGCGATAGGAAAAGGTAAATGTTGGTGTGGAATGTCGCTCGGACTTTTAATTGCCACGCCATTTATGGCGTGGGTAAGAGGCAAGTGGCAAAATGGGCTTTAGCCCAATGTAAATAAATTTTGGCTAAAGCCTTATGAATTTGAATTATTAATCCACGGCTTAAAAGCCGTGGCTACTAATTGATTGTTTAGAAAAATAGCTGATTATGCGTCAAGTTCCGGAGTTTATAAAGCGAATTTGGAGAACACCGATTTGGCGAATGGACTCAAATCAAAAGGCGATTTATCTCACTTTTGACGACGGTCCTAATCCGGAAATTACGCCGCAAGTACTTGATATTTTAGATGAATTCGGGGTAAAAGCTAATTTTTTCTGTGTGGGTGAAAATGTGCAGAAGTACCGTGATGTTTTTGAAGAAACAAAACGGCGAGGACATAAAGTAGGAAATCATACTTTTAACCACCTGAAAGGCTTTGAAACTTCGGTGGAGGAGTATGTGGAAAATGTGGAAAAAGCGAATGAGCTTATTAAGAGTAAGCTTTTCAGACCGCCACATGGACGCATTACGCCGCGACAAGTAAATGCTTTGAAAAAGGATTATAAAATCATTATGTGGGATTTTATAACATATGATTTCGATGCACGAGTGTCGCCGGAAACTATTTTGAACGAAGTAAAAAAACGAAGTCGGAACGGTTCGATTGTGGTTTTTCACGATTTGACGAAAGTAGCCAAAAACATGCTGGCAGTGTTGCCTAAGGCGATACAGTTCTGGCAGGATGAGGGCTACGAGCTAAAATTGATTGAGTAAAGAAAAAGAGGGTTTATGCGATGAAAGAGACTATTTTACATCATGTTTGGCAATATAAGCTATTTTCTCTGCAAGACCTGAAAACTACGCAAGGTCAGGCGGTGGAAGTGATTGATGTGGGTAAGCTGAACACGGATGCGGGACCCGATTTTTTCAATGCGAAAATACGAATTGACGGAACTGTTTGGGCTGGAAATATTGAAATTCATCGATTGAGTTCCGACTGGAAAAAACATAAGCACGACAACAATAAAGCCTACGACAATGTGATTTTGCATGTGGTAGGTAAGGCAGACGAGAAGGTGTACCGACAAAATGGCGAAGAAATTCCGCAGTTGGAATTGCAAGTGCCGAAACATATTCAAGACAACTACCAATCTCTTTTTGCAACTAAAAAATGGGTGGCTTGCGAGGATAAAATCAACGAAGTTCCGTCTTTTTTGATAAATAGCTGGAAAAGCGCCTTACTCGTGGAACGGCTGGAACGAAAAGCGAATGGTATAGATGATTTACTTACTGCAAGCAATAATCATTGGGAAGAGGCATTTTATGTGATGCTGGCTCGCAGTTTCGGATTTGGAACGAATAGTCAGGCTTTTGAGATGACGGCAAAGTCTTTACCGCTGAATGTGTTGGGCAAACACCACGATAATCTGTTTCAGTTGGAAGCTTTGCTTTTTGGGCAAGCGGGATTGTTGGATGCAGAAAATTCCGATAACTATCAGTCTGACTTGCGGAAAGAGTATCAATTTTTGAAAACAAAATACAAGTTGCAACCGATTGACGGCTCGATGTGGAAACTACTGCGACTGCGACCGGATAACTTCCCGCATGTACGAATAGCGCAATTTTCGGCTTTGACCTATAAATCGTCTAATTTATTTTCCAAAATAATAGCCGAAGAGGATGTGAAGGCTTTAAGAAAGCTTTTTGAGTGCGAGGTTTCGGACTATTGGCAAAAGCACTATCTGTTTGGCACGGAAAGTCCCGTTTCCAAGAAGCGATTGGGAAAAGCTTCGATAGATGTTTTGCTGATAAATGCCGTGGTGCCTTTTGTGTTTAACTACTATCAAAAAAGAGACGGAAGCGGCGAACGAGCTTTGAAACTGTTGGAAGAGATTGCACCGGAGGCAAATACCATTATCAAAAACTGGAAAAATTTGGGTGTGGAGGTTGAGAATGCGTTTGATACACAGGCGTTGCTGCAACTTAAAAAAGAATATTGCGACGAGAAAAAATGCCTTCGCTGCCGAATAGGACATAAGGTGTTGAGTATAAATCCTGTTGTTTGAAATAGAATTAGATAACTAAAAAACAATACGAATTGCACGAATATATTCGTAGAGTCGTTTATTTGCTGTTTTAATATGTGTATCCGCATTTGTCCCTAATACTTTTTTCAGTTGCCGCGACTTTTAAGTCGTGGGTAGCTTGAAAATGAAGCAACGGGCTTTAGCCCAAACTTATGTAAATTTTGGCTAAAGCCGTTTCCTTGCAATTCATTGAATCCACGACTTAAAAGTCGTGGCAACTAATTCATTTATTAATGAAAAATATACTATCCATAAAAAATATCCTGCTAGCCTTTTTGGTAGCATTTATGCTGTATGCATGTGCCAATCGGGGGCAGGGGCCACAGGGCGGACCAAAAGACGAGGTGCCGCCGAAAGTGCTACGTTCCACGCCGGAAGATAAATCAGTGAATGTATCACCGAAACGAATTCAAATCGACTTTGATGAGAATGTAAACTTAAAAGAGATTGCCAAAAATGTGATTATCTCACCACCGCAGCGCACAAACCCAGAAATTAGAGCTATAAATAAGCGTGTAACTGTGGCTTTTAATGACACGCTGATTGCGAATACCACCTATTCCATTGACTTTGGGAATGCGATAGTGGATAATAATGAAGGCAATGTGCTGAAAAACTACGTTTTTTCCTTTTCCACAGGCGACCATATTGATACGTTGCAAATTTCCGGAACACTGATTAATGCTGAAGACCTAAATCCGCTGACTGGCGTAATTGTTGGTATTCATAGCGATTTAAGCGATACGGTACTGACCACAAAACCTTTTGAGCGAATTACACGTAGCGGCGATGAGGGTAAGTTTACTTTGCACAATGTGAAAGAAAAGGAATACCGCGTCTATGCATTGAATGATTTGAATCGGGATAATTTCTACCAACCCGGTGAAGGTGCGGCTTTTAATGAAACAGTTTATAAAACTTCATTGGAACGCTATATGCGTCAAGATACGATTTGGAAAGACAGTGTAACGGTTGATACCATTAAAACGGTAGAATCGACTCGATTTTTGCCGAATGATGTGGTGTTGAAGTTTTTTAAAGACAAAACGAAAAGGCAATATCTATCAAAATCAGAAAGACCCGAAGCTCATAAATTGAATATGCTGTTTAATACGGCGAATGAAACGCTGCCACAAGTAAGTTCGCTGGACGGCGATTGGAACGGGAAGTTTTTACTGCAAAAAAATGAAACGTTGGATTCACTGACTTTCTGGCTGACCGATTCCGTTTGGATGAAAAAAGATACAATTTCGCTTCAAGTGCAGTACATGAAATCCGATTCGGTAATGAAGTTGCAACCGCAAACCGATACGATTAATTTTGTACAACGACGTGCAGCACGCGCACAGGCAACGCAGAGTAAGTCTAAGAAAAAAGTTTTTTTGGATATAAACTCGAATATGAGTTCTAAATTTGAAGTCTATAACCCGATAAAACTCTCAATAGCAACGCCTGTTCATTATGTGGATAGAGAAAAACTGCATTTAAGTCAACAGGTGGATACGGTGCTTGTGCCGATTGACTTTGAATTGGTAAAAATAGATTCGGTGGGAATGAATTTTGAAATTCGGCATAAGTGGGAACCGGAAACAAGCTATACTTTTACGGCAGATTCAGCGGCTTTTGAAAATATATACGGTTTGCATAGCGATAAGCTAAAACTGGAGATGAAAGTAAAATCGCTGGATGATTATTCCAGCCTTTCAATGACTTTGCTAAAATTCGACTCAACGGCTGTATTTCAAGTAGTGGATAAAGAGGATAAAGTGGTGCGAACGGTTCCTATTAGCAGAAACGGCGCTACACGAATAGAACATCTTACACCCGGTGATTATTATGTGAAAATGTTTCTGGATGTAAATGGAAACGGAAAATGGGATACCGGAAGTGTACTCGAAAAACGACAACCCGAAGAAGTCTTCTACTATTCCAAAAAACTTACGTTAATTAAAAACTGGGAATTTGAAGAGAGTTGGAACCATACTGAAACACCGCTACTGCAACAAAAACCCGCCGAACTTAAGAAAACGTCCGAAGTGAAAGCGGATAAATAGATAAAACAACAAGCTGCCCCATTTCTGAGGCAGCTTGTTTTTATTATAATTCTATAAACTCATATTCAGGTTTTGCAATAAACAGGTTTCCTTCAATTGTATTAAGTTTGTCTGTAGTTGCTTTAATAGCGTGTTCTGATTCGTCAATTCCAATCCATTTTCTTCCGTTTATTTGAGCAGATTTTAAAGTTGTCCCAGAACCACAAAAACAGTCAAGTACAATACTGTTTTCATCGGAAGAAGTCTGGACAATTAAATCTAACATGTCAGAATTTTTTTCTGTTGGATAAATTGGGTACTGAGGGTCTTTGTATTCCCAAATATCTTGGACTCTTTTACCTTCTCTTTCGTCTGCGAAAATTATTTTTCTTGGGTTTCCTGTTGAAGACCACTCAATTAATCCATCTTTGTCCCATTGCTCTAATGTTTCAACATCAGTCCGCCAGTGTCTTCCTGTAGGTGGTAGAATACCCTTAAAAGCTTGATTTGATTTACCGTTTTCCGTTTCGCCCGGTGCATGAATTGGAACTGTTGTGTACCTTCTTCCTTGTTTGTTTGTTTTGGGAAAGAGTTTTTCAAAATCCTTTTCAGTATATTTTTCTCTTGGTTCGTTCCAAATAGGATTACTTGATTTTGTATAAAAAAGAATTAAATCTTTTATATTTCCGTACCCAAGTCTATTGAAATTTTTTGGATTGCATTTTATTCTTGTAATGTCATTCCTAAAATTCTCTATACCAAAAACTTCATCCATTACAATTTTTATATAATGACCAATTTTATAGTCAATATGCAAATAGATAGAACCTTGGTCAGACATCAATTCTTTTAATAAGAACAGTCTTTGTTTGATAAAGTCCAAAAAATCGTCTCCAACTAACTTATCAGAATAGGCAATATCCCCACTTCTTGAATTACTAATCGTTGAAGCTCTTCCATCTGTAATAGTAAAGTTTCCGCCTGTTGCAAAAGGTGGATCAATATAAACCAAATCAATCTTACCTTTCAAATCTCTTTCGTTCAGCAAGTAATTCAATCCTATAATATTGTCAGATTTTATAAGTAAGTTTTTCATATCTTTAAATTTGATAAAGAAACTCTCTTAAAACAAGAGCACTCATTATATTATAATCTTTATAAGTCTCTGTAATCGACCTATACATTTTATTTCTTCCTTCAATATATAAAACACCGTCAAGAATAGCAATTTTCACAGCTTTTACGCCTTTTGTTTGAATGGTACTAATGGCATCGTTGAATTGAGCGTTTTGGTGCCCGCCAAAATCGGTTAAAAATTTAGCCTCACCAATTACAAACTGTTTATTGAAACGACCGACAAAATCTAATCCTTTGTCGTGATTATAGCCCAAATGTTCTTTTGCAAAGTTCATCATTGCATTATCCCCAGCATCTAATATTGCGTCTCTGTCATTGCTTAAAAATTCATCTAATGACACAGGTTCAATACCTAACGATTTTCTTTTTAACCAATCACGGAACATAGGACCAATTTGTCTATTTGTTTCTTTTGGTTCGCTACATCTTTCAAATATCTTATCAAGCCCCATTTCATAAAGCCGTCCACAAATTCGGTTAATCGTTCTTGGATTTCTATCAATAGCTGAACTGTCTCGTTTTAAGTATGCAATATAACTGTCTTTAATAGGGAATAAGTCTAATTGCAATAAATGCCGTATCAGTAAATCATTGTCTTTTTTCTTAAACGATTTTTCAACTTCAGCCCAAACGTCTTTATTTATTTCCCTTATCCCTTCCGGAATAGTTGGATAAACTTGAAACAAGTCGTCCAAATACGACCTTTGGTTTGCATATTCTATGCTTAATTTAGTCCATTTGTTCTTAGTAGAGATACTTGTTATATCGTAACGTAAATTAAAGAAAGTGTAGAATTAACTTTTTTCATTTTAAACTTCTATTGCAAAGTCTGCTTCTTCCCAGTTTTCAATGGTTGACAAGATTTCTTTTTGATTTATTGGAAAACTTCTCGCTTTGAGAATTGCCTCTGAGTTGTTTTTAGCAAGTACTTCATAAGTACAAAAACCTGAATAATAAATTTGAACTTTATGTTTTTTAGTTTCCTTGTTCATTATAATACTACTTTAATTGCGTTATAGTTTGCAGTGGAATAATTTATTATTATTTTATGATTCCCCATCCCTCTACTTTATCCACTCAAACCCCGTATATTCCACTAACGCTTTTGGAATTCGTATTCCTTCCGGTGTTTGGTTATTTTCAAGCAGAGCAGCTACAATTCTTGGTAAAGCTAATGCACTACCGTTTAGCGTGTGGCAAAGTTCGGTTTTTTTGTTTTCCGTGCGGTAGCGGCATTTTAGGCGATTTGCTTGGTAGCTTTCGAAGTTAGAAACCGAGCTAACTTCCAGCCAACGCTCTTGTGCAGCAGAGAACACTTCAAAGTCAAAGGTCAGTGCTGATGTAAAACTCATATCACCACCGCAAAGTCGAAGAATACGCCAAGGCAGTTCTAACTTTTCTACCAAAGTTTGCACGTAATCCACCATCTCTTTTAGCGAGTTGTAGGAATTTTCAGGTGTATCAATACGAACAATTTCCACTTTATCAAACTGGTGCAAGCGGTTTAGTCCGCGTACATCCTTACCGTATGAACCCGCCTCACGGCGGAAACAAGCCGAGTAAGCCGTGTTTTTGATAGGCAGATCTTCCTCGTTCAGAATCACATCGCGGTAGATATTGGTTACAGGAACTTCGGCAGTCGGAATCAGGTATAAATCATCCAGTTGCGCATGATACATTTGTCCCTCTTTATCGGGTAGTTGTCCGGTTCCATAACCCGAAGCCGCATTAACCACATAAGGCGGTTGCACTTCAAGGTAACCAGCATCACGTGCATTATCCAAGAAGAAGTTAATCAAGGCACGCTGCAATCTGGCACCTTTTCCTTTATAAACAGGGAAGCCTGCACCTGTGATTTTTACACCCAGTTCAAAGTCAATTAAATCGTACTTTTTCGCCAATTCCCAATGTGGAACAGCATCTTTGTGAAGTTTGGGTATTTCACCACCGCTTCTTTCTATTGTGTTGTCTTCGGCGTGTTTCCCTTCGGGAACAGAATCGTGTGGCACGTTGGGAACTTGTACCAGCAGGTCGTTTAGTCGCTGCTCTATCTCTTCGCGTTCTGTGCTAAGTTTGCTCAAGTCTTCTTTTATAGTCGCAGTTTTTTCTCTAGCAGCGTTTGCTTCCTCTTTTTTTCCTTGTTGGAATAGGATTCCTATCTCTTTAGAAATGGTATTAAGCTCTGCAGCAAGGTTGTCTGCCGCTGTTTGAGTGGTTTTTCTACGCTCATCCAATTCAACGATTTCGTTGATAATCTCTGCACCATCGAAGTGTTTTTTTGCCAATCGTGTAATCACTTCTTGGGTGTTTTCTGTAATGTACTTAAGTGTAAGCATTTTTTATAGTGTGTTTATTGTTATATTAAAATTAATATTTATTGTAAGTTTGGTTATTTATGGGTTTTAAAAAACAGTAGAAATCATAGTGTAATTATTGCCTATTCTCGTATTTTCGGAAACAATAGAAAAAAACATCGAACCTGTCTGCCGCAGGCAGGGATATTTTTACGCTATCCGCCAAAGGTCGGACAAGTTGTTCTCGAAATCCAATAAAAAACAAAAATGAATAAAAAAACAACTATTGTTCTCTATGTTTTAAGATAATATTGCTACAAAGTTACTAAAAACTTTATCATTAGTTTCTTATTAATGCCAATTCATTTGAATAATTCTTAGCTAAGTCTTTACGAACGCTACTGAAATCATTTGAAAATATTCATCTCTTCCTTGTAAATCGGACTTTCGACACTTAGGAAATTCATTACGCTATGAAATACGTGATGTTGAGTTACGGATTCGTAAGCCTTTACACTTTTGGAACCTTCCGACGTCCATACAATAAATGGAATTTCATACTGCTCTCTCGGCGCAATGCTCATCGGTACGCCATGCATATAGAGGTTTTTCTCGCCAAGAGATTCGCCGTGGTCGGAAACATAGATAACCGAACTTTGAAACTCATCCAGTTCTTTCAGCATTTCGATAGTGCTGTGAATTAAGTAATCGGTGTACACGATGGTGTTGTCGTAGGCGTTGATTAGTTCCTCGTGCGTACAGTTAGCCAATTCTACGCTATTGCAAACCGGTTTGAATATCTCAAAATTAGCCGGATATTGCTTGCTATAGGTAGGACCATGGCTTGTGCTGGAGTGTAAAATAATGAGCACCTTGTTTTTGCCACTCTCGAGAATTTGTTCTTTAAGTCCGCTAAGAAGAATTTCATCGTACTGCCCGTTTTCGCCGGAATAGTTCTTTAGCAAGTCTTTACGAGTCTGATATTTCTCAATATGTATCGGCGGTTCACCCCAATTGGTGGTTCGCCAAGTTACGTCCACGCCGTTTCGGTTCATATAGTTAGGTAGGATTTCGTAAAGCTCGTTTGTTTTTTCGTGTTCTAAAATACACTTTAACGCTGCTGTGGTGTAGGTAGCACAGGAGTTTGCTTCAAAATGATGTACATTGGGCGTTTTAGCTAAAAGAGGATTAGTCTCTTTTTCATATCCATACAATGAGAAGTTTTGTCTTCGGGCTGATTCGCCGATAATTAAGACCACGACCGATTTTTTGTTGTCAGTGATTTTGGCATTGGGAAGTAATATTTCCTTTTTATTTGCTTTTCGCACTTTGTTGGAGTAGCGAATACTGTTGATGGTGTAAGACCAAGGCATCGTAAGTCCTCCTAGTTGGGTGGCGTTTTTGTCTATCCAAAGCCAGTTGCTGGCATTGGCAAAAACTAAAACCACGATAAAAAGCAGCGTAAGAGACGACTTTTTCCAAAATTTCTTCCAGTTGTCTTTAATTACTCGGGCTTGAATAATGTAGATGCTTGGCAAAATTCCAAACAGCAAAATATAAACTACGAACGTGATAGAAAAGAAAGCACCGGCTTCACTGGTATTGGTGTTAAATACATTGCCCATCATGCTTGCATCAATGATGACATTGTACGTATTGACAAAATAGGTGGCTATGGCGCTGAGAATAAATGTAAGAGTCAATAAAAATTTCCCCAAATATTTTGAAATAGACATTAGCAGGTAAAATGCAAACGCATTGAACACAATGACCAACACAAAAAGGCTGATACTTAGCAAAATACCATTCAGCGTGGTATAGTCAAAGTTGCTAAACGCAAACTTGAAAAAGCCGTAATGAAAAAATAAAAAGTTTAGTCCGCTAAGAATTAGTACGAAGGGAGTTATTGCAATTTCTTTTTTGAATAAAGATTTGAGTTTGTTAAGCATAGAGAGTCGGTTTGTGAAAAATAAAATGTTGTATAGCGATTCAACTACAAAGTTACGAAAAACTTGTAAGAAGGTCTATTTTTCTAAGAGCTTTTCATGCAAAAAAAATCTCTCACAATTTCTTGCAAGAGATTTCTTTTATCTGTTTTCTATCTTATGTTTAGTTCGCTTGTTCCAGTGGAATAATCGAAACATAAGAGCGATTGTTTCTTTTCTTTTTGAAACTTACTGTACCGTCAACCAATGCGAAAAGCGTGTGGTCTTTACCTATTCCCATATTTTCACCCGGGTGGTGTTTTGTACCGCGTTGACGTACGATAATGTTACCTGCTTTGGCAAATTGTCCGCCAAAGATTTTTACTCCTAGTCGTTTGCTTTCCGATTCACGACCGTTTGCTGAACTACCTTGTCCTTTCTTATGTGCCATTTTCTTCTAATTTTTTATCGGTTAAGCTACTATGTTTTTTACAGTTAATTCGGTAAAGTCTTGACGGTGTCCGTTGCGTTTACGGTAACCTTTACGGCGTTTTTTGTGAAAAACGATGACTTTTTTACCTCTTACGTGCGAAACCACTTCGCATACTACTTTTGCGCCTTCTACAACCGGAGCACCTACTTGAACAGTTCCTTTGTTGTCAACTAAAAGCACTTTGTCAAATTCTACTTTGCTGCCTACTTCGGCTTCGTTCATACGGTGAACGAAAAGTTTGTTTCCTTGTTCAACTTTGAATTGTTGACCTTGGATTTCTACAATTGCGTACATTAAATTGTTGTTTTAGAGATTACATCGGTGAGGTGAGATGCTCCAACATTGAGCAGTGCTGCTTGTTTTTACCCCATTCGAATTGAGCGTGCAAATATACAACATCTTTTTTGAATTGGCAATATTTATGAAGAGTATTTTAAAATAGTTTGTTTTTTTGACTTTCAATGGTAGGGTGTGATTAGTTGAACAAATTTACTGTTCTGTCCTTAGCCACGCTATAATAATACTCAACTCACTTGCATCAAAATGCTCTTTTAGCAAACTATAAAGCGACCCGTCATATTCGGCATTTTCCTCAATCAAATTTTTAGCTTTCAGCAAGTTCTCTTTACTCACTATTTTTTCGGCATCTAAATCGCCTTTTACAACAAATTCAGCTAAGTGCTTCGCAATGGTAGTTTCGGTTAGTCTTCTGACTTTTGCAATTTCTTTGATAGGCATTCCGCCTTGAAAAACTTCAAGTGTTTCTCGTGCTGAATCGCCTTTGACTCGTTTGGGTTTTCGCTCTTTTTTCTCTTTTGCATCGCGGTCAAATAGCTCATTCATAGCTGTTTCAATATCATTTTCATCACAATAATCCCGAATTACCTCTAAAAATTGCGCACCGAAACGCTCGTATTTTAATTCGCCTATTCCGCTGATTTTTAGCATATCCGCTTTGTTTAGCGGCAAATAATCTGCCATTTCCATCAAAGTTTTTGCATTGGCAATCAGATAAATAGGCATCCCCGTTTCATCTGCGATAAAATTGCGCAAGTCGAAAAGCATCGACAGCAACTCGGGATGGCGAGAGCTGATTTTGGTTTTACTTTGTTTTCGGGAATAAGCGGTTATGTTGATAGGCGGAAGTACAAAGCTTTTTCGAAGTTGAAAATACTTTTCTACGCTAAATCCGTTTTTAATCCCTTTTATCCAATGCAACTTCTGCTCTGCGAAGGTATAAACATCCATAAAATAGTCGTCAAAATCCAACGCATTTTCACGGCTATCGGTTACAGCAGGGGAATTTTTCAATGTATCAATCAGCGATTCCAATTTTTCCGAAAAATATTTCTCCGATGCCTCCAGGCGCAAGTTGAGCAATTCCTCGTTGAAAGGAACTTGATTAACAATGTTTGTGATTTGCACGCCGAATTTCAAGCCTACATCCTGAATTTCATTGACTTGCCTACTTATTTCTCGCAAAAAATCTAAGGTTTCGGAACTAAACGAACTCGCCACCTCATTCGTAGTCGTTATCCAACGACTAGAAAGTGAAACCATTTGCTGAAAGTTAAACACATCTTTCAACAGCGACAAATAATATTGATTACGAGAAACAGCATAGCTACTTTCCAACTGTTCCGGAGTAAAATGTCCGCCTGAAAAACGGACAATTTCATCCGCATTTTGGATGGCAGTTTCAGAAATTCGACTTTGCAAAACCAGCCCTTCCAACGAGCGGCAACGGCTCAGTGCCACATAAACCTGCCCGGGTGCAAAAGCCATTTCTGCATCAATAATTGCCTTGTCAAAAGTCAATCCCTGACTTTTATGAATGGTAATTGCCCACGCCAACCGTAACGGATATTGCGTGAAAGTCCCGATTACCTCCGGAATTACTTCAAGCGTACTTTCATTGGTCTCATAGCGGATATTTTCCCAAATCATCGGCGTTACTTCTATTTCTTCCTCATCTTCCGGACATTGCACAAATATAGCATCCTCGTTCCACGATGTTACCGTACCGATTTTCCCGTTAAAAAAACGCTTAGCAATATCTGTATCATTTTTTACAAACATCACTTTAGCACCAATTTTCAGCTCCAAATTTTCTTCCACAGGATAAATCCGCTCAGGAAATTCACGGGAAATTTTCGCCTCGAAAAACTTAGACGGCTTCTTAATATTATCCAACTCCTCCCGATTAATGCGATCAGCTTTGTAGTTATGCGTAGTCAGGATAATGTAAGTATCGTCTTTCGGCGCTTTGAAAAGCGGATTGTAACGACTATCTAGCAGTGCTTTGCTTGCGGTTGAGAGTTGATTGTTGCGCACTTCGTTTAGCACACGGATAAACTCGATATCTTTTTGGCGGAAAATCTTCTCAAACTCAATATGGATAAATGGTTTTTCTTTGAAAACCAAACTGTTAAAGAAGTACACACCTTCATAAAACTTAGATAATATTTGCCACTCATCCTGCTGCGCCACCGGCGAAAGTTGGTACATATCGCCGATAAAAATCATCTGCACACCGCCGAAAGGTTCATTATGGCGGTATCTAACGCTCCGAAGTACAGTGTCAATCGCATCCAAAATATCGGCACGTACCATACTGATTTCATCAATCACAAGCAGTTCCAACTCACGCAGCACACGTCTTTTTCGGCTGTGCATCCGCATTTTGCCAATAAGTTCTTTTCGTCCCAATTCCGTGGGAATAAACGGTGTAAGCGGTAATTGAAAAAAAGAGTGAATGGTTGTTCCACCCGCATTAATCGCAGCCACGCCGGTTGGTGCAACTACAGCCATCTGTTTCAGCGAAGTCTCTTTCAATTTCCGCAGAAAAGTAGTTTTTCCCGTTCCGGCTTTCCCAGTCAGGAAAACGTTTTGGTCTGTTAATGTAGCAAAAAGTTTGGCGTATTCGTGAGTGGTAGTGTGATTGGACATGGGTTGTTTTTTAAGCGTTTTATTTTATTAGCACAAATTGTTGATATAGAATTCTATCCAATTAATTTTGTTTTGGATTTAGTAATTAAACTTCGTAGAAGTTTCCTGTGCATAACCCCCAATTTTAATTGGGGCAGATAATGCAAAACTATAATAAACGCTGCAGGCGTTTACCAACATTGTATATATGGGGAAACTCTTACAGAGTTTTGTTTAGTCAATATTTTCTATCCCCCAGATAAATCTGGGGGTTATTTAAGGAATTGTCCTACGGACATTTTATCTGACAATAATGATATTAAAAGAACAAAAATAGACAAAAAAGCGATGAAAGCCAATCTTTAAAACAAACAATCCCGATTTTTTTCGGGATTGTTCTTTATGTTTTATAGTTAATTTGTTAGAAATAAACTGTTCTTAAATTTTTATCCACCAACATTCCGTGTTTGATTTCAAGCTTAAACGTTACTGCACGTTTAGCTTTTAACTGAATTACAAACAGCATTTTTGAACCTTCCAAAGCAGGTTTATCGCCTATGTTTACAAATGTCGGATAAAGAACTTTTTCGCCGTCGGTGTGCAGACGGTCGTTGGTAAAGTTTTGCATCTGTTTCATATTCACGGATTTTACTCCTGCAAAGTCGAAATCTGAACTATTGTACGGCAATGCAAAACTGAGAGCATTAACCGATTTCAAATCAACGCCTTTAACCGTAATTTCTAGAATTTCGCCTGCTCTCAGATTGGTTTTGGATGCAGAAATATCAAGTTTTCCGCTGACTTTTTCTATTTTCTCAGAACTTGCACCACCTTCCAACTGCACAGCAGCGTTAGAAATATCGAAGGCATCAATCAGATTATTTTTATTTACATCGCCACGACTAATATAACCTTCAAAATCACCGTCGCCTAAGCGTAAGCCCGTGTAGTTCAAGTAGGAAGTCAAGTCGTTTACATCAATTAACTTGTCATTGTTTATATCGCCCGGCAAGTAGCTTTCAGTGCCTTCTACTTTGAAAATGTAGAGTTCTCTACCCGATCCGAAATTGCCCACAGCTTTATCAACCGTCATTTTCACGTAGCGAACGGTCGGCTGATTTTCAAATACAAAAGTTTTGTTCTCGTGGTCTGCTTTCCACTCAAACGCACCCGCTTCTGTCCAATTTTCTTTGTCGTTGCTATAATAAATTTTACCCGCTTGTATTACTCCGTTTAAGCCGCTGAGACGTGGTAGATACACCAATTTATCCAGTTGATTGATGGATTTCAGGTCAATAATCATGTCAAATGGAATTGCATTTACACCGTATTTCGTGTGCATCATATTGCCTTCATCAAAGTCAAATAAGCAATTTAACCCTTCGCCACCTTGCATTTCTGCCGTACTTTCGCCTGTAATTCCGCAGATTGCAAATTGCAGAGGATCGGCTTTTGTGGTTGCGGTACAATTTGTCCAGTCCGAAACGTCACTTTTATTTACTGCACGAAGTTTGAACGCATAATCGGTTTCCGGCTGTAAATTTTCAATCAGCAATTTATTTTTACGAATAGTCGAATAAAGCATTCCGTCAAATTCAATTTCATAAAAATCAGCATTGCTCACTTTATTCCAGGTCGGTGTCAGCGTGTAAGCAGTTGAATTGCTTCCCGAAACTTGCAGATTTTCAGGATTTTGCAGTGAGCCTTCCGTTTTTAACAAGTCGCTTGTCGGTTCGTTTACAAAACCATCTACCTGAACAGAAACGCCATTTTTGCTGATGTCCGTTGCTTGCAATTTCACCCAAACTTGCGGATTTCTCTTAATTTTCACCTTTGCAAAATCGCTGTCGTAAGTCGAAAAACGATTAAACTCCGGTGCCGGATTGTAGAAATAGACATTTCTGCTTTTGTTATATGCCTCTAAACTACGTGCTTTTCTAAGTTTAACTTTCTTTTTGCCGATTTGAGCAGATACTTTTTCAGGCTCTTGACTTACGTTGATTTTAAATTCCGTGGATTTTTTCGGAACAAAACCCTCGAAACTTCCTACTGTCGGCTGCACAGAAATTGTAGCTACTTTATCAACAACATCTGAGCTAATCACAGTTTCAGCGAATTTTCCACGCAAATACTCCGTTGTTGCACCGTCGTCATCGTATTCGGTAAAGCTTGATTTTGCGCCGGGATAAACTTCATAAATTCGGTGGTCTTTTCTTATTTCCGAAGGGTTATTATTCGGATTTGTCAATGGAATAATGGCACCGCTTTTCACAAAAACAGGCAATTTCCAAATCGGATAATTCAAATTATTCAAAATGCGTCCGCCTTCGTATTTTTGTCCGCTGAAATAGTCGAACCACTCGCCTTTTGGCAGGTAAATTCCATTTCGCACATCATTACCCTGCTCGTCTGCGCGGGTGTTTTGGTAAATGGGTGCAACCAAAAAATACGGTCCGTACATAAATTGATACTGCGTGTTTTTTCCTAAAGTGTAGGGATTTTCCTCTTCCAAAAACATCGCGCGGATTTGCGGCAATTCCGTTACTGAATGTTGTGCAATGCTGTATGCGTAAGGCAGAAGTTCGGATTTGAGTTTCAGATAGTTGCGGTTAATGGATGTGGCAGGTTCGCCCAAAGCGTGCGGATATTTTTCGTTTTTTCCCCAACCGTCCATATTTAACTGCATAGGTGTGAAGGTTTTCCACTGAAAATCACGGATATTTACGGCAGGATTTTTTCCGCCAAAAATTCCGTCCATATCGGAAGTGATATTCGGCTGCCCCGAAAGTCCGGAGCCGATATAAGTGGGGATGTGAAAACGAATATACTCCCACACACCGCCTGTTTGGTCGCCGCTCCAAATCGTGGCGTAGTGCTGCGTTCCTGCCCATCCGTCCAATGAGATAATAAAAGGACGTGCGTCATTTCCGTATTTCGGCATAATGCTAGCCACATCTTGCACACCATTCAATCCGAAAGAATATCCGGCACCAACCCACGCCACGTCGGTTTTAAGAACTTTCACACCCGCCACGCCCACTTCATTGATAATATCGCGTTGCAAAAGCGGTTCAATTCCTTCTTTCGGGTGCAGGTCGGACTGCGTCCAAAGTCCGATTTCCACACCGTGCGAACGAGCATAATCGCCAAATTCTTTCAGGTTTTGGATGTTTCCTTCGAGCGTTTCGGTTTGCCCGTAACCCGCACCATAACCGTCATTCGGCAATATCCATCCCAACGGCATATCGTGCATTCTGTAACGATCCACCACGGCACGAGCTGAGAACATATAGTTGTCCAATTCACCGTTCAAACTCTCTTTCACGCCGCCGTTGTCTTTTTGACTTTCTTTGTAGCGTTTCCCGTCTTCAAAGAGAATTCCCTTTTCATCTTCCACCCAATAATCGCGGTTGTAAGCATTCAAGTGCCCTTGATAAAAACCGAATTTCGGAATTAAAACAGGCTTTCCTGTCAGTTGATAGAAATCATTAAGTAGCGAAACAATGCCATCGCTAATCATAAAAAAGACATCCAAATAGTCGCTATCGTGTGTAAGCAGAACGGTGTTTTTCTCTTTTGCACCAAAGTCATAGATGCCTTTTTTGAAAGTGTAAGCCATAAATCCATAACCGTTTGTTGACCAATAAAATGGGGTTGGTGATGCTACGCCGCCTTCAGTCCAGCTATTTTGATTTTCAATGGCAATGGCTTTGCCTTTGTGCGAAAAACGTCCGTTTTGTACACCACCACCGTAGAAATATTCATCGGGATTTTCTTTTAGACTGATTTTGTAGCTATTTTTCTCAAAAGCAATCGGCACGACAGATTGAGCCACTATACGACCGCTCTTTTTATTTATCAAAGAGAATAAATTTGTCTCTTTTTCAAAAACAATTTGCGCCGCAGCAGTAGAAATGGTAATTTTTCCGTTCGCATCTTGCACATCAAGTTGGCTGACGGCTTTTCTCGGATTTTCAATCAAGATTTCTGCCGATGGTGTTGCTTGCGGTGAGCGCATTCCTTGTCCGGAATTGTCTTGAAACATTCGAAAAATATTCTCGCCGTAGAAATCGAGCAACATTTTTTGATTGTTTGAAAAACTAAGCTCCACCGTAGTTGCATTCAGTTTTTTAGCTTGTGTTATAGATGCCGTTTCGGGTGAGTTTTGACCGAAAACAGTCAACGGCATAAATAAGATAAAACACGAAATTAACGTGATTAGAAATAGGTTTTTTGTTTTCATTCTTTGTGAATTTTATTCTGTTTTATTTATATGATTATCCTATTATTTACCATTAAGAAATTAAGGTTTAGTTAAGGTTTTCATTAAGAATGTCTTAATGAATCTAAATGCCTTAATAATCTTAATGTTGAACTCGTCTCGACTTTTAAAACATAGAGAACAATAGTTAAATATATGAGCATTTTTTATTGTTTTCCGAGAACATAGTAAAAAAATCTTCGATTTTTTTCGCTATTGTTTCCGAAATTCCGAGAATATGCACGTTTTTTTCTATGTTTGCTATTGTTTTGAAAAAGTCAAGATGACTTTGTTTTATATTTAACCCGCAACAATGAAAGTACTGCACAAGGCGAACTTATGCAGCATAAAACTATAGATTTTAAGTGGAAATACGAAAGTTAAAAACTATTTTTTACCTTTCATCTGTTCGTATGTGGCATCCAACGCTTCTTCATCATCCGTAATTACCAAAATTTCATCGCCTACGCTGAGTTCGGTATTTCCGCGTGGAATAAAGAATTGGTCATCGCGACGAACCATCGCTATCAGTGTATTGTCCGGCACATTTAAGTCCATCAAGCGTGAGCCATTCGCCAAATATTCTTCTTTAATTGATATCTCACTCATATAGGATTTCATATCATCTGCAATTTCCACATCGAATTTAGTCAATTTCTTTTTCTCAGGAAGCGGGTCTGCCAATTTCAACCATTTTGCCATCGCAGTAACAGTTGTTCCTTGAACCAAAAGAGATAGAATGGTAATAAAGAATACAATATTAAAGATGGTTTTGGCGTGAATAATATTTGAAAGCCAAGGATAAGTGGCGAAAATAATCGGTACAGCACCACGTAAACCTACCCATGAAACATAGTTTTTAGCACGTAAAGACATTTTTCTAAATGGCAACAAACAAGCCTGAACCGTAATAGGTCTTGAAACAAAAATCATAAACAGACCAACAACAATTCCTACGCCTGCAATTGGAAGTAATTCTGAAGGATTTACAAGTAAACCGAGTGTTAAGAACATCAGGATTTGCACCAGCCAGGTCATCCCATCAAAGAATTTTAGCGAACTGCGTTTGTGTACGAAGCGAGCATTTCCAATAAACAATCCGCCTAAATAAACTGCCAAATAACCATTTCCGCCAATAAATGTGGTAAAGCCGAACAAGAAAAACATCAAGGTGATTAGCAAAACCGAATACAACGCATCGTTATCCAAGTTGATTTTGTTGATAATACGAACAAATAGTTTTCCTAAGAAATAACCTGCCAATCCGCCTAACGCCAATTGTTTAACAAACATCCACACAGCAGCCCATGCATCAATATCAGGCGATTGTATAAGTTGAATCAAAACAATGGTAAGCATATACGCCATCGGGTCGTTACTTCCACTCTCAAATTCAAGAAGTGGTCGCAAATTTTCCCTTAACGACATATTTCTCGACCGCAAAATAGAGAATACCGACGCTGAGTCTGTGGACGACATTACACTTGCGAGCAACAACGACTCCAAAAGAGTGAACGTAACTGTATCAAAGAAGCTGTTGGTCAGCCAATAAATAAATAATCCCGTGAGTAAAGCTGTTAGCAACACACCGACCGTAGCCAATATAAGTCCTTGAACTGCAATCGGTTTAATTTCTTCCATACGGGTATCCATACCGCCTGAAAACAGAATAATATTCAAAGCAACGACACCGATTGCTTGTGCCACTTTGGGTGAGTTAAACTCAATTCCCATGCCATCAGTGCCAAATAAAACACCAATCAGCAGGAACAACAATAAGGTAGGCACACCAAATCGATTTCCCATTTTTCCAACCAATAGACTGATAAAAACAAGAATAGAAAGTACTAAGAGAAGTAGTTCAATAGAGACATTCATAATCCAACTTTTTAAAAAATACTTTTGCAAAGATAGTGTTTTTGTGAAATAAACATTAAATGTTAGATATATTTATCGTTTTATTTTTATTCCATTATCAAACATCCATCATAAGGAAAGGCTGATTAAAATATTTGAAAAATATAGTATTTCTGAATATTTTTAAAAATCTCTTGTGCCTATAAAGGATTTTTTGTTCTTTTGCACCTTGAAATAAAAAGAAAAATTCTTCAAAAAACAAACAACAAAATATAAATTATGAAATTAATAAAAAAAGTAGGATTACTAATTTTATTAACTGTAGTATTTGCATCATGCAGAACTTCATACAGAGGCTTGACCACCAACGAAAATCATCATCAAACACAAGTGGTGTTGAGTGAAAATAACTATCGAATAGTAAAATATGTGGAAGGCGATGCTTCGGCACGTTATGTGTTTTCTTTCGGTGGAAATGGCAGTGAGCGTGGACTGTTGGCTCGTGCCAGAGAAAACATGCTTCGCAATGCCGGACTTATCGGCACATCCAGAGCTGTGATAAATGAAACGGTTGAAAGACGAGTAAAAGACGGCTTTTTTACTACCGAAGTGCGATATATTGTTTCGGCGTATGTGATAGAGTTTTTTAATCCGGAAACTGATACGCCACCTGAACCGGAAGAAAGTACTTATGCAGAATATATTGAAGAACCACGCACTCCAACTGTTGTTACACAGGGTGTTACGGCAGGTGTAACTTTACAAGCGGACGAAGATGATGGTTATGGACAAATATCGATTCACAAACCGGGCTTTCATCTTGGCTATAAATTAGAGTTTAATAAACCTGATATTAAGTATTTATATTGGGGAACACAGTTAAATTTTGCGTACCTAAACGAAAAATATTATAATAGCAATATTCTGCGTGGTAGCGAACATACTCTTGTTGTTGAAATTCCATTTTTGGTTGGTGTAAAAATTCCTATTACTGAAAACTTTAAATGGTATATTAACGGTGGACCGAGCATTGGCTTGTTTGTAAATGACTACACAAGTTATTCTGCTGAATATCCGCAGGGGAGAATGAATAATGGATTAGACACAGAACCATCCGTAGGTGCTGAGTTATACAGCGGTTTTCAGTTAGGAAAACATTGGCAACTAAACGCCGGACATCGTTGGCATATCGGTTTGTATGAATATGACTACTCAAAAATATCATTATCCTATTTGTTTTAATTGAATGATATTCTACATTAAGAACTCAATCAAAAAACCAATCTGTTTATTTTTAGTCGAATGCGTTAAACTACGATAATACATAAAAACAAGTTAAGGTATATTTAGAAATTAAGTATTTACTTTCAGATTCACAATAAATTAAATTTCAAAATGAGACACTATTCAAAAAACACAAAAATGCTTGCTGTTTTGTTAGCAGGCTCGGTATTATTGGCAAGCTGTGCCAGTACTACCATGATTCAATCCGTACCTAGCGGTGCAAAAGTTTATATTGACGGACAGCCTGTTGGAACTACGCCTTACCGTCACACCGACACAAAAATTGTAGGAAGTGGTACGAGTGTGAGATTGGAAAAAGAAGGCTATGAGACTCTCAACACAGGATTTTCACGCGATGAGCAAGCCGATGTTGGCGCAATTATCGGTGGGTTATTTGTTTTGGTTCCGTTTCTTTGGACTATGAAGTACAATCCTACGCACACTTATGAGTTAACACCTACTTTAGGACCTGTGCAGCAAAATGCTGCCAAAGCTCCTGCAACTGAAAACATTAATTCAAAAGAGTACCGACTTCAACAGCTCAAAACGCTATTTGAGAAAGAGTTGATTACCAAAGAAGAGTATGATGCTCAGCGTAAGAAAATTTTAGATGAGTAAGTTATTGAGGACAGATTTACAAAACCCATAAAACAAAGTCGCAGTTACCGTCAAAAAGTAACTGCGATTTGTTTTTTAACTTTCTATTAGTCTAATTTCGGAAGTGATTTCGATGGCTTTCTTATAAAGTGCTAATACGCCACAATAGGTTTCCTCAGACATTTTTACGGCTTTTTCTACTTTTGCCAAAGGAAGGTTTTTCCCTGTGATTTCATACACTACGTGCATCTTTTCGTAATATTTCGGGTGCTCTTCCGTCATATCGGCTTCCACACTTACATTGCATGCTTCCACATTTACACGCATTTTTTTAAGAATACTTACTACATCCATTCCGGTGCAACCTGCCAAAGCCACAAGCATAAGTTTCTTAGGACTTGGTCCTGTGTTTTCGCCTCCGGAAGCTTCCGGACCATCAAGTATTAACTTATGATCATCCACTTGTGCTTCGAACTTTAAGTTTCCTTTCCATTCCGTTTTTATTGTATGTTTCATTACTATAATTATTTTAAGTTTATTAAATATCTAGTTCTTATAGCTTCAAACGTTTTTGAGGCGACAAATGTTTTCCAAAAAAAATAAAATATTTTTGAGTGAATAATTGAGTAAATTAACATACTAATCGACAATAAAACTACAAAAACATCAAGAAATGATTTGCATACTATCTAATTGTAAGTTATGAGAAAATTTCTACTTTCAGCTAATAGTGAGATACTTGCCAACTTAAAATAAATTCATAAATTTGCATTAGCAACTATTATTCAAAGTTCGTATGGAAGCCATTTCATCTTTTAAGGATTTGACCGCTCATCTTGTGGATGCCAAACAGCGTAAACGTATAGCTGTAGCTAATGCTGTGGACTCGCATACGTTGGAAGCTGTACTGATGGCTGTGGATGAAGGTATCGTGGAAGCCTACTTAATTGGCGACGTGGCGGAAATTGAGGCGTTTGATTTATACGAGAAACCGGAAATTCTGGAATATGTGCATGTAATTGACTGCCCGGAAGTGCAAGAAGCCACGCTTGAAGCAGTAAGAATGGTAAAACAAGGCGAAGCGGATATTTTAATGAAAGGTTTGGTCAATACGGATGTGATTTTGCGAGCTATTTTGGATAAAGAAAAAGGACTGCTTCCACCCGGAAATGTCTTGACCTACAATGCGGCTCTCGAAATTCCAAACTACCATAAGCTGCTGTTTTTTTCTGACCCTGCTGTAATTCCTTATCCAAATATAGACCAGCGAAAGGCGATGATAAAATACGCTATCAACACTTGCTACAAATTTGGTATAAAACAGCCGAAAATAGCTCTGATACATGCCACCGAAAAAGCTAATCCGAAAATCATGTTTATGCAGGATTATTTGGATATACTACAATCGTGGCGATCCGGTGAGTTTGGCGATGTGATTTTGGATGGTCCGCTGGATATTTTCCTCGCTTTGGATACGGAACGTGGCAGTATCAAACATGTTCCTACGCCGGTTTTAGGCGACTCGGATGTGCTGATTTTTCCGGATTTTTCTAGTGCCAATGCTTTCTATAAAGGTTTAGCACTCTTTGCGGGTGCAGAAATGGGTGGAATTTTACAAGGTACAGAAAAACCTTGTGTACTTACTTCAAGAAGCGACAGCACCACTTCAAAATTTTGTAGTATCGCTATCGCTTGTATTTTAGCTTAGAAAATAATAATTAATCAATAAAAAACCACAACAATGGAAAATAAACAAAACGAAAACCAACTGAATATTGAGTTGTCGGCAGAAGTAGCCGAAGGTATTTATTCCAACTTAGCGATTATTTCACACTCTTCCTCTGAGTTTGTATTGGACTTTGTGCGTATTATGCCCGGAACTCCAAAAGCAAATGTGAAATCTCGGATTATTCTAACGCCGGAACACGCTAAACGTCTGCTGTTTGCGCTTCAAGACAATATAGCGAAATTTGAACAACAGTTTGGAAAAGTAAAAACTCCGGAAAACCCTATGATGCCACCTATGCCAATGGGATTTGGCGGTGAAGCGTAGAGTTTATACGCAATTGAAAGAGATAAAAAAAGCGGGAAGTTGATTTCAACTTCCCGCTTTTAGTTTATTAAATTACATACCCATTCGCATCCCACGTCCTGGTCCCTGACCTCTACCTTCACCCGGAAACGGTGGACGACGATTATTCATATTTTCAAGGTCTTCTTTATCTTTATCGCTGCCTCCGGCAAATTTGCTAATTCGGTACGTGAAACTTAGTAAGAAATAAGACGGTAGCGAATTGGTTCGGCTAAACTCAATAAAGTTGTCGCCCACGGTTTGATTGATATTTTGTCTTTGTTGCAAAATGTCAAATACTTTCAGCGAAAATATACCTTTTCTTTTGAAAGCAGCCACATCCACCGAAGCATTCCAAATCCATTGCGAAGGATTAAAGTTGGCATATCCCGTCTGTTTGGTAAATCCCAAATCGGTGGTGAATGTGATGGTTTTTGTTGGACGAAGTCCCAAGTTCAGCGAGCTTGTCCAGTCATAAGTTTCGGATGGCTTTTGGTTAAAGTTGTTTTTAGAATAGGAATAACGAACACCGCCCCGAAGCGCCACGTCAACAATTTCCTGCGTGTAACTGAAAGAAATATTCTCAAACACATTGTAACGAATCGTGCTGCTCAAATCACCCAACATCAGATTATTCAAATCAATACTCTCCAGATTTACGCCTTTTTTGGTGTAACCGTATTGTTGATTTGCGCCGAAAGAAGTATTATTTGAGAAATTGAACTTTTTCAAAAAAGGCTGATTATACATAAAAAACGTGTTGGCGCTGAAAGGAATTTCTTTGGAATTTACAGTCTGTATATAGCGTTTTCCGGTAGCATCGTAAATGCTGTTACTCGTTAGATTATCCTTCGTGGCATTACCGTTAAGTCCTACGCTAAATGAGCGGAAAGTTTCGGTGTTGTAATTAGAATACATCAGGCGCAAATTGTGATTAAACGAAGGGTTCAGTGTAGGATTCCCCACGGTTTCGTTCATCAGGTCAGTATTGTTTTTTACCGGTTGCATTTGGCTGATAGAAGGCTGATTGGTACGACCTCGGTAGTCTAGTCGAGCGTAGTTTCTTTTTCCAAAATTATACTGAAAACGAGCTATAGGTGCAAAGTTTACTACCTCATTTTTAAGTGGTGTTCCTGTGTTATTTCCATAAATAGTGTTACTGTAAGTCTGTGAAGGCTCGGTAGTTATCCCCAAAGTTAAGTTGTACGTAGGTTGTACAAATCGGTAATTCAAGTCTAGGCTTTCACGGAAAAACTTATTACTAAATTCGTTGCTATAATCGTTGTTTTTTACGGTATAGTTGCCTTTTGAGTCCTTATCAAATAAATCGCGCGTAGAACTTCTCATGTTTCCACTGAAATTCAATGCTGTTTCCAAAAAGTGTTTTCGTGTGTTTCCAAGCGGTTCAACAAAAGACATTCGCAAGCCAAAGTCGAAATTGTTTGATTTGTTATCGCTCATTTGATTGAGATTGATTGTGTCTTTTGAGGCAAATTTATCAGAAATATTTATTCCATTATTATCGCCTTGCGAAAAACCGGTATTGGCTCTTACAGTAAAAGTTCTGCCGGGTTTAGCCAATTTTTTATTGAAAATAAAGGTCAATCCACCGTTAATATCCAATCCGTCGCCGATGTTATTTGACTGTCCCCAGCTTGTTGTGTCATTTTCTTGCAAATAAAGATAATTTGAATAGCTTCCCGAAAAAGAACGATTAAAACCCATATTAGGCTGAAAGATGTAAGACGTGGTTGTATCCGGTTTCCACTCCAACTCCAAACGCAGATTGCCTTGATAGTTTTCGCGACTATTTTCTCTGTTAGAACTGTTTTTGTAGGTTGTGCCTTGCATATAGTTTTCACGCTCACTTTCCGATAACAGCAGATTTTCGGAGTGATTAAATGTAACATCGCTGCCCACAATCACCTTGCTTCCCAATGGCGAATTAATATTGTAACCGAAGTTTTGTGTCTCGGTAATTCCGCTTCGTCCACCGCCAAAACCGCCACGTCCTCGTCCGCTTCGAGCAGTATTTGTATTGTTGGCACCACCTGTGATAGATGAACGCGTGTCGCCGCTCATGATATTTAAGAAAGCATTTGCATCGTATCTAAAATCGGGATTAATGTCCGTACCAACGCCACCTTGCACGTTTCCGAATACACCTTGTCGTCTGTCTCTGCGAATCGTTAAGTTAATAATTCGCTCCGTTTCCCCATCATCAAAGCCTGTCAACTGAGCCATCTCAGACTTCTGATCTACCACTTGTACTTTGTCAATTAAGTTGGCTGGAATATTTTTTGTGGACATTTCTTTATCATCGCCAAAGAATTTTTTACCATCTACACGTACTTTTTTTACCTCTTCTCCATTGACCATAATTTTCCCGTCTGAAGTAATTTCCACGCCCGGCATTTTCTTCAACAAATCCTCTACAACAGCGTTTTCAGCTGTTTTGAAAGCAGCTGCGTTGTATTCTATTGTGTCGCCTTTGGTAACTACTTGTATCTGAGTGCCTGTAACTTCTACAGTTTCCAATAGCTTAGAATCTTGCTCCATCAGCAAGTCAGGAACAGTCAAATCCTCATTTCGCACTTTAATATTTGTATAATAATTAATATACCCAATCAATGTGGCATTTAGGATGTAATTTCCGTTTTTTACGTTTTTTATTTTCACAATTCCTGTGGAATCGGTTGACATACCGCTTACAAGTGTTGAGTCTTTGGCTTGTAATAACCTGACTGCTACAAATTCAAGACTTTTTCCGGTGGATTTGTCCATTACTTTTGAATGGATTGTGTGTTGTGCTTGCAGAGCAACAGAAAAAAACAAAAATAGTGTAAGAAGCTTAATCTTTTTCATAAAAATATCTCATTTGAAATGAACTTCATTTATTGCCTTTCGACAATTTATACAAAACTTAATTTAGACAATAATTATTCGACAATCTTACGGTCTAAAAGTTTAAATTTTAATAATTTTATTTGTTTTTTGAAAGAAAAGTGCAATGCGGTTATAAAACTGCATTATGTATAAGAGCAACAAAAACTGCATTAACCCCATACAGAACAAATAAAAATCCCGGCAAGCATTATCGCTTGTCGGGATTTTTTATGAGATGTTTTTATATTTATTTTCTTTGCTCTTTTGCCCAGCTGTCTTTTAGTGAAACAGTACGATTGAACACCAGTTTTTCAGGCGTGCTGTCCGGATCCACATTAAAGTAACCCAAACGTTGAAACTGAAAATGGTCAAAAGGTTTCACATCTTTTAGATATTCTTCCACATAGCAGTTGGTGCGAACTTCCAGCGAATTCGGATTAAGCAGTTCGTGATAATCTCGTTCGTCTGCAGACGGATTTTCTACCGTGAAAAGACGGTCGTAAAGACGCACTTCTGCCGGAATGCTATGAGCTACCGATAGCCAGTGCAGTGTTCCTTTTACTTTTCGGTTGGCTTCCGGCATACCACTTTTTGTCATCGGGTCATATTCGCAGTAAATTTCCTCGATGTTTCCTTCTGCATCTTTTTTCACTCCAGTACATTTCACGATGTAAGCTGATTTCAAGCGCACTTCTTGACCGGGTGTCATGCGGAAAAATTTCTTCGGTGCATCTTCCATAAAGTCCTCACGCTCCATCCAAAGTTCACGGCTAAATGCTATTTCATGCGTTCCTGAATTTTCATCTTCCGGATTATTTACTGTTTCCAAAATTTCCACTTGACCTTCGGGATAGTTGGTAATAATAAGTTTCACCGGATTTATCACGGCACTAACACGTGTTGCAGTTTTGTTAAGTTCCTCACGCAAAGTATGTTCCAGCAGTTCTAGGTCAATCGTTCCCTCTACTTTGGTGTAACCGATTTTATCAATAAAGCTACGAATACTTGTCGGCGTGTAACCTCGTCTACGAAGTCCTGTCAGCGTAGGCATACGCGGGTCGTCCCATCCGCTAACCAAACCTTCTTGCACCAGTTGCAACATTCTGCGTTTACTCATCACGGTATAAGTGATGTTCAAACGGTTAAATTCAATTTGACGCGGACGGTAGTCGGTTTCTTGGAATTGGTCAATAAACCAATCATACAGCGGACGATGCACTTCAAATTCAAGCGTACAGATAGAATGCGTAACACCCTCAAAATAGTCGGATTGACCGTGCGCAAAGTCGTACATCGGATACACTTTCCACTTATAGCCTGTGCGGTGGTGCGGATGTGTGGTAATAATACGATAGATAATCGGGTCACGGAAGTGCATATTTGGTGCCGCCATATCTATTTTGGCACGAAGTACCATTTTTCCGTCCGGAATTTCTCCGTTGCTCATTTTTTGGAATAGCTCTAAATTCTCCTCCATCGGACGATTACGATACGGACTTTCTACTCCCGGAACAGTCGGCGAGCCTTTTTGCTGTGCGATTTCTTCGGCAGTTTGTTCATCCACGTATGCTTTACCGTCTTTGATAAATTTTATCGCCAAATCCCACAACTGCTGAAAATAATCGGAAGCGTAATAGACATTTTTCCACTGGAAGCCAAGCCATTTGATGTCTTCCATAATGGAATCGACATACTCTACGTCCTCTTTTACAGGGTTTGTATCGTCAAAACGAAGATTACAAGTTCCATCATAATCTTCTGCAATTCCGAAGTCTATGCAAATTGCTTTCGCGTGTCCGATATGCAGATAGCCGTTCGGCTCCGGCGGGAAACGAGTTTGAATACGTCCGTCATTTCTACCTTTCGCCAAATCATCTTCTACGATTAGTTCTATAAAATTTAGAGATTTTTTTTCCATTATAATTTAGTTAATTTGTTGATTAGTTAATTAGATTATAGTTTAAATAAATGCAGAGCACTCCAAATTAAAACAATTAACTATTCAACCCTAGTCGAAGTAACTTTTAATAATTCCTCGTGGTGAATCTTTTATGAAAAGAATAATTTCGTCGCGCTCTTTGGTGGCGGGAAGTTCTTGCTGAATACGTTCCAACGCGTGTGAAACATTTTTCTCTTTCGATTGGAATATATAGCGATATACATCCTGAATTTCACGAATTTGATCGTTGGTAAATCCGCGACGACGCAATCCGATGGAATTTACTCCCGCAAATGAAAGCGGTTCTCTACCTGCCGTTACATAAGGCGGAACATCTTTAGTTACTTTTGAGCCTCCTTGTATCATGCAATGTGCACCGATGCGTGTAAATTGATGAACTAAAGTACCGCCGCCTAAAATCGCGAAATCACCAATTTCTACCTCTCCGGCAAGTTGCGTTACGTTACCCATAATCACATTATTTCCAACAATGCAATCGTGAGCTACGTGACAATACGCCATGAGTAAGCAGTTATCGCCTACTACGGTTTTTCCTTTGGCTGTTGTTCCCCGATTGACAGTTACAAACTCACGGATAGTGGTATTATCACCAATAATTACAAGGCTTTCCTCTCCTTTGAATTTTAAATCTTGCGGAATAGCACCAATTACAGCACCGGGGAAAATTCGACAATTTTTGCCAATCCGCACCCCTTCTAAAATAGTTACGTTGGAACCAATGGTTGTTCCATCACCTATTTCCACGTTTTTTTCTATCGTTACAAACGGATCTATTACCACCGAACGCGCTATTTTCGCATCGGGGTGAACGTATGCTAATGGTTGTTTCATTTTGAAAAAGTTGGAAGCACGATACTTCGACAAGCTCAGTAAGCTAGCACGAAGCTTGAAGTGCTTTTTGTTCACTATCTTATTTGTTTTTTACTATTTGTGCCATAAATTCGGCTTCGGTGGTTATTACTCCGCCAACAAAGGCATAACCTCTCATAGTTGCCACGCCACGGCGAATTTCGTCAAGCAAAGTTACTTGGAAAACTACGGTATCGCCCGGTACTACTTTCTGACGGAACTTTACGTTATCTATTTTCAAGAAATAGGTTGAGTAGAGTTCGGGGTCTTCTATTTTGCTTAGCACCAGCAATCCTCCTGTTTGTGCCATTGCTTCTACCAATAAAACTCCCGGCATTACAGGCTCTTCGGGGAAGTGACCCATAAAGATTGTTTCGTTTGCCGTAATATTTTTCACTCCAACAATGGTACGCTCGCGAATGTCGATGATTTTGTCCACCATTTGAATAGGCCAACGATGCGGCAGTTTTTGGCGAATAGCTACCGTATCAAGTATAGGCGGAACGGTTTCATCGTAAATCGGTGCTTGAACTTCTTGTTTTTTCAGTTCTTTGCGAATTTGTTTCGCAAGTGCCGTATTGATTTTGTGTCCCGGATATTTTGCAATAACTTTTCCTTGAATTTGCTTTCCAATTAAAGCCAAGTCGCCAATCACATCAAGCATTTTATGACGTGCGAGTTCATTGTTGAATTTTAATTCGGTGCCGATAATTCCTAATTCGTCCACTTCTACTTTTGGTTGATCCATCAATTCGGCTAATTTATTTAATTCTTCCTGTGGCATTTCCTGGTCGTAAATAACGATGGCATTTTCCAAATCCCCACCTTTTATCAAGTTCATACCTAATAAAGGTGCAATTTCACGCACGAAAACAAAAGTACGTGCATCGGCAATTTCCTTCCCGAAATCTTTCAAACTATCCAAAGCGGCATATTGGGGGGCTACTACAGGTGAATTATAATCCACATAAACATCAATACTAAATTCATCGTCAGGCAAAATCATGATTTTTGCACCGCTTTCTTCATCAGAAAACTCCACTTTTTGACGAACTATATAAACGTCTTTTTCCATTTTTTCCAGTTCTTTTACACCTGCTTCCGCAATGGCTCTGTAGTAGGGTCCTGCACTTCCGTCCAAAATAGGGAACTCCGGTGCATCTACCTCTATTAAGCAGTTGTCTATTTCATGAGCATAAAGTGCTGACATGGCATGTTCAATGGTACCAACCTGCATATTGCCTCGTTTCAAAATCGTGCCACGAACGGTAGAATTTACATAATCTGCTAATGCAGGAATGTCCGGTTGACCTTCCAAATCAACGCGTTTGATACGAATACCGTGATTTGCTTCGGCGGGATGAAATTTAATGTGAATTTCTAAACCGGTGTGAAGTCCTTTGCCTTTCAGTTCGAAAGATGAATTGAGAGTCTTTTGTAGTAACATGTTTTTAAGTTTGATGTGTGATACTTGATGCTTGATGCTTGATGTTGGGTGTATGATGTTGCATTTATTGATAAAGATAAAGCTTGTTACGGTTTTTACGGTGTCAAAGTTTTTCTAAATGCAGTTATCATATTCATCAACAAATAAGCATCTTTATAATTATCATTTTCTTCTTTTGAAAATTTCTTATATAAGCTATAAACAGCTATTTTTCTTTTTCGGCGTCGTATGCTTTTTGCAGTTCATAAACTATTCTTTGAAGCTCCGGCAGATTCTTATACACTACCGAAGCTCTGCGGAATATGTTTACCGGTACTGCGGGATAACCTTGCATAACGCTTTTGGGTTCTTTTACTGAATTAGGAACTCCTGTTTGAGCACCGAAAACACATCTATCAGCTATTTCGATGTGTCCGGCAATTCCAACTTGTCCGGCAAGAACGCAATTCTCACCAATCGTAGATGAGCCTGCAACACCCGATTGCGAAGCGATGACCGTATTTTTCTTTACCTCAACATTATGCGCTATCTGAACCAAATTATCCAACTTCACGCCTTGACGAATTATCGTACTACCCAAAGTTGCACGGTCGATTGTTGTATTCGCACCAATTTCCACATTATCCTCAATAATCACATTTCCCACTTGTGGAATTTTACGGTACGAGCCATCCGGTGTCGGTGCAAAGCCAAAACCATCGGAACCGACAACTGCTCCGGCATGCAAAATACAATTTTTACCGATTACACATTCTTTTTCCACTTTTACTCCGGCATGAAGCTCTGTGTTTTCACCGACTTTAGCGTTTTCGCCGATATAACTGTTGGCATCAATAGATACGTAATTGCCTATTTCAGCACCTTCGCCGACATATACAAATGGGGCAATGTAAACGTTTATACCGATTTTTGCCGTAGGCGAAATAAATGCTTGTGGCGAAATTCCGTTTTTCTTCGGTTTCATCTGCTCAACCCAACCCAGCAACATTGCCAATGCCTCATAAGCACTATCTACTTGAATAAGTGTCGGTTTAACCTCTTTTTCCGGTTCAAAGTCCTTATTTACAAGTACGATACTCGCGTTTGTATCGTATATAAAGTGACTGTATTTGGGGTTTGAAAGGAAACTCAATGTCCCTTCTTCGCCATTTTCAATAGCAGAGAACCCGCTCACTTTCACGTCGGGGTTACCGATAATATTACCCTTTAAATATTCAGAAATCTGTTTGGCTGAAAATTCCATAACTTAAAATCCTATCAATCTGTCTTTTAAGACAATTTAATATAAGGTTGATTTTTGTTAACTATCTAATTGTCAGTCTGTTTCTAAAAGTCAACCTGTTTTAGAGTGCAAAATTACAAAACTATTTCCAATATTTGGGTATTATGTGCGAAAAAAGCCGTTTTGTAGTGATATAAAAAAAAGAGCCGTTTCGTTCTGAGACAGCTCCTTTATTGAATTTAACAAAATAATTTGTTGTATTTTCATTTCAAAATGCTAATATCCCAATCCAAATTGCCATAGCGGAACCACATTTAAAAATCCATACTCAATATCGTCTTTGACAACAAAACTATTTGGCGTATTTTGAATTTGTTTTTGACTTTTGTTTTTTCCTCCAATCTCAAAAGTTATATCACCTATTAGAAAATCAGATGTTTTTGATGAAATAACTTCGGCGTAAACACGCGTTTGATTTAGGAAAAATGTTTCTCGTATATTTCCGATATTGGCATTTTCTTGTGCTAAATTATGGATTAGGTTGGTGTTTTCCAAATAGACTTTCTCTACTTTTCCAAGTCCTCTTATTCCACCCGTTTCATCCCGAAGTTGCATGATTAGCCCTGCTTCTTCGATATAAAGGAAGTAGTCGGCAATATTGTTTCGGCTTGCACCGATAATTTGAGCAATTTTACTGAAATTTGGTTTGAATGGTGTGCTTTTAGCAACAATCATAAGCAGTTTTTTTAGCTTTCGACCGGTTGCAACATTCATTCCGGCATATTGCGGAATGTCGTTTTCCAAAGTTTGATTTAATATTTGCGTTAAGCGAAAATCATAGCCGTCTTTCATTGCAAAAGGATAATAGCCTTTCGCCAAATACGATTGAAACAACGGTAGCGGATGCTTCAATTCCGGAATATCTACTTTGTGCGAAATGATTTCTTCCAATGTGTAAATCGGTACTTTAATTTGATGAAATAGTTGCAAGTATTCTCTAAATGAAAGCCCGTACATTTCATACATTATTGCTCTGCGACTCAAATCGGAAACGCCTTTATTAATATCCAAAATAGACGAACCGGTAAAAACTACATTCAGTTCGGCGTGGTAATCGTAAATTAATTTCAGCTCTTTCGACCAGTTTTCGTATTTGTGGATTTCGTCGATAAACAGATATTTTCCGCCCATTTTAGAAAATTCATCCGCTAAATCCAGCAGTCTGTGTTCGGCAAAATAAAAATCTTCCGCTGTTACATAAAGAGCTTCCTTTGGATTTAGATTTTCTTTAATGTGTTGTAAAACAAGGGTTGTTTTTCCCACACCGCGAGCTCCGAGCAAACCAATAAGCCGACTGTTCCAATCTATTTTGGAATAGAAATAGCGACGAAAATCAAGTTTTGTTTCTCGCAGTAACTTGTTGAAATATGCAAAAAGTCCTTCCATTTTTATTCTTTTTTGCAAAGATACAACAATTTGCACTAAAAAAGAGCAAAAATCAAAAATAATTGCACTGTTGCAGTGCTATTATGTAGCATAATTGCACTGTAATGGTGCAAAAAATATTGAAAGTCGCAATATTATAGTGCAAAAATAGGGAAATGAAATTATAGTTGGGTTTTCCTATTTCTTTGCTTCAGTAGTAAATATTTCAATAGAAAAGGAAAAACAAACTCTTTTTCTGTCGAATATTTTACGGTTTTGTTGCAATTATTGACTTCCCCAAAAGTCAAAATAGTAAATATTACAACAGATAATCCAATTTTACTACATTTTCTATCGAAATATTTACGGTTTTAGGCTTAAGTAAAAACTTTACTTTGTTCGGATTAAAATCATTCCTTTGTCACGCTGCTTTTCAAAAACTTGATTAATTGTTTCTGGTTTCAAGAAATTAACTGATTTTATCTCTGATAATTTTATTTGTAAATTTTTCAAACTATCTATTTCATAGGGCAATTCATCAACAACAAACAATTTGGCATCATAACTAAATTTAGTTTTAAAATAGTCCATTATTTCATCACCAACTAACGTTTTGTTTTTACTGTCTGAGATTAATTCTAACACCATAACTGTTTTTCTTGGTAAATTTATTGTTTTTTCAATATTAATCCAATTACCATTTGTAACTTCCACACCCATTTCAAAATCCTTAATCCGTTCAGTAAAACGTTTCGTGTCTAAAGTCATTTCACAGTCGTTGTTGTTACAGATAACCATTACGGTTTTTTCATCGTTATAGCGGAAAAAGACGTAAATATCGTTTTCAGGAATAAATTGCATCATTTTGCCGTTTTGAAGCACTGGATTATCTTTTCGGTAGTTTAGCAAGGCTTTTAGGTAATCAAACACCTCGTTTTCATTTTTCGTGCGACCTTCACGGGTAAATGCATCGCGTTTATCATCTGCCCATCCGCCCGGAAATGTGTATCGGTGCCCTTCGTAACTTCCGGCGATACCTTCGAGCATAATTTCATTGCCGTAATAAATCTGAGGATAACCACGAACTGTAACCAACATCGCCAAAGCCATTTTGTATTCATTGATGCTTTCGTAAGCTGTTGAAAGGCGGTCTATGTCGTGATTGTCAACAAAGTTCATGATAAAGTTAGGGTTTGGGTAAACAAAATCTTGTGCCAAATGGCTATAAAATTTCGCCATTCCAGTGTCCCAACCTTCACCTTCCTTAAATGCTTCTTGCAATTTATCTTTCAGTACAAAGTCCATTACGCTTTGGAGTCGGCTATCAAAACCGTCTTTATTATTGTTACCGCTCTGATAGTAAGCCGTTTCAGCAGGTGTTTTTACCCAGCATTCGCCCACTACGTTCATTTTCGGATACTCATCGCGGATGGTTTGAACAAATTTTGCAGCTACTTGAATATCATTATAGGGATAGGTATCTATACGCATTCCGGCAATTTCCGCTCGCTCAATCCAGAAAATATATGCTTGCGTCAGGTAATCAAAAAGCAAAGGATTATTTAGATTAAAATCAGGCATATTGTGCGAAAACCAACCGTGAGTTAAACGGTGTAAATCGGCTTGGCTTACGTGTGGGTCTGTCCATGCGGTCATTCGATAGTTGGACGAAGTGTATGTGTCCCACATATTAAACCAATCTTTGGCGGGAATGTCCTTCATCCACCAGTGTCCGCTTCCGCAGTGATTTGGCACAATGTCAATAATCAGCTTAATTCCGTTCTCACGAGCAGCTTTAGAAAGGCGCAGATAGTCGTCATTCGTTCCCAAACGCGGATCAATTTTATAATAATCTGTTGCTCCGTAATGATGGTAAGAATATTCTGTGTCATTGTTTTCAAGCAGTGGCGTAGTCCATAGTGCCGTAATTCCTAAATCCGCCAGATAAGGCATTTTTTGTATCATTCCTTCGATGTCGCCACCTTGCCTAAAACCTAAGCCGGAACGATCTACACCTTGCGCATAGCCTTCTACGTTATCATTTTGCGGGTTTCCATTCACATATCGGTCTGGCATAATCAGATATACATTGTCTTTTTCGGAAAAACTCTCTCTATTGGCTGAGTTCGGAGTGCGCTCTTTTAGTTCATATTTTATCGTTCTTTTTTGCCTATCATTTTTCAGTTCAATATTAAAAAAGCCCGCTTTTGCATCTTTAATATTAAGGTATAAAAAGACGTAATTCGGATTGTTTGTAAGTTTTTTCTCAACAAGCTCTACACCCGGATGGTTGATTGAAATTTCAGCATTAGAAATGTTTTTCCCGTAAATCATGACTTGCAAAATGGGGTTGTACATATCAGTCCACCAAAAAGTCGGTTCAACTTTTAGTTCTTGAGTTTTAAGTTTTGAGTTTTGTTTTGCGGTGAGATTAAAAGCAACAAGTATGGTAAAGAAAAATATAATTGTTTTTTTCATCTGTTTATAATTTATTTATTATTTGTTAGAAGGAACTCGCACATAAATAGTTCTTTGTGTGTTAAACTTAGTCTATCGTGTTCGCTTCAATGTTTCGTTTGAATTAGTTTTTATCCGCACTATCTTTTACCCCAAAAACAGCAATGGCTGCAATAATTAAAAAACACCCGACATAAGCAGTGCGTAAATAGCATGAGAATGATATACTCGTTTTACAATCATTCCACCAAATAGCCCGTTAATAATTTGCGGAAAGGTAATAAAAATATTGAAAATTCCCATATAAACACCCGTTTTTTGGGATGGAAGCGAAGGTGCCAAAATAGCATAAGGCATAGCTAGAATACTTCCCCAAGCTATACCCACACCGGTCATGGATAAAATCAGAAAAATTGGATTACCAATAAAATAAATAGATATAAGTCCCAAACCGCCACAAATTAAAGAAATGGTATGTGTCATTTTTCTTCCAATGAATTTTGCAATGGTTGGTAATAATAGGGCATAAATCATCGCTACGGCATTATAAACACCAAAAATAAATCCTACCCAATTCCCAGCTTTCTGATATTTCAAAGAAGTTACATCAGAAATAGGCAATTTGTAAACGTGTTGTGCCACAGCATCGGTAGTAAAAACCCACATTCCAAAGAGTGCTATCCAAGTGAAAAACTGTACCACAGCAAGTTGCTTCATTGTTTTAGGCATGTGCCCTATGTCTTTGAATATATCAGAAAACGTGGGTGTTTTGTGTTGGGTTTGGTCGTTTGAATATTCAGCTAACTGTTGGGGTGAATACTCTTTCGTTGTAATGACAGTCCAAAGTATAGTGATTATAAGTACAGTGGATCCTGTATAGAAAGCATACGTTACATTAGGTGCCACTTGACCCGCCGATGCTACTTTTTCAAATCCCAACCATTCCGCAAAAATATAGGGTAGCCACGAACCAATAACCGCACCTATGCCAATCAAAAAAGATTGGATGGAAAAACCAAGTGTAATTTGCTCCTTTGGCAACATATCTGCAACTAATGCTCTAAAAGGTTCCATTGCCACATTGATAGAAGCATCCATAATCATCAGGAAAGCGCCCCCAAATAAAAGCGGAGGCAGATAGTTGGCAAAGCTTCCTGCATTCGGCATTAAAATCAAAGCAATAACAGCCAGTAAAGCACCCACTAAAAAAAACGGGCGTCTTCTTCCTAATTTTGTCCACGTTTGATCGGAGTAATGTCCGATAATAGGCTGAATTATCATTCCGGTAAGAGGAGCAGCTACCCAAAACCACGAGAGTTGTTCCATATCCGCCCCAAATCCGCGAAGTATTCTACTAGCGTTTCCGTTTTGCAATGCAAAAGCAAATTGGATACCCATAAACCCCATGCTCATACTTAAAATGCTGAAAAAAGGAAGACGAGGTTTCTTTCTTCGAGTTTCGAGTTTCGAATTTTGAGTTTGTGGCTTACATGATATTGTTTTGTTATTCATGTTAAAGATGTTTATAATTAAGGTTTTAGGGAAACACTATTGGTGATATGTGACATTATATTATTAAGTTTATCTGAAATTAATCATATCAATCAAAAAAATCATAGTTCAGACATGTGACATCAAATTACCCTCGTCGTCCCCCTTACCATCAATTTAGTCTTAATTATCCGATTGGTAAATTGTCCGAGTGTTACACCGTTTATTTTGTCAATTAGAAGTTTGGCAGCTGTTTTTCCTACTTCGTAGCCGTGTTGCTCTACGGTAGTTAGCATTGGGTCGCAGGCAAGGGCAAGGTCACCATCTGAAAAACCGCAAATGGAAATATCATCAGGCACTTTTAATCCAAACTGTTTCACAGCGCGCAATATTCCTGTGGCGGTATGGTCATTGATGGCGAAAAAAGCATCAGGCGGATTATCCATAGCCAATACTTTGGGTGTAAGCTCCATAGCGGCATCGCGAGTATCACAAACGAACATTAGGCTTTCATTTACAGGAAGTTTGTGTTTTCTTAGAGCATCTAAATAGCCGTTTTTCCTGTTTTTAGAAATTTCCAAATGTGTTGGCGAACTGTAAAATGCAATTCGTTTACATCCCGTTTCTATCAAGTGTTCCACAGCTTTCAGTGCTCCGGCGTAATCGTCTACGACTACGCGGTCGGTATTGATGCCAATGCAAATACGGTCATAGAAAACAAGTTGTATATTATTGTCTATGATTTGCTGATAATGCTCATACCTATCTGTCTCTTTTGAGAGACTTGCCAAAACTCCGGCAACCCGTGCATTAATCAATGAATTTGTAATTTTAAGTTCTTTCTCATAGCTCTCTTCCGAGCGGAAAAGCATCACGTTAAAACCTTCATTAGATGCAACTTCCTCAATTCCTTGTACAATTGATGAAAAGAAATAGTGAACTATCTCAGGAACAATTACTCCGATAGTGTTGTTTCTTCCCAAGCGCAGATTAAGTGCAAGTGCATTGGGTTGATAGTTTAGTCGTTTTGCGCATGCTTGAACCAGTTCTATCGTTTTTTTACTAATATCCGGATGGTTTTTTAATGCTCTGGAAACCGTTGAGGGTGAAATATTTAATTCTTTTGCTATGTCAACAATTGTTGTTTGTGTTTTTGCCATGGTTTTATGGATTAATAAATATGCTTAAGTAGCTTGATTAAACAACAGCTAAATAGAAGCATTTTACTATACAATAATATTATGGTGCAAATATATAAATGATATTTAGGATGTAAAATTAAAAAAATAAATTGGTTTTCCAACGCTCTTGCAAACGTTTGCACCCCAAAAAGCCTTTATAATTGGCTTTTATTGTTGCTGAAATTTATCAAAACTATAATTTTGTTATGATATTCGATTAAATTCACATGTCAATTTATAGAAAATTTTGTGAACTCGAGAAATCAAAAAATAGTAAACAATATTTATAAACCTCAAAAAAACAGAATTGCATGAAGGACGCACGATTTAACATTAAAATACGGTCTTTTCTGATCGTAGTGCTGACAGTTGTGTTTGGCTTCACTGCCTACGCACAAAAGAAATCCGTTACGGGGGTAGTAAGAGATGAAGCCGGAGAAACAGTAATTGGTGCCAGTGTTCTTGAAAAAGGAACTACCAATGGCATGATGACTGATTTCGATGGAAAGTTTCGTCTTGATGTAGCTCCAAACGCTACTCTTGTGATTAGCTATGTTGGCTATAAAACACAAGAAATTGCCGTAGCAGGACAAACTAACTTTTTTGTAACCCTTGAAGAGGATGCAACGCTTCTTCAGGAAGTAGTAGCCATCGGGTATGGAACAGTAAAGAAAAACGATGCTACCGGTTCGGTTACAGCTATCAAGCCCGATGAGATGAACAAGGGGCTTACAACCAATGCACAAGACATGATTACCGGAAAAATTGCCGGTGTGAATGTAACTTCAGGTGGTGGTACGCCGGGTGGTGGTGCAACTATTCGTATTCGTGGAGGATCATCTTTGAATGCGAGCAACGACCCGTTGATTGTTGTTGACGGTTTGGCGTTGGACAATAACTCAGTAACCGGTTTGGCTAATGGGCTGAATACCATTAACCCAAATGACATTGAGACCTTTACTGTACTGAAAGATGCTTCGGCTACAGCTATTTATGGTTCGAGAGCATCTAACGGTGTTATCATTATTACCACAAAAAAAGGTAAAAAAGGTTCAAAACCGACTTTATCTTACAATGGTAACTTTAGTGTAGGTACTATTGGAAAGTATCTAGATGTGATGACAGCGGATGAGTTTAGAGCTTATGTTACTAAAGCTTATGACAATAACCCACCGATGGCGTTTGGTGATGCGAATACAAAATGGCAAAGCTTGATTTATCAAACTGCTATTTCGCATGACCACAATTTGTCATTGACCGGTGGTTTCAAAAATCTACCTTATCGTTTCTCATTAGGTTATAACAACCAAGACGGTATTATTAAAACATCAAACTTTGAAAGATATACAGGTGCTGTTAACCTGATGCCGTCATTGTTTGACAATCACTTAAACATCGGGCTGAACGCTAAGGCGATGTATGTGAAAAATAGATTTGCGGATGGTGGTGTAGTAGGAGCTGCAGCTGCAATGGATCCAACGAGACCGGTTTATTCTAATGATGAACCGTTTAAGACTCAATATGGTGGATATTGGCAATGGCTATCAGCGGGATCAACAGCGTACAATGGAAACGCAACAAGAAACCCGGTTGCTATGCTAAGTTTGAAAAAGACTACATCAGCCGGAATGGACTTAATCTCTAATGCTGATATTGATTATAAATTCCACTTCTTCCCGGCAATGAGTGCACACCTAACACTAGGTTACAACCAACTGAAGATGAGAGAAGAATTGGATAGTAAGGTTGAGAATGCTGCAGATTTGGGTTATGGCCGTACCGGATGGAGTGAGACAAGAAGACTACAAAAACTGCTTACCAGCTACTTGAAGTATGAGAATGACTCAGAAGTACATGGCTTTGACGTAATGGGTGGTTATGAGTATCAATATACTCGCCGTGAAGGTGATTATGAATACAGAAGCATCAACAAACTTCCTAGCGGCGACTACTATAATCCTGTAGAGCAAAGTTGGAAAACGCACAATGCGCTTGTATCGTTGTTTGGTAGAGCTAACTACAACTTGCTAAACAGATACTTATTTACAGTTACTATGCGTGCTGACGGAAGTTCTCGTTTTGCAAAAGGACACAAATGGGGTTATTTCCCATCGGCAGCATTTGCTTGGAAAATTAACGAAGAGAGCTTTATGGATGGCGCTCATAAACTCAATGATTTAAAATTGAGATTGGGTTATGGTATCACCGGACAGCAAGAACTCTTTAGTGGTGACTTCCCATTCCTTCCTGTGTATGTAGAAAACCAAGAAGGTGCTCTCTATCCATTTGGTGATCAGTTTATGGCTTTAGAGAAACCGGGTGCATATAACCCTGAGCTAAAATGGGAGGAAACTTCAACTTATAACGCCGGATTGGATTTTGGCTTTATGAACAACCGAATCTACGGTTCTATTGATGTATATTATCGTTATACAAAAGACTTGCTGAACATGAGTACAGCTTCAGCATTGACTAACTTTGACGTGCGTGTACTAAGAAACATTGGTTCAATGGAAAACAAAGGTTTCGAGTTTAGTATAACCGGAAAACCTGTTGTAACTAAAGATTTGACTTGGGAAGTAAGCTACAATGCTACTTACAACCAAAATAGAATCATTGAACTTACCGGAGCTGCCGGTCAAGGAATGGTAGAAACCGGAGGTATCTCTGGTGGTACCGGTGGCTTTATTCAAGCACACGTAGCCGGTTTCCCTGCATCTTCATTCTATGTGTTTGAACAGGTATATGATGGCGATGGAAATCCAATTGAAGGATTGTTCGTGGATAGAAACGATGATGGTATTATCAACGACAACGATAAATACTTATTCCACAACCCGGCACCGGACTGGACGATGGGCTTCTCAACCAAATTGATTTACAAACAATTTGACTTTGGTACATCATTGCGTGCAAGCATCGGTAACTACGTGTATAACAACTACGCTGCCGGAAATGCACAAATTGGTTCTGCTGGATATTCATCCTTAGGATTCTACAGCAATATTCCTACTGTAGCTCTTGAAACTAACTTTGTACACAATAGAGAGTTCTCTAACCGTTCAGACTATTTCGTACAAAACGGATCATTCCTTCGCGTAGATAATATTACTATCGGATATTCTTTCGGTAAAATTTTAGGAGGAGTAATTTCTAATGGACGACTATCAGGTACAGTTCAAAATCCGTTCTTGATTACAAAATACAAAGGATTAGATCCGGAAGTATTTGGAGGAATTGACAATAATATCTATCCTCGTCCTATTATGGGAATTGTAGGACTATCACTTAATTTTTAATCAAATAAATGAAAACTAATATGAAAATAATCAATAAAATAGCGATTGCCTTAGTTTTAGGATTGGTATTTACTTTCACCTCTTGTTTTCAAGATTTGAACTTAGAGCCGATAGATCCTAACGTATCGCAGACATTTAATAAAGATGCCGTATTTGCTAAGGTGTATGCATCTATGTCAATTACGGGGATGAAAGGTGCCGACGGTATGCCTGACATTAATACGGAGGTTATTGATGAGGGTACGTCTTCTTTCTTCAGAATGATATGGAACTTAAACGAATTACCTTCCGATGAAGCGCTTTGCTGCTGGATAGATGACCCCGGTGTGGCTGACCTGAATGGAAATAAATGGTCTTCGTCGAATAAGATGGTAGCAGGTATGTATGCCCGCTTAACTTTTAACGTAACGCTTTGCAACCACTTTCTTGAGCAAACTGAGGATTTGGATGATGCAGATACAGCAAGACAACGTGCAGAAGTAAGATTTATCAGAGCATTGAACTATTTCTACCTAATGGACTTCTACGGCAATCCACCGTTTGCAGAAAAAGTATCAGCTGAAAATCCGACACAAAAAAGCCGCTCAGAGATGTTCTCATACATCGAATCAGAGCTTCTAGCTATTGAGCCGGAAATGTTTGATGCGCAGGCTGCACCTTATTACAGAGCTGACAAAGTAGCTGCATGGTTAATATTGTCAAGATTATATTTAAATGCTCAGGTTTACACAGGTACTGCACGTTGGGCTGATGCTGCTCTATATGCTAAAAAAGTAATTGACAGTAGTTATACATTGGCTAAACCATTCAATCATTTATTTATGGGTGATAATGGTAAGCATGATGGTAGTGCTGTAAACAATGCTTGGCAAGAAATTATTCTTCCTATTGCATTTGATGGATTACAAACTAGAACATGGGGTGGTGCGTTATTCTTAATTGCTTCTACTCGAAATGCAGATATGGGTGCTAGCGGAACAACAGAAAACTGGGCAGGTAATAGAGCAAGAGCAGCTTTGTCCAAAAAATTCTTCCCGACAGGCGTAATTCCACCGGGTGCTGACCCTACAGACCTATCTGGAGCAGCGGGTGATGATCGCGGAATGCTATTTTCAAAAGACAGAACATTTGAAATTGAAACAAACCGTGGAGTAGACTTTAAATTAGGTCTTTCTGTGGCTAAATTTACCAATTTACGTGCTGACGGTGGTGCAAATAGAGACGGTCAAATGGTAGATATGGACGTGCCGTTCCTGAGAAAAGCCGAAGCTTATTTGACTTATGCCGAAGCAGTATTGAGAGACAACGCTGCAATTCAAGGTGGTTTGACAGCTAAAGATGCGGTAAATACATTGCGTGCTAGAGCAAATGCAACACCGTTTAATATTGTTGATTTGGATGTGGTGCTTGATGAGTGGTCACGTGAATTCTATTTTGAAGGACGTAGAAGAATGGACTTAATCCGTCACGATCGTTTCGGAGGAAGTGATTACAATTGGGACTGGAAAGGTGGAACCAAGGCGGGAAGTCAGTTTAGTAGAATTTACAATGTATTCCCTATTCCAATTTCAGATATAAATGCCAACGATAATCTTATACAGAACGAAGGCTACTAATACATTAAAAAATATAAGATATGAAGAAATATAATGTAGTATTATTTATTATGCTTTTGGCAGTTGGGCTAATCTCTTGTGAAGATACAGATAGAACCCCGATTGTTAATCAGAAAGCTTTGGACGGTGGATTGACGTTCCACTTGAACACTCCGACTTATGCTAATCTTGTTTATAGCTTGTCGCCGGAGTTAGCAGATGCACCTTTTGATACGCTAACTTGTGCACAGCCGGAGTACGGATTCTCTACAGCTACAGTTTATACTGTTCAAGTAGGTTTTGATGATCAATTTACGGATAGCACTCAGTTCCGCGACCTGCCAAATAAATTCCAATGGGAAAAAATGGCTCCTAAGGCAGGGGAATTAAATATGGCAATAGTAGAACTTTACGGTGAAACTGCAACTCCCGAAATGGTTGAGGTTCAGAGAGATGTATATGTTAGACTAAAAGCACTTCCGGTAAACTTTAGACAAGAGGAAGGAACTATCAAACCGGCTTATTCTAACGCAATTAAACTTCAAGTAAAACCTTACTATGTGAAGCTTAAACCAGCCGATCCAAAACCATACTTTATTATTGGTTTGGCTGATGGTAACTGGAATAACTCATTTGATGGTATTGGAACTTCTGTGTTCCCAATGAACTTGGTAGATGGATTTAAGTATGATAAAGAAACCGGAGCGGGTGAATTTGAATTTGTTGGTTACTTTGAAGCTGCAAGATCCTTCAAGCTGATTCGCGACTTAGGTAGTTGGGGTGAGCAATGGGGTAATGCCGGTGCACCTGGAATTGACAATTTTGCTCATAATGATGGTGGCTCTAGTAACCTACAGGTACCAGCAGATGGTTATTATAAGATTACGCTAAACTCTATTACTAATATATTGACTATAGACCCTGTAGCAGTAACACCAAAAGTATTTGCTTCTATTGGAATGATTGGTGATATTAACGGATGGAGCAGCGACATAGTTATGACTAAGGTTGATCCTGCTAATCCTAACAATCACGTATGGTACACTACTTATACCTTTGATGCTGATGCTGCTGCCGGTGGTGGAGTGAAATTCCGTGCTGATGGTGATTGGGCTGACAACTGGGGTGGTAAAACATTCCCATTCTCATCAGCGCCTGCAGGTGATAATATTATGTATAAAGCCGGAACCTATATTATTATTTTTAATGATATATCCGGAACCTATTACTTCTTTGAAAAAAACTAATTGTTTTCTAATAACAATACGTTCTGCTGTAATACAGAACGTATTGTATTAGCATACATAAAAAATATTTTATATGAAAAAAATAACTTTATATCTGTTCACACTGTTGGTAGCAGTATTTGCTTTTCATTCTTGTGAAGACCCTTATGCAGGTCAAGAATCTGCTCTACCAACTATTTTTGAACAAGGTGCTGTTCAGTCAGCAGATGGTTTTGTTTTTGCTCTTAACCAAGAGGTAACAACACCTATCACATATACTGAGGAAGACTTGGCAAATGAGAAAGTTTATCAAATAATACAGACCAACTCAACTCCGAATCTACCTGAAGGTACAAGTGTAACATTTGAACTTGAAGCTTCGGATACGAAAGATTTTGTTAAAGTCGTATCGCTTCCTTCAGAAAGTGCTGATAATGGAGCTACTGTAAAAGTTACAGACCTTGATGCAGCTGTAAAAAGTCTTTATGGTCGTGCTCCATACGAGCGTGATGTGTATGTTAGAGCAACTTATTATTTAGTTAAAGAAAACTCTTCCGTACAAGGGGTAACACCGATTGTTCTTGGTCCTATCAAAATAACACCGATAGCACCGGTTATCGAAACTGAATATTACCTTATCGGTAATCTTAACGGTTGGGATATTACTAATTTGGATGCATATAAGTTTAACCATAGCGGTAAAGATGTGTATGAAGATCCAATTTTCACTATCTTAGTACCTTCGATGTTGGATGGCGACGGAAACGGATACTTCAAAATTGTTCCGAAGTCCAGTAAAGAAGCTGCTTCTTGGGATGGTGTGTTAGGAAATCCGATAGATGGAAATACCGAATTGGAAGGTGAGATTATTGTGGAAAATGCACAGGCTATGCGCGTAACTGAGCCGGGATGGGTGAAAATTACGCTTGACATGCTATCTTATACTTACACCATCGAAATTATTGGTGAAATGCCTCTAAAATTGTATGTTCCCGGTGGTCACCAAGGATGGAATCCCGGAGCTGCACCATTTGTTTACAACCGTAACTTTGACATGAAGTTTGACGGGTATGTTTACTTCAGTGCGGGCAATGAGTTCAAATTTACATCTCAACCAAATTGGGACGGAATAAACTACGGTAACGGTGGAGAAGGTATATTATCAGATGATGGCGGTGCAGGTAATTTAAGCGTTGCAGAAGATGGATACTACAGACTGAGCGTTGATTTATCAGGTTCACCATATACTTATTCAGCGGTTAAAACTGAATGGGGATTAATTGGTGATGCTACGGCAGGTGGCTGGGATAATTCCACAGCAATGACGTACAATGCAGATACTAAGCTTTGGACAGTTGTAACAAACTTAGAAGCAGGTAAATCATTTAAGTTCCGTGCAAACAATGCTTGGGAAATTAATCTTGGTGGTGCTGCTGATAATTTAAGTTATAATGGCGATAATATCGAAGTAACAACAGGTGGTAAGTATCTCATTTCTTTAGATTTATCTAATCCTGAAGCTTACAAATTTACAATGACTGCTGTTGAGTAATCATAGCAACAATAAATTCAAATGCACGGCTCATTTGCCGTGCATTTGTTGCTTTAAATCAAAATATTTATCATGAAAAAAATAGCATCTTTTCTTCTTTTTGTTACTCTTTTTTGTTTTACATCAAAAGCGTCCAATCCAAATCCACCCGAATGGGCTAAAAATGTAATTTGGTATCAGATTTTTGTAGAAAGATTTCACAACGGCGACCCAATTAATGACCCAACTCCGGCAAATACAACAGTAGAGGATATGAAAATTTTCCCGCCGGAAGGTTGGCAAATATCTGATTGGATAAGCAATTGGTTTGAACGTCAGCCGTGGGAGCGTGATAGTACGCAAGGTTTTAATGCTGTTATTCAGGCTCGTCGGTATGGAGGAGATTTACAGGGAGTTTTGGATAAGTTGGATTACTTGGAAGACTTAGGTATTACTGCCGTTTACTTTAATCCGATAAATGATGCGCCTTCCCTGCACAAATACGATGCTCGTAATTATCATCACATTGATGTGAACTTTGGACCCGATCCCGAAGGCGATATAAAAATAATAGCATCGGAAGACCCGAATGACCCGACAACTTGGAAATGGACTTCGGCTGATAAAATGTTTTTGAAGCTTGTTGACGAATTTCACAAGCGTGGAATTCGCGTAATCTTGGATTATTCTTGGAACCATACCGGAACTAAATTCTGGGCTTGGCAAGATATTCTAAAAAATCAAGGAAACTCAGCATATAAGGATTGGTATGAAATAGCCTCTTTTGATAATCCAGCTACACCGGAGAATGAATTTAAATACAACGGTTGGGGTGGGTATCTTTACCTACCGGAACTAAAAAAAGTGGATATTACTACCAAACGGAATCATGGATTACCTTATGAAGGTAATATTCATGAAGGACCGAAAAAACATATTTTTGACGTAACAAAACGTTGGCTTGCACCCGATGGCGATATTTCCAAAGGAATTGACGGTTATCGTTTGGATGTGGCAGATCAAATAGGTTTAGGATTTTGGCGTGATTATCGCACTTTTGTAAAGAGCATTAATCCTGATGCGTATCTTGTGGGTGAAATTTGGTGGGAAAAGTGGCCCGACAAAATGATGGATCCTGCACCTTATATGCAAGGCGATATGTTCGATGCGGTAATGTTCTATCAAGTTTACAAGCCTGCACGTGACTTCTTTAATAACACAGAAACGGAAATTACAGCATCACAATTGCGGGATTCTTTGGAGTGGCAATGGAACAATATTCCCGATAAAAACGAATATGCTATGATGAATGTAGCGGCTTCTCATGATGCACCACGTTTGTTGAGTGATTTTTACAATAAAAATCGATATAAGTACAAGCCTAATCCGGAAGAAAATCCTGATTATAAAACAGGTAAACCCGACAAAGAGGCTTATAAAAGGCTAAATCTCTATCTGGTTCATGCGTTTACTACACTTGGTTCACCTCATATCTGGAACGGCGATGAAATGGGAATGTGGGGCGCTGATGACCCGAACTGCCGCAAACCGCTGATGTGGAAAGAGATGAAGTTTGAAAAAGAGTATCGCAATAATATTCAAGAAGGGAAAAAAGAGTATGATAAGTTGAAATTCAATAAAAAACAATTTGCTTTTTATAAGAAATTAATAAACATCAGAAAAGAAAATCCGGTTTTGGCGTTTGGAGAGTTCAATTTCTTAGTTTCCGAAGGTAAAAAGTTGGCTTATTCCAGAACTGATGGCAAGGATGAGATTATTGTAATTTTCAATTTGGAAAATAAAACAGAAAAATTCTTTATTCCCGAAGGTAAATATAAGGACTTGCTGACCGGAAAAACTTACAAGAAACCAAACGTGAAATTAAAATCAATGAAAGCGTTGATACTTAAAAGAGAGAAATAAATTTGAAAATCTGCTTTTTCAAACGTTTGCGCCTTATTAAGTTTGTATTTAAGCACCTAAACTTTAGACAGAAAACTAATTGAATTATTTTTGTAATCTCTAGAAGTAGAACATTTTAATCTATTCCTATTTATTAATAACTATTGAATTGAATATATCATGAAAAAAACTACAATTTTTACGGCAATAGCTCTAATGTTTTCCGTATGGAGTTATGCTCAAATTATTACTTCCACGCCCGCATTTGTAACTAAAGATTACAATGGCGAGATTGAAATTATATTTGATGCTGCACAAGGCACGGCAGGTCTAAAAGACTATACCGGCACTGACGGGATTTATGCTCATACAGGCGTAATTACATCTGAGAGCACAAGCGGAAGCGACTGGAAACATGCGCCAACTTGGGGTGATAATAGTGACAAATACAAACTTACCTCGCTTGGAAACAACAAGTGGAAATTACTTATTACACCCAATATAGCTACCTATTACGGGTTAAACACCGGGGAAGTAGTAGAAAAATTAGCTTTTGTTTTTAGAAATGGACTTAAAACCAAAGAAGGTAAAGATACGGGTGGTAAAGATATTTACTTGACCGTTTATGATGCCGGATTAAATGTAAACTTTACAAATCCCGCTTCCAATAAATCGGTTGCAGTTGGCACTACAGAAAATATCAGTATTGCTGCGTCTATTGAAGCGAATCTAGAGTTGCTTATAGATGGTGCCAGTGTGAAAACCGCAAGTGCTACAAAATCACTAACTTATTCCCATACATTTGCAAATAGTGGCGATTATCAGTTGGTGGCTAAAGCAGTAGCCGGTGAACAAACAAAATACGACACAGTTTATGTGAATGTACCTACACCTGTTACTAATCAAGCTCGTCCTTCCGGATATAAAGATGGTATTACCTATTCTGAAGATGGTACACAGGCAACATTAATCATGTATGCGCCCAATAAGAAGAATGTATTCCTAATCGGCGATATGACTGATTGGCGACAAAAAAATGAATATCAACTTAAAAAAGACGGTAATTATTGGTGGATTACGCTAACAGGCTTAACGCCCGGCAAACTTTATGGATTCCAATATCTAGTAGATGGAGTTTTACGTGTAACGGATGCTTATACTGAGCTTGTTCTTGACCCTTGGAGCGATAAATGGATTAACGAACATCATCAGATTTATCCTAACATTCCTGCTTATCCGGAAGGGAAAACAGATGGTTTAGTGGCAACTTTACAAAGTAAAAAACCTGCGTACAATTGGGAAGTGACCAACTTTAAAATTGAAAATCCGGATAATGTGGTAATCTATGAACTACTACTGAGAGATTTTACTCCTGAAAAATCCTTGGAAGCAGCCATCGGAAAACTTGATTATTTGAAAGATCTTGGAATTACTGCTGTTGAATTGATGCCAATTCAAGAATTTGATGGAAATGATAGTTGGGGATATGACCCAAATCACTTCTTTGCACCGGATAAAGCTTACGGTTCACCCGAAATGTATAAGAAATTTATAGATGAGTGTCACAAGCGCGGAATGGCTGTGATTATTGATAAGGTTTTCAATCACGCTACCGGACTGCACCCTTTTGCTAAACTTTACTGGAATGATGCTACCAATAAAACTACAACAGAGAACCCGTGGTTTAACGTGGATGCACCGCACGGATTTAGTGTGTTCCATGATTTTAATCACAGTTTCGCAGGAACTAAAGAACACTTTAAGCGAGTTCTTCAGTATTGGCTGACAGAATATAAAGTAGATGGCTTCCGTATGGACTTAACAAAAGGATTTACTCAAAAATCGGGTACGGAAAACACCTTTGACCAAGAGCGAGTTAACAACTTGAATGAGTATTACAATGCTGTAAAAGAAGTAAATCCCAATGCAATGTTTATTTTAGAACATTTTGTAGGCGGAAGTGAAGAGCCTACATTGGCTAATGCCGGAATGTATATCTGGCGAAATGTAAATAACGCATTCAGCCAATCAGCAATGGGTTTTCAAGCAGACTCCGACTTTGGTGGAATGAATTCATTGCCGCGCAAATGGGTTGGTTATGCAGAAAGCCACGATGAAGAGCGAAATTTCTATAAAGCAAAAGCATTCGGAAATGGTGTAATAAAAACAGACTCTATTGTTCGTATTGGCAGAGTTCCATTAAATGTGGCATTTACCGCACTTACACCGGGACCAAAAATGATTTGGCAATTTGGTGAGTTGGGTTATGATTATGCAATCAACTCATTGGGTGGACGTACGGCTAAAAAACCTTCAGCATTTCCGCTGTTAGACTTGCCACATCGCAAAGAAGCATATATGAAATCAGCAAAGGCTATAACTTTGAAAAAAATGTTCCCAAAAGCATTTACAGAAGGTAACTATAGTTTACAAATTTCCGGAAATGATTGGGCTAATGGTAGGCGAGTGGCATTGACGCATGCAGATTTGAACATGGTAATGATGGGTAACTTTCAGCCAAGTGGAACAGCATCGACTTATCCTAATTTCCCCAAAAACGGAACATGGTACGAACTTATGTCCGGCGAAGAGCTGAATGTAACTAACACGAATATGACGCTATCGATTAATGGTGGTGAGGTGAAAATTTACACCGACAGAAAAGTAACGATAAACACCAGCACAGAAGAACTGAGCCAAGCACCGGAATTAAGCATTTTCCCAAATGTAACAGACGGTAAAATTTGGATATCAACAAGTTCGGATGTGCAAAGTGTGGTAATTTATAATGTACAAGGTGCTATTGTTAGAAAATACGACCAAGTGCAGGAAGTAGATGCATCAGACTTTACTTCAGGATTGTACTTGATGGAAATCCAGACAAATAAAGGAAGAAAAGTAGAAAGGTTTGTAAGAAAATAGATGGTTAAGAAGTAGATGATTGGTTAAAAAGTAGATTGGTTAATGGGAAAAGGGAGTTTCACTAGTTTGAAACTCTCTTTTTTTGTGGACAATCGACTTCTATGGGACAATCGGTTTCCCAACCGATTGAAAACAACACCCAGCGACTGGCTTCAAGCCAGTCGCTGGGTAAGATAAAAAAACTGCCGCAGTATCTTAACTACGGCAGTTTTGCATTTATCTAAAACTTAGATTAGCCTTTGTTGTTTTGACGCGGTGGTCTTTCTTCTCTCGGTGGACGAGGTAGAAGTGCTTTGTGTGAAAGTTTGAATTTACCTGTTTTCTGGTCGATATCAAGTAATTTCACATCAATCATATCGCCTTCTTTCAGACCGGAATCTTCCATCGTTTCTACACGTTCCCATCTTAGTTCGGAAATATGTAGTAAACCTTCTTTGCCCGGCATAAATTCAACGAATGCACCGTAAGGCATAATGGATTTTACTTTTGAGTTGTAAGTTTCGCCAACTTCCGGAATCGCTACGATACCGCGAATTTTAGCTACAGCAGCGTCCAAAGATTCTTTGTTGGAGGAAGCAATTTCTACGCGACCTTGCTCGCCAATTTCATCAATCGCCACAACTGCACCGGTCTCTTCTTGGATGTTTTGAATAATTTTTCCGCCCGGTCCTATTACAGCACCAATCAAATCTTTCGGGATAAACATCACAACAATACGTGGTGCGTGAGGTTTCAAGTCTTCTCTCGGTTCTGCGATAGTCTCTTGGATTTTATCCAAAATATGCATACGACCTTCTTTTGCTTGTCTCAACGCATTTTCAAGAATTTCATAAGAAAGTCCGTCCACTTTGATGTCCATTTGAGTAGCAGTGATTCCGTCACGTGTTCCGGTTACTTTGAAGTCCATATCACCTAAGTGGTCTTCGTCACCCAAAATATCGGAAAGGATAGCGTAGTTTTGACCTTTATTTTCAGAAATCAATCCCATAGCAATACCTGAAACCGGTTTTTTAATTTGCACTCCGGCATCCATAAGCGCCAATGTTCCGGCACAAACTGTAGCCATAGAAGAAGAACCGTTAGATTCCAAAATGTCAGAAACAACGCGGATTACATAAGGATAATCAGCAGGAATCATCGGTTTTAATGCACGGTAAGCTAAGTTTCCGTGACCAATTTCACGACGACCTACGCCACGTTGCGGACGAGCTTCTCCGGTAGAAAATGGTGGGAAGTTGTAGTGCAATAGGAAGCGGTCTTTTCCTTGGATAAGTGCTTCGTCGATGATTTTTTCATCCAACTTTGTACCCAAAGTAACGGTAGTAAGTGATTGAGTTTCACCACGTGTAAATACGGCTGAACCGTGTGCACCCGGCAAGTAGTCAATCTCTGACCAGATGTGGCGGATTTCGGTTGTTTTACGACCGTCAAGGCGTTTGCCTTCATCCAAAATAGAACGACGCATTGCTTCTTTTTCTACCGCGTGGTAATATCTGTCGATAAGTTCTTTTTTCTCTTCTGCAACTTCCGGATCAAGAGCTTCTATGTATTCAGCTTTTACTGCTTCAAAATTCTCGATACGAGAATGCTTGTCGGCATTGCAAGATGCTGCAACAGCATATACTTTATCGTAAGTTTTTGCCCAAATATCTTGTTTCAGCTCTTCATCATTTTCTTCGTGGCAGTACTCGCGTTTTACGGTTTTGCCCACTTCTTCCATCAACTCAATTTGAGCTTGGCATTGAATTTTAATTGCTTCGTGAGCAATGCGGATAGCTTCCAAAAGTTCAGCTTCACTCACTTCTTTCATCTCACCTTCCACCATCATGATGTTGTCCATCGTTGCGGCAACAATAATGTCAAGGTCAGCGCTTTTCATCTGCTCGAAAGTAGGATTTACCAGATATTCCCCGTTAATTCTACCAATACGAACTTCCGAAATTGGTCCGTGGAAAGGAATATCGGAAACAGCCAATGCAGCAGAAGCAGCCAATCCGGCTAATCCGTCAGGCATATCTACACCATCAGCAGAGATAAGATTTACATTCACAAAAACTTCGGCGTGATAATCATCCGGGAAAAGCGGACGAAGTGCGCGGTCAATCAGACGAGCAATCAGAATTTCATAATCCGAAGCACGTCCTTCACGGCGAGTAAATCCACCCGGAAAACGTCCGGCTGCACCGTATTTTTCTTTGTATTCTACCGAAAGCGGCATAAAATCGGTACCGGGAACAGCGTCTTTTGCTGCACACACGGTAGCCAGAAGCATGGTGTTACCCATGCGAACTACTACGGAACCGTCAGCTTGTTTTGCCAATTTTCCGGTTTCGATAGTAATTTCTCTTCCATCACCCATTGTGATGGTTTTTGTAACTACATTCATAAAAATTACATTAATATTATTTAAACTCTAAAATTTCGAGTGCAAAGATACGAATTAATTTTTGATTTTCAGCCTGTTGTGTGGAGCGGTTATTTTGGATTTTAACAAATAATAGCATTACGTTTGACTAACCCAGCGACTGGCTTCAAGCCAGTCGCTGGGTTGTGTGTTAAAAACCAATATGGAATAAATCGCCGATAGAACTCACTTTTATCTGACTGAAAAAGTGTGAAATCATATTGACTTTTAGCAACACACCAAATAACAATGTTACAAAAATCATCCCATAAACCCCACCCGCAATATGAGCCGAGTGATTTACATTGCCGGCTTGTTTTTTCTCTAAATAGATAGAGAGTGCCACGTAAATAATTCCAAATAAAAACGCAGGAAGCATAATGGGGATAAACATAATCCCCATAAAACTCATCGGGTTAATTAAAATATAAGCAAAAACTATTGCCGAAACTGCACCCGAGGCACCCAATCCACGATAAAAGTGATTGTTTTTTTGTTTGATGTAGGTAGGAAGAATAGACACAAACAACGCCGTAACATAAAGCACCACATACCAAATCCCGCCTTCCGTTTCGCCTAATGCAGCTTTAAAAAACCGCTCAATATACGTTCCGAAAATAAAAAGCGTAAGCATATTGAAAATCAGATGTGTATAATCTGCATGAAGCAAGCCATAGGAAAACAGTCTGTACCAACCCTTTTGCTTTACGGCAGGCGGATAGAAAATCATTTTGTCAACTAATGCTTGATTCTGAAAGGCTTTGTAGGAAATATATGCCGTAATGGCGATAATAAGAATTGTAATCATAGATATTCTTTTTTGTATGAGATAACTTGTTTAATAAATATCGGACATTTTGCCTAAAACTGTATAAGGTTGAAATTATTTTAGAATTTGAGGGTTCGGTGCTACGCACCTTTACTTAATATATTCTATTTATTGCTACAAATTGGATGGTGCTATGCACCTTAATCACAACAAATAATAAGCTGTATAGCAGCGAACCCTTTGTAGCGTGTAATACAGTAAACAACAGAGGTGCGTAGCACCGAGCCATTAGAAAAAATTTAGGTAAAGAACACGGCAGTCATAAAACAATTTTGCTGCCCCGATGTTCAAGCTACAAAACTAACAATCTTTTTTCATATAACAGACCTGTAAATTGCCCATTATTTCGTATATTTGCAAATAGAGAATAATTAATATAAATCATACTTCGAGCTTCTTGCTTCGAGCATCAAACTTTTAAAAAATGAGAAACTTAGAACCTAAAATTGTTTGGAACCACTTTTACGAGATAACGCAAATTCCGCGCCCATCGAAAAAAGAGGAGAAGATTTGTGCCTATTTGGAAGAATTTGGGAAGAAAAACAACTTTGAAACAAAAACCGATAGAGCCGGAAATGTGCTGATAACTAAACCTGCTACACCAGGTTATGAAAATCATAGAACTGTAATTTTGCAAGCGCATATGGATATGGTTTGCGAGAAAAACAGCGATGTAGAGTTTGATTTTGAGAATGACCCGATTCAAACTGAAATTCGTGAAGAATGGCTTCATGCCAAAGGAACCACGCTTGGCGCCGACAACGGTATCGGGATGGCACTGATGCTTGCCGTGCTTTCATCGGATGATTTGAAACACCCGAAAATCGAATGTCTTTTCACGACTGATGAGGAGACAGGATTGACTGGAGCATTTGCGTTGCAAGAAAATTTCTTGACAGGCGATATATTGATAAATCTTGATTCGGAAGATGACGGTGAAATTTATGTAGGTTGTGCCGGAGGAATTGATACTACAGCTCATATGCGTTACAAAACCAAGCGAACGCCTGTTGGATATTTTGCGTTTTCGGTAAATGTTTCGGGATTGCTTGGTGGTCATTCCGGCGATGATATTGAAAAAGGACATGCGAATGCAAACAAAGTTTTGAATCGTATTTTGTGGAATATGCGCAAAGAAATGGACTTGCGTGTCGCGAAAATTGACGGTGGAAACTTGCATAATGCTATTCCTCGTGAAGCATCGGCTCTAGCTGTGATACCTTCTGCCGACAAAGAAAAAGTGCGTGTGATTTTCAATCAAGTAGCAGCCGATATTGAAAGTGAATATAAGGATGTTGAAACCAAAATGCGTTTGGCACTTCAATCGGAAGATGTTCCGGAAGAAACTTTAACAAAAAAACACACAAAAAAACTTCTGAATGCGCTTTATGCTTGTCCGCACGGCGTGAAAGCCATGAGTAAAGATATGCCCGGATTGGTGGAAACTTCCACAAACTTGGCGTCTGTGAAAATGCTTGAAGGGCATATTATCAAAATTGTTACCAGTCAGCGCAGCTCGGTGGAAACAGCTAAATACGATATTGCACATCAAGTGGAAGCTGTTTTTCGTTTGGCAGGATGTAAAGTTTCGCATGGCGACGGCTATCCGGGTTGGAAACCAAACCTAAAATCCAACGTGCTAAAAGTAGCTGAAAAGAGTTACGAAAAATTATTTGACCAAGTCCCAAAAATCAAGGCTATTCATGCCGGATTGGAGTGTGGACTGTTCCTGAAAAAATATCCGCATTTGGATATGATTTCCATCGGACCAACTATGCGTGGAGTTCACTCACCGGACGAAAGATTACATATTCCGGCAGTAGGTCGCTCGTGGGAATGGCTGAAGGGAATTTTGGCTGATCTGTAATTATTCTGAAATAGAACGCAAATTGCACGAATTACACAAATTGTCACAAATTTTTATAGGTTGTGTTCATTTGTGTAATTGGTGTGATTTGTGTTCAAAAGAATTTTGCACTTCAAGCTTCAAACTTCCGGCTATAAAAAAATAGCTATACGTCAGTATAATCTGTGCAATCAGTGTTCTAAAAACTTCAAGCTATATAAATTATGTTTTTCTCAGATTGGAAAGAAAAAAGTGTTGGAAAAGAGATTTCCAAGAGCCTGCTTTGGGAGTATGACCTGTCAAAGTTTGATTGGGATGCTATGCGTGTTTTGGTAGTTCAACGAGTTATAGAGCGTGGTTGGCTCGATGATTTTTATGCGATGATAAGGCTCTATGGCGGAATTGAAAATGTACGTGAAATTATCAAAGAAATTCCTGCGCTGTCACCCAAAGATATGAATTTTGTTGTTCATTTTTTTGAAATTGAAAAAGAAGAACTAAAATGCTACACACGGAAACAATTAAGGGAGAAACATTTACTCTCTTGAAAAGAATAATGGCTGACAGACGCTTGCAGGGTTTTAATCTTGCCGGCGGAACAGCATTGGCGTTGTATTTGGGGCATCGGTTGAGTGTGGACTTGGATTTGTTTACACCCTATCCTTTTGATACAAAGAAAATGGAACAATATCTAATAGAAACTTACGATTTCAAAGCCGATTATTTTGAAGAAAATACGTTGAAAGGCACGATTAATGGAGTGAAAATTGATTGTATAACATATAGTTATCCGAATTTAGAAAACCCATATATTTCAAAAGAGAATATTCGGCTTTACAGCATAAAAGATATTGTAGCAATGAAACTATCGGCAATAGCTGATGATGGTTCTCGCTTAAAAGACTTTATTGATATTGCTTGTTTATCTACAAAAATGTCGTTAAATGAAATGCTGCGAGCCTATTTGGAAAAATTTCCCAATTCCAATCCTATAAGACCCTTGAAAGGACTTCTGTATTTTGAAGATATTTATTTTGATGAACCTATTTTTATCTTAAAAGGCAAGTACACGTGGAAAAATATTCAAAAACGACTAGAACAAATGCAGAAAAATAGAGATAAAGTTTTTGAGAAATTGCCATTATAAGACAAATACGAAAATAATAAAGTTAAGTAAAATGCAGTTTTAAACCGCAATTTGCTTTTTAAATTCGTTAATCATCGGCATCCGTTGGTTAACGGACAAGGTCGCCGATGCACTTCACAATGAAAAAAATGTGTAAATTTGTGTAACTTGTGCAATTTGTGTTCAATAAACTTATAAATAAGTGTTCATCAGCATAATCTGTGTTATCCGTGTTCTAATCATTTAATCAGAAGACATTTTGAAACGTAAAATCATCAATGACCCTGTTTTCGGGTTTATCAATATCCCGAATGATTTCTTGTACGACATCATTCAGCATCGCTATTTCCAACGATTACACCGCATTAAACAGTTGGGGTTGTCGTCGTTTGTATATCCGGGTGCACAACATACGCGCATGCTTCATTCGCTTGGTGCCATGCACTTGATGGGAGAAGCTATCGCACAACTGCGACTTACAGGGCAGGAGATAACTTGTGAAGAGGAAGATGTCGCAAGAGCCTGTATGCTTTTACACGACATTGGGCACGGACCTTTTTCGCACACCTTGGAGCATACCATTGTTCATGGCATTTCGCATGAGCAGCTTTCGCTTTGGATGATGCAGCGAATGAACGAGGAGATGGGCGGGAAACTTGATTTGACAATACGGATTTTCACTAATCAGTATGAAAAGCATTTTTTGCACCAACTTGTTTCAAGTCAGCTCGATATGGACAGACTTGATTACCTAAGTCGTGATAGTTTTTTCTGCGGAGTAAGTGAAGGGATTATCGGTTCACAACGAATAATCAAGATGCTCAACTTGCACAACGACCGTCTTGTGGTGGAAGAAAAAGGGATTTATTCCATTGAGAAATTCCTTGTAGCACGTCGCTTGATGTATTGGCAGGTTTATCTGCACAAAACATCGGTAGCTTCCGAAAAAATGCTCACAAACATCCTGACACGAGCCAAAGAGCTGGCATCCAAAGGCGAAGAACTTTTTGCACCGCCGTCGTTGCAGTTTTTCTTGTATAATAAACTAACAAAAACCGATTTTGAGAGTTCATCCGAACCGCTTGATAAGTTTGCCGAATTAGACGATGCCGATATTTTAAGTGCAGTAAAAGTTTGGTCGAACTATCCGGACAAGGTGCTTTCTACGCTTTGCCATAATTTTACCAACCGTAAGCTTTTCAAAGTGATTATGCTGAAAAATAAGGAAGAAGGTGAGGAATTACGGGCATCTTACTTGGAAAAATACAAAGCGAAATTCGGTTTTGATGAACGTGAAGCGTCTTATTTTATCAGCGAAGAAATAGTTTCTACCGACACCTACAGTCCGCAAGATGAAACCATCGACATTCTCTACAAAGACGGCACGGTCAAGGACATTGCGGAAGCTTCCGATATGCTAAATATTCAGGTGCTGACCAAAAAAGTAGAGAAACATTATTTGTGCTACTTTAAAATTTGATTTTGGAAAAGCAGAATCACACAAAAGAGCATACAAAAACGTTTGCAGTGCTCTTTTTCATTTTAAATCATTGCATTCTAAGATTTTAAATTAATTTGATTATTTTTGTTGTTAAATGTGAACTCGTCTCGACTTTTAAAACATAGAGAACAATAGTTAAATATATGAGCATTTTTTATTGTTTTTCGAGAACATAGTAAAAAAAATCAAACCTGCCTGCTGCAGGCGGGGATTTTTTTCGCTATTGTTTCCGAAATCACGAGAATATGCACGTTTTTTTCTATGTTTGCTATTGTTTTGAAAAAATCAAGATGACTTCTGTAAATAAATTAACCATCAACAGTTTATGAAGACAAAACTTTCTACGCTGCTACTTGCAGTTCTTGTACTTGTTTCCTGCCAAAAACAGGCGCTTAACCTTCCCGCAGAAGGCGAAAATAATTTGAATTTAAACACGCTACTGACTCTTTCTCAGGGTGAAAACATCATTGTTACACAAGATTTTATTTCCAATCCGAGTGAAATTGACAGTGTAAGTTCGGCTGAAATTGCAGTGGCACTGACCGACAAAAAATATAAAATTCAACTGAACGTTACACCCGAAACACCCAATTTTTTCAATATCAATATTTGGGTTAAAGGTGTTCCATACGCAATTCCATGCCAAAAATCTGATAAAGTGGATTATGTTTTTTCGTTTAATCCACAAGGCAAAACCTACAAACGCGTTCAGATTGCCGGACAGATGAACGATTGGGCACCTAATCTTTCTCCTGATTTTGTACTGAATGAAGAAGGATTGTACACCGCTACGTTGTATTTAAGTCCGGGAACATACCTTTATCAAATGGCATTGGATGGCGATTGGAACCACGACCCAAACAACCCTGATAAAGTGGATAACGGCTACGGAAAATTCAATTCTATTTTGCAAGTGCCCGGAAACGCGGATAAATTTCCAGTTTTAACAACAGAAAAAATAGCCGGAAGTACATTTACAGTTTCCGTTCAAAACGACGCGAAAAGTATCTTTGCATATTGGCAAAACTACTTGCTACCGGAAAACTTTGTAAAGTTTGAAAATGGCAAAATAACCGTAACTATTCCACAAGAAGCCGGTAAAGTTGATCGCTCGTTTGTTCGCATTTGGGCTACAAATGATTGGGGCGTAAGTAACGATATTTTAGTTCCGCTTGCAAAAGGAAAAGTGCTGACTAAATCGGCGCAAATCAACCGCCATGACCGTCATGCACAGATTATGTACTTTATGCTTGTTGACCGCTTCAAAAACGGAAATACCGACAACGACCGTCCGCTCAATAGCCCCGAAGTACATCCGAAAGTGGATTATTTCGGTGGAGACCTTGCCGGACTACAGCAAGTAATTGACGAAGGATATTTCAAAAAATTAGGTGTAAATACGCTTTGGATTTCACCACTAAATCAAAATCCTGAAGGTGCTTACGGTTATTATGCGCCCAAAAACACCAAATTTTCGCCTTATCACGGCTATTGGCCTATTTCATTCAGCAAAGTGGATCATCGCTTTGGTAGCAATCAAGAACTGAAAGATTTGGTGAGCCATGCGCACAACAACGACATCAACATCTTGCTGGATTATGTAGCACACCACGTTCACGAACTTAATCCATTGTTCCAAAATCATCCGGAATATTTCACTTCGCTTTATCTGCCTGACGGTTCGTTAAATACCCAGCGTTGGAATGATCAGCGATTGACTACTTGGTTTGACACATTTATTCCTACGATTGATTTTGCAAATCCGACGATGATTGAAATGATGACAGACAGTGCAATTTACTGGATTAATGAATTTAAAATTGACGGATTCCGCCACGATGCTTGTAAACATGTGGATTTGCCTTTCTGGCGTACCTTGACAAAGAAAATCAAAGAAAATAATGAAGGAAGAAATCTGTATCAAATCGGTGAAACTTACGGCAGTCCTGAACTGATTAACAGCTACTTGAACACGGGAATGCTTGACGGACAATTTGATTTCAATGTGTTTGAAGATGCAAATACAAGTTTTGCAGGTGTAGGACAACCTGACTTACAACGTGTAAATAACGTTCTACAAAGCAGTTTGAAAACTTACGGTTCACACAACCTGATGGGATACGTGTCCGGTAATCACGATAAACCACGATTTATGGCGTTAGCATCAGGCGACTTGAAGTTTGGTGAAGATAGCAAAGAAGCCGGATGGAATCGTGAAATCGGCATTACTGACAGTATCGCATATGACAAACTGGCTCTGATGCAAACCTTTATCTTGACCGTTCCGGGTGTTCCGGTTATTTACTACGGTGACGAAATTGGTCTGACGGGTGCTAATGACCCGGATTGTCGAAGAATGATGAAGTTTGACGGCTGGAATGCTCGTGAGCAAAAGCTTTTCGACAAAACCGCAAAGCTTGCCAATCTTCGCAATAGCAATCCTGTGCTGATTTACGGAGACTTTATCAGTCTGAAAGTTGAAAAAGATAGCTGGATTTATGCACGTAAATATTTCGACAAAACAGCAATTGTAATATTTAACAACAGCGACCAAGCTAAGGAACTGGAAATGGAACTTCCTGCTAATTTACAAGGAAGTTTCAAAGCTACTTTCGGAAGTCAATTTACGCTGGAAGGTGGAAAATTGAAAATAAAACTGGAGCCGTATAGTTCGGAAGTGTTGCTGTAAAATAGAAAGGCGTTATTTTTAATAAATTAACAGCTTATAACAACCTTATCACCTTATTTTATGCTTGAGGCGATAAGGTTGTATCTTTTCTTATATTCTAATTCAATTTGCTTTGACACAAAATTTAGTAATTTTTAAACCTATGATAACAATTTCAGAAAAAAAACTACAAGAAGCAGGTGCTCTCGGAATAGATGAGTTCCTGCAAGTTTTTATTGATGCGTATTTAGAAGCACTAGACGGAAATTTAACTGCTGATAATATGCATTTGCTTAATGGCAATCAGCATTCACTTCTTGCATACTATTTTTTACGCGAGGAAGTAATGCAAGGCGGTTTTGTGCAGTTAATCCAAAATGGCTACGGAGGATATGTTTTTGATAATCCGACAGCGAAGGCTCTCAAACAGTTTGGTGCTACGGATACAGCAAAAATTGTTTACAAAGCCAAAGATATTTTCGATTTCAATCGCGAAGAGCTTGAAAGAGAAACTACCGAAGAGGAATTTATGGCTATGTACGTGGACTTTGAGCAGTTTGATGAGTTGGAAGAGATGTTTTTTGAAATAGAAGAAGAGCAAACTGCCATTATTGCGCAGTATGTTGATGAGAACATTGCGAAATTTGGTGAAGTAGCCAAATAGTCTCTCTTTTGGGTTGCTAAATGCAAATCTTAATAGTCCCAAGATTGAAATAAGAAGATTAATTTTGCAACAATGAAACGTTTGAAATTGGATTTTTACAGTCAGGATGCGGTTACTCTGGCTCAGCAGCTTTTGGGAAAAACGCTGGTTAGGGTGTTTGACGATGGTTCTGTACGTCAGTACAAAATTACTGCAACGGAAGCTTATTGTGGCGCTGAAGACAAGGCTTGTCATGCCAGTAAAGGACGTACACCACGCACGGAAGTGATGTTTCACTCGGGCGGAAAACTTTATGTCTATCTTATTTACGGTATCTATTGGTTGCTAAATGTGGTTTCCGGAATGGAAGATAATCCTGAAGCAGTTTTAATCTGCGGATTGAATGAGATTAGAGGTTCGGGTAGGGTAGGACGTGAGCTAAAAATTGATAAATCTTTTTACGGTGAAGACTTACAAACATCTAAGCGAATATGGATAGAAGATGGTGAAGAACTTTCCGATATCATGGCAAAACCTCGTGTAGGTGTGGATTATGCCGAAGAGTGGAAAGATAAATTGTGGCGATTTGAGATTTAAAATACAGATTATTTCTTTGCGTGCCATTTTGTCCGTGCTTATTCGGGAAGCAGAAAAACTTATGACATCTTTACCGATTTTCAAACAAACAGCTTTTAGGTACTATTTTTGAGTAAATACTTTCACAAATATATTCAAATCACTATTTTTGTGAAAAATCAAATAGAATACAATATGGCAATAAAATATTCAGAACAACTTAATAACATCTTTTCATACAGCGTACAAGAGGCTGAGCGTTTGGGAAATGCGTACGTAGGTCCGGAGCATCTTTTGTTGGGACTTATTCGCTTAGGTAATAGTCGTGCGTTTGCTCTTATGATGCAGATGGATGTGGATGTGGAAGGTGTAAAACGAAAAATTGAAGCTATGGTGCGAACAGACCAAGAACCGACCGGAGCAGAAATTCCTTTGTTGAAAAGCACCGAAAAAATAAAGAAAATCATGGAGTTGGAAGCGCGTTCTAGCTCTTCGGAAGAAGCAGAAACAGAACATTTGCTTTTGGCGATTTTAAAAGATAAAAATAACTTAGCAGTGGATGTTTTGAATGAAGAAGGTTTGACTTACGAAAAAATTCAGGAAAAAGTGAACCCAATGGTGGATGAACCGCAATCAGCTATTCCTGCTGAGGATGATGATGAGAACGAAGAACCGTTTTCCGCTCGTTCGAAGTCTCGTACGAAATCTTCTTCCGGAAACAAATCAAGCGAAACGCCTGCTTTGGATACTTTCGGAACCGATATAACCAAAGCAGCCGCTAACAATCGTCTTGATCCTGTTGTAGGACGAACAAAAGAGATTGAGCGTATTGCTCAGATTTTGAGTCGTAGAAAGAAAAACAATCCGGTGCTGATTGGTGATCCGGGAGTAGGAAAGTCGGCGATTGTGGAAGGTTTGGCATTGCGAATTGTGCAGCGAAAAGTTTCACGTGTTTTGTTTGATAAGCGTGTGGTAGCTTTGGATATGGCGTCTATTGTGGCGGGAACAAAATACCGCGGACAATTTGAAGAGCGGATTAAAGCCATTCTAAACGAACTACAGAAAAATCCGAATATCATCCTATTTATCGATGAAATTCATACGATTGTGGGAGCGGGTGGTGCACCGGGTTCACTGGATGCAGCAAATATGTTGAAACCGGCATTGGCACGAGGAGAAATACAATGTGTGGGCGCTACTACGATGGATGAGTATCGTCAAAGTATTGAAAAAGACGGAGCGTTAGAGCGTCGCTTCCAAAAAGTAATTGTTGACCCAACAACGCCGGAAGAAACGCTGGAAATTTTGAGAAATATTCAAGATCGTTACGAATATCACCACAATGTGCGCTACACACCGGAAGCCATTAAAGCCTGTGTGCGCTTAACCGATAGGTATATTACCGACCACAGTTTCCCGGACAAGGCAATTGATGCGTTGGATGAGGCGGGCTCGCGAGTGCATATTGCTACAGTAGCAGTGCCGGAATATATTGAGGCATTGGAAAAAAAGCTGGAAGAGCTGAAAGAAGAAAAAAATCGTGTGATTGCGGAGCAAAAATACGAAGAGGCTGTGCCAATTCGCGATAAAGAAAAAGAGACACAATATAAATTAGAAGACGCTATCAAGCGTTGGGAAAAAGAATCTCAAGAAAATCCGGAAATCGTGGATGAAGAAAAAGTGGCGGAAGTAGTGGCGATGATGTCCGGTGTTCCGGTACAGCGAATTGCTCAGGCGGAAGGACTGAAACTTCGTCAGATGGGTGAGGTACTTAGTTCAAAAGTAATTGGGCAAGACGATGCGGTAGCTACAATAACGAAAGCAATTCAGCGAAATCGTATCGGACTGAAAGACCCGAACAAACCGATTGGAACTTTTCTTTTCCTTGGACCTACGGGTGTGGGAAAAACCCACTTGGCAAAGGTGTTAGCGGATTTTATGTTTGACAGCCAAGATGCACTTATTCGTGTAGATATGAGTGAGTATATGGAAAAATTTACCGTTTCACGCCTTGTAGGAGCTCCTCCCGGATATGTAGGATATGAAGAGGGCGGACAACTCACAGAAAAAGTACGTCGCAAACCTTACTCAATTGTTCTGCTGGATGAGATTGAAAAAGCGCACCCTGATGTGTTTAATATTTTACTTCAGGTAATGGACGAAGGACGCTTGACTGATAGTCTCGGACGTAGAGTTGATTTTAAAAATACCATTATCATTATGACTTCCAATGTGGGAACTCGTCAGTTGAAAGACTTCGGACGTGGTGTAGGATTTAATATGGATGATGATTCGACTATGGACTCTGAATACTCACGTGGCGTGATTAAAAAAGCATTGAATAAAACTTTTGCACCGGAGTTTTTGAACCGTGTTGATGATATTGTGATGTTTGATCAACTTGGTAAGGATAGCTTGAAACTAATTATAGACCTTGAATTGGCAGGGCTATTTAAGCGTGTTACTGATTTAGGATTTAAACTTGAACTTTCTGACGCAGCCAAAGACTTTATAGCTGAAAAAGGTTACGATGTGCAGTTTGGTGCTCGTCCATTAAAACGTGCTATTCAGCGCTATTTGGAAGATGAGTTGGCAGATGTGGTTCTTTCTGGTGAAGTGGCTGAAGGGGACACAATACTGATGGAATTAAATAAAGAAAAAGATGGCGTAAAAGCAAAAATTGTTAAAGCTGAACCTGTGCAAAGTGAATAGATTCACAAATAATACTATAAAAAAGGACGATTTTAATATCGTCCTTTTTTGTTGTTGCTGTAGAGACGAGGCATGTCTTGTCTCTACTACTATTTCAGTACATCAAAGCCTTTTCCATATACACCAACCACGTTAGCTTGGGTGACGAAAGCATTTTGATCTATGCTTTTCACCAATCGGAAAATAGAAGTAGATTCGGTTTTACGAGCCATCACGATAATGATTTTTTGCGGTTTTTTAGAAAACCATCCCATGCCTTCTATAATGGTGCATCCACGTTTGATTTCTGAGTTAATATGATTGGCAACTTCCTCGTATTTATTAGTGAAAATAAAAAACTGAACCGATTGTCTCATCCCACTAATTGCCACATCCACAGCATAATACATTACTGCCATCACAATCAAACCGATGGCGATTTTTTCCATGCTTTGGAAAAGGAAAAAGGACGAACTGACAATCAAAATATCCACCAACAGCAGTACGCGTCCCATGCTTACGTGACGGTATTTTGTAACAACTGCACCAATAATATCCGTGCCTCCGGTGCTGCCGTTTACGGAATAAACCAAACCTAGTCCCGCTCCACAAAAAATAGCACCAATAATGGAAGAAAGTAGCGGATCTGCATGGATAATTGGTTCAGTGATGTAAGTTTCACCGTAGCGAAGAAGTATTGTCAGTGCAGCCACACTTAGTACGGTTTTTACAACAAAGTTTTTTCCCACAATTCTCCATGCAATAATGAGCAGTATGGCGTTGATAGTAATGTATGAAACCCACAGTGGAATGTCTGTAGCAGATTTTATCAAAACCGTGATACCTGCCAATCCCCCTGTTACAATTTTATTAGGCAAGAGAAACCCGGTCAGACCGAGCGCATAACAAATAAGCCCAATAAAAATCATCACATAGTCTTTCCAGTAGAAAGATTTCAAATAGTCGTGTTTTTTTTCCATGATGCTGCTATAGGTTTTTTTAGAAATTTTGCTTAAATAACGATATTCACAATCTTACCCGGCACAACAATCACTTTTTTAGGTGTCTTGCCTTCTAAGTATTTAGTTGATTGTTCGTTAGCCAATGTTGTTTTTTCAATTTCCTCTTTGTTCATATCAGCCGGAAGTTCTAAAGTGAAGCGAACTTTTCCGTTGAAAGAAATCGGATATTTAATTGAGTTTTCTATCAGATATTCTTCGTTGTGCCCGGGCCATTCAGCATCACAAACTGATGTTTCATTACCCAGCAAATGATACATTTCTTCGGCGATATGTGGTGCAAAAGGTGCCAAAATAATGGAAAGCGGTTCCAAAATGGCTTTTTTGTTACACTTCATAGCTGAAAGTTCATTCAGACAAATCATAAATGCAGAAATGGACGTATTGTACGAGAAATGCTCAATATCGTACGAAACTTTTTTTATTGTTTTATGAAGTGTTTTCAGTTCTTCAGCGGTTGGCTCTTCTGTGCTAATATTTAATGTATCACCATCAAACAGCAATCCCCAAAGTCTTCTGAGGAAACGATGCACACCGTCAATTCCGTTGGTGTCCCAAGGTTTGGATTGCTCTAACGGTCCAAGAAACATTTCATAGAATCTTAATGTGTCAGCTCCGTAGTTTTCTACGATGTCGTCGGGATTTACTACGTTAAACATTGATTTGGACATTTTTTCCACAGCCCAACCGCATACATATTTTCCATCTTCAAGGATAAATTCGGCATCTTTATATTCAGGATTCCAGTTGCGGAACTTTTCAATATCAAGAATGTCGTTGTGAACAATATTTACATCCACGTGAATGGGTGTAACCTCGTATTGCTCTTTCAGATTCAATGAAACAAAAGTATTTGTACCTTGAATTCGATACACGAAATTACTTCTACCTTGTATCATTCCTTGATTAATCAGCTTTTTGAAAGGCTCATCTTTTACCACGTAACCCAAGTCATAAAGGAACTTATTCCAGAAACGACTGTAAATCAAGTGTCCTGTAGCGTGTTCCGTACCGCCGATATACAAATCCACATCTTGCCAATATTCGTTTGCTTCTTTGCTAACTAATGCTTGGTCGTTTTTCGGATCCATATATCTTAAATAATAGGCAGATGAACCTGCAAATCCGGGCATAGTATTTAGTTCCAGCTTGTAACCATCTTCTGTAACCCAGTTTTTTGCACGTCCCAGTGGTGGCTCACCTGTTTCAGTAGGTAGGTATTTATCTACTTCGGGAAGTTCGAGCGGAAGTTTGCTCTCATCCAGCATATAAGGCATGTCATCCTTATAATATACAGGGAATGGTTCACCCCAATAACGCTGACGACTAAAAATAGCATCACGTAAGCGATAATTCACTTTCACTTTTCCAATTCCTTTTTCTTCTACATGTTTTTTAGCCTTTTCAATAGCTTCAGGTACGGTTAGTCCATTTAAGAAACCGGAATTTATCATTATTCCTTCTTTAGCATCAAAGCTCTCTTCGCTTACATCGGCACCTTCAATCAGCGGAATAATCGGTAAGTCAAAATGTTTTGCAAAAGCATAGTCGCGGCTATCGTGTGCAGGAACTGCCATAATCGCACCTGTTCCGTAGCCTGCCAGCACATAATCACTAATCCAGATTGGAATTTCCGTTCCGGAAACAGGGTTTACGGCATACGAACCCGAGAAAACACCTGTAACTTTTTTATCCATCAGTCGCTCACGTTCAGTGCGTTTTTTAGTGGCATCAATATACTCTTTTACTGCCTCAGCTTGTTCCGCTGTGGTACAAATATCTACTAATTCACTTTCAGGTGCAAGCACCATAAAGGTAACACCATAAATAGTGTCTGTACGAGTAGTAAATACATCAAATGCATAATCCTTATCTTTCAGTTTGAAAGTCATTTCTGCACCCTCACTTCTTCCAATCCAGTTTCTTTGTGTCTCTTTCAGCGAGTCAGTCCAGTCGATGCTGTCAAGTCCGTCAAGTAGTCGCTGAGCATAAGCAGAAACACGCAAGCTCCACTGACGCATCACTTTTTGCTCTACCGGATGACCGCCACGAATGGAAACGCCTTCGCTCACTTCGTCATTGGCAAGTACGGTACCTAGTGCAGGGCACCAGTTTACTTTCAAATCAGCCAAATAAGCAATCCGATAATTTAGCAAAATTTCTTGTTGCTCTTTTTCTGATTTTGCTTTCCACTCATTAGCTGTAAATGTTAATTCCTCTGAACAAGCAGCATTTACACCATCCGTACCTTTACTTTCGAAATGTTTTACCAAGTTAGTAATCGGCTCAGCTTTATTTGTAACATTGTTGTAATAGTGGTCAAACATTTTAATAAAAGCCCACTGTGTCCATTTATAATAATTAGGCTCACAGGTGCGCACTTCCCTGTCCCAATCGTAAGAAAACCCGATTTTATCCAGCTGCTCACGGTAGCGGGCGATATTTTGCTCTGTGGTAATGGCAGGGTGCTGTCCGGTTTGGATGGCATATTGCTCGGCAGGAAGTCCGTAAGCATCGTATCCCATCGGGTGAAGCACGTTAAAACCTTTCTGGCGTTTGTATCTGCTGTAAATGTCGGATGCAATATATCCCAGCGGGTGTCCTACGTGCAATCCGGCGCCGGAAGGGTAGGGGAACATATCCAACACATAAAATTTGGGCTTTGAATGGTCAATATCAACTTTATAGGTCTTACTGTCAATCCAATGCTTTTGCCACTTTTGTTCTATCTCTTTGAAATTGTATTCCATAATCTCTGATAATTTTTTGAGGAAAATAACGGCTGCAAAGGTACAAAATAAGCGTGAAATGAAAAAAGTATCTTTCGTCTGTTTTGAGTGAACTTTGGATATAAATCTCGAAATATTTTGTTTTACTACTTAGTTTCTTAAAATTTTTTTGTTAATAATGTGAATAAATTGAAGTTTTTTATATATTTGCAAATTAAATGGATAAAAATAACGATTGACAGATAAAATTTTATAGTAAAAAAAGCAAATATTTTATATTTTGTTGTTTTTATTAACTAAAATATATTATTTTTGTAGGGTCATCATCTGATTTTGCGATAATAATGACAGGCTGCTGACGTTATGATATTTATTAACCAAAAAAATAATTCAAACAATTAAAAAACAAAAATTATTAACACCGTGAAATTCACAAAGTTTCACACAAAACTTTACTATTATGGCAAAAGAAAAAGTTTCTACCAAGAACAAAAAGCAATCTAAAGGATTATCCGCTGCATTGGTAATTATCGTATGTTATGGAGTGGCGTTGCTTATTTTTTATAAAATTTTCGGTAACCCTGAAAACTTTATCGACAACAATCCGGATAACCATCCAAAGCAAGGCAACATGCTTGGAACTATCTACAAAGGGGGATTTATTATTCCTATTTTGATGTCTTTCGTGTTAACAGTTATTACATTGTCAGTTGAGCGTTTTATCGCTTTGAACAGAGCTCGTGGAAAAGCTAACTTAGACAAATTTGTTGCTAGTGTAAAAGACAAATTGGAAGTTGAAGACTTAGCCGGTGCAAAAGAACTTTGTGCAAAACAAAAAGGTTCTGTAGCTGCTGTAGTAAATGCAGGTTTGACTACTTATCAACAAATGGCTGAAGACAAAACAGGTCTTTTGAAAGAGCAAAAATTGGCTGCAATCAGCACAACTATCGAACAAGCTACTGCTCTTGAAATGCCGACCATGAACCAAAACATGCCTGTAATTGCAACATTTACCAACTTATCAGTGTTAACCGGTCTTTTCGGAACTGTATTAGGTATGATTCGTGCGTTCTCGGCACTTGGTGGCGGTGGCGGTGGTGTTGACTCTGCTGCACTTTCAGTAGGTATTTCTGAGGCACTTGTAAATACCGGTACCGGTATCTTGGGTGGTGCTTTCGCAGTAATCGGATACAACTACTTCTCTGCTAAAATCGATAATATTTCTTACGCGATTGACGAAATCGGATTTGCCATCACAGGTGTTTTCCAATCTAAACATTAATTAGAAGAATCTATTTCGTGAGAAATAAAATGCAATTTAATAAATAATGAAAGTTAAATTGCTGTTTTATAACTGATTCATTAATTAATTAAAAGATAAGAAACATGGCAAAAATACAAGTAAAAAAGAAAGATACGTGGATTGACATGACACCGATGAGTGACGTGATGGTACTGTTGCTTACGTTTTTCATGTTAACTTCTACTTTCTTGAAGCCGGAACCTCTAACGGTGTCAACACCTATGTCAGTATCAGAAATTAAAATTCCTGAAAAAAACATACTGTCTGTGTTGATATCGCCGGAAGGAAAAGTTTTCCTTGATTTGGATGGACCGGCGGATAGAATTGCTGCACTTGAAAGAATGGCGTCAAACTATAAATTAGAGTTGACGGATAAAGAAAAATACGAGTTTAGTATTGCCACATCTTTCGGAGTGAAGATGCAGTATTTTAAACAGTTTATGGCTTTTTCTGAAGATAAACAGAAAGCAGAGTTACCTAAATTAGGTGTTCCAACGGATTCTACCGATAATCAGTTCAAAGGTTGGGTGCTAGCTGCACGCGAGGCTAAAGGCGATAAAATGGTTATTGCCATTAAAGCAGATGCCAAAACCCCATATCCCGCTATTAAAGAGGTGATGAGTTCGCTTCAAGACCTGAAGTTGAATCGATATAATCTGATTACCTCCTTACGTGAAGTTGAACTAACTCCGTCAGGAAAATAAGTAAAGAAGTTTTAGCCTCTTACATTTTATAATGTAATTTCGGTTAAAAAATAATTAACGATTAAAATAGATAAAGATATGATGCAAATGGATAGCGGTGGCGGAGGCAAAAAGAAAAAAGTAGGCGAACGTAAAAAAGCGGACACCCGAGTGGATTTTACTCCGATGGTGGACATGATGATGTTGCTTATTACTTTCTTTATGCTAGCCACAACACTTAGTAAACCACAGACTATGGAGATTGCATTACCTACAAAAGATAAAGGTGATGAAAGCCAAAGAACTTTGGCTAAAGCTTCAGAGGCTGTTACGCTGTACCTCGGTGCAGGCAATAAGGTTTACTATTTTATGGGCGAACCTGATTTGGAAAAGCCTAACTTCTTGATAGCAACAGATTATTCTGCAGAAGGTTTGAGAAAAGTTATTCTTGAAAAAAACCGTGCTGCAGTACAAAAAGCGTTGGAACTCAAAGATAAGAAGATTAGGATGCTAATCAGCCAAGAAGATTATGATAAAGAGCTAAGTGAAATCAAAACACAAGATGGAACGCCGACGGTAATTATCAAGCCGCTCGACAATTCTACTTACGAGAATATGGTTGCAGCTCTTGATGAAATGTTGATATGTAGCGTTGGAAAATACGCTATTGCCAACATAGATGAGAACGATAAGAAAATGCTGAAAAATTCAAATGTTGAATTTTAAGCAGCAGAGTAAATTGTTCTGAATTTATTTAACAGATTAAAAACGTAAAAAATGGCAAAAGATATTAATTTAACATCCGAGAAGTGGATTGACCTCATTTTTGAAGGGAGGAATAAAAACTACGGAGCTTATGTGCTGCGTAAGAACTCCCCTAAAAGACACACATTCGCTTTTCTTGCTGTTTTAATAGCTACTGCTGCGATTATCGCTGTCTCTCTTGCTGTTTCAGCAATCAACGATGCGCGTAAAGCAGCTAGAGAAGCTATGACACAGGTAACTACCCTGTCCGACATTGAATTGGACGCACCGGAAACTCCAGAAGAACAGCAAGTGAAGCAATTTGAGGCGCCACCTCCCGTAGAGTTGAAGAGTACCATTCAGTTTACCGTGCCGGAAATTAAAAAAGACGAGGAAGTTCCTGAAGAACAAACCATGAAGTCGCAAGACGAGTTGGTGAAGTCTGACGTGCAAATTTCTATTGCAGACATCAAGGGAAAAGACGATGAAACCGGTGTGGACATTGCTACTCTGCAACAACATAAAGTAATTGTGCAAGAGGAAGAGAAAAAAGAAGAGAAAGTCTTTGACATTGTTGAGCAACCACCATCCTTCCCCGGTGGCGAAAAAGCGATGTACGAATGGATAAGTAAAAACTTAGTTTATCCGATGATAGCTCAAGAAAACCAAATTCAAGGTCGTGTAACTATTCAGTTCGTTGTTGGAAGAAATGGTGAAATTGAAAACGTTGTAGTTGCCAGAAGCCTTGACCCAAGTTGTGATAAAGAAGCTGTTCGCGTAGTAAAATCTATGCCGAGATGGATTCCGGGTAAACAAGGTGGTAACACTGTAAAAGTTAAATATACTTTACCTGTACAATTTAAGTTACAATAGTACTTAAATGAAATTCTTATAGAAACAAAATTTAATCAATCCCGTTTTTTCGGGATTTGATTAAATTTTGTTTGTTAAAAATATATACGATGATTATTTGGGTGGATTTTATAGAAAAAATTTCTAACGATTATTATTAAAATATTTAATTATGAAAAAAACGCGTTATATTCTTATACTGGTCCTGATAGCTATTTTTTCAATAGCATGTAAAAAGAATAAATCTACAGAAGCCCAGAATACCTTGACTAGTGGTCATACCAAAATAGCTGTAGATCAGACTGTTCAGAATGTGATGCAGCAAGTGGTTGATGTGTTTGAAAGTCTTTATCCAGCTAAGATAGAAGTAATTTACACATCAGAAAAAGAAGCAGTTGAACTACTCAAAAAAGATAGTGTTCGATTTGCTGTTACAGCCAGAAAATTTACGCCGGACGAGCTCCAATACTTTCATAGTAAATCTTTTCAACCGGAAGCAGTTCGGATTGCTATAGATGGAATTGCTATTATTACGCATCCATCCAATCGTGATACAATAATAAGTGTCAAAGACATGAAACGGATTTTGACAGGGGAAGTTACCGAGTGGAAACAGATTTTCCCCAACTCTAAACTAGGAAAAATTCAAGTAGTCTTTGACAATACAAATTCTAGTATTGTGCGTTACGCCAATGATTCTATTTGTAGAGAATTGCCGCTATCAACAAGCCTTAATGCTTTAGAGCAAAATGAGGAAGTGGTAAACTATGTGGCTAAAGTACCCAATGCTATGGGACTTATCGGTGTAAACCACATCAGCGATGAAAATGACTCAATAGTAACAGACTTTGTTAGTAAAATACGTGTAATGCATGTGTCCTATTCGGATAAAGCAACGCCACAAAATAGCTATCAACCTATGCAGTATTATCTTTATAAGGGAGATTATCCATTCCGCAGAGAGATATTTGTTTTGCTAAATGACCCGAGAGGCGAGCTTCCAAAAGGATTAACACGATTTACTGCAAGCGACAAAGGTCAGCGAATTATTAAGCGAACCGGTCTGTTGCCTTCTACTATGCCAATTCAAGCTGTGAAAATAGTAGAATAAAACACAACGAATTTTAACATATAAATAAATGGTATAATATTTGGGTTATCTTTGACAAGAAAATTAATATTAACAAAACTATAAAATTACAAAAATGAAAAAAGGAATGTTTTTAATATTGTTCGCAGCGATACTGACATCATTGTCTGCAAGCAATAAAACTGCAATTGATTACTATGATTCAGGCGACTTGACAAAAGCAAAAGCGATGTTTTTGGCTACACCCAATCCAGATGCGATGGACTATTATTATTTAGGAACCATTTTGCTTAGGGAAAAGAATACGGCTGAAGCAAAGAAAAACTTTGAAAAAGGACTTCAAGCAGATCCTGCAAACCTTTACAATAACCTAGGTTTAGCGGCTATTCAGATGGCATCTGATCCAAAAGCTGCGGATAAAGCACTGAAATCTATTAGTGGAAACAAAGCTTACAAAAAAGATGTAACTATGCAAACTGCTATTGCAGAGGTGTATGCACGTGCAAACAATGATGCTATGTTTCAAGTTTATTTAGCGAAAGCTAAAAAAGCAGATAAAAAAAGTGCACTTCCTTACATCTTAGAAGGTAACTTAGCTATGGAGAAAGGAAAAACAAACGATGCAGCAGTACAATTTGAAAATGCTCGTTATTTTGACCCGAACTCTAAAGTAGCATTGGTGAAATTGGCACAACTATATGTGAATACAAGAAGACAGATTGCATTTGAACTTCTGGATCAAGCTACTACTCTTGACCCTAACTATGAGTATGGTTGGAAAACTCAAGGTGACTTGCGTCGTACTGCAGGCTTCTATCCGGAAGCAAAAGCGGCTTTCCAAAAATACTTGGGTCTAACTACGCCAACGCCGGAAGATTATCAGATTTATGGTCAAATCTTGTATTTTGCAGAAGATTATGACGAAGCTCTTGCAGCATTGGAAAAAGCGCCTATAAATACCGTAACAAACCGCTTGAAAATGTACAGCATGTATGATCAAAATAAATACGATGAGGCTCTTCCATTGGCTCAAAAGCTGATTAGCGAAGCACCAAAAGCTGAACTTATTACTCAAGACTTTATATATACAGCTGAAATGCTAAACAAAGCAAAAGAATTTGACAAAGCCGGTAAATATTATGAAATGGCTTTTGAAGCGGATACAACGGAAACAAGATTTACTTATTTATCAAAAGCAGCTAATGCTTATGAGAATGCGGGTAGTTATCCAAAAGCATTCGAGTTATTTCAAAAAGCAGTAGATGAAAATCCGGAACACACATTAGCTGATGTTTACGCATTAGGTGCAGCCTACTATTCTGCAGGTCTCAAACTGCAAAATAAAGAGTATCTGACAAAAGCAAGTGAAGTATTTGGCCAAGTATTAGAAATGACTCCTGAAAATGTAGATATTATGATGATGCAAGCACGTGCCAATTCTGCTATGGATCCGGAAACTACCGGAGGACTTGCAAAACCATATTATGAGAAAGTGTTAGCAATTGTACAATTAGACCCGGAAAAATACCAAAAAGAAATCTTTGAAGTGTATCAATACTTGGGAGTTTACTACTTTAAAACTGACAAATACGATCAGGCACGTGAATACTTTGTAAAAGTGTTGGAAATAGACCCGGAAAATGCACTTGCTAAGCAAGTTATTGCAAGTATTGATAGTGTTAGATAATAGTAAATTTAAAATTTATATAATACAAAAAAGGTTGCTCTTTGGTGGGTAACCTTTTTTGCTTGAATAAATTATTGTAACTTTGCAAGCATTTTTTTAATAAAAGACTTGGAAAATTATACTACTTATACATTGGATAATGGCTTTCGCATTATTCATCAACATAACGAATCGCCTATTTCGTATTGCGGTGTGATTGTGAATGTGGGGTCGCGGGATGAGAAGCAAGATGAACTTGGCATGGCTCACTTTATAGAGCATATGCTTTTTAAAGGCACTTGCAAGCGTAAATCGGCTCAGATAATTAATCGTCTGGAAGATGTGGGTGGTGAGTTGAACGCCTATACATCTAAGGAAGAAACGGTGGTTTATGCCGGATTCCTGAATGAATATACCGAGCGAGCTATTGAGCTGATTTCTGATTTAATCCAACATTCAACGTTTCCAAAGTGTGAATTAGAGAAGGAAATACAGGTTGTTCGTGATGAAATTCAATCCTATAACGATAGTCCTGCCGAGCTGATTTACGATGATTTTGAAGAGTTGCTGTTTTGGCCTAATTCAATGGCGCACAATGTACTTGGCAGCGATGAGACGTTGAATGAGTTTACGCCTGAGAAGGCAAAGAAATTCTATCAGAACTTTTACCAACCTGAGAATATGGTGTTTTTCTCGCTCGGGAAAACCGATGAGAAGAAAATTGTTAAATGGGTAGGTAAATATTTTGATTTTCAGCAAAATGGTGGAGTAAAGATTGATAGACCTACGCCTGAACTTCTTGCGCCGGAAAGAAAAACGATGAATAGAGATACTTATCAGGTGCATTGCATGATGGGCGCAAGAGCTTACGATATTCATCATAAGGAACGAATTACACTTTATTTGCTGAATAATATATTAGGTGGTCCGGGTATGAATAGCTTGCTTAATTTAGCATTGCGTGAGCGAAATGGACTGGTTTATAATGTGGAATCTACTGTGCAGTCCTTTACGGATTGTGGTTGGTGGGGAGTTTATTTTGGAACAGACCCCGAAAATGCGGATAAGTGCGAAAAATTGGTAAAGAGAGAGTTATGCAAGCTTTGTGATAAAAAAATATCCGATGCGAAGCTCAAAAAATATAAATTACAACTACTTGGTCAGCTGGCATTAGCATCAGAAAATAAGGAGAATGTAGCACTTTCGATGGGAAAAAGTTACTTGCGGTTTGGCAAATTTGATAGTAATGAGCAGGTGCGAAAGAAGATAGAAGCTGTTACGGCAGAGCAATTGCAAGAAGTAGCAAGGGAGGTTTTTGACATCAATAAATTGACCGTGTTAAAGTACGTAAGAGCATGACATTAGAAGATTATATATTGCAGCATATTGACGAGGAACCTGATTACCTAGCAAAGATTAATCGGAAAACTTGGGTACGACAAATAAATCCTCGTATGCTTTCCGGACATTTGCAAGGACGAATTTTGAGTATGCTTGCTAAGATGATACAACCTACAAATGTGCTTGAAATCGGTACGTTTACCGGATATTCTGCACTTTGTTTAGCAGAGGGTTTGACGGAAAACGGAACTGTTGATACGATAGAAATTGATGATGAGTTAGAAGAATTTATACTGGAAAATTTCAGTCTTTCGCCTTTCAAGGAGCAGATTAATTTGCATATTGGTAATGCTATGACTATCATCCCGACTTTAGACAAAATTTATGATTTGGTCTTTTTGGATGCCGATAAATGTCATTATTCGGACTATTTGGAGTTAGTTTTACCCAAACTGCGGAAAGGCGGTTTTATCATTGCCGATAATACTATTTGGAACGGGAAAGTGGTGGAGGAGCTAAAACATAACGACAAGCAAACAGAAGAGATACTTCATTTTAACGAAAAAGTGAAAGAAGATAAGCGAGTGGAAAAAGTGATTTTGCCTGTGCGAGACGGGTTGACGCTTATACGGAAAATTTGAGTGTTGTTTGATGCCGGGTGTGGGGTACTGGATGTTAGATGTTAGATGTTGTTTGCATTATTAGGGAACAGACATTCCTGTCTGTTAAAGGTCAACAAAAAAATGTATTGATTGGACTCGTCTCGACTTTTAAAACATAGAGAACAATAGTTAAATATATGAACATTTTTTATTGTTTTTCGAGAATATAGTAAAAAAATCAAAGATTTTTTTCGCTATTGATTCCGAAATTCTGAGAATATGCACGTTTTTTTCTATGTTTGCTATTGTTTTGAAAAAGTCAAGATGACTTTATTAGAAACAATTGTAGAAAAAGAAATTAAATAACAAAATATGTATATTTACGAACTTGAATTCAAAGTGCGCGACTACGAGTTAGACGTGCAGGGAATAGTGAATAACTCGGTGTATCAAAACTATTTGGAACATACGCGTCATGAGTTTTTACTCTCTAGAAATGTGAGTTTTGCCGACCTTAGCAAAGAAGGAATTGATGCTGTGGTGGCTCGGATAGAGATTGCCTATAAAAATCCGCTTCGTTCCAAAGATGAGTTTGTTTGCAAGCTGAATGTAAAAAAAGAGGGGATAAAATACATCTTTAACCAAGCCATTTTCCGAAAAAGCGATAATAAACTTTGTGTGAAAGCAAAGGTTACTACTGTGGTTTTGGTACATGGTGTATTGACAGCTGATTTTGCGCCGTTTGATGAGTTGGTTGATTAATTGTTACAAAAATCAACATTTTGTACTTGTAGTTTGTTTCTTAGTAAAACCAAAGTTGAATAAAAAATGAACGAGTTTTTACAAAAAGAAGAGAAAATTGTACGCATGCTACGTACGGTTTTTGACCCGGAAATTCCGGTAAATATCTACGATTTAGGATTGATTTATGGAATTAATCCCCATGATGATGGTGTTGTGGATATTGATATGACTTTGACAGCGCCAAACTGCCCGGCTGTGGACTTTATTGTGGAAGATGTGATTATGAAGGTGGAGAGTGTTCAGGGTGTAACAAAAGTGAATGTAAATATTGTTTTTGACCCGCCTTGGGATAAAGATATGATGTCCGAAGAGGCGAAATTGGAACTTGGGTTTTTATAAAATTATTGATATTTGGTATTGGTTGCTTAATAGCAAAACATTAAGATTGTTAAGAAGTTCAGAAGCATTAAGACATGCTTAATGAATACCTTAACTAAATCTTAATGCCTTAATGTTAAAGGAAACACTATCGGAAAATGTACATAAACCCTCAGAAGATAAAAGTTAGCTGCTCAATTTCTAGGTAAAGAATACCAAATCACAATATAAACAAATACTGACTGCAAATACAACCCAAAGCAAAATGCTGCTTGAAGCGTCAGTTTGCTATTTAATTAACAAATACAAACCGTTTTCGATGATTTATTTTATTGCAGATGCACATTTAGGTTCTCGCTTGGTAGAAAATCCACGTGAGCATGAGATGCGTTTGGTGCGTTGGCTGGATAGAGTGAAAGCCGATGCTGAAGCAATCTATATGCTTGGTGATATGTTTGATTTTTGGTTTGAGTACAAAACAGTTGTACCACGAGGCTATGTGCGTTTTCTTGGAAAGATGGCTGAGTTGGTGGATAGTGGCATTGAAATTCATTTCTTTACCGGGAATCACGATATTTGGACTTTTGGCTATCTGGAAAATGAAGTGGGATTAATCGTACATCGGAAACAGGAAGTTATTGAGATTAAAGGTAAAAAGTTCTTTTTGGCTCATGGTGATGGACTTTTTACGGAAGAAAAAGGCTTTCAATTTATTCGAAGCATTTTCCACAATCCTACATGTCAAAAGCTTTTTCAATTATTACCACCCCGAATAGGACAAAACTTTGGTTATGCTTGGTCAAAAAGCAACCGAGAAAAAATTCTGCATTTAGATAATAAGTATGAAGGCGAGGAGAATGAAAGTCTGGTAAAATATGCAAAACAATACTCAGAAAACCACGAAGTTGATTACATGGTTTTCGGACATAGGCATATTGAGCTTGATTTAGAGCTTAAAAATAAAACCCGTGTAGTAATTTTAGGCGATTTTATTGATATTTTCTCTTACGGTGTCTTTGATGGCGAGAATTTTTATCTTGAAATCGACCAAGCCGATTAATAGCGGACTTTTACCAAAATAGGACAATGGTCTGAAATCCATCTACCATCGTGGTAACCTTCTATTATCTTATAGTCAAGTACCGAAACATTATTTCGTACAAACACATAATCAATCAGCGACCTATCTTGCTCACTTCGCTTTCCAAAATCATGGAATGTCCATGAAGGACCTTTTACGCTAGGCACTAGGCTACGACTGTCTTTTAAGTGTAGCGGATTATTCTCATCTGTTAATGCTTTTATTACATCCGAATTTTGTGTGGCATTAAAGTCGCCCATAACAATGACAGGAAACTTGTTTTTACGTGTGTAAGCGTGAACTTTTTCGAGAATAAGTTTAACGCTTTCTGCTCTTGCAATTTTTCCTACGTGGTCAAAGTGCGTATTCAGCACAAAAATTATCTTTCCGTTTCGCTGGTCTTTTAGTTTAGCCCAAGTAGCTATACGTGTACAAGCTGCATCCCAGCCAATAGAACCTGCTTCCATCGGTGCTTCGCTAAGCCAAAAATAGCCGGAACCGACCTCAGCAAAACGTTTTGTGTTGTAGAAAATCGGTGAATACTCACCCGCTTCTATTCCGTCGTCTCTGCCAACGCCAATCCATTCGTAATTAGGCAGAGCGTTTTGAAAATCAAGAACTTGATTGTGAAGAACTTCTTGCATTCCAAGAATATCTACTTGATTATCCAAAACGGTTTGGATTGCTAAATCTTTACGATTTTCCCAACGGTTTTCATCATCTCTTGGATTGTCGAAGCGGATATTGAAAGTCATTACATTTGTTGTTGCATCTGCTGTAGTGCGAACAGGTCTGTTGGCGCATTGTACTGAAAATGTTGCAGCAAAGAGAGCAACAAGGATAAGTGGAATATTTTTCTTCATTTTTGTATGAGTGTGTGCTAAAATTAAAATCTACCATTCCAAAGATAGCGTAACCATTCTGCCATTTTTCGTTCGGAAGCATTCTCTTGAATGTTCCAAATGCGTTGGTTTTTTATTTTGTCGGGTAGATATTGTTGTTCTACAAAGTTGTTGGGATAATTGTGAGCATATTTATAATCTTTGCCGTAATCCATATTTTTCATCAATTTTGTCGGTGCATTCCGTAAGTGCAACGGAACAGGCAAGTTTCCGGTCTCTTCCACCAACGCCAGTGCATCATCAATTGCACTGTAAGCCGAATTGCTTTTTGGAGATGAAGCCAAGTAAATGGTAGTTTCTGCAAGTATTATCCTACCTTCGGGCCAACCGATTTTTTGTAAAGCGTCAAAGCAAGCGTTGGCAAGAAGTAGTGCATTGGGATTTGCCAAACCAATATCTTCTGCTGCAGAAATAACCAATCGGCGTGCTATAAACTTCGGATCTTCGCCACCAGCTACCATTCTGGCAAGCCAATAAACAGCTGCATCCGGGTCGCTACCCCGAATAGATTTGATAAAAGCAGAAATAATATCATAATGCACTTCCCCGTCTTTGTCGTATGCCATCGGGTTTTGTTGCAGTCGCTCGGTGATGATTTCGTTAGTAATGCGAACCTTATCAGAAGCATCGGAATTAACCACCAATTCGATAATGTTCAACAGTTTTCTGGCATCACCGCCGGCATATCTAATCAGCGATTCCTTCTCTTCAATCTTGATTTTCCTTTTTTTCAATTCCACGTCCTCGCGGATAACACGCTCGGCAAGTTCTATCAAATCTTCTTCTTCCAAAGGTTTCAAAACATAGACCTGACATCTGGAAAGCAAGGGTGTAATTACTTCAAAAGATGGATTTTCCGTTGTGGCACCAATAAGGGTAATAGTTCCATTTTCAACAGCACTAAGCAATGAATCCTGTTGCGATTTGCTGAACCTGTGAATTTCGTCTATAAAAAGAATAGGACTGGCTTGCGAAAAAAATCGACTTTGTTTTGCCTTTTCAATAGCTTCTCGCACGTCTTTTACGCCGGAAGTAACGGCACTTAGCGTGTAAAACGGACGTTCCAACTGGTTGGCAATGATTCTTGCGAGTGTTGTTTTTCCCACCCCGGGCGGTCCCCAAAGAATAAATGAGGAAATATTTCCCGAGTCAATCATCAGTCGAAGAATGGAATTTTCCCCGACCAAATGTTTTTGACCCACATATTCATCCAAAGATTTAGGACGTGAACGTTCTGCTAATGGTTGCATAGAGATAATGTTTTTTTATGGGAAAAAGTCCCATTCGTCTAAGATACAAAATTAGCTTTTTTTGACAAGAATAAAAATATTCATTGGTTAAATAAAATATAATCGTAAAAACTAGCATTAGATTTTACTTTTTATGATTATATTTAGTACCTTTGTAGGACAAGATAGAATGTGAAAAACTAAAAATAATATATTATGTATCAAGATTTTAAATCTCACTTACAAGCAGAGTTGGCTTCGATAGAGGAAGCCGGACTTTTCAAAAACGAAAGAATAATTATAACACCACAAGGTGCGGCTATTCGAGTATCTGACGGTAAAGAAGTGCTTAATTTCTGTGCTAACAACTACTTAGGACTTTCTAATAGTCCGGCGTTGAAAGAAGCTGCAAAAAATGCAATCGATTCTCACGGTTACGGAATGTCATCGGTGCGCTTTATTTGTGGTACGCAAGACCTTCACAAACAACTGGAAGCAGCTATTGCTAAGTTTTTCGGAACGGAAGACACTATTCTTTACGCAGCATGTTTTGATGCGAATGGTGGCTTATTTGAACCACTTTTGACCGCCGAAGATGCGATTATTTCAGATTCATTAAATCACGCTTCTATTATTGACGGTGTGCGTCTTTGTAAAGCAGTGCGTTATCGTTATGCCAATGCGGATATGGCTGACTTGGAAGAGCAGTTGAAAAAAGCACAGGCACAACGTTTTCGCTTGATTGTAACCGACGGTGTGTTTTCAATGGACGGAAACGTGGCACCGATGGATAAAATTTATGAATTGGCGAATAAATATAACGCAATGGTAATGATTGACGAAAGTCACTCAGCCGGAGTAGTTGGCGAGACTGGACGCGGTGTAACCGAGCTTTTCAATTTGAGAGGAAAATTTGAAATTATTACCGGAACACTTGGAAAAGCTTTTGGTGGTGCAATCGGTGGATTTACAACCGGAAAAAAAGAAATCATCGCTATGCTGCGTCAGCGTTCACGTCCTTATCTGTTCTCAAACTCAATTCCACCGATGGTAGCTGCTGCCGGAATTAAAATGTTTGAGATGATTGATGAAACGAATGATTTGCAAGATAAACTGCATGAGAATACAAAATACTTTGTAAGCAAAATGATTGCAGCCGGATTTGATATTAAACCGACAGAGTCGGCGATTTGTGCAGTCATGCTTTACGATGCAAAACTTTCACAAGATGTGGCTAATAAATTGTTGGATGAAGGTATTTATGTAACAGGTTTCTACTATCCGGTAGTTCCGAAAGGTGAAGCTCGTATTCGTGTACAGATTTCTGCTGCGCATGAGAAAGAGCATTTGGATAAATGTATCGCTGCATTTACCAAAGTAGGTAAAGAGTTGGGTGTGATATAATGGAGAGTGGAGAGTGTGAGAGTGTGAGAGTGTGAGAGTGGATAATGAGCATCAGTTTGCTATCAATATAATGAAATCTTAATGATGTCTTAACTTCTTAATGTTAAAAAAAACTTGAAGCTCATCCAACCCTTAACATCCGGCATCCAATAGTTTTTAATGTTAGAAAAAGAATAACTAGAAACAGAAAATAATGAAAGCATTAGTAAAATCAAAACCGGAAAAAGGCATCTGGATGGAAGATGTTCCAATTCCGGAAATAGGAATCAATGATGTCCTTATCAAAATAAAGAAAACAGCCATTTGTGGTACGGATTTGCATATTTACAAATGGGACGATTGGGCACAAAAAACCATTCAAACCCCGATGACAATCGGACACGAATATGTAGGTGAAGTGGTTGAAATTGGTGCCGGAGTGAAAAATGTAAAAGTGGGCGACCGTGTTACAGGTGAAGGACATATTGCTTGCGGATATTGTCGTAACTGTCGTCGTGGAAAGCTGCACGTCTGTGAAAATACCATTGGCGTAGGTGTGAACCGTGATGGTGCTTTTGCAGAATATCTATCAATACCTGCTGCTAACGTGGTACATCTTGATGATCGTATTTCGGATGAAGTAGCTTCCATTATGGATCCATTCGGGAATGCTACACATACAGCTCTTTCTTTTCCATTAATTGGCGAAGATGTGCTGATTACGGGTGCCGGACTTATCGGAACAATGGCTACGGGAATTTGCCGATTTGCAGGTGCAAGATATATTGTAGTAAGTGATTTCAGCGACTATCGTTTGGATATTGCCAAGAAAATGGGTGCTACACTTACCGTAAATCCATCAAAAGGCGAAACCATTGAAGATGCTATTAAGCAATTAAGAATGAGAGGTTTTGATGTGGGACTGGAAATGTCGGGTGCACCGTCAGCCTTCAATGATATGGTGAGAAATATGTACAACGGTTCTAAAATTTCACTTTTGGGTATCTTACCGAACCATACTACCGTTGATTGGAATCAAATTATTTTCAAAGCATTGACTTTAAAAGGAATTTATGGTCGTGAAATGTGGGAAACTTGGTATCAGATGGAACAAATGTTGATTAGCGGATTTGATTTGTCGCCGGTAATAACCCACCGTTTCAGCATCGATGAGTTCCAAAAAGGCTTTGATGTAATGGAAACAGGACAGTGCGGAAAAGTAATTCTAAGCTGGGACTAATCCAACATTGATACTAATAAAAACAAAAGAGGCTGTCTCAAAAAATAAAGACAACCTCTTTTGCTTTTTAAAATTTTCTGAAATTGATAGCACTAATTTTTTGGTTTTCTTTTGCTTTTAGTCAAAGCTTGGTCTAACAGATAGAGTATCTGTCCGTTGGTGCTACGAAATTCATCTGCAGCCCATTTCTCTATCGCATCCATTGTTTCTTTTTCAATGCGAAGAACGAAAGTTTTTATTTTCTTTTCTTTTGTCACGCTTATTGATACAGTGTGCCTGAATTAATAATAGGTTGAGCATTTTCTTGTCCACAAAGCACTACCATCAAATTGCTTACCATAGCCGCTTTTTTATCATCGTCCAATTCTATAATACCGTCATTGGCAAATTTCTTCAATGCAATTTTTACCATTCCAACAGCACCTTCAACAATCTTTTCTCTTGCTGCAATAATAGCACCGGCTTGTTGGCGACGAAGCATTACGGCTGCAATTTCAGGTGCGTAGGCTATGTAATTAATTCTTGCCTCCAATACTTCTATTCCTGCAATGCTCAGTCGTTCGTTGATTTGATGCTCAAGCAAGTCATTAATTTCTTCACCACCGGATCGAAGTGTTAAAGTGTTGTTCTTTGCGTCATCGCTACTCATATGGTCATAAGGATACATTCCGGCAACGTTACGCAATGCAGCTTCACTTTGAATTTGTACAAAATTTTCATAAGCCTTCATTTTTGTATTAACGTTATCTATGTTACTGCCTACAGCAGCAGATGCCATTGATGCATTGTCAATGTCAAATGACGCTTTATAGGTATCTACCACTTTCCAAACTACTACCATACCAATTAAAATTGGATTTCCTGATTTGTCGTTTACCTTAATAGGTTCTGCATCAAGATTTCTGGCTCGAAGAGTCAGTTTTTTCTTTGAATAAAAAGGATTAACCCAAAAAAATCCATTGTCTTTCACAGTGCCTTCATACTTTCCGAAAAACAGCATTACACGTGCCTCATTAGGCTCTATCTGCATATATCCGTTAAATGCAATGAGGCTACAAATAAAAAGCAAAATACATAAAATAATGTAAAATGCGGTTAAACCACTACTTAAATGGATATTCTCTACAGTCCAAACGAACAGAACGACTGTTGCAACAATAAATAATAGATTGAAAATAATCATTGGAATGCCCGGAAGTTTTATCCCGGCAAATTCTACTTCTTGTGTTTTCATGTTTTTGAAATTTTTATTGTGAAAAATTATTATTATAATATCAAAATGATATCACAAAGATATTGACTAAAAATGAAAAATCCAAATAATTTTCAAAATATTTTACGATAATAAGGAATTTTACTAATTTGCAATCTAAAGTCTTTTGGCAGATAATAAGTCATTCAAAATTTGAACTTAATGAACAAAAAATAGCTTTATATAATTTAGAAAATCATACAAATAAAAAATCCCGTCTGAAGCTTTCGGACGGGATTTTTTATGGTTTTATTTCAAAAAGAAATCTATTGTTTCAGTATTTTTCCTGTATAAATAGTTTGTTGTTCAGATTTCACTTTGTAGAAGTAAAATCCTGCTTTCAAGTCGTTCAAGTCAACATGTTGAGCAGTTTGATGGGTGTTTACTGCTACTGATTTCAGCAAAGAACCATTAAGTCCGAATATCTGAATTTCAGATACATTAGTAAAGTTTCCGGTAATTGTCAAACTGTTTTTTACAGGTTGTGGATAAACTTGGAATTTTTCTTCTTTGAAAGAAGTTAAACCTGTTCCAATCTTTAAGATTTTTAGCGGTATATCATAAGCCATTCCTTCATAGATTGTGTTCATGTACGGCTGAATTTCATCTTTTCTTTTCCAAGCATTCTGATAAATTACCCGAATGATTGTACTGCCGGATGCAGCATCAACAGGAATTGAAATTTCCTGACTAATATTTAGCACAGTATCGTAGTTTGCACTCTTAGGGTCAAGATCTTCGTTTGCCATTTTACCAATAAATGCTAGTTCACTGAAAGTGCCATCACCATCCCAATCGGCATAGATAGCAGCTACATTATATCTTAGGTCTTGATGCACGGCATCTTTCGGTCCGGCAATGTTACCAATTAGATTTAATGTGAATTTTTTACCTTGTCTGCTTACAATCGTATCGCTAAGTTCTACGTGAACTTTTCCCGGAAAAGCAGATGCCTCATAGCTTAGATTAGTTTCTGCTCCGATAGTGTTAATTTCTGCCACGTAAGCTTTTTTCTCGGCATGATAGGTTCCGCTAGGCAAGCAGTATTGAGAATGGGATTCTATTTCTCTATGTGCCGGACTTAAACGAAGTGTGTGGCTATATCGTGTTCTCTGAACAGAGTATTGTGGAAGTGAAGATAAGTCTTCAGAACCACAACTATTGTTTCCAAGTCCTCGTTGCATATAATCTAAGTGAAGAACAATGTCATTTCGTTTTCTCAGGTTATATATATTCATTGCTTGCATTAATTCCTCATCTGTATAATGTAAAGCAGAGAAATTCGCTTTTCCTTGTGCTTCTATTCTTAACCCTTTTCCTTCAGCATTCGTAAAGTTTACGAAACGTATATCCTCTCTATTTCCCATGCTTTGAGGTCTTACATAATACTCAAACATATCATCCACAGTGGTTTGATAGCGACCTAAGAATGAACCGGATTTTCTGTCGATGTAATTTTCGTAAGGACCACGTCCGTAATAGTCCACGTTAGTAAGTGTGGGTGATAGATGTGCTACCAATCCAACTCGTTGTGGTGAGCCAAAAACATTATAATCTATTTTCACATCCACTAAGCCGTTTGCATAAATTGTGTAAGTCATGGTGTAGGTTGCATTACCGCGAGATGTTCTGTTGGCAATCAGTGTAACCGATTTCTTATCATCAGCGACTGTATAGTTGTATTCTGCACTTTCCAAGACATTGTAATACGCTGGGAAACGGTTTGGTCCATCATTTTCAATGTATCTGTATGGGTCAAATTCAAAACCACCTTTAGAATAGATAGTTTCCATTCCGTCATAAATCAAAGAGGAAAGCACACCGTTTGTTCTGTTAAAACTAATGCTAAAGTTGTTACCGGAGAAAGTAACTTCCACATCGGATACACTTTCTTTTATAGTTCCCTCAACCTTGCTGATATCTACTGCTTTTAGTGACGGAGTGGCGGTTATTTGAAATTGCTCTAAAGCAACAGCATGACCGGCTTCTGCCCAATCGCTTGCTTCTTTTGTTATCACAAAAACAGAGAGTAAAAACTCGTGTTGGTTATCAATCAAATCACTATTATAAGGTACAGATGCAGAGGTTATAACGTTTGGTTGTCCGTTCAGAGTAGTTGTTATTCCTTCTTGAATAGCTTCACCGTCTCTGAGTAGTACCCATTTTAAGTTAAAGGCATTTAAATCTAAAAATGCGTATCTATTTCTTAGCTGAACGGTTTTGTTTTCAGCATTGAAATTCAAAATTTTAATATACTGATACACTTTTTTTACTTCAACAAGTTTTGGTGAAACAGTTCTGGACGGATTGAGCAATCCATTGCTACAGAAGTTTCCTTGATGAGGTCCGGGGTAATTATATCCGGTAGAGTATGGACGTTTAATACCTCGCTTCATAGTCATTGGGTCATAAATAGCTTGGTCTATCCAGTCCCAGATACAACCACCGATAGTACGTTTGCTATTTTCAATAACATCCCAGTATTCTTGCAAATTGCCCACAGCATTTCCCATTGCGTGAGCATATTCGCAAATAAACATCGGTTTGTTTGACGACCAACCGTCACGTTGTGATATCCAGTTTATACTCGGATACATCTTACTTTCCATATCGGAATATCCCCATTCACCTTCGTAGTGGATAGGACGCGATTGATCAATAGCCAATGCAGCCTCACGTGCGGCAAGCAGATTGGTGCCTGTTCCGCTCTCATTTCCAAGCGACCAGAAAACTACTGACGGATGATTTTTATCTCGATGTACCATCCGTTCCATTCTATCTTCAAAAGCAGGACGCCATGACGCCCATTTACTGATGTCTTGGTTAGCGTGGCACTCTATATCAGCCTCATCCATTACCCAAAGTCCGAAATGGTCAAACATAGCGTACATTCTGGCAGCATTCGGATAGTGCGAAGTACGAATAGTATTCAGGTTATATTGTTTGAATAGTTTCACGTCTGTCAGCATCATTTCCGTAGTTACTGCACGACCGGTTTCCGGATCAGTATCCGAGCGGTTTGCACCTTTGAAAATAATTCTTCTGCCGTTGATGTAAACAAGTGAGTTTTTTATTTCAATGTGTCTGAAACCGTATTTTGTTGAGAATGCTTCCAGTTCGTTGCCGTTTGTGTCTTTTAATTTTACCAAAACGGTGTATAGATTTGGAATTTCAGCACTCCAAAGTTTCAAGTTGGTTAAATCAGCACTTAGACTTACTTGTTTTTCTTCGTTGCTTGCAAGATTGCTTACAGTTACACTGCCAAGATTTTTTACTAGTTCACCGTTTGCGTCAAGCAATTCAGCTTCTACAACCGTAGTAGAAGAAGCATCAGAGCGATTTTGTACCCAAAAATCAACATTGAGATTTCCTGATGTGTATGTTGGAGCAGTTAGTGTAGAACTAATGTGGTGGTCGCGAATAAAGGTTTTGGGCACTGCAAAAAGATTTACATTTCGATAAATACCACTCATTCTGAACATATCTTGGTCTTCCAAATAGCTGCCGTCAGACCAACGGATTACTTGAACTGCAATCATGTTATCGCCTACTTGCACGTAAGGGGTAATATCAAATTCGTGGTCGGTGTTAGCTCCTTGTGTGTAACCTACATATTCGCCGTTTACCCAGACGTATGCAGCACTATATATTCCTTCAAAATTGACGAAAATTTGTTTTCCGTTCCAACTTTCAGGAATGATAAAATCTCTGCGGTATGAACCTACAGGGTTAGGATCCCATTCGGCAGAGTTTTCCCACGCTTGAATATAAGGTGGGTTATTTTTGTGCGGATAATCTACGTTTACATATACCGGTTTGCCGTAACCATGCATTTCCCAGTTGGATGGAACTGGTATTTCTACCCAAGAACTTACATCAAAATCGGTTTTGAAAAACTCCGTTGGACGTACGCTTGGTTCACGTACCCAATTAAATTTCCATTTTCCATTCAATGATTGAACGAAAGAGGATTGTGTTTCTAACCAAGGGTATTTGAAGTAATCCTCGTCGGCAAGCAATTCTGTAGTATTTGGATAAGGAAAATAGGTGGCGTGTGCATTTTCCTTATTTTCTTTGAATACGGTTTCATCCTCCCACATATTTTGCGGTGGCTTTACATACACATGGTCTGTTTCTACAATTTGAAATTGCTGATTTATAGCATTTTCATCGGGTGTGGTAGCTGATAAACCGTAATCATCATAGTAAATATTTTGACTTGGATTGGACTTAGCTTTTAGAGTGAACCAACCATTTTTTCCGGGTATAGGTGTAATATACCATTGCTGGTTCTCATTGTTGGGATTGTTTGTCCACTGTAAAACAAATTTCCAAGTGTTGCTGTTGTTGTTGTCAATGGCTTTGTTGTAATAAGGATTTACAAATTGGAATGTACCATTGGCAAGTGTATTGATGTTCCAGTATTGCCCGTAACTATCTTCATCTGCTGTTTCAAACAATAAATAGATGTTGTTGTCACCGTTGTTTCCGTTACCAAGAACTTGTCCGGCTGCATTTTTAATGTTGTATAGTTTTTCGGGATTAAATGTTTGTGCCTGTGATAGTTGTAGGCATAAGAATAGTGTAAAAACAAAGAAAAGTGATTTTTTTTTCATTTTTTTAGAGTAAAATATAAGGTTATTAAATATTTTTCTGATTACTTATGGGGTACAAAGATAAGCTAAATTATTGATTTATAGCTAAAATGATGGAAAGTTTAACATTTGTAGTACCTCGTGCGGACTTATCTATCTATCAGTTTAATAGGTTTTTTTTTGTCGTAGTTAGTGAGTTGGTCAGGACGTGATAAATAAAAACTAATGTTTTTACTTCCACTTTACTCTGTGATTTTTTTTGCCAAATACAAGGATAAAGCTTGAAATCAACGGTAAAATTGTGTCGAAAAATGGAACAGTAAGATAAAATTTTCTTTCACCCAAGATGCCGGCTGATTTATTAATCACATAAATTTGCAATCCGTAACGAAGTAGAAATAGAAAAACTGTGCTGCCGAGCAATATCCAATTAAATGAAAGCAAACCGAAAACAACAAGCGCTATACAGGCAGCATAAAAGAAAGCTCTGGAAATAGGCTCGACTGCTAAGCGAAGTTTACTTTTGCAGTTGTAGTAATTGGACACAGAAAGGTGTCTTTCTTTTTGGTAGTACCAATTTCGGAAAGTAGTTTTCGGCTCAGACCAAGTTACGCTTTCTGAGTCAACCTCAATCGCAGTGTTTTCAGAAGTTGCGCCACGGTTTACAAGCAAGTCGTCATCGCCGGAAATAAGGTTGAGCGATGAGGCGAAGCCTTTCATATTGAAAAAGGTTTCTTTGTGATATGCCAAATTACGCCCGACACCCATATATGGACGTTTTGCAGCAGCCATTCCCAAATACTGAATAGCAATAAAAAGCGTATCAAACTTGATTAGTCTATTCAGAAAACCTTTTTTACGTAAATAGCCGCCATAGCCAAGCACAAATTCTTTTTCGGGTGAAAAGTTTCGGGCAATAGTAGAGAGCCAGTTTTCGCCTTCAGGCATACAATCCGCATCGGTAAAGACGAGTAAGTTGTACTTTGCTGCTTTGATACCGAGTGTCAGACCAAGTTTTTTTGTGCTTATATTGGAAGCACCGGCAGGAACAAAAGTTGTTCGAAGATGATTGTACTTTTTGGTCATTAAAGAAAGAAAATCTGCAGTGTCATCCGTAGAGCCGTCATTCACTACAATCACTTCGTATTCAGGATGTTTCTGTTCAAGGACAAAAGGCAGGAATTTTTGAAGGTTTTCAACCTCATCACGCGCACAAATAATAACAGAAACTGGTTCTTGCGTTTCAGAAAAAATCACTTTGTTTTTTTCGATCTTTTTGTTGTGGCGAATTATACCCATAAAATAGCGGATATAATAATAAAGCTGTACGAAAAGCGCAATTACTAAAACAACAAAAAGTGCGATGTCAAGGTATGAAAAGTAAAATCCAAAAAGTTCCATTAAAAAATCTTCTAATTTATCTAATTAAGAGAATATGCAAATGTTTATTTTAATTCGTCCGATGTTACGGATTTAGGCAGTTGTCGGCAGTTGTATTGCGATGCCATTGTTTCCCCATAAGCTCCGGCAGTTCGGATGGCAAAAATATCACCTCGTTTTGTTTTGTTCAGTTCGAAATTTTTAGCAAACACATCCGAGGACTCGCAGATAGGACCTACCACGTCATAAATTTCTGTTTCTTTGTCGGAAGTTAAGTTCTCAATCCGATGATAAGCGTCGTATAGTGCAGGACGGATAAGTTCGGTCATACCGGCATCAAGAATGACAAAGTTTTTGCTTGTTCCCTCTTTTACGTATAAAACTCTGGAAATGAGGCTGCCACATTGTGCTACAATGGAACGTCCTAATTCGAAATGCAATATTTGCTCCGGTCTTAACGGTAAATGGTCGCGAAAAGTTTTGAAGTAGGTTTCAAATTCGGGAATAGGGAAATGATTAGGATGTCCGTAATTAACTCCAAGTCCTCCTCCCACGTTGATATGTTTTACATGAATATCTCTTTTACTAAAAAAGTTTTGCACTTCATGAATTCTCACACAAAGATTGTGATAATCCGTCATATCCGTTATTTGCGAACCAATATGAAAATGTAAACCAATCAACTCAATGTTTTTCAGCGTTGGTAGTAAGTCAATTGCATTACCTAACTCTTCTCGGTTGATGCCGAATTTATCCTCAGCACTTCCGGTAGAAATATACTTGTGTGTGCTAGTAGCCACATCCGGATTTACACGTAATGCTATGCGGGCTTTTTTGTTTTTGGCTGTTGCTAGTTCGTTTATAACTTCCAGTTCGGCGGTTGATTCTACGTTAAAGCAAAATATATCGTGCTCTAAGGCTAAATTTATCTCCCAGTCTGCTTTTCCCACTCCGGCAAAAACTATTTTTGACGCAGGAAATCCGGCATTGACAGCAGCTTGAATTTCACCGCCACTTACGCAGTCAGCTCCCAATTCCGCATCTTTTATGATTGCCAAAAGTGCTGGATTTACATTGGCTTTCAATGCGTAATGTACTACATAGTTTTCGGGTAGCTTCAATACTTTTATCTCGTTTAGTGTTTTACGAAGCACATCCAAATCGTAGTAATAAAAAGGGGTGCGGATATTTTGAAATTTATCCGTCGGATATTTTGCTTTAATCATTTTATGAGAAATGTGTTTTTAACGTTATCTTGACTTTTGCAAAACAATAGCAAACATAGAAAAAATATACATATTCTCTTCTCGTGGTTTCGCTATCCGCCTATGTCGGACAAGTTGTTCTCGGAAAACAATAAAAAATGCTCATACATTTAAACTATTGTTTTCTATGTTTTAAAAGTCGAAACGAGTTCTTTAAAAAACCGATGAGTTTATTTTGCTCATCGGTTTTGCTTTTAGTCGAAAATCGCTTCACTAAGCAAGTTAAGAGCTTTTTTCTTGTCTTCTGCTTTTATTAATAATGAGATGTTGTAGTTACTTCCACCGTAAGAAATCATTCGCACAGGAATATCTTTCAGTGCATTAATAACTTTGGCTTGGAAACCGACTAATTCATACTCTAAATCTCCTACAACACAGATAATTACCATGTCTTCATCTACAGTAACCGTTCCGAATTTTTTCAGGTCATCAACAATTTCGTTTAGTTTTCGTTTGTTGTCTATAGTTACAGAAACTCCCACCTCAGAAGTGGTAATCATATCAATCGGGGTTTGATTGCTTTCGAAAATTTCAAAAACTTTACGCAAAAAACCGTATGCCAGAAGCATGTGTCCGGATTTGATTTTTATAGCTGTGATGCCATCTTTGGCAGCTACAGCTTCGATTATACCTTTAACTCTTTTGTTGGAAATTAATGTTCCGGGTGCACTTGGGTCCATCGTGTTAAGCAGACGAACCGGAATATTGTGTAGTTTTGCCGGCAAAATGCAAGTTGGGTGCAAAATTTTAGCACCGAAATAAGCCAACTCTGCAGCCTCTTCAAAATGTAACATCGGAACCGGTTTTGTGCCTTCCACGTAGCGTGGGTCGTTGTTGTGCATACCATCAATGTCCGTCCAGATTTGGATTTCTTTGGCTTTGATAGCAGCGCCAATCAAGGAAGCTGAGTAATCGCTTCCGCCGCGTTGCAGATTGTCAATCTCACCGTAAAAATTACGACAAATATAACCCTGAGTGATGTAAATGTCTTTTCCGGGATTTTCGACAAGGATGCTATTTAGATTTTCAGTAATAAAAGCGGTATCCGGCTCATTGTTTTTATCAATTCGCATATAATCCAAAGCAGGCAGCAATGCACTATTTGCACCAATTTCTTCCAAATAAAGTTGGAACATATTGGTAGAAAGCAACTCGCCTTGTGCTAAAATGGCTTTTTCTTCAAAAATAGTAAATACATGCTTTGAGAATGAGCGAAGATAGTCGAAAATTGAGTGGACAATTTCTGTCGATTTGGTTTTATATTCCGTTTTTTCGTAAAGTTCGTTGATAACGTCCGTGTATTGATGCTCGAGCATATTGATTTTTTCCAATGCACCCGCGGTATTGTTTTTGTAAAAATAATCGGCAATTTCAACTAAACTATTGGTTGTGCCGGACATGGCGGACAGTACTACTAGGTTTTTCTCACCGTTCATAATTAGCTTAGCTACTTGCTTCATGCGCTCTGCTGAACCTACCGATGTGCCACCGAATTTTAAGACTTTCATTTTGCTGAAAAATTAAAGTTACGTAAAAATAAATTTTGACTGCAAATGTAACACTTTTTTACGAATAAATGGGAATGAGAAAGGAAAATATCGGGTGTTGGAAGTTGGATGCCAGATGTTCTTTTATAGGTTGATGCGTTTGGGTGTTATTAGGTGGTTATATTTAATTGATTACGAGCAACGCGAAATAATTCGTGTTGCTCGTAGTTTTATTGAAGGTAAAAACAATCTTTCTACTGTGTCCAATTTTCGGCGGATGTTTCTGAAATTACTAGAATAAGTGCAGAACTTCAACAGTAGAGCCTTTATTGTTTTAGTTCGTTTTTGGTTGATTGCCGCCAAGTCTAAAGTCAATTGGTATCGTGTATCTGGTTTTTACAGCTTTTCCTTTAAGTATGCCGGGATTCCATTTGGGCATGGCATTGATTACTCGGATGGCTTCTGCATCTAGGCTTGGGTCAATACCACGAATGATTCTCGGGTTAATTGCTTTACCTTTTTCATCCACTATAAACTGGACGAGAACTTTACCTTGGATATTGTTCTCTTTTGCAACTGCGGGATATTTAGTTGTTTCTGATAAAAATTTGTACATTGCAGCGTCACCACCTACAAATGTCGGTCGAGTATCCACCATGTCGTAAATTGTATCATCCTTTTGAGTTTCGGTAGCAACTTTAAGTCCACGACAACTGCCAAACGTAAATGCTAAAATCACTGTCAATACAGTGTAAGTAAATGTTTTTCTCATTTCTTTTATTGTTAATTGGTTTGTAATAAAGTTAAATGTAGGATGTTTTTTTATTAAATAAAACTTGCAGCAAAAGTACAAATAAATATTGATGTAGAACCTACACTTTTTTTGATAGTTTCTTAAAAAAAGCAAATAGAGTCGTGGCTTGGTGGGCGTATTGTAGCTTTTTACAATCCAATAACCGACTGTTGGCAAAAGAATAGAGATGACTTTTGGGTAAATCCGAAATGATTTCAGTATTTTTGCAAAACAAAAAAGGAAATTCATCGCTGAACTTCCCTTTTCAAAGGGTGACTGATGGGTCTCGAACCCACGACCTTCGGAACCACAATCCGACGCTCTAACCAACTGAGCTACAGTCACCGTGTTTTTTGTGGGTGCAAAGATAATGCGGATTTTAGAAATATGCAAATTTATCATCAAATTTAGAAAAATTAAATGGCTAAATTTTTTATACAAAACGAAAAACTTGATAATCAAATAAAAGAGATACGATTTCGGATATACAACACGATGAATGGCGTTGTGTCCGATTCGATGCGTGAGAAAGGAATCGTTTACGAACAAAATTACGGCGTTGACTTGCCGAAAATTAAAGGATTAGCTGAGCGGTATGTTCCAAACTATGACCTTGCCATGCGACTTTGGGCACTGCAAATAAGAGAAACGATGATTTTGGCTACTTTGCTGATGCCTATGGAAGAGTTCACTGCAGAAGAAGCTGACAAGTGGTTAAAAGAAGTGAATAACATTGAACTTGCCGAGCAAATATCCATGAATTTGCTGGCTAAAACCGATTTCGCTACCGAGTTTTCTTTGAAAAATGCTCAATCGGATGATTTTTGGCAAAAAATTACCGGATTTACCCTTGCTGCTCGAATTTGGAAGAAATTCAATGAAGAAGAGCAAGTTGAAGTGATACAAGCAACACTAAAAAATGCCGATACGGAAGAGTTTTTGCTTTATAAAGTCGTAGCGGTATTGCTTGCACGCCTGTGTCGTAGAGGGGAAAAGGAAGCTAAAGAAATTCTGGAATTAGTAGCTGATTTTGAGCATTCCGGTCAAAAATCCAAGCAGTATATTTTTAATGAAATTCGGAATGAAATATATTTTTTGAATTTTTAATAGATTAAGTCGTCTAAAAGTAGTATTTTTGTTTGTTTTTTAGAAAGTTATCTTGACTTTTTAAAAACAGTAGTAAACATAGAGAAAATTGTGCTCATTCTCTTGATTTCGGAAACATAGAGAAAAAAATCGAAGATTTTTTTAAACTATGTTCTCGAAATTCTATAAAAAACGGAAAACAAAGTCAAATATTAAACTATTGTTCTCTATGTTTTAAAAGTTAAGATGAGCTCAATTCTAAGAAAAGCTTTTGAAGTGGAGGATTTATGAAAGATGATTATTCGCTGGATGCGGTAAAAGATATTTTCACAAAATATTTGGCGGAGAGAAAGCACCGTCGCACGCCGGAACGTTTCGCGATTTTGGAGCGTATCTACTCGTATGATGGACATTTTAATGCGGAAATCCTTTATAATGCGATGAAGGAAGAGTATCGTGTGAGCCTTGCTACTGTTTACAATACGTTGGAATTGCTTTTGGATTGTAAGCTGATAGTGAAGCATCAGTTTGGCGACCAGATAGCTCAGTACGAAAAAACCTTTGGTGGCGTGGTTCATAATCATTTGGTCTGTACAAAATGTGGAAAGGTCAAGGAATTTTCCGACAAAAAAATCAGAACTGCCATCCAAAATAAGAAATTTGTGCATTTTGATACTTCGCACTATTCGCTTTACCTTTATGGGGTGTGTAGTAAGTGCAAAACAAGTAAGAAAAAATAATTTTATAAGCTATAAATATTGATATTCAATGAAAAAAGTTGATGTGCTATTAGGGCTCCAATGGGGCGATGAAGGTAAAGGAAAAGTGGTAGATGTGCTTACGCCGCAATATGGTGTGGTAGCGCGTTTTCAGGGTGGTCCCAACGCCGGACATACATTGGAGTTTGAAGGCAAAAAGTTTGTGCTTCGTTCCATTCCTTCCGGAATTTTTCAAGGTGGAAAAGTAAATGTTATCGGAAATGGAGTAGTACTGAATCCGGCTCTATTCAAAGAAGAGGTAGATGCTTTGGAAAAATCGGGTCATCCGCTGTATGACCGTTTGAAAATTTCTAAAAAAGCACATTTAATTATGCCAACACATTGCTTGTTAGACCAAGCGTATGAGACGGCGAAAGGCAAAGGAAAAATCGGTACCACAGGCAAAGGCATTGGTCCGACTTATACCGACAAAATTAGTCGTAATGGTCTGAGAGTTGGGGATATACTGAATAATTTTGAAGAAAAATACAATGTAGCGAAAGCAAAACACTTGGAATTGCTGAAAAACTACAACTTGGAATACAATCTGGAAGAGCTTGAAAGCGAGTGGTTTGCCGGAGTTGAAACTTTGAAGAAATTTGAATTTATTGATAGTGAGCATTATATCAATGATGCATTGAAAAATAAGACCACAGTTTTGGCGGAAGGTGCACAAGGTACGATGCTTGATGTGGATTTCGGTTCTTATCCGTTTGTTACTTCTTCTAACACGGTTTGTGCCGGTTCGTGTACAGGTTTGGGGGTTGCACCAAAAAACATTGGCGAAGTCTTTGGCATTTTCAAAGCTTACTGTACTCGTGTAGGTAGCGGTCCTTTCCCAACGGAACTTTTCGATAAAGATGGCGAACGTCTGCGCGAAAAAGGTCATGAGTTTGGCTCGGTAACCGGACGTCCTCGCAGATGTGGTTGGGTGGATTTAGTGGCACTTAGATACGCGATTATGGTGAATGGCGTTACGCAGCTTTTTATGATGAAAGCAGACGTACTGGATGAGTTTGAAACCATTAAAGCCTGTGTAGCTTACAAAATGGCTGATGGCGAAATTGAATATATGCCTTACGATTTGGAAGAAGTGGTAGAACCGATATATGTGGAACTGCCGGGTTGGCAGTGTGACCTGACAAAAGTTCAGAGTGAAAATGAATTCCCGGAAGAGTTAAATGCTTATCTTGATTTCTTGGAAGATGAACTTCAAGTGCCTATTACACTCGTTTCCGTAGGTCCGGATAGAGCTCAGACTATTTTCAGACACCAAGAAGATTAGTTTTTTGAAGGTTTTTGAGATAAAACAATAGAATGCTCACTTAAACAAAGTGGGCATTTTGCTTGTTTTTATACCGTAGCTGTGATAAATGGCTTAAAATTTGATATAGTAAAAGAAGATTAAATATAAAAATTTCAAATTATGAACATGGTTTATTTGCCTTACATTTTGTTTGGCTTAGTAGCTCTTTTGAGCTGGTTGGTACAGATGAACTTTCAGTCGAAGTTCAAAAAGTACTCTAAAATAATGATGACAAACGGCTTGACCGGAAGAGAAGTAGCTGAAAAAATGCTGCGTGATAACGGCATTTATGATGTGCAAGTGATTTCTACACCGGGTCAACTGACAGACCACTATAATCCTCAAAACAAAACAGTAAATTTGAGTGATGTGGTGTATGCCACGAATAGTGTGGCGGCTGCAGCTGTTGCGGCTCACGAGTGTGGTCATGCTATTCAGCACGCTAAGGCTTACGCACCGCTTCAAATGCGTTCAAAGCTGGTACCTGTAGTTAGTTTGGCTTCTAAGTGGGTGCAATGGATTTTATTGGCAGGGATTTTTCTGCTGAAAGTTTTTCCGGATTTATTGCTTTTTGGTATTATCCTATTTGCGATGACAACGATATTTAGCATTGTTACGCTTCCGGTAGAAGTAGACGCTTCACGTCGTGCAATTGTCTGGTTAAGTAATGCGGGAGTTACCAACTATGAAACGGACGGAGCTGCAAAAGGTGCTTTGAGAGCAGCGGCTTATACCTATTTTATTGCTGCGTTAAGCTCGTTGGCTACGTTGTTTTATTATCTGCTGATTTTCTTGGGTAGACGAGATTAATAGACTGAGACGTTATTCTGTATAAAAAAATAGTTGTATCTTTGTAGCCGAATAAGCTCAAAGCTTATTTATAAAGGCTCCGTAGTTCAGCTGTATAGAACGTCAGATTCCGGTTCTGAAGGTCGTGGGTTAGAATCCCGCCGGAGTCACAAAGATTATTAGATTGATTAATAGGTGATTATATGCTCGTATAATTGCCTATTTTCGTTTTTTAATTAAAATAAAAGCTTATTTTCAAGCATATAACGTTTTGTTTATATTGAACTCACGTTAGAATAAGTATTAGTAGGATATTTCGAAAATAAATAAAATATAGCGAAAAATGAAAAACAAGATTGTTTCCTCTTTTTTTGTGTTATAAGAATAAGTCTAAATTTTTATAAATATGAAAAAAATATTATTTGCTTTGCTGATAGTTTTATTCGTAGGTTGTCAGTCGAAAGAAAAAGAAATAATTAAAACAATAGCTAAAATAACAAATATACAGCCGGAAAACGAAGAGCTTGGCACATATCGCTTTCCTAATGTTTCATTGAAGGATAAACAGAAAATAGAATATTCGTTAGATAGGAATTTAGGTGTGTTTTCTACAAAGGTAACCGAATATTCAGAGTGTTCAACTTGGGAAACGACAGAGTATAAGGTTATAGCTTGTTTTAATAAAACAAATGATGAAGATATAGTAAATCTTAATGTTTATGTTACGGTAAAATGATAATCCTTGCTGTATGACTTTGGCAGTTACTTTCGATTGTTAGAACTCTGAAAAACAAAAGTGCAAGATTGATTTAATCTTGCTCTAAAATTAGAATTTAACGATTGGTTCAGAGTGGGGAGCATTAGCAGGAAGACGACGATGGTACCATAAACCCAGAATAAATGCAATGTAACTTATATTCCGGATTTTCTTTTCAAATTGTCAATTTGACTATCCCAAATCAAAATCAAGTCTTCTTTTTCCGTAGGTTTTACATAGTCGGTGATTAGCAATCCGATATGTCCACTTAAATCCTGTGTTACAATTTCAATTTGGAAAAAGGCATCCGTATCTTTATCTTCTTCCCATTGAAAACGGGTGTAAACGCCCTCTTTTTGTTCGATAAGAAATGCAGTCTGCTCGTGGTCGTCCCAGTTAAACGTATATTCATTTCCATTTACCGTTACACCATCTGCAAACCAGAGTGCTAAACCCAATGGTTTGCCTACCATTCGCCACAAAAGAGATTCTGAAGCATTTTCCAAAGGATACTCTATGGTTAGTTTTTCTTTTTTCATGCCTAAGTTATTTAGATTTATTTGTAAACAATTTGTGAGGAAAAGTTTCAGACTTTATTTTCGTTCCAGACTGTTTCCATCAAAGCTGAATGGAAGTAGCTGTCTGACTTTATTGAGCACATAAATACGCTTTTTGCCATAAAGAATAAGCTGAATATCTTTTCCGTATCTATTTTCCGTTTCCAAAAGTACCTGCCTACAACTGCCACAAGGACTAATCGGCGAGCTTATAAAATCGCTGTTTGTGTATGCTGCTATCGCAATTGCCTTGATTGGCACATCGGGATATTGTGAATTGGCATAAAAAACGGCTGTTCGCTCGGCGCAAATGCCGGAAGGTGAAGCTGCATTTTCTTGATTGTTTCCACCAATGATTTTTCCATTTTCCAAAAGTAGCGCTGCCCCCACCTGAAAATTGGAGTAGATGGCATAGGCTTTTTGGGTTTGTCTCTTTGCTTCTTCTATCAATTCCACATATTCCGCAGGAATTTCGTCAGGCAAATATTCTGTAAAAACAGTTTCGTAGGTTAATTTTCTCATTTTGAGATAAAATTTTGTTCAACTACAAATATATAAAATTATTTAACTCAAAACGCTTTTTTAGTAAATAAGTTTTATATTTGTGCTGGAAATTTAAGCATTTTGTGAATAAAACGTTAAGTTTTATGACAAAGCTTGTTTTTTTACAAAACTTGCAACATAAAAATTAAACTAAATTAAATAGAATGAAACAAACGATTCTTTTTTTATTTCTATTGACAGCAACGTTTGTTAACGCACAAACGATGCATAAAGCTTATTTGGAATATGTGGAAAAATACGCTGATATTGCCATTGAGCAGCAGAAATTGCACAAAATCCCCGCCAGTATAAAACTTGCTCAAGGTTTGCTGGAGTCGGCAGCCGGATGCGGCGAATTAGCACGTGAGTCAAATAATCATTTTGGAATAAAATGTGGTAACTGGACTGGTGAAAAAGCTTATGCCGATGATGACAGTAAGAATGAATGTTTCAGAAAATATAAATCAGTTCGTGATTCGTACGAGGATCACTCGATGTTTTTGGTGTCAAGACAGCGATATGCAGCACTTTTTGACTTGGATCCAACCGACTACAAAGGCTGGGCGCATGGTTTGAAAGCGGCAGGCTATGCTACAGACCCGAATTATGCACATAAACTGATAAAACTGATTGACGATTATGATTTGCATAAGTACGATATTGGGCGTGTGCCGGATAAACGTATTGCCGACTCGCCTTCAAATAGAGCAACTTACACGTGGGGCTCGGCTTCGGCTACTTCGCTCAAAGGACACCAACTTTATAGAAATAACGGTGTGAAGTGTGTTTTTTCGGAGGTTGGAGATACCTATGCAAGTATAGCGAATGAATTTGATATAAAAGAGAGTAAACTATTGAAATACAATGATTTGATTAGTGGCAAAGAGTTGGAGCCCGGCACGGTTGTTTATATTTCTAAAAAGAAAAAGAGAGCATCGAAAGAGTTTGAAACGCATACAGTACAAACAGGTGAAAGCATGTATCGTATCGCTCAAAAATATGCTATTCGTTTGCAAGCGCTTTATGATTTAAATTCTATACCTTATAATAAAGGTGCGGAAGTGGGAAAAGTGTTGAAATTGAGATAAAGCGGGGTGTTTGGATGTTTGGGTGTAGGATGTTTGGGTGTAGGATGTTGGATGTTGGATGTTGGGTGTAGGATGTTGGGTGTAGGATGTTGGATGTAGGGTGTTGGTTGTGTTGACGTTCAAATGTTTAGGTGTTCAATTGTTGTAAGTTTAGTAAAAAAGTTTGAAGCTTGCTGAATTTGTTCAAAATAAACTCAATACTTCGACATTTCGACGAGACTAAATGCTGCAAACTCGGAACTATATAAATAATTATGCGTAGAAAAAATACGGAATCACTAAGAGATGTACTTGCTCAAGTTTTGAAACAGAACAAAATGGACATGAAACTCTACGAAACTAGAGTAATTCAATCTTGGCCCGTAGTTTTGGGAGAAAATATAAGACAATACACTACAGATTTATATTTTAGCAATAAAAAACTGTATGTGAAACTTTCATCTTCGGTGCTAAGGCAGGAACTTTTTTTGGCGCGGGAGGAAATCATAAAATCACTGAACAGGCATGTGGGAGCTGATGTAGTTACAGAGATTGTGTTTCAGTAGCAATAAGCGTAAAAAATGATTAGAGATATACTTGCCGGAACTATTGGAAAGAAAGAAGTAGATGCGATAAGCCGGATGCTATTGCAGGACAGAGAGCAGTTCGAGCAAGTTTTTGAAATGATTTTTGATGAAGCACAGCCGATTGCTTGGCATGCTGCATGGATAATTGAGAAAGTTTCGGAAAAAGCACCTTCGTCTATTTCCAAAGAGCAAAATCTACGACTGATTAATTTGGTGCTTACAACTGAGCATCAAGGTTTGCAGCGCATTGGTCTTTCGATATTGCACAATCTCCCTGTTTATCAGCCTATCTCTGTTGAGTTTGTTAATCGCTGTTTTGAGATGATGGTTTCGCCAAAATTTAGTGTAGGTGTACAGTGCTTGGCAATGAGGGTTATGCTTAAAATAAGTGAAGTGGAGGAGGGTTTTAAGTCGGAATTGTCCGTTTATTTGGAAAATATGGACGATGAGTTCTATTCCGCGGGATTTAAAACATCCAAAAGGAAAGTGCTTAAAAGCTTGAAAATGAGTTGAAAAGCAAAGTAGATTCTTTCTAAATAGATATTAAAAGATTGGATTAGAAAATAATGTATTAACTTTGCAGTCTCAAAAAATCTAAAAAAACAACAAAGAAAACAAACATTCGGCTGACAATCAGCTTGTTATCCGGAATCTAAAAATAAAAAACTATGTCTTCAAAAAAAAACATCCTTGCTTTACGTCAAAAGAAAGCAATAGTTGAAAAAGGAGGAGGCGACAAGGCTATTGAGAAACAAATTTCGATGGGAAAAATGCCTGCTCGTGTTCGTATTTTGGCACTTCTTGATGAAGGTTCATTCCATGAATACGACCTTTTTGTGGAGCATGAAGAGCAAAACTTCGGAATGGCATCCAAAGAGCTTCCCGGCGATGGAGTAATTACCGGAACCGGAACAATTGGTGGTGCGCCTGTGTGTATTTATGCGCAAGACTTTACCGTGATGGGCGGTTCTCTGGGACTAAAACACGCTCGGAAAATAACTAAAATAATGGATCATGCACTGAAAATGAAAATCCCTTGCATCGGTATCAACGACTCGGGAGGTGCTCGTATTCAGGAAGGTATCGGCGCTTTGGCCGGATACGGTGAGATTTTCTATCGTAATACAATGGCATCCGGTGTGATTCCACAGCTTTCTGTTATTTTAGGACCTTGTGCAGGTGGTGCGGTTTATTCGCCGGCATTGACTGACTTTGTGTTTGTTGTGGAGAATATATCTAAAATGTTTATTACCGGACCAAACGTAATTGAAACAGTTTTAGGTGAGAAAATTTCTCAGGAAGACTTGGGAGGTGCTCGTGTTCACGCTGAAATTACGGGTAATGCACACTTCTACGCGCTAAGTGAGATGGAGTGTTTTGAGCAAATCAAAATTTTGATTTCATTGATTCCACACAATAATGAAGAACGCCCACCCGCCAAAGCACCGAAACCACCGAAATTCAGAAAGAAAATAGAAAACATTATTCCTGTTGATCCGAAACAACCTTACGATGTTCGTGATGTGATTTTTGCGCTAACAGACGATAGTAAATTCCTTGAAGTTCAGGAACTTTGGGCAGCTAATATCGTTATCGGCTTTGGACGTATGAATGGTGAAACCGTAGGTTTTGTAGCCAACCAGCCGATGTATTTAGCCGGAGTACTTGACTGTGATGCATCCGACAAAGCAGCTCGATTTATTCGTTTCTGCGATGCCTTTAATATTCCAATTGTTACACTTGAAGATATGCCGGGATATTTGCCGGGCGTGGATCAAGAACATGCCGGAGTAATTCGCCACGGTGCGAAAATGCTTTATGCTTACTCTGAAGCTACCGTTCCAAAAATGACTGTAATCCTGCGTAAAGCTTATGGTGGTGGTTATATTGCTATGAACTCTCGCCACTTGGGTGCAGACTTTGTGTATGCTTGGCCAAGTGCTGAAATTGCTGTAATGGGACCGGAAGGTGCAGCAAATATTATTTTCCGTAAGGAGATAATGGAAGCTGAAGACGAGCACGCAATGCGTCAAGAGAAGGTAAAAGAATATGTGGAAAAATTTGCTAATCCATTTGTGGCGGCATCTAAAGGTTATATTGATGCGGTGATTGAGCCAAGTGAAACACGTGAACTGTTGTTGCACTCACTGTCGCTATCTAAGAATAAAGATGATTTCCGTCCGAAGAAAAAACATGGAATTCCACCATTCTAAGGAGCGTATTCAATATTTTTTTAATTGTTAAACCAAAAAAACTTGATTATGCCCGATAAAGATAAAATAGATAGCGCTGCCGCAGCTAAAAAAGCCGCCGAAGAGCGCAAAACTCGTATGGAAAAACGTGCTAACGAGAAAAAAGTTGTTGAACGTGCGAGGAAAATAAAAGCTGTGCGAAAAGCTGCGGAAGCTAAGGTGGCAGCCGAAGAACGAAATGCTCGAATGGCACGACGCCGAGAAGAGCGAAGAAAAATTGAAGAGACGAAGAAAAAAATAATGGAAGCCAAAGAAGCAGCCGCTGCAGCTAAAGGTGAAACAGAGGAAGAGGTAAAACCTCAAGAGCCTGTGGAACTTATTGATTTTGCGGTAACAGCTCGTAAATACAAAACGCAACTGACCAAAAAATATAAGGAACGCAAGTTTTGGGTTGACCCGAGTCCTTATGAGATTGTATCTTATATTCCCGGAACCATTATTTCTGTTGATGTAAAAGAGAAAAGAGTAGTTAAAGAGGGTGAACAACTGCTTATTCTGGAAGCGATGAAAATGCAGAATAGAGTGGATATGCCTTTCACGGCACGGATTAAGAAAATCAACGTGAAAGTCGGTGAAAAAGTACCCAAAGACTTCGTGATGATAGAACTTGAGCCGGCAGATTAACTAAATCTCTGATTTATAATTAGATGCCTGCGATGGAAACATCGTGGGCATCTTTTTTTGTAATATCCAAAGGCTGGCTTAAAGCCAGTCTTTGGATTGGATTTGTCAAAAAAATACTATCTTTGCATCTGATTTTTTTAACAAACAAAATAAATTTTAATTATGAGAAAAATTACCCTGCTTATTAGTATGATTTTTGTTTTAGCGGCTAATGCGCAAATTACCGAGGGCGAAGCCGAACTAAAAGAGTTGAAAACCGACACTGTAGCATCGTGGAAAAAAGGTGGAATTACCAGCTTAAACCTCTCACAAACATCACTTGTCAACTGGGCTGCCGGTGGTCAAAACTCAATGTCGCTTAATGGAATGCTGAGCTTATTTGCAAACTATTTCGACGAAAAAAACTCTTGGGAAAACAACTTAGACCTAGGCTATGGATTGTTAAAACAAAGTAATTACAACGGTGTTATGAAAACCGACGACCGTATTGATTTTATTTCCAAGTACGGAAGAAAGGCATTTAAAAGTTTTTATTATGCGGGATTGCTCAATTTCAAAACTCAGTTTGCAAAAGGGTATAACTATCCGAACGACAGTATTCGAATTTCAAATTTTTTAGCACCGGCTTATCTTCTTGGTGCTGTGGGTTTGAACTATATTCCTAATCAATACTTTAATGCGTTTATCTCGCCATTGACAGGAAAATTCACTTTTGTAAACGATGAATATTTGTCGGATAAAGGTGCTTTTGGTGTGGAAAAAGGGAAAAAATCAAGAGCAGAACTTGGTGGTTATGTTCGTCTTGGGTTTGTGAAAAATGATTTCAAAGAAGGTTTTTTCAAAAACTTCAGCATTGCTTCTAAATTGGATTTATTTTCCAACTACCTTAAAAACCCGCAATATATTGATGTGAACTGGGAAAATATAATTGGTATGAAGGTAAACGATTATATTTCGGTAAGCCTGAATACGAACTTAATTTACGACTATGATATTAAATTTGATGCCAATGGCGATGGCTCTTTAGAAGGTGATAAAGCACGTGTGCAGTTCAAAGAAATTTTAGGAGTAGGTTTTATGTATAAGTTTTAGTTAGAGAAAAATAAAGCAAAATTACTAGTGTTGCATTAATTTGTTAATCATTTTAACTAAAATAAAAAAGCTCTTTGATATTTTGATTTTGTTTGACTTGAATTTCATTTTCAGGATTCAACAGCTCTCGTAAAGGCGTTTTGTCAAACAATGATGTATTTAGAATCTGCATTATTTCATAAATAGACAGCGGACTTTCTGTTATGTATTTGATATGTGCTACAATTAAGTGGCTGCACACAGCCATCCATAGATGTATCTTAACTGCATTTTCGGAATATCCCCAAAGTTTTTTGACCGTCAGGTTTTGTTGTATCCATTTGAAGAAGATTTCTATTGTCCATCTGTTTTTATATAAATTTGCTATTTCAAGTGCAGTTACATCAAAGTTGTTCGTCAGAAATACGAGAAGTTCTTCGTTTCCTTTATCGTAAAATTCAACAAGTCGCAATTTTTCCGGATAAAAACGTTTTGATTTAGGTATTATTAATTCAACAACCTTATCTGTACGAAGTCCGGTAGTTTTGTTTATGTTAAAATTTTGCTCAACTACTTGGTAACGCATCGTGTCTTTTGCTCTCGTGACAAAGAAAGCACCGGCATTGTTGATACGATACAAAGCTTCAAAATCTACATAGGTTTTATCCATTAAGTAAATTGCATTGGCATAAACGCTTATCACATCGAAAATATTACTGTCATGATATTTTCCGTCCGAAACGAAAATAAATTCCGGGATACTCCTACGTATATCAAGTAAAGTGTGCATTTTGACAGCACCACGTGAGTATTTACCTTCTGCCCAAGTGCAGAGATTGATACTTACAGATATTGTTGTAGAATCAAGTGCGAATATCTCATTTTCAATATCTAAGTTCTGAACAGAAAAGCCCGCATAAAGCGGGCGGGCAAGTCTTATTAAAGAATAGCTGAAGTCCGCAAATATCATCCAGTTACGATGTTCGTTAGCACGAGAAATAACCGACACATCTACATGTTTTTTGATACCAAGATGATAAAGTTGATGTTTATGAGCTTTCAAACAAAGACAAATCGAACGAAGCGAAGATAAAGATGCCAGTTGTCCGAAAAGAAGTTGGATAAACTGGTTCCAACAGGTAAACTCTCGAACATTATGATTGCCTTTGTAACGTTTAACACATTTACTGAACTCATACTGACTTACAACTTCAAGAACTTGGGAAAAAACACATTTGCCTGAATACATAATAATTTTGACATTATTTTTTTAGTACATGACAAAAATTACATAGCGATATAATTATCTAAAAATCAGCAAATTAACTTCATTTTTATTTGGAAAAGACCTTAGATTTTCGTATCTTTATAACTGATTACCAGTTAGTTATAATGA